>CAVXVL010000038.1:0-40405 GCA_963765085.1 Terriglobia bacterium | reverse complement strand
ATGAATTGCTGCACGGATTTCGACCATAACTTCGCCAAAATGGGAGTCGAGGATCACAAAAAAGACATCGCGGAATTTGAGAAGGAAATCAGTTCTGGAAGCGATCCGGAGGTCAAGAACTTCGCGCGGGAGACTCTGCCGGCGTTGAAAGCAGCACTTACAAATGGCGGAGCAGCTGCCCCAGTAAGAGCGAAGAACAACAGCCCCGGAAAGCGAGGGCCGCCGAGAAGCTGGCCCTTTTTCCCGCCGTTAATTCTGCACGGAACCGGCGTGCTCGTAAACCTTGTCGATCAAATTGCGGGATTGGGTCGCCGCTTTCAGCTCCCGTTCGGCTTCGAACCAATGCCTTTCGGCGGAACCGGCCGGCTTGCCTTCTTCCAACGCATACATCGCGAGCTCTGGCCGCGATTTCAGACTCTGTTGGAACAGCCTCCGAGAGTTCGTTTTGTTCGGGCCAGGGATAATGCGGAGCGTCGACGCTCGATGCGCTCTTGGATTTTCCATCGTGATCGTTCATTTTCAGCTTTCCTTTTTGCGAATGCGCTCCCGCGTTTTCAGCAACAACCGCACAAGAGACAACATCGCGCCTGTTTTCGTTACGCACCGACCGCGCCGGCATGTAAGCCGTGCCCGGCGCCATCATTCGCGGCGGCCGCGTAACACGGAGCGGATCGTAGGACGTCGTAGGAGCAGCCTTCCGCTTGTTTGATCGCCTGTGTGTCGAAAAACAGAGCGTCATAAGATTTAGATAAAAGGTGCCTGCTATGGCGGAATGTGCTCTGTGTAAAACCGAAACTCAGTTGTATGAGCAGGGAACGCCCATCCCCATGCGTTGCTCCGAAGCGCGCGATGAGCGGGTGCGACGGGCCACAGCCCAATTCGCCCCCCAGCGAAGCGAAGATCCGCGAGGTCTTGCGCCAGGAAGTTTTGGAGACCACCGCGACCCTTACCGCTGCGTCCGATGAATTCAACGCGCTGGTGGGTGCGATTCCCAGTGGGGTTCCTCACCCCGACGGCTCGCTGCAGCTTCATCAGGCATCGCGCAAGGTTTCCGCCGCCCGTAAAGAAATGATTCGAGCCCATTCCCGTCTGAACGACTATCTCAGCCGCGGCGTGGTCCCGGATGAGTTGAAAAGGTCGGCTCCGCCTAATCCGTGTAGACCATCCATACCCTGTCTCTCCACTTGTCTGCGCGTTAAAGGCCTGCGAGCGCGAATTGTCCTTCGGTTCCTTGATGGATCGTAGATTGATCGTGGATTGATCGTGTGATGGAGCCTACAATCAGGCGGACCAAACGTTTACGCGTGTAACGCCGCCCGCCTTTGAGTCCATCCAATAGAGGCACTCGTGCCCCCCGAGGCCCACCCATGGAGGAGCGGTAATGGCAAAGAAGTCACGCGGCGGCTCCACCCTGGAAACAGGCTTCAAAGCGCTTTCAGGACACGCGCTGCCGCATGCGGATTCGTCCCCGTCCCCCAGCGGTTCAGACGGTCCGGCGAAGGGTCTTTCCCATCGTCGGAATCGGCGCGTCGGCCGGAGGACTCGAGGCCGTAATACAGCTTCTGCAACATCTGCCTCCCACGACCGGCATGGCCTTTGTCGTCATTCAGCATCTCGACCCCAGTCACGTGAGCCAGTTATCCGAAATTCTTGCCCGCAAAGCGAGCATGCCGGTGCAGGAAGTGCAAGGAAAGAAGTAGTCCTTGCGCCGAATCACGTTTACGTGATTCCAGCGAATGAAAATCTCAAAATCGAAAACGGAGCCTTGCACACAGCTCCGCGTCTCACCGAGACCGGCGCACGAACTCTCCCGATCGACGACTTCCTGGAATCGCTGGCGAAGGACCGCACGAATCTGGCGTTTGGCGTCGTCCTGTCGGGGACCGCTTCGGATGGCACGATCGGTTTGCAGGCGATCAAAGCCCAAGGCGGTATTACTTTCGCGCAGGACCCGCAGACCGCGAAATTCGACGGAATGCCGCGCAGCGCCATCGCGGCCGGCGCCGTCGATTTCGTCTTATCGCCGGAGGCGATCGCGCAGCAATTGGCGGCCCTCTCGCACCATCCCTACCTGGAACATCCGGGTCGCGGAAGAATCGAAGGAGGAATCTCCGGCACGCGGAGACCTCAGTGCCATCATGAGCGTCCTGCGGTCGGCCACGGAATCGATTTCACCGATCACAAACGGAGCACCATTCTCCGGCGCATCGAGCGGCGCATGGCCTTGCACGGCATCGACAGTCTGAACGAATATGCGCGCAGGCTTCGTCAAGATGGCGCGGAAGCGAAAACCCTGGCCCAGGACTTCCTCATCAACTGACCGCATTTTTCCGGAGCCTGAAAGTTACCGGATTCTGCATGATTCCGTGTTTCCCGCTTTGATCGAGGTCGTTCTCCCGGCGATCCCATCCGTATCTGGATTCCCGGTTGTTCCACCGGCGAGGAGGCGTATTCGCTCGCCATCAGTCTCACCGAATTTCTAGAGGAACAAGCGGCCGCTTTCGGAATTCAAATTTTCGCCACCGACCTCAGCGACGCGGTGATCGAGAGAGCGCGTTCCGGTGTGTATTCGGAGGGCTACTTGGCGGGCGTTTCGCCGGGGCGTCGCCAGCGTTTCTTTACCAGGACCGATCGCGTCTACCAGATTCATCGGGCGATCCGGAGCGCGTGTGTGTTCGCGAAACAGGATCTGACCAAGGGCCCGCCATTTTCCAGAATCGACCTGATCAGTTGTTGTAATCTGCTGATCTATCTGGGGCCTCCTTTGCAGAAGAAAGCCATCTCCCTGTTTCACTATGCGCTGAAGCCCGGCGGCTTTCTGGTGCTGGGAACCTCCGGAATCGATCGCCGCCTTCTCCGACGTTTTCGACATTGTCGACCGTAAGCAGCGCATCTTCCGAAAAAAAAAGGAAGCCGCTCGTTTCGGCTCGGATGTTTCGAGGACCGATGCCGGCTCGACGTTGAGTGCCGCTCCGATCCCTCCGGCCGACGCGATGAGCCCGCTGAAAAATATGCAGAGGCATGTCGACCGGATTCTGCTGGCTGAATACGCTCCCGCGGGAGTGGTTGTGGACGGAGCTCTGCGCATTCTGCAGGTGCGGGGAGATACTTCCTTTTATCTGCAGCTCCCGCCTGGAGAGCCCACCATCGACCTGACCAGGCTGGTGAGACCTGGATTGATCGCGCCCTTGAAGTCCGCCATCCGCAAAGCTCGCCTGCAAAACGCGCAAGTGAAGGAAAGCGGACTTCATTTGAGAAATGCCGGCGAAGTGCGCAACGTGGATCTTCGCGTGGTTCCTCTCCGGGAGCCCGCGCAGAAGGAACAATGTTTCCTGGTTCTCTTCGACGAGCCGGATGTGCGCGCGGAGCCGGCGTCGGGTGGGGCAGGGAAGCGCAAACGGTCCGCCGCGAAGGCTTCCCAAAGTGTTCGAGCTGACGTAGACCGGTTGGAGGAAGAACTCAAGGCCACCCGCGAGTATCTCCAATCCATCATCGAATCGCAGGAAGCCGCCACCGAGGAACTGCGGTCGGCGAACGAAGAGGCGCAGGCAACCAACGAAGAGCTGGACACGGCGAAGGAGGAATTACAGGCTTCGAACGAAGAACTGAATACGGTCAACGACGAATTGCGGGCAAGAAACCTGGAACAGAGCACTCTCAACAACGATCTCCGCAAACTCCTCGAAGGCATCAATGTCCCCCTCGTCATGGTTGACAGGGATCTGCGCGTCCGCTGGTTTACGCCTCCCATGGAGACGCTGTTGAATTTACTTCCCACGGATCAAGGACGCCCGATCACCGATCTCCACTCTGCCGCTATTCCGCATCTGCGGAAATTGTTGGTGGCCGCTCTTGCCGGGGAACGAAATCAGAATATTGAGATTCAAAGTCCGGCCGGAGGCTGGCTCTCTTTGCGGATTCTTCCTTTCCGCGGACCGGACAATCGAATTGAGGGGGCCATCGCCACTTTAATCGACATCGACGATCTCAAAAGGGCGCGCGATTTCGCCGAGGCCGTCGTCGGCGTCGTCCGTGAACCGGTGCTGGTGCTCGACGCGGCGCTGCGAGTCAGAACAGCGAATCAGGCTTTCTATCAAACCTTTGGGCTGGAGCCGCGCGGCGTCGAGGGCCGTCTGATTTACGAGATGGGCGAGGGTCAGTGGAACATTCCAAAGTTGAAGCAGTTGCTGGAGGACGTCTTACCGCAGAAATCGCTCTTAAAGGATTTTGAAATCGAGCAGAAATTCAAAGGGTTCGGGGCCAGAACGATGGCGCTGCACGCGCGCGAAATCCGGCAGGGCGACGAGCGCGTGATCCTTCTGGCGATCGACGACATTACCGTCCTTCGGCAATCCACGGATGACCTGCGCAAGACCAACGAGGATCTGAAGCAGTTTATCTACGCGGCGTCGCATGACCTCCAGGAGCCGATCCGCACGATCGTGACCTATACGGACCTGCTGTCGCGCCGCTTCGCCGACAAGCTGGGCACGGAGGGCGGGACGTTCATCAATTACGCCGTCGAGGGCGCGCAGCGATTGGAGGCTCTGATCGCGGGCTTGCGCGAATTCTGGCAGTTGAGCGAGAAGGTGGAGGCCCAACGGAGTCTCGTGGACTGCGACCACGTTCTGCGGACTGTATTGCGAAATCTGGAAAAACCGATTGCCGAAAGCGGCGCGAAGATCACTTCGGATGAACTGCCCTCCGTGATGGCTTCGGAGACTCCGCTGATTCAGTTGTTTCAAAATCTGCTGGGAAATGCCGTAAAATATCGCTCCGAGGATCCGCCCCACATTCATGTCTCGGCAGTGAAGGGCGCCAGCGAATGGACTTTTGCCATCGCCGATAACGGTTTGGGAATCGATCCCAAGTACGCGACGGAAATTTTCCGCGTGTTCAAACGGCTGCATTCGCGAAGTAAATATCCGGGCACCGGAATCGGCCTGGCGATCTGCGAAAAAATCGTGGAGCGCCATGGCGGCCGCATCTGGGTGGAGCAAAACAAGCCGCGCGGCTCGATTTTCAAATTCACGATGCCCTATGAGGGCTCATAAATCGCCGCGCTTCAAGACGCCGCGAACCGCACGCCTCAGTTGGTCACCAGATCGCCGGCCAGATGTTCGATCCCGTCTCCGCCGTAATAGCGGGCCGCCCACGGGGATTCCGCGTGGATGATCCGCGCGGCGCTCGCTTTCAGCTCGTCTCGCGGACAATAAGCGGCCACGAACGCCGCCCCGTGACGGGCTTTGTCGAGGTCTTGATCCGTCGTGACCTGCTCGGTGGCGAAGAGCCGCGAGAGCACTTGCATGAATAGTCCCGCGAGGCCGGTCTCATCGTTCTCGAGACGAATGAGCTCCGCCCCGGAAATGGAGAATGCATCCTCGTCGGAGAATCCGGCGTCGCGCAAGTCATTGCGGGTTTTTTCCGCGGCGCCAAGATCCCGAAACGCGGCGATAATGTAGTGCTTCGGATAGAACAGCCCGAGTTCCGTCACGGAATCTTTGAATCTTTCAGAAAGTTTACTCATGACGATGGAACGCATGGCCGCCGGCGGCTAGCGGGATTCCTTCTTTCCCTGAATGGCCTGATCCCTGCGAACCTCGCCGCTTCCGAGCGTTTCCAGAATCTTCTTCATGTCGTCGGCATGCTCTTCTTCCTTGGAGCTGATGATCTCCATCATTCGGCGAGTCGTTGGGTCGTCATTACCCAGGTAACGTATGATTTCCGTGTACGACTCCACCGCGATCCGCTCCGCGACCAGGTCCTCACGCACCATATCCAGCAGCGTCGTGCCCTCTGCGTACTGCGAGTGACTGCGCATCGCCAGGCCTTCCGGATCGAAGTTCGGCTCGCCGCCGAGTTGTGTAATTCGCTCCGCGGCTAGATCGGCGTGCCGCTGTTCTTCGTTCGCATGCTCGAGGAACTCCTCCGCCACGGCCTGGGCGTGGATGCCGGTGGCCATATAATAGTGCCGCTTGTAGCGCAGGACGCAAACCAACTCGGTCGCCAGAACTTCGTTGAGAATGCGGATCACCGTGTTCACATCCGCTGTATAGGCGCTCGTGACGGCGCCCTGTTGCATATGCTCGCGGGCGCGCCGGCGGAGTTCCTGGATATCCGAGACAAACGGCCGGTGTTCTTCTCTCACTGGTGCTTCGTTCATGCGATCTCCTTGTTGTGCTGCAAGCGGTTTCGTGACACTCCGAAATCGTGGGCACGAACGATGCCAACTTTGTTCCCGTTCTTCGACACAACCAAATTGCCGGTATCGTGGCCAAAAGCGTGAGAAACGGGAGACATTCGAGAAGGACGCTGAAAAAGCTGCGCTCTTTTGAAAAAGTCTGGTAAAGATTACCCCCTTAAAGCAATCCCCGCCACCCGTTCGTTTGCCGTTCCCTTTCTCCCTAATCATTGAAAGGAAAGAACCGAGTGTTTTTCGCGGCGGAAGACCGACACAGTACGATTCCGAGCGGGATCACACTAGCAAAGCCATGAGTATGAACGCTGACCGACCACGCACAAAGAAGCTGTTCCGGTGTGGGCGTTCATCCATCGCTGATGCCAAGTTGTATGCATAAAACCTCAAATTCGATCACCAGGCTACTCCCGCGCGCCGTGTGCTGGATTGGAACGATCGCCTCTATCGGCAACGTCTACGGCAACACCGTGGGAGATCCTTCGGCTGCCCAGCAGGACCGGAGATACGACAAACTCGAGAACTTCTTTCGTTCTTTCGGCTGCCCCGCGCCCTACTACGCCAGAGACTACGTGGACGCGGCGGATACATTCGAGATCGACTACCGCTTGCTCCCCGCCATCTCTCTTGTGGAAAGCACCTGCGGACTGCACCAACGCCACAACAACCGGTGGGGATGGGATTCGGCGCGAACTCCGTTTGCTTCGGTGAAAGAAGGTCTACGCTATATCACCCGCCAGCTTGCTCACGGGCGCTTTTACAAGAACAAAACCCTGGCCCAGAAAATTCACACCTACAATCCCGACCCGCGGTATGAGCGCAAAATCGAGATGTTGATGCGAAAAATTGACGACTCGACGCAACCGCTGGCGGCTGCGGACAACTTGGGTGTGCAGGCCCTCCGTGAAAACCAATAACTCATTGGAACCCGCGAACACAGGGAACAAAAAGTGTGACAACCGTCCGGTTCCGCTTATCTACTACGTGGGCGGACGATCCTATCTGCGAAACAAGTACGTGATCGTTCCGCAATTATCACAAGGAGTACCGCAATGGCCGACAAAACAGCTAATCAACAGAAGCACGGGACTGGCGCCGCCGAGTATGACCAAGAGAAGGGTGCCCAGCACCAGCAGAAAGACCAAGGAAAGACCGGTCAGCAGAGCGGGTCGGGTCAACAACACAGCGGGTCCGGCCAGCAGCAGGGCACGCCAGGTCAACAACACGACCAGGGAAAGCGCGAGCAGAGCAAAGGCACCCAGCACAATAAATAGCGAAAGGCGGCCGCAGCTCGGCGGAAATCGCTGAACTGTCCGGCTGATGGCGTCGGGTCTCGGAGTTATCTTCGGGGCCCGATGCTTTGTGTGCGTGAACTTCCTCTCCCTTCCAGGCGCACAGGAAAATTTCTTGCAACAACTCATCCCCTGGCCTGATCTTATATTCGATCGCGGAACCTTTTGAGGTTTCGTCGGCACAAGTGACTGGCTTATCCGCAGGGTGCGGAGCATGGCACAGATCTTCGACCGGAGTGCGAATAGTCTCGCGCGTGTAAGCCTTGCGGCAATCGTCTTCGCAGGCGGAGGGCTTTTATGGGCCGCCTACGAAATTAACGCCGGCTCGTTCATTACGGATATCGGCGTTGCGAAAGACCAGCCTGTTCCTTTTAGTCACAAACACCACGTGGGCGACGACGGCTTGGATTGCCGCTACTGTCACACCTCCGTTGAAACCTCTCCGTTTGCCGGACTTCCTTCGACCGACACCTGCATGACCTGCCATTCGCAGATCTGGACAAACGCGGAAATTCTGGAACCGGTGCGGGCCAGCTATCGTACCGGCCAGTCGCTCGAGTGGACCCGCATCTACGACCTTCCCGACTTCGTTTATTTCAACCACAGCATTCACGTCAACAAAGGCATTGGCTGTTCCACCTGCCACGGTCGCGTGGATCAAATGCCTCTGACGTACAAAGTTCACAGCCTCTATATGCAGTGGTGCGTGGAGTGCCACAGAAATCCCGAACGACAGGTCCGTCCGCGATCGGAAGTCTTCAACATCGCGTATGAAACGCCGGCGCCGAACCAGGACGAGATCGGGCCGCGGTTAGTGAAGGAATACAAGATCCAAAGCCTGACGGATTGCGTGACGTGTCACCGATGAAACCAGAACCCTATTGGCGCAGTTTGGAGGAACGGGCGGACACCGAGGACTTTCGGAAGTTCGTCGACGATGAATTTCCGAACCGCACACCCGACTGGAACGATCCCGGATCACGCCGCCGCTTTTTGACGCTGATGGGCGCGTCGGTTGCCTTAGCCGGCGGATTGGCCGGATGCACCAAGCAACCCAAGGAAGTGATCGTTCCCTATGTGCGTCAACCCGAAGAGTTGATTCCGGGAGTGCCGCTTTTTTACGCCACGGCCATGAGCGTGGCGGGCATCGCGACCGGAATTCTGGCCGAGAGTCACTTAGGACGTCCGACCAAGATCGAGGGGAATCCGACGCATCCCGCGAGTTTGGGCGCCACCGATCCCACGATGCAGGCGAGTGTCCTCACGGTTTACGATCCGGATCGTTCGCAGGTAGTCACGCAGAACGGATACATCAGCGAATGGGGAAACTTCGTTGACGCCGTCGCCGGCTTGCGCGAGCGCATCGGCCGCAACAAAGGCGCCGGATTCCGCATCCTCAGTGGGACTCTGACGTCGCCGACGCTGGCCGCGCAGATCGAGGAATTTCAGAAGGCTTTCCCTGAAGCGAAGTGGCACCAGTGGGAGCCGTGCGGCCGGCATTCCGTATACGAGGGCTCGGTCGCCGCGTTCGGAAAACCTGTAAACACAATTTATCGTTTCGATCGCGCCAACGTGATCGTCTCATTGGACGCCGATTTTCTCTGCTCGGACATGCCTGGCGCCCTGCGTTACGCGCACGATTATTCCGCTCGACGCCGCGCGGCTGCCGAGAACCCGGGCAGCATTGCGCCCCGTCTTTACGTCGCCGAGGGAACTCCTTCTTTGGCGGGCGGCATGGCCGAGCATCGTTTCCGCATGCGGACGGGAGACGTCGAGAGTTTTGCCGTGGCCCTGGCGCAGGCTCTCCAGCAGCCCGTCGATGGACCGCCGATGCAGTCGAGCTTTATAGCCGCCGTGGCCAAGGACTTGGCGGCGAACCGCGGGACCGGCCTCGTCATCGCAGGCGAATACCAACCCGCGCGCGTCCACGCGATCGCGCACTTATTGAACCAAGTGCTGGGCAATGCGGGCAACACGGTGCTCTATACCGACCCCGTTGAGATCAACCCGACGGACCAGGTGCAGTCGATTCGCGAATTGGTCCAGGATATGCGCGACGGCAAAGTCGAAGATCTGCTCATCCTGGGCGGAAATCCCGTGTACGATGCGCCCGCCGATCTCCAGTTTCTCCAAGCTCTCCAAAAAGTAAAGCTGCGTGCGCACTTCGGGATTTATTCGAATGAGACCGCCGCGTGGTGCCACTGGCATGTTCCTGAGGCTCACTACCTGGAATCGTGGAGCGACGCCCGTGCCTACGACGGAACGACCAGCATCGTGCAGCCATTGATCGCTCCGATTTACAACGGAAAAACCGTGCACGAGATGCTGAACGTGCTCATGAATCGTGCCGATCGTTCCTCGCACGAAACCGTGCAGGATTATTGGCGCACGCAGCATACCGGTAAGGACTTCGATGATTTTTGGCAAATATCCCTGAACGATGGCGTCGTCGCAGGGACGGCTTTGGCCGAAAAGCCTGCTCCCGCCGTAAAAATGCCACCCTCGCAGGGGCCATCCGCCGAGGCACTGGAAATCGTATTCCGGCCCGATCCCATTATCGGAGCCGGCGCTTTATCGAACAACGCGTGGCTGCAAGAGACACCCAAGCCGCAGAGCAGAATGACCTGGGATAACGCGGTGTGGATTTCGCCGCGGAGCGCCGCACACTACGGCGTCGCCAATGGCGACCGAATCGAGATCAACTATCGCGGCGAACGTCTCCGCGCGCCGGTCTGGATCATGGCCGCGCACGCCGACGAGTCGATCACCATTCATTTCGGTTACGGGCGCACTCACGCCGGAGCCGTCGCGAACGGCGTTGGGTTCGATGCGTACGCCTTGCGAACCAGCGACGCTTTGTGGACGGGCATGGGTGTCGGTTTTACACGCACGTCGCAGAGTTACTCTTTCGCGACCACGCAGCGCACCCAAACCATGGAGGAGCGCGATCCTTTCCGCGTCGCCACTTTGGAGGAATACCATCGCGATCCCAGCTTCGCGCGTCCCGCGGACGAACAGGTTCCTGACAGCGAAAGCTTGTTCCCACTGTGGCCTTACAAGCAGCACAAATGGGGCATGGCGATTGACTTGACGGCTTGCATGGGTTGTCAGGCTTGCACGGTTGCCTGCCAGGCCGAGAATAATATCGCGGTCGTGGGCAAGGAGCAGGTGGAGAAAGGCCGCCACATGAACTGGCTGCGTGTGGATCGCTATTTCCGGGGCGGCGTCGACGATCCCGATTATTATTTCCAGCCGGTTCCGTGCATGCACTGCGAGGACGCGCCGTGCGAACTCGTTTGCCCGGTCGCCGCGACCGTGCATAGCGGCGAAGGACTCAACGAGATGGTCTACAACCGTTGCGTCGGCACACGCTACTGCTCCAACAACTGCCCGTACAAAGTGCGTCGCTTCAACTTCCTGCTCTATTCCGATTGGAACACGCAGAGTCTTTACGGCGTTCGAAATCCGGACGTATCGGTGCGCAGCCGCGGCGTGATGGAAAAATGCAGCTACTGCATCCAGCGGATCAATGAGGCGAAGATCTCCGCGGAAAAAGAAAATCGGCCGCTGCGCGACGGCGAAATCGTGACCGCGTGCCAGCAGGCCTGCCCGGCGGAAGCCATCATTTTTGGCGACATCAACGATCCCGCGAGTCGGGTTGCGCGGCTGAAAAAGCAGCAGCGCGATTACAACCTGCTGGAGGATTTGAATACCCGTCCGAGGACCAGTTACCTGGCGCGTTTGCGAAATCCCAATCCCGAGATCGAAAAAGGCTAGCGATTTGAATCCCGAAGAGCGCACCTCCGTCGCGACGCTAGATCCCGGACCGGATAAAGTCCTGGGTCCAGGACACGACTTTGCGACCGTTACGGATCAAATCAGCGGCGTTGTCTTCATGCCGTTCCAGCGGACGCCCCGGCAGTTGTTTGTCGGATTCGGCATCGCGTTCCTGCTGGTGAATGTGCTTTTGGTCGCCGTGAGTTGGCTCTTCATTCGCGGCGTCGGAATCTGGGGGATCGACATTCCGGTTGCGTGGGGATTCGCCATCGTGAACTTCGTGTGGTGGATCGGAATCGGTCACGCGGGAACTCTAATCTCGGCGATTCTTCTGCTCCTGAAACAGGACTGGCGCACCTCGATCAATCGCTTCTCGGAAGCGATGACGCTCTTTGCGGTGGCGTGCGCCGGGATGTTTCCACTTCTGCACCTCGGGCGGCCGTGGCTTTTTTATTGGCTGCTCCCTTACCCGAATACGATGTGGCTGTGGCCGCAGCCGCGCAGTCCGCTCATCTGGGACGTATTCGCGGTGTCGACTTACGCGACGGTTTCGCTCATCTTCTGGTTCACGGGTCTGATCCCCGACCTGGCAACCATGCGCGACAAAGCGCCTCACGGATTCCAACAGAAACTCTTCGGCATGCTCGCGATGGGCTGGCGCAATTCCGCCAAGCATTGGGCGCGCTATCAGAAGGCTTACCTGCTTCTCGCCGGGCTCTCCACGCCGCTCGTTATTTCGGTGCACTCCGTCGTCAGCTTCGATTTCGCCGTCAGCATCCTCCCCGGATGGCACACCACGATTTTTCCTCCGTACTTCGTGGCCGGAGCGATTTATTCCGGATTCGCGATGGTCCTCAGCCTCGCCATTCCGGTTCGCCGCTGGTATCACCTCGAAGACCTGATCACGATGCGGCACATCGAATGCATGTCCAAGGTGATGCTCGGCACCGGCTTGATCGTTGCCTATGGCTACGCGATGGAGCTGTTCATGTCCTGGTACAGCGGTAACATCTACGAACGCTACGCGTTCTACAACCGCGTTTGGGCCGGAAACTATTGGTGGACGTACTGGCTGCTGATTCTCTGCAATATTTTGCTCCCGCAATTGCTGTGGTCGCGTAAGATCCGCATGCGCATCTCCGCCGTATTCGCAATCGCCCTGATCGTGAACGTCGGCATGTGGCTGGAGCGCTTCGTGATCGTCGTGACCAGTTTGACGCGGGACTTCGTCCCCTCGTCCTGGGGCATGTATTACCCGACCGTTTGGGATTGGGCCACTTTCATCGGAACCATCGGTTTCTTCCTGAGCTTGATGTTTCTTTTTATTCGCGGTCTTCCCGCCATCTCCATCTTTGAGATGCGCGAAGTGGTTCATCACGAGGAGACAGTGCATGCCCACGGTGATTGAAACTGCCGGGGAAGTCCAATTTCACGGCTTGATCGCTGAATTCGACCGGCCCGAAACGCTGGTCGCAGCCGCCCACCGAGCCTTCGACGCCGGGTATCGAAATATGGACGCTTACGCTCCCATGCCTGTGTCGGGACTCGCGGAAGCCATCGGTTTCAAGAACAACACGGTCTCTCTGATTGTTTTGTGTTTTGGCATCCTCGGTGCGGCCGGAGGCTTTGGCCTGTGCTGGTGGATGTCGGTAATCGCGTATCCGCACAACGTAGCAGGGCGCCCACTGAATTCCTGGCCTGCCTACATTCCGATCACTTTCGAAGGCATGGTGCTGATCGCTTGTCTCTCGGCGATTATCGGCATGCTGGCGCTGAACGGTCTGCCGCAGCCGTATCATCCCGTTTTCAACGTTCCCGAATTCGCGCGCGCATCTCGCGATCGATTTTTCTTGTGCATTGAAGCGACCGATCCGCACTTCGATCCCGACGCGACCCGGCGCTTTCTGCAAGACCTGAACCCCGACGAGGTGATGGATGTTCCCGCGTAGACCCAGCGTCGCACTTCTGCCGGCCGCGAGCGCAATTTTGTTGCTCGGATGTAGGCAGGACATGCACGATCAGCCGCGTTATAAACCGCTCGCCGGGACCGCATTCTTTGGCGACGGCCGTTCCGAACGCCCGGTTGTTCCAGGAACGGTTGCGCGTGGACATCTGCATACCGATGCTGCTCGCTACACGGGAAAAGTCGGCGGCCAGGATGTAACGGAATTTCCTTTCCCGATCACGCGCGCCGACGTCCTCCGCGGGCAGCAGCGCTTTAACATCTACTGCTCGCCGTGCCACAGCCGGATCGGCGATGGGAACGGATTGATCGTGCAACGTGGATATGTAAAAGCAGGCGATTATCACACGCAAAGGCTGTTGGACGCTCCTGTTGGACACTTCTTCGACGTGATTACGAATGGCTACGGAGCCATGCCGAATTATGCGGCGCGCGTCGATCCCGACGATCGCTGGCGAATCGCCGCGTATATTCGCGTCTTGCAACTGAGTGAGAACGCAACCATCCAGGATGTTCCGGCCAAAGACGCCGGGCCGCTGGAGGCGGAACGATGAATCCATTCGAGCCAGCTTCCCTGCGGATGGGGCAATGGCAGCGGTGGGCGCTCATCGCCGGTGGCGTTGGTATTGTGCTCTCGGCGACCGGATTATTTTTCGATCCCACTCAATTTTTACGTTCGTATCTTTACGGATTTCTTGTATGGCTCGGCATGGGGATCGGGTGTCTGGGCGTTCTGCTGATGCATCACACGGTCGGCGGCAAGTGGGGGATGCTCATCCGGCGCATGGCCGAAGCCGGCGCCCGCACGATTCCTTTCATGCTGATTCTGCTCCTTCCGATCCTGATCAACATCCCCAAGTTATACGTCTGGGCGACGCCGGCGGGCGCGGCCGACCCCACCATCCACAGCAAGCATTTGTATTTGAATACTCCTTTTTTCCTCGTTCGCGCGGTTCTCTACTTTGCCGTGTGGACCTTCTACGCATGGTGGCTCAGTGAATTATCGGCCGACCAGGACAGCACGGGCGACGAGCGTTTGATAGGCAGAATGCGCGCCGTGAGCGCTCCCGGATTGGTTGTCTTCACGTTCGTATCGACGTTCGCCTTCGTCGATTGGGTGATGTCCCTGGAGCCGCGCTGGTTTTCGACGATGTACGGAGTCATGTTCCTGGTCGGACAGATGCTCGGGGCCTTCGGGTTGATGATCGCGCTGGTCGTTATCCTTTCCCAGCAAGAGCCGCTCGCCGAATATTTCACGACACAGCACCTGCACGACCTGGGAAACATGATGTTCGCCTTCATGGTTTTATGGGCGTATTTGGCGTTCTCGCAGTTCCTGATCATTTGGTCCGGTAATCTCCCCGATGAGATCCCCTGGTATCTTCGACGGCTGAACGGTGGCTGGGGCTGGGTCGCGCTCACCATCGTCTTTTTTAATTTTCTTGCTCCGTTCGCGCTGCTCCTGTTGCGCGGCGTGAAGCGGAACGCGGAAAGGCTGTTGAAAGTTTGCGTGTTGATCCTCGCCATCCGCCTGGTGGATGTTTATTGGATCGTCGAGCCGGCATTTTACCGGCAGCATCTTCAGATGCATTGGCTCGACGCGACGCTGCTATTGGCGATCGGAGGGCTTTGGATGGGCGCGTTTTTCTGGCAGTTGAAGGCCCGGCCCTTGGTGCCGTTGCGTGATCCGCGCCTCCAAGGAGCCCCGCGGGAAACGGTCGCGTTTTAGAAAAGATCGTGCTGAGGAATTTAAGTTGGAACTGAGCGATAACACGGGAAGCATTCTGAGTCACGACGTCGCGGTCGGCCATGAAGTCAAGGACGCCAGCGTACATCCGATCGTGATCACGGGGGCGGCGTTGGCCGCCGTACTGATCCTCGTCGGGGCGATCGTGTACGGAATGTTCCGCTACCTGGTAGCCCATCCCTATCAGGGCGGCGTCTCGAATCCCATGGAGGAGACCAGTCAGCAGCAGATTCCTCCGGAGCCGCGCGTGGAAGAGCACCCCCAGGTTGAGCTTCAGGAATTGCGCGCGAAAGAAGATCACATCCTTTCCACTTATGGTTGGGTGGACAAACAGAAGGGCATCGTCCGAATTCCGCTCGATCGCGCGATGGAGCTGCAGTTACAGCGTGGATTCCCCGTTCGAAATCCGGCAGCTCCCCCTGGGAAGGAGTCGCGGCCATGAAGTTCATCGTGATCCTGTTGCTCGCTTCCGTGGCGCAGGCACAGACGCTCGGACGGCCTGCCATTCTGCGCGACGTCGGCATCGAGCAGAAGATGGGAGCGCAAACCCCGCTCGACGTGGAGTTCAGCGATGAAGCGGGTCGGCCAGTGACTCTCCGCCAATATCTGGGAAAGCCCGTCATTCTGGCACTTGTCTACTATCAGTGCCCGTCGCTGTGCAACCTGGTGTTAAACGGGGTTGTGAGCGCCGTGAAGAATCTCAAACTGAAGTCCGGCGTTGATTACAACGTGGTCGCCGTCAGCTTCGACCCCCGCGAAACGCCCGAAATGGCGCTCGCTAAGAAACGCACATATCTGCAGGAATTGGGCAGCGACGCCAAAGGGGCGTCCGAGGGATGGCACTTCCTCACGGGCGATCAGGAAAATTCTAAACAGCTCGCGAAAGCCGTGGGATTTCATTTCATCTACGACTCGAACACCAATCAATACGTACATCCCAGCGCCGTGATGATCCTCACCCCCGGCGGTCGTGTCTCGCGCTACTTCTATGGCGTCTCCTATCAGCCTCGCGATGTGCGGTTGGGCTTGGTGGAAGCCTCGCAAGGCACGATCGGGACGCCCGTCGATCAGGTTCTGCTGTACTGCTTCCATTACGATCCTGCCAACGGCAAGTACGGGTTCGTGATCATGAACGTGCTGCGCCTCGGCGGATTGCTGACACTGTTTGCGCTGGTCGGTTTCATCCTGATCCATCTGCGCCGCGACTTTCGCCGTTACGACGCTCGCCGGGGTGCGTTCTGATGGGACGTTGGTCCATCTTTCCTCCCAGCATCTCGACCAACGCGGCCGAAGTCGACGATCTGTATATTTTTCTGTTGATCGTCGGCGGCGTGATGACCGTATTGATTTTTCTGGCGATTCTCTATTTCTCGTTCAAGTATCGCCGCCGCGATCCGGAGGAGCGTCCTCGCGCCATTCACGGGTCGCTGCCTCTGGAAATCGCCTGGAGCGTGATTCCTTTCCTGATCATGATGGTCATGTTCGTGTGGGGGACCGAGCTTTATTTTCGAAACTACACGTTACCCCCGGCGAACGCTCTCGATGTCTACGTGGTCGGCAAGCAGTGGATGTGGAAAGTGCAATACCCCAGCGGACAGCGCGAGATTAACGAGCTGCACGTTCCTGTCGGCCGTCCGGTCAAATTGACGCTCGCGAGCGAAGACGTGATCCACAGCTTTTACATTCCCGCGTTCCGTTTGAAACACGACGTGGTGCCGGGAAGCTACCAATACTTTTGGGTGGAGGCGACGAAGCCTGGCCGATTCCACATTTTCTGCGCTGAATATTGCGGCACGAATCACTCCAAGATGGGCGGCTGGGTCACGGTGATGGAGCCGGCGGCTTATCAGGAGTGGCTCGCCAATGGAACGAGCGGAGGGACGTTACAGGAGCAGGGCCAAAGGCTTTTTGAAAAGTATGGTTGCGCCTCGTGCCACACCTCGAATCAGCAGGGGCGAGGTCCGTCGCTCGTGAACGTCTACGGAGGCCCGGTTACGCTCGACGATAACCACTCGGTCATTGCTGATGACGACTTCATACGCAAGGCGATTGTGAATCCGAACGACAAGGTCGTGCGGGGATATTCGCGTAACGTGATGCCGATTTATCAAGGGCAGATCGATGAGGAGGGTCTGATTCAATTGGTCTCCTACATCAAGAGCCTCGCCGTGCCTCCCCCCGCGCCGCCCGTACCCACTAGCGGCTTTTCACCGCCACGAACGCCCCAACAGACGACTCCCGATCGGAGGGTTCCATGAGCCGCGCAAGCCTCGAATTATTTCCCGCCGGGAAACGCGTGAATTATCTCAACGACGACTACGGCTGGAAATCCTGGCTGTTCACGACGGACCACAAGCGCATCGCTCTGCTTTATCTTTTTTCCATCACCGCGTTCTTTTTCGTCGGCGGGGCGTTCGCCGTCGCCATGCGCGTTCATCTGCTCTCACCGGAAGGCGTATTTTCCAGGGACACGTATAACAAGCTGTTCACCATGCATGGAATCATCATGGTGTTCTTCTTTCTCGTCCCCTCCATTCCGGCGACGCTCGGTAATTTTTTAATCCCGATCATGATCGGCGCGCGCGATCTTGCCTTTCCGCGGATCAATCTGCTGAGCTGGTACATCTACATCGCCGGCGGCATGTTCGCCCTCACGGCGATCGTCGACGGAGGCGTGGACACGGGATGGACCTTCTATGCGCCCTTCAGCACCACGTATTCGAATACACACGTCATTCTCGCTGCCATGGGTATCTTCGTCGCCGGATTTTCTTCCATCCTCACCGGCTTGAATTTCATCATTACGATTCACAAAATGCGCGCGCCGGGAATGACCTGGTCGCGGCTCCCGCTGTTCGTGTGGGGGCATTACGCCACCAGTCTGATTCAGGTTCTCGGAACGCCTGTACTTGCCATCACTCTTGTGCTGCTGGGCCTCGAACGTCTGCTGCACGCCGGAATTTTCGATCCGACGCTCGGCGGCGATCCCATCCTGTTTCAGCACCTCTTCTGGTTCTACTCGCATCCTGCCGTGTACATCATGATCCTTCCGGGTATGGCGGTGATGAGCGAATTGGTGGCCTGCTTCTCGCGAAAAGCGGTGTTCGGTTATAATTTCGTGGCTTTTTCGAGCGTCGCGATCGCCGTGCTCGGCTTTCTCGTGTGGGGGCATCATCTGTTTGTCGCAGGGCAGTCCATGTACGCGAGCATGGCGTTCTCCTTGCTCAGTTTCATGGTGGCCGTCCCTTCGGCGATCAAGGTCTTCAACTGGACCGCCACGATGTATAAAGGCTCGGTGAGCTTTGAAACGCCGATGCTGTACGCCTTCGGATTTATCGGGCTCTTTACGATTGGCGGTCTGACGGGATTATTTCTCGCGACCATGGCGATCGATGTCCACGTCACCGACACCTACTTCGTCATCGCGCATTTTCATTACGTGATGGTGGGCGGCATGGTCATGGCGTACCTCGGAGGAATCCACTTCTGGTTTCCGAAGATCACCGGCCGCTTGTATCCCGAAAACTGGGCGCGATTGGCGGCCGTGATCATCTTCGTCGGATTCAATTTGACCTTCTTCCCGCAGTTCATCCTGGGCTACCTGGGGATGCCGCGGCGCTATGCGACCTATCCGCCCGAATTCCAAGTTCTTCATGTCATGTCGACGCTGGGGGCTTCTATTCTGGCCATCGGCTACGTGATGCCGATCGTGTATTTGGCGTGGGCGTGGCGGAGAGGACCCATTTCTCCGCAGAATCCCTGGAACGCCAAGGGATTGGAGTGGGAGCAATCGCCGACTCCTCCTCCGAAGTACAATTTCGACGTTCCGCCGGTGGTCACGGAGCCTGCCTACAACTACTCCGGGGAAAGCGAGGAGGTGAGCATTGGCCACTAGTGAAACGACGAGCCCCCCTGTCCACCCGCCGACGCTACGTCACCATTTCGACGACGCGGAGCAGCAGTTCGACTCTTCATTGCTCGGGATGTGGCTGTTCCTGCTGACGGAGCTCATGTTTTTCGGCGGCATGTTCGTCAGCTACGCCGTCTACCGCGGTCTTTACCCAGCGGCATTCGCCGCCGCCAGCGACACGATGAACCTGCTGATCGGAACCATCAACACCGCGGTTTTGATTTGCAGCAGTCTCACGATGGTTCTAGCCGTCCGCTCGGCGCAACTCGGCCGCAAGAAGCCGTTAGTCGGGTTCCTGGTTGCCACGCTTGTCCTGGGACTTGTCTTTCTTGCGCTCAAGTACGTCGAATACTATCAAAAGTGGGTCGATCATCATATTCCTGGTCCAAGCTTCCACTTCGCCAATCCGGCCTATTTTCATCAGGCGCAGATTCTTTTCTATCTCTATTTCGCGATGACCGGAATGCACGCGCTGCACATGATCGTCGGCGCGGGACTGCTCGTCACCCTGATTGTGATGGCTCTGCGCGATCGCTTCAGTCCCTCCTGGTATACGCCTGTCGAGACGATCGGTCTCTACTGGCACTTCGTCGACATTGTGTGGATTTTCCTGTTCCCATTGCTTTACTTGATTGGACACACATCATGAGTCACCAGGAGATTACTCCCGTTCGGACTTACGTCAGCGTGTGGATCGCGCTTCTCATTCTTACGGGAACTACGGTCGCCGTTTCCAGGATAGACCTCGGCCCGTTCAACCTGATCGCCGCCATGGCAATTGCGGTGATCAAAGGGACACTGGTAGCGGCTTTCTTCATGGGCTTGCGCCGATCCAGCTCGATGACGAAGCTGTTTGTGGGGGCCGGATTTTTTTGGCTGGCGATCCTCATCCTCTTCGTCCTGACTGACTACATCAGCCGCGGATGGCTGCCGCTTTCTCACGTGCCATAGCCACTCTCCCGCTGCCGCGCCGCGCTCGCGGTTCTGCATCGCGTGCACGCCCGATAGAAATTACGTCTACGGAATTCAGTTGTGTGGATCTCTTCCCATTGGTGGCCAAGCTACGCCGAGAGCTTTATGTTGATGTCACCATTCGCTTTTTTCCAGGCTGCGGGCCACGCCGGCTGGCCTCCGCTCATTGGAACCAAACCTGCTTGCGTGTCGGAGGAAGGGAAAAGGTGAGTTTTCATGTGTGACTATTCTCTTTACGCGGTACCCAATCGGCTTGCGAACGAAGGTGAGGAACTGGTCGTACACCGCTTCCACACCGGCTCACTCGGGCTGGCTTCCATCGGCGACGTCGGCCGCTATGAATGCGCCAAGCGCGAAGCTCACAGCGGGAGTTTGTGGCATCGGGTCAAATGCTATTTTCAAGATCCCGTGGATCGCGTCCCGGTCCCCGCCGTGTGTATCCCGCCCGGTGCTCAGCTCATCCTGAAAGGAATCCCAGGGTACACCCAGCAAACTTACGGCCTTCAGAAAGAGGAAGGGGCGGTTTTCGTCCAAACCAGCGCCGAAGGAAATACCTATCGGGATGCTCTGCGATTCTACAATGGCGCGCAGATTCGATTGCAGGACCTGAAAGTAGGCCAACTCGTCGAAGTGCTGTCCCTCGCCGGAACCTCCGAGGTCCCGTTCCAGCGCGAATTTCAAATGCAATAGAATTGGTTGCGCGTCGCCGAGTGTGTTCTCTGTAACGCCAGCGAACGTTTTGAATCTAGGATGGTGGAGGCCGTCCTGTGAAGAATGGAAAATGGTTGCGTATCGCTGCGGTAACGCTATTGGCTGCCGGATTCGTTTCTTTGTATCCGGACATCAAAAGGTATCTCAAAATCTCGAGCATGTAGCGCGCGAACGGGAAAACCTCCGTGACGACGGTAGAGCTTGGTCCAAGGTTGCCAAGGCAAAAGAAGGGTGGGAGGTTTCTCCATGAAGAGTGCGTGGGTTGGAATGGCGGTGTTTCTGGCGATCGCGCCGCTCGGTGCGTTCGCGAAAGATAAAGATCATAACGACGCCTTTATGCCGGGCAGTCCATCCGAGAGCGACCTCGCCCGCGAGGTGCGGCATAAGCTCGTGTTGATGCCGTACTACGGCGTGTTCGACGACATTGCCTTCAGTGTGAATGGCACGACGGTCACGCTGATGGGCGCGGTCACCCAACCGTTTCTAAAAGACGATGCCGGAAAATCGGCGAAAAGCGTCAAGGGCGTGACCCAGGTCGTTAATAATATCGAAGTTCTGCCCCTCTCCCCGATGGACGATCAGATCCGACGCGCCGTGTTCCAGGCCATCTACCGGCAGGCCGGAATCGACATTCGCTATGGGTACCGCGCCGTGCCCTCCATTCACATTCTGGTCAAGAACGGTCACGTTGTCCTGGAAGGTTTCGTCGCCAATCAAATGGATAAAATCCTGATCCAGATGGCTGCGAATCACGTGCCCAACGTTTTTTCCGTCACCGACGACCTGCAGATAGAGCCTAAGAAGTAAACGCAGAGGAAGTTACAAAAAGGCGGGTCGATCGACAATCGAGACTGCATACAGGCGATGCAAGCCGACTGCGACATCAGCAAGAAGCGGGACGGTGAGAGTGGCTGAAATTACGAGAGTAGTCCGTTCTTCTCCATAAATTGCCGCAAATATTTCCCGATCGCCAAAAACTCTTCGTACGTGACAGGCTTGCGAAAATAGCTTGCGCCGAGCTTAGCTGTCTCCGCCCGATCCGATGGTGAATCGGACGAAGTGACGACCAGCACCGGGATGTTTTTGAACTTCTCGGAGGCCCGTAACCGGCGCAGCACGTCGAAACCGTCGATGCGAGGCAGGTTCAGGTCGAGCAACACAAGATGCGGGTGTGGGGCGTTCCCGTCCTGCTCCGCCTTGGCGATGAACTCGATCGCACGTTCGCCGTCCGGTGCGATAAAAACTTCGAGCGGCAGGTTTTCCGACCGGATCGCTTCGCGGACCAGCAGCGCGTCCGGCAGGTTATCTTCCGCTAATAGAAGATGCAAAGGCGGTCGACTGGCCTCCTGCGACATATTCTGGAATCGTGAAGTAGAAGGTGGCTCCTTCTCCGGGGGCAGATTCGACCCAGATTCGGCCCCCATAACGTTCAACAACTCGCTGGCAAATAGCGAGGCCGATACCGGTGCCGCTATATTTCTGGTCTCGATGAAGCCGCTTGAATACGCCAAAGATTTTCTCCTTGTACTGACGATCGATTCCGATCCCGTTGTCTTGCACGGAAAAACGCATCGACGCACCTTGTTGGGTTGCCGTGATGTGGATCCGCGGTGGTTCTTGTTTCCGATATTTCAGCGCGTTGCCGATCAGATTCTGAAATACCTGTTGTAGATGTGTTTCCGCCATGTATACATCCGGGAGCGGACCATGGCTGATCGTGGCTCCGCTTTCCCGGATGGCTTCCGCCAGGCTCGAAAGAACCCGTTCCAAAACGACCGATGAAGCCGCTTTGACAGCGGGGCTTTCCACGATCCCGGCTCGCGTATACGCCAGCAGGTCGTTGATCAAAGTGGCCAAACGCCGTCCTCCTTCCGTGAGAAATCCGAGGAACTGTCTTCCGTCCGCGTCCAGCACTGCGCTGTACCGCTTGGCGATGATCTCGCTGTAGACCGCGACGTTCCGGATCGGTTCCTGCAAATCGTGACTTGCGGAATAGGCGAACTGCTGGAGGTCTTCGTTCGCGCGCCGCAAGTCATTCTCTTTTTCCTTCTGCTCGTGGATGTCGGTATTCGATCCGATCCACATGGAAATGTTTCCGTCCGTGTCCCGCATCGCGTGAACCCGGCTCAAATGCCACCTATATTCACCATCGGCGCGCCGGAAGCGCTGCTGTAGGACCAAGGGCTCGCCGGTCGCGACCGCATGCCGCCAAGCCATCAAGTTCGCTTCGAGATCGTCCGGATGCAGGAAGTGAGGCCATCCCCAGTCCCTGATCTGTTCGAACTCCAAACCAGTGAACTCCATCCATTGCCGATTGAAATAATCCACGCCCCCCGCCGGCGTGGCCGTGAAAATTTTCTGTGGCATGGATTCGGCCATAAAGCGAAACCGCTCCCGAGCCGCCTCCGCCTCGCGCAGCGCCTGCTCCCGATCCCGCAGCGCCTGCTTCAGGCTGTCGTCGCGCGACTGAATGCCGCCGAGCATCTCGTTGAACCGATCGACCAACAGGCCGAGTTCATCGCCCGACAACTTCTGTGCGCGAATGCTGTAGTCGCTCGTCTCCGCTACGGCCGTTGTCGCGCGGACAAGCCTCGATACGGGTGTAGCGATCACCGCACTCATCCTCTCCGAGAGCAGAAACGCGATCAGACTCGCCACCAAAAGAACCGCGAGGACCACGGCGCTATCGAAGTTCATGCGCTCCGAGATCTCGCCAAGATCCGAAATCAACACCAGAGTTCCCAGACGGCGGCCTTGGAGGATAATCGGGCGCGAAACCGTGACGTCGGCCCGTGTAAAAACCGGTCGTTCGCCGGCGCTCGAATTCGCGCAGGCGGAAGGGTCGATCTCGCGCGGGTAGTGCGCAAAGACGCTCCCGTTTGACCGTGAAATGCACGCCCGGATCAGATGCGGACGGGCTCGCAAGGCGCTCAAAGTCTCGGTTGCCGACTGTGGATCGTCAAAGCTGAGAGCCGCGGTGCTATTATCGGCGATCACTTGCGCGACCGCCGTCAGGCCGTCCACTAAATTCCGGCGAACCAGGAAAGTGTCCGCCAGCACGATTCCGGTGCCGGCCAACAACAGGGCCGCCGCCGTCGTCAGCATGATGGCGGTTACCAGTTTACGCTTGATCGGAATGTCGCGAAACTTACGCATGACGAAACCGCAACTCTGTTCGATTCCAATGCCCGCTTATTCTTTTATCGCTACGCTCAACAGTTTGGAGCTCAATTTGAGTCCCGCCTGCTCCGCCGCCGACTGCTTGATTTTGAATCGTACCCGGCGATCTTGAATGACGAAACCGATCATTCCCCCGTCCTGGGTAAAACCTTCGCCTTCGCCCACCGTGAGAACTCCTGGCCCGAGCTCGCCGAGATCTGCTTTTTCCGCTCGTCCGAGAAAAACGGCTTGGCACAGTTTCGGGGAAGGCTCGCGCTTGATCCGGCCGACGGTCACTTTCCGCCCATTCACAACTTCGCCCTCGACAAGCTTGTCCAGCTCTTTCCCGAATGGGTCGTCTCCCCAAATACAGATATTGATCGGCGAGTTCCGATCGCGGAAGGCGCTGACCGGCCATTCGATAAATTTGACGAAGTTCAACAGGAACGCGCCTTTGACCTGGTATTCCAGCGAATCGTCCGCGGCCCGGCAGGGGACGGACAGAGCGAAGACGAAAAGGCCCCAACCGCAGAGCCGTGCGATCCTCCGCCCTAGCGAGCGGAGCGCCGTTTTGCTACGGACAAAACAGTCTCCGTTTACTTGCTCCATGTCATCTTCGCGTAGACGCTTCTGCTGATGCCGAGGGGAAGACCAGGATCGCTCGAATATTGGACGATCCAGGGACGGAAGAGGTTCTGCCCCACGAATGACAGATCCCATTGCGAATTGAATCGATACCCAATGCGCGCGTCGCCGGTCGAATAAGCGTGGATGCCCAGCCCCGGAAGCCCGTCCACGTAGCGATACGTGAGATCCAGTTGGATTCTTTTCGAAACGTCGAAAGCGGATTGTAGCGTGGCCTCATGCTGCGGACTCGACCCCGCGATGATCGGCGCCGTACCCAGATCGCCGGAACCCGGCTTTTTCGCCAGGTTCATGTGCAGAAAAGAATACGATCCGCGCAGCCGCCAGTTTTCCGTCGGCCGCCATTCCGGTGCGATTTCCAGTCCCTTGGTGTAGCCGAGTAAATCGTTGCGGAACTGGGCAGGGATTAAATAATGGGGAGGAGCTGGCGTGGTCTCGAGAAAAATCGAACCGGCCAGGTCCTCGCTGAAGAGGTCGTGATAATGATTGTAGAATCCGGTGACATCCACGAAAAAGTGATGGCGCATCACGCGGCGATAGCCGAGCTCGTAGCCATTTAATTGCTCGGGCGCGAAATCGGGATTGGGACCGAAGCGCGCGAGGAGAGGCAGGCCGGCAATACTGCTTCCCGTATAGCCCGCCAGCGAGAAATTCTCCTCCGAGTCGGACGGAGTGCGCAACGCGTGGGTCACGGCGCCCAGATCGTCTGCCTTTCGCTCGGCGTCCACAACAGCCTCACGCTGGGCTCGGAGTCGACGCCGGAAGTGAAATTGGTCGTCAGCATTTTCGTTCCCAAAGTCAGACGAAAGACGCTGATCGACGAGGCCAATCTCATCCTGGACAAATCCGGTCACCAGGTAATCGGTTCTCTGGAAGGGAAAAAATTGAAGCCCTGTGACGACCAACGGATCGTTAACGGGATCGACTCGCGGCCAAGCCCCACGAAAGCTCCTGCCGCCAAGGCAACGAGCGCGCTGCAGGTAATCGACGTCGTAGGTGTCGCGATTCTCTTCGTAATT
The DNA here is from genome assembly GCA_963765085.1 of Terriglobia bacterium. GTDB lineage: Bacteria > Acidobacteriota > Terriglobia > Bryobacterales > Bryobacteraceae > Palsa-187. Next base: position 15,014 of record CAVXVL010000038.1, on the reverse strand, counting down.
TGGCGTGATGCGATGCACACGGTCGAAGTACGCCTGCACCTGAATATCGTTGCCGTCGCTGAAAACTCTCTGCCAGCGTCCGAGGATGTTTTCGCCCGACAGCAATGCGTTCGCATCGACGTTTTGCGTGTAAGGCGGTGCGTAAGTATTGGCCGTCACGCTTTTGCCCGCGATCTCGTCGTAGGCATCGCCTTGCAGCGTGAACGTATCTCGCTTTTCCGCCCAATCCATGCGGAAACCGCCCTGGACGTTTCTCCAATCGTCGAAATTCACGCCGTTTGGATGAAACTCGGGACCGTTCGTGAAACCCATCCCGTACACGCGATAGCTGAAATCTTTTCCGTTGCCGCCGCCGTAGCGCAGATTCGCAAATCCCTGCTCGATATTGCCGCCACCCGCCGAGGCGAGCCAACCCTGCGTCTCTTTGGAACTCTTGGTGATGATATTGATGACGCCGTTGACGGCGTTCGGTCCCCAAATGGTGCCGCCCGGCCCGCGGATCACCTCGATCCGGTCGATGTCCTCCATCATCACGTTTTGAGCGTCCCAATTCGTTCCCGCGAAAAGCGGCGTGTAGACCGTGCGCCCATCGATCATGACCAGCACGGAGCGCGTCAGGTCGCTTCCGAATCCCCGGATGCCGACCGACCAATTGCTTCCGTCGATCTGCGCGACCTCCACGCCCGGCGCCAGCCGTAGGGCGTCGGGGATCGTTCTCGCTCCGTAGCGCCGGATGTCTTCGCCCGTGATGACGTAGATGGCGGCCGGGGTTTTCATGGCCGTCACCGGCTCCTTCGACGGCGTCGTCACGACAATCTGCGAGAGATCTTCGAGGCTTAAACTCTTCAGCGTGTCCGGATTCAGAGAAGGGGACGCGCCGCTTTGCTGCGCATCGCCCCACATCATCGAGGCCGCGAGAAGAAGTAGCGCAAGCGCGCGAACTTGTTTGCCGGTTTGCCGAAGCCGCAAAAACGCGTCATTCGAAGGAAGGACCGGAATGACTTGCGCCCCCCGCCCGGAGATCATTCCTGCTCTCCGCTCATACTGAGGACAGATCTCCCCGTCAGCCAGTCGCCGACCGCGTGCCCGATCTTCGCGAACCCGTCGAGGCTCATCGGCTTGATCAGGCATTCGTTCGCGCCGAGTCTTTTCACCCTCGCAAGATCCCCAGGGTCCTGGGACGCGGTGAACATGAACACGCCCACGTCCGCCCATCGCGGGTTGCCGCGGACGCCGTTCAATACGACCGTCCCTTCCACCCCGGGGACATTAAAATCCAGGATCATCAGATCCGGAACGCGCGACGTCGGGCTCGTCACGTACCGCAGAGCCTCGGCGCCGTCGTCGAAAGCGGTGATATCGCAGTTCACGCCCGCGTCGATAATCGACGTCCGAATCATAAGAAGGTCCGGCTCGTTATCTTCCAGAATGACGATGTGAAACTGCTTTGTGCTCATAAGAAAGGACTTATTCACGCGTGGGCCGCGGCGAGAAACCCTCCGATTTCACAAATCGGTCGCTGCGGGAAGACCAACCCACCCTGCTTAAGGCAATAAGAGATAGAGGCGTGAACCTGCGCCAACGTCACAGATCTTTACACATCTTTTACGTATTTTTGTGATCGATGTCGCGGCGGTGCTTCGGGACGTTCGCGGCTGACGCGCGCTCGACCTCGTTCTAGTACTGCGCGTATTTACGGAAGAGTTTCGCGGCGGTTCCGCGTCCAATGCATTCAGTTCGGATGAGCCGCGGCGTTTCTGAGGCAACGGTGCCGGTCCCATTTGTGTTTTGATATCTGTACCGATAGGAACTGAAATGCCCATGAAAGATCCGCCGCATCCCGGCCACTCGATCAAGGACGCTTGTCTTGAACCTGTGGGCTTGAGCGTCACCGAAGGTGCCAAGATTTTGGGCGTCGCGCGCCATACCCTCTCTCGCGTCATCAACGGACAAGCGGGGATATCGCCGGAAATGGCGATCCGCTTGGAGAAGGCCGGATGGTCGAACGCGGACCAGTGGCTGCGAGTGCAAGCCGCCTACGATCTCGCGCGGGCCCGGCTTCATGAGGACGAAATAAAGGTCAGGCGCTACCATCCGCAGGCCGCGCTGTAATCGGTTGCGCGGTCCCCGCAGTCCGACGTATGGTTGCAGGGGATAACATCGATTCGCGGCTGAACACCCATTAGCGCTGTTGTTTACGCTGCAGCTCAGTGGCTCCTCCTGGACTGATTCCGTTGCGATTATCGTAGCTTCCGCCGCCGAAATCCAACTTGAATCGCGGAAACATCTTCTCCGCATTCGTGCGCTCCAGTTGCTGAAGCTCGGCCTGCGAAAAAGGCGAGTTCGGAAGCTCACGCACCGTCGTCTCGATGGGCTCCGGCGTATAGTCGGTGCCGAACAATATCTGCGACATCGGTACGAACTCTTTCAATGCGAGCAGATTCTGCCGCCACGTCCCGTGCGCGACCTCGTAATAAAGTTTCCGCAGCTCGGTCCACACTCCGTTCGGAGCCCACTGCGCGGCGCTCTTCGGGAAGCGATCCTGAATGCGCCCGGCCATCACCGGCAGCACGCCGCCCGCGTGAAAGATGATGAATTTGATATCGGGATATTTGATCAGCGTTCCGTTCACCAGCAGGCTTTGCGCGCAGCGCGTCTCGTCGAAATCCAATTCGCCGGTCGAAATTCCGGGCGGGAAAGCGTGGTTGCAACAATTCGGCACAGCCGCGTGAATCAGCACGGGAGCCTTGCGCCGATTCAGCTCCGCCATGATCGGTTCGAAGAACGGATCGCCGGGCCATTTGTCGCCGGTGCTCGAATAAATTCCGATGCCATCGCACTTCAACGTGTCGTAGGCGTATTCGATTTCCTTCAGGCTGTCGTCGACGTTCGCGAAGGGAAGGCCCGCGAGTAATCCTAAACGCTTGGGATTACTCTGCACGCACTTCGCGCCGAAATCGTTGCAGAGCCGGATGAGTTTGGCGCCTTTTTCCGTGCCGTCGTAAAACTGCTCGCGCTGCATGGTGAGCGAAAGCAGCGCCGCCGCGATGTTGAACTTGTCCATCGAATCGAGCGACATCTGAGGCGTCCAATTCTTGTTGCCGACGGCCCCCGGAATGGGCGGGACAAAATGATGATGTACGTCGATCGCGCCGCCTTTGGCCGTCAGCGGTGCAACCGGGCGCTTGTCCAGCGGAACACCATCGCCATCGCGCGAGCCTTGCCCGAACAATGCGCCTGCCGACAGCGCTCCCGCGGCAATTCCTCCGAGCAGATCCCTTCGTGAGAGGTCGCGCCGGTCGTCTGCGCGGGGGTCTCTGGATCTGTCTTCGACGAATTTCTCAGATCGATTGGTGTCGTTCATCCTCGCTCCTTAGTTCGCAGGGGATTATTGTATTCCCCGTGAACGCCGATGTCGAGGATCTCGACGAGTGATCTTTATGGAGTGTCTAGTGCGAGTCGCTGACCGAAGCGGCCAGAGCCTTCTCGGACTTCGCTTCAGGCGCTGATTCCCTGAACTTCGAATCCACGCTCGCGGTGCGCACATTCTTCGCGAGACCCACCATCTTCAGAAAGCGGATGCCGATCCAGCTGATGTCGAGCTCATGCCACGCGAGCCCATGCCGCGCCGAAGTCGGAAACGCATGATGATTGTTGTGCCAGCCCTCGCCGAACGTCAATAGCGCGACCAGCAAATTGTTCCGCGAGCTGTCCGTGGTCTGGAATCTGCGGTTGCCCCAGAAATGCGTTAATGAGTTGACCATCCACGTCGCGTGCAAACCGACCGTCACACGGAAGAAGATTCCCCACAGCAGGAACGGCCAGCCGCCCACGGCGAATAACGCGACTCCCACGACTACGAGCGGCACCCAGAAATATTTCGAGAGCAGGACCAGAAATCGATCTCTGCACAGATCCGGCGAGTAGCGTTGATATTCTTCCGGCGTGCAGTTGGTCGCGTCGCCCACCGTCATCCAGATGATGTGGCTCCACCATTTTCCGTCACGCGGCGTGTGCGGATCGCCTTCCTGATCGGAAAATTTGTGATGGATGCGATGCGTGGTCACCCACGAAAGCGGACCGCCTTCGAGCGCCAGCGTCCCGCAAACCGCCAGAAAATATTCGACCCACTTATGAGGAACGTACGAACGATGCGTCAGCAGCCGGTGATAGCCCATCCCGATGCCGAGACTTAACGATACGTAATAGAGCGCTACTGCAGTTAAGAAAGCCGGCCAGGTAAAGAAGAAAAGTGCGACGATCGCGCCAATATGAAAAACGATGAAAGCCGTCGTGGCGGTCCAGTTAATTCCTTCGCGCTTCACGAGCGGCACGGTATTGGTGGCCAATGAGTCCTCCCTCGGGGTCCGCTGATGGACTTCACAGGAGAACCCAATTCATTATTCGACAGAATACTGCGTCCAACTGTCAGATTTCTGTAATTATCGCTTCAGGATACCTTAGGCGGTCATCTTTAGTACGGCTCGGAATCGGACCTTAGCCGTCATCATGCTCTCGAACGCCGCGGCAGCCGCTTCCAGAGGATACGTTTCAATCATCGGCAGGACGCCGGAATGCATGGCGAAACGGATGGTCTCCGCCATATTTCCGCCGACCCATCCACTGATCGATTTCCGCCCCAAGAGGAGAAACGGTGAAACCGTCAACGGCTCCCGGCCCGCCGCGACGATGACCATCTTTCCGCCCGTCGCCAAGCCGGGAACCAGTTCGCTCATGGCCTTGCCGTTGGGAGCCGTACAGATGATGGCCGCCGCGCCCCCCATCGCTTGCAATTGCTTCCCGGCGTCGCCCGCCGACGAATCGATATAAGCGGTCGCGCCGAGTTTGAACGCCAGAGCTTCTTTGTCCTTGCCGCGCGAGACGACGACAACCTTGCATCCGAGCTTCACCGCGAATTGCAGCGCCAGATGTCCCAGGCCGCCGAGACCTTGGATCGCCACCAGCTCGCCGCCTCCCGCGTCGGCATGCCCCAGCGCTCCGAACACCGTCGTGCCCGCGCACAAAAGAGGCGCGGCATCCACCGAACTCAGCTCGTCCGGGATCGCGACCATCGCCTCCGCGTGGCCGATCATATACTCGGCGTAGCCTCCATCCATGGAGAGGCCGGTGGTCAAGCATTCCTTGCAGGCTCCAAAATCGCCTTTCGAACAGGCTTGGCAGTAACGGCAGTGTCCGCCGTGCCAGCCCACGCCGACTCTTTGTCCGACCTTCCAAGTCTTTACCGACGGACCGAGCTTCTCGATCGTTCCGACCACTTCATGCCCCGGAACGCGCGGATAAGAAAGCCCCGGGAAATGACCTTCTCTGACCAGCGCATCGCCATGGCAGATGCCACAAGCTTCTACTTTGATGAGGACCTCGTGTTCTTTGGGCTCCGGAATCTCAAGCTCGACCAATTCGAAATCGGCGCCGGCGGAGCGCACCTGGATCGCTTTCATCGTAGGCAAGGGCAACCTCGAAATTAGGATTAGTAGCTTTCAAGCGGATGGTAGCATCTCGGACCAGGCTCGAAAAAAGGCTCTTTATGAGCAACTCATGCCAAGCGGGAGGATCATTACAAATTTTTACAAATGCCAGGTCCCGAGCGCGCCACCGCCAGGCAACGGGACGAACTTACACGTTAGGCCTGGATTTACACGCTTTTCTTCACCAAACCGAGGAACGGATGCGACGTCCAATCGTTAGGCGGTTTGCTTTACAACACTTAACAAAAATACGGCCGCGACGGTATAGAACATTGGGCTAGAATGTTAGACGGTCTCGCCCACAGCTTGACAGTATCTTCCCGATTTTGAAAAGATACACGGGGCATAGGAACGAGACGGCTTCGGGAGGGATGGCACCTTGAGATTGAATAACATCGCGCCGGCGATCTGCGCTGGCCTGCTGGCGCTAGCCGTGAACGGTACGCTGGCCGCGCAAGGCCGTGGAGGACGTGGTCCCGCAGGACCTCCGCCCACTGCGAAAGGAAGCGCGCCCGTCGATCTGACCGGGTATTGGGTGTCGCTGGTCACCGAGGATTGGCGCTATCGGATGACGCTCGCTCCCAAGGGCGACACCGACGGCGTGCCTCTCAACGCCGCCGGCAAAGCTGCCGCCGCCGCCTGGGATCCGGCGAAAGATGAAGCGGCCGGCGAGCAGTGCCGGGCCTACGGCGCGGCCTCCATCATGCGCATGCCGGAGCGTCTGCACCTCACCTGGCAGGACGACAACACCTTGAAGATGGATGTCGACGCCGGTACGCAAACGCGCATCTTCCCTTTCAATCCGACCCAGGCCAAGGGCGGCGATTGGCAGGGAGCTTCGGAAGCCATTTGGGATCGTCCTAAGAGCCGCATGGCCATCGGCTTTTTTGCTCCCCAAGGCGATTGGGGCGGAGGACTGAAAGTTGTCACGACGAAAATGAAGCCCGGTTATCTGCGCCGCAACGGCGTGCCCTATAGCAAGGATGCGGTTCTGACCGAATATTACGATCGCTTTGACGTTCCCGACGGGCCCACGTTGATGGTGGTTTCCGCCGAGGTCGACGACCCGACCTATATGCTCTCGCCCTTCTGGACCAGCACGCACTACAAGAAAGTCAATGACGCGACCGGCTGGAATCCCACGCCGTGTTCGTCGCGGTAACCGGGAGATCATCATGACGAATCGAGCCAACATGAATCGAAGCCGGGAGCCGAAAGCGATGAAACTCACGAAGAGCATTTTGATGTGCCTGGCGATGTCGCTTGCAGCCGCGCCTTTATTCGCGCAGTTCGGGCCGCCTCCTCCGCCGAAAGCCACCGAGAAGGCCGAGCCTTCCCCAGGCGTCGATCTCTCCGGGATACTGGACTCCGCCGCTGCACGAAGACGCTTTGGAGCGCGGCGGGGGTTCGGAAATCGGCGACTACGCGGGTTTCGCGCTGAATGAAGCGGGCCGTCTGTGGGCGCTCTCCTACGATCCCTCGCGCGTCACGCTGAAGCATCACCAATGCGACGCCTACGTGGCGCCGTATCAGATGCGCGCGGTGGGGAACTTCCGCATTTGGGAAGAGCGCGATCCGCACAATCAAACTTTGGTCGCGATTCATATTTGGGCGCAGGTCACCGAAGGTCATCGCGTCGTGTGGATGGACGGCCGTCCGCATCCTCCCGCGTGGGCCCCGCACAGCTTCCGCGGATTCTCCACCGGCAAGTGGATGGGGAACGCCCTCTACATCGAAACTTCGCACATGAAGCAGGGCTGGCTGCGACGCAACGGCACCCCCGAAAGCGACCAGGCGACCGTGAAGGAATTTATCGCGCTGCACGGCGACCATTTGACGGACACGACCATCATCACCGACCCCGTCTTCCTCACCGAACCGGAAGTCCGCAGCAACGACTATTTCCGCCAGCCCGTCGATCATCATGCGTGGCTGTACGCCTGCGACGACGGCGAGCAGATCACCGGCCGCGCTCCCGACAAGGTTCCGCACTATCTTCTCGGTCAGCAGCCCTACGCGGATGAATACGCCAAGCGCTACAAGCTCCCCTTGATCGCCGGGATCTCCGGCGCCCAATCGATGTATCCCGAGTTCGAAGCCAAGCTCAAATCGCCGGTCTCGGAGGCGGAATTCAAAGCGTTGTTGCACGCCGACACCAGCAAACCGGCCGCGACCAGCCGAGCCGTCGACCCCGAGCCGCACGATGGCGAGATCCACGTCCTTCCCATCCGCGATAACGTCTACATGCTCGTCGGCGACGAAGGCAATATCACCGTTGCCACCGGCGACGAAGGCGCGCTCGTGATCGATACCGGTTCCGGAAAACTTTCCGATAAAGTCATCGCCGCGATCCGCACGCTCACCCCGCGCAAGATCCAATTCATCGTCAACACCAGTTTTCTTCCCGACCGCACCGGTGGAAACGTCAAGCTCGGCGCGGCGGGCGCTGACCTGAGCTTGCCCGGTTCCTTTTTCGGTCTCCAGTCTCCGGCCGGCGCGACCGGCCAGGAAACCGATCCATCCCATCATGCGACGCTGATCGCGCAGAACAACGTCCAGATCCGCATGCAGGAGGAGAAAGCTCCGACCGAAGCCGTTCCTTCCGACACGTTCCTCGAAGATCGACGCCGCAAGTTCGTCGATGGCGATTCCATGGAAATGTTCTGGGAGCCGAACGCCATCACCGACGGCGACAGCCTCGTGCAACTGCGCCGCGCCGATGTGATCGTGGCCGGCGACATCTTCAATACCACGCAGTATCCCTTCATCGACCTGAAGGCCGGCGGCAGCGTGCAAGGCGAAATTAAAGCCCTGAACGACATCCTGAACAAGACCGTCTACGAGCACGAGGAAGACGGCGGCACCATGGTCGTGCCCGGTCACGGCTATCTTTCGAACGAGCACGAGGTTCTGGAATATCGCGACATGATGGTCATCGTTCGGGATCGGATTCTCGACATGATCAAGAAGGGCGCCACGCTCGAACAGGTGAAGGCCTTCCGTCCGACCGCCGATTACGACACGCGCTTCGGACAGAGCAGCGGGCCTTGGACCACCGACATGTTCGTGGAAGCGATGTACACGGATCTCAAGGGCGCGAAGAAGTAACGAAATCGCCGACGACTCGCCGGTCGCGGAGAAATCGTTGCCACCGCTTTGTGGCGCACGCACTCATGCGTGCCGTGTCGAGACTCTGCTCGACACCTGCCTGATGGAAACAGACGCGCCGGCGTCGGCACGCACGAGCGCGCGCACCATAGCGAGGATAGGGTAACGAACTCGCTGTGACAGGGCCACTGGAACTTCCGTTGTAGAAGGTTAGTACAGGTCAGTACTAAGGTTCCTTTCGAACCGTCGCATTTTGAGGCACACTCCTCACATGGGGAAACCGTGCAAGGAATGCCGTTCCGATAATCTTCCGGGCGCGCCGCATTGCGAGGCCTGCGGATACAAATTTCCGCCGCCCGGCGCCGTTCGCAAAAACCTGAACGCTCGGAACCGGTTGAAGGGTCACGCGATCGCGATTACGGTCGGCTTGTCCATCGCCGTGGTTCGCGAAGTGATCCGGCGTCTGGCCTAAGCGCGCGCGGGTCGTGAAGTACCTTTGAACGCCCTGGCGCTGTTACGTGTTGCGCCGATCCCTACAGGAAATTGTCGAACGGCGGCGGGACTTCGGATCTAAGTGAGCCAATTTCCGCAGAACACTGCGTGACCAGGGAGGGATCACACTCATGTTCGCGCAGGTGATCCTCTAGATCTTGATCGGCAGCCACGGATTTCTTGCGCGCGAGTTCCAGGATTTTTCGCGAAAGCGCGCCTTGGTCGTCGCTGGAAATTCTTTCTTTCTCGACGAGGAGCCGTGAGAGAGCCTTGGAAAATTCCAACGCCGCCTTATTCGAAACACTTAGTAAGCGGGCGGCTTGTTCGCACATCGCCCAATCAACACGCACCCGAGTGGCCAAATCGGAACGGTTTATGAAGATGAACGCGCCACCAGCACAACCACCGAACGCGGTCCCACCCGATAACTGTCCTGCCGAATATCGACCAGCGCGCCTTCGGGCTCCGATATGTCTTTCGGCGCCGCGCAGGAAGTATCCACGAATCGGTGCCACCGCCCCCAGCAGACCGGGGGAAGCGCGCACCGGTGCGGCTCCCAATGCGCGTTGGCGATGACATAAATCTGTTCTCCCGGACGCGTCTCCGGCGCCTCGAACATATGCCAGGCGAGCAGCCTGGATTCGTACGACCAATCCGGCTTGTGCAGTTCCACGCCGTGCCACACCGTTTCCACCTCGCGCCGGGTGTGATCGCGCACGTAGGAACTACGCCTCAGAATCGCGTGGGACCGCCGGAAGGCGATCAGGTTCCGGAAGAATCGCAGCATCCGGGGTCGGCGCCTTGCCGGTTCCACGGCATCCAGCTCAGTTCATTGTCCTGGCAATAACAGTTGTTATTGCCTTTCTGCGATCGCCCCAATTCATCTCCCGCCAGGATCATGGGCGTCCCGTGCGCCAGCAGAAGCAGCGCCGCCAGATTGCGTATTTGCCGGGCACGCAGAGCTTTAATCGCCGCGTCGTCCGAGAGTACCTTCCACGCCGCAATTCCAACTGAAATTGTCGTTGGACCCATCGCGATTGCCTTCGCCGTTCGCTTCGTTGTGCTTCTCGTTATAAGCAACCAGGTCGGCCAGCGTGAATCCGTCGTGGCAGGTGACGAAGTTGATGCTGTGATAGGGTTCCGCCCGCTTTCCAGATACAGGTCCGCACTCCCCGAAACGCGATCGGCCAGCGCGGGAAGCATGCCGGCATCGCCCTTCACGAAACGCCGAAGATCGTCGCGGAACTTGCCGTTCCATTCGGCCCACCGCCCCCATGCGGGAAACGATCCCACCTGATACAGCCCCGCCGCGTCCCACGCTTCGGCGATCAGCTTGGTTCCGGCCAGCACCGGATCTCCGGCAATCTGCTCCAGCAGCGGCGGGCTCATCAACACGCTGCCGTCCTGACCGCGCCCCAGAATCGACGCCAGATCGAAGCGGAACCCGTCGACGTGCATTTCGGTCACCCAGTAATGCAGGCAATCGACAATTTGGTTCCGCACCACCGGATGGTTGCAGTTCAGCGTGTTCCCGCAGCCCGAGAAGTCTAAATAGCGGCCCGTGATCGGATCGGTCAAATAATAGGTGAGGTCGTCGATGCCCCTCCACGAAGCGGTGTGCCCGTCGCGCCCGCCTTCGCCCGTGTGATTGAAGACCACGTCCAGGATGACTTCAATGCCGGCGGCGTGAAACGTCTGCACCATCGTCTTGAATTCGTCGACGGCCGAGAGCGCGTCCGGCGCACTCGAATAGGATCTCTTCGGAGCGAAAAAGGCGAGCGGATTGTATCCCCAATAGTCCAGCAGCCGCTCGCCCGTCGCTGGATTGCGGCGCGGATTTTCCGTCTCGTCGAACTCCGTGACCGGCAGGAGCTCGACGGCGGTTACGCCCAGTTCTTGCAAGTAGGGAATCTTCTCGCACAGCCCCAGAAACGTGCCCGGAGCGGCCACGCCGGAGGAGCGATCCCGCGTGAAGCCGCGCACATGCATTTCATAAATGACGGAATCCGCGAGCGGAATCCCGAGCGGCTGATCGTGCTTCCAGGCGAAGCGATCTTCCACCACCACCGAGCGCAGCGGCTGTTCCCCATCCTGGCCCCACACCGGCCGTCCCGCCACGGCTTTCCCATACGGGTCGAGCAGCAGCTTGTTGTCGATGCGATAGGCGTAGTGAACTCCTGGGTCCAACCCGGCGAGAAAACAATGCCATACATTTCCGGTTTTATGAAACTTCGGGTCGAGCGGGAATTCGAGGATCGGCTGCGCTGAGCCGGAAAGGAAGATCGACAGCGTAACCGCCGTCGGATGCTTCGCGAACAACGAAAAGTTCACGCCGCCGCGCAGGGGCGTCGCACCCAGCGGCAGGGGCGAGCCGCGGACGAATTCCTCATCCTGGCCGATCATGGCCAGCAAATGTCTACGTGCTTCCGATGTCTGAACGCTCACTTTTCGAGTGTAAGCAATCTGTTCCGCTCGCGGCGATTGTTCCTTCGATTCAGAGGATCAGCATGCAATCGCCATAAGAGAAGAATCGATATCCTTCGGCGACCGCATGACGATACGCATCCAGAATCAACTCGCGGCCGGCGAAGCTTGCGACCAGCACCAGCAGGCTGGATTTCGGGAGATGGAAATTGGTCAGCATGGCCCCGGTGCGGCGGAACTGAAATCCGGGAGAAATCAAAAGCTCGGTTTCACGGTGGGCAGCGCCGCCGGTGCTGCCTGCAACGTGATCCGCGCCGCCGGCGCTCCGATCCTGGACCACGCCGCTCCCGGCCGCGGCGCTCTCGATCGCCCGCACCGCCGTCGTCCCAACCGCGACCACCCGTCTCGCCGCATCCATCGCGTCGACCGTGGAGCGCGGCACGACAAAGCTTTCCGAGTGGAGCTTTACCTCTTCGATCACTTCCGTGCGCAACGGCTGGAACGTTCCCAACCCTACGTGGAGCGTGATGTACGCAATCGTGGCGCCTCGTTCGCGCACGGCGTCCAAGATCTCGGGCGTGAAGTGCAGTCCAGCCGTGGGCGCGGCCACCGAGCCACGCTCCTTCGCGAATACGGTCTGATAGCGTTCTCGATCGGAAGGCGCATCGGCGCGGCGGATGTAAGGCGGCAAGGGAACGTGCCCGGCCCGCTCAAGTATCTCGAACAAATCTCCCGTGGGATGCAGGCGCACCGTCCGTTCGCCGTATTCGCCACGTCCGAGAATGTCGATCGTGAGTTCGTCGCTGACGATGACGCGCTCTCCGGTCCGCATTTTCTTCCCAGGCCAAACGAGCGCGGTCCAGGTCAGCCCGTCGGCCGAAATCGGTTTCGTGAGAAATACCTCGACTTGCCCGCCGGTCCCCGCTTCCCGATGTCCATAGAGCCGCGACGGAAACACGCGCGAGTCGTTCAGCACCAGGCAATCGCCGGAATTCAAATAGGAAGGGAAATCACGGAACATCCGATCCTGCCACGTGCCTGTCTGGCGATCGATCACCAGCATCCGCGACGCGGCGCGATCGGCCAGTGGCTCCTGCGCGATGAGTTCCTCGGGAAGATGGAAATCGAAATCGGAAAGGAGCATGTCGGGAGGCTGGAAACAAGGCGGACTTAGCGATTTTAGCGCGTGAGCACTACACACGCGCGATCCCCGCGTCACAGTTTGTGTGAATGTAAGTGCCCCCGGCGCGTGTCATCCCGAGCGAAGTCGAGGGACCTGCTGTCAGCTTAGAAGGTCGACAGGCTTTCGTGCCCGAGCTAAGTCCTCTGTAAAAGTTGTTGTGATTTCAGCTCCGAATCTCGATAATGGACACAGGTTCACCCTGACTTGCCTCCGTCCGTATCCTCGGCATCGAATCTTCCTGCGACGAAACCGCCGCGGCCGTCGTCGAGGATGGCTCGCGTATTCTCTCCTCGGTGGTCGCTTCCTCGATCGCCACGCACGCCAAATACGGCGGCGTTGTGCCGGAGCTCGCCTCACGCGAACACCTGCGAGCCATCGTGCCTGCGGTGCGTCTGGCTCTCGAGCAATCGGCGACCCAGTTGGAAGACCTTCAAGCCATCGCCGTCACGCAAGGTCCCGGCTTTGTCGGATCGCTGCTCGTCGGCATCACCTACGCGAAGGCGTTGGCGTTCGTACACAAGGTGCCATTGATCGGCGTGAACCACATCGAGGGGCATATCCACGCCGTCGTTAGCTCAGAACGTTAGCAGCGTCGAGTTTCCCGCCTTGGCGCTGGTCGTCAGTGGCGGCACACGCACCTGTACGAAGTGCTCGCTGGATTCCGCTACCGTCTGCTCGGCCGCACGCGCGACGACGCCGCCGGCGAGGCTTTCGATAAAGTCGCCAAGCTCCTCGGATTCGGCTATCCCGGAGGTCCGGTGATCGATGCGCTCGCCCCTTTTGGCGATCCGAAGGGCGTGCGTTTTTCGCTCGCGAAAATGAAGGGCAACACGCTGGACTTCAGCTTCAGCGGCATTAAAACCGCCGTGCTGCGGTGGGTGCAAGCGCATGATCTCGATCGGAAATCGACGCGCGGCGTCGAGTTGCTCGCGAGCGTTCCGTCTCCGAGCGTCGAGCAATGGTTCAAGTGACGCCGCCCTCCACACTCGATTTGGTTGCATCTTTCCAGAGCACCGTGATTGAGGAACTGATGCGCAGGGCGATCTCTTCCGCAGACGAAATCTGCGCACGCAGCGTCATCGTTTCGGGAGGCGTCGCCTGCAATACGGGCCTGCGAAGCGCGGCGCAAAGCGCTCGTCTCGGCTATCCGGTTTTCTTCCCGGAACGCAGGCCTTTCTACCGATAATGCGGCGATGATCGCGGCTGCGGCGTTTCCTAAGTTCCTGCGCGCAGAATTCGCGGACGCCACGTTAAAGGCCGACGCGAACCTGACGTTGGCCTGAAATCGGCCAAAATCGGCCGGAAACTTCACTCTGCAAAATCATGGGAAACGGCTCAGTTCCTGTCGTTTCACTGCAGTTTTGCTGTCGCCGGTTGCAGCTTCGCCAGGATCAGGGATTCCACCCGATTCCACACGCTCGGGTCGGATTCAATCTCGATGTGAGGCCTCATAAACGTACGGGCAAACCACGGATAGCCGTTCGTGTTGACATGCTTCGTCGTGTAATCGAGTCGAAAATTTCCGAGGATCTCCGTGCGTAAGCGGTCCATCGCCACGATCCGCCGCTGACCGTGCAGCAGCCCGTTGAGTTGATAGAAATTGACGGCCTGCGCGACGTTCGGCGGGATGAACCGGTCGTCTTCGCCGAACTTCGAAACACTGTCGACCTGCACCGTGAGCAAGACGGGAACGCCATCCTTCTGCAGCGAGCGAGCCAGCGTCACGGCCTCCGACGCGCCCCAACTGTGGCCGTAAAGCACGATGTGCGCCGCGCGTTTCTCCTGGTCCGAAGGCGCTCCGTCCGGCTTCGCGCCGAGCATCTCCAGAACCGCCTCGTGCGCCTGCCGGCCTTCGTGGTTTTTGAAGATCCTCGCCTGCATCCCGGAGGGACGATCGTCGCGCAGATGAGCGGCGAGTTTGACTTCCTCATGCAGCGCGTTGTTGTTGTGCACATACCCGCCGACAAATCCAATCACGATGGAAGTCGCCGGCGCAGACGCGGCATTGCTACCGGAAACGAGGAAGGGAAGAGTAAGAACGAAGAACACAAAACGCGGGACTCCGACGAATTGGGGGCTGCCGCCGGTCCTCGTGTATGGGCTATGCCCACCTGCACTTGCAGCAGTCACGGTTGATCCACTTTCAGTTCTGTTGCTGTAGTTCTCGCCCCGCTCAACGCCCTACTGTACGGCTGTTGGGGCTGGTCATCAGACTGTGGACAGTCATTGGTACTGGGCTGTCGCACTGAAACGTAAAACAAACCGCTCCCTGACGGTCACTGCTCGGCAAACAGCAATACGTATTTGCCTGTTGCTCGTTG
>CAVXVL010000037.1:0-162371 GCA_963765085.1 Terriglobia bacterium | reverse complement strand
TTATGTGTATGTGCTCTCTTCTCTGATTCAGTACATATTGCTCTGTGAAGGCCACCCATTAACACGTAAACTGAATGGGAGACGCTCTGTGCAATGGGCGCACTAATTGTTCATTCAGGTGGATTCCTGCCGCGAGGCTCCATGGTCCTTGAATCACGGGCAACCGAAGATCCACCAATGGCAATTCCAAGCAATTCAATGTTCCAGCTAAACGTCTGTGATGAAGACAGGTGACCGCTAAAATTCAGCGGTGGTGTCTCCACCTGCCGGGGATGTCTGAGGACATATTCCTGAAAATGTGCCCCCAGCGTGGAACGGTCGTGGCGGCAACGATCGGCAATGCGATCCGCACCCATTCGCTGTCGAAGAAGAAGAACAGCTTGTTGTGCACAATCGGCCCTCCTACGCTGCCGCCGAAATGATTCACGGTGAGCGCGGCTTTTGACTCTCAGGAGTGGAGTTCGTGAAGAAGTCCGCGGCGTTGAAGCGCACCTGTTCCAAGACCGTACAGGTTGCCATGGAACTGATTCGTTCCGGATTTGGTGATGTAGTTGATTTGCGAGGCTCCATAGCGGCCCTGGTCGACCGCATACGAGAGCGTATTCACGGTGACTTCGGCGATGGAGTTGAGGCCCAACGCTGATTCGTCGAGAGACCGCTGTTGAGATTGGTGAGCGGGTCGTTCGTTTCAAGGCCGTCGACGATGTAGCCGTTTGCCAGTGCCGGCAATCCATTAAATTGGACGTTGCCGTAACCGTTCGTGCCTCCGACGAAGTCGTTGCCACTGCCAGCGGTGTTCATCAACGCTCCCGGCGCAAACTCAGCCGATACGTCATATCACCGCCCTGGGTTCGGGAGTTTTCCAACGCGGGCGCGTTCAGTGTCGTCGATGTGTTTGGATTCTGGATTCAGCCAGCGGCGCGCGTCCGGTCACCGTAACTTCTCCTTTCGCTGCGGCAACCTGCAAGACGAAAGCCACCATTTGTCTTTGTCCCAGACCTGCAGAGACCGACTTGTTGATTTCGGTCGAAGCCTTCAGCCTCCACGCCGACTGAATACGAACCAGTTTCAATTGCGGGAAATTGAAACGACCCGCGTCATCGGTCTTTACGCCGCGCCTCGATCCGGTTTCCGTTCCGATGATCGTCACCGTTGCCCCCGCGATAGCGGCTCCGCTCGGATCGGTCACCGCGCCCACAATCGCGCTCGTCGTTTCTCCTTGAGCGAGCATTCGCGGCGGAAAACAAACACAAGAAAGCACGCAGCCGAGCAGCAACAGTCCGTGAGTCGATACACCGCTATTAGGCATGCCTAATATCATACTTCAACGTCGATGATCGGCCAGAGGACGGCATGTGGCCCCGAGAGGCAACCTGGATTACAATTTCTATTAGTGCCGCCTAAATCAATCCTCCGGGAGACTTCAGAAGCCGTTGATGATTATCTGAAGGCCATTCTCGAATTGGGTGGGGCGGAGGAGGCACGGGTCACGACCCAGGCCCTCGCTGAGCGGCTTGGCGTTAAGACGCCGTCGGTCACGGGAATGCTTCAAAAGCTTTCTTCGCAGCGGCCTGCCCTGGTTCTTTATGAAAAGCACCGAGGCGTCAAACTTAGTGCGCCGGGAAGCGGAGGGCATGGGAGTTGGTCAGGCACCACCGTCTTCTGGAGCTATTTCTCCATGACGTCTTGAATACTCCTGGACAAGGTGCATGAGGAAGCAGAACGCCTTGAGCACTTCATATCGGAGCGGTTTGAAGACCGAGTTGCCGCGATCCTCGGCGATCCGACATCGATCCGCATGGGCATGTGATCCCGCAAAGTATGAGGCCGGAATGTTGCCCGACGAGGTGCCGCTTGTGCGATGGCCTCTCCAGACGCCCGGCGTCATAAGCAGTGTCTCCGACGGACCCCATCGCACTCCGGGAACTCGAACGGCTGGGGCTGATGCGAGGCACCAAGCTGGTAGTCGAACATCCGACTCCTCCGCGTCACTGTCCATAAAGTTAGATTCTCGGCCAGATCTCATCCGCCTCAGTAAGGATTTGGCTCGGAGTATCCTGGTTGCCCAAAATCCCATTTCTTGAGTTTCGAGGCCGGGTCCAATTCGGGTTTGTGTCGCCCAGTTTCGATCCACATGGAGGACGTGCCGGCATCCCGCTCGAAGTTGGGCAGCGCGTTCACGCGCCCGGTAAGGGGCATTTATCGTCCGCGAGGAACCGCCTTGCTTGCTTAGACGAAGCGGCCAGTCTCCGCGCCGTGCAACCGTCGAAACCCCTCCAGGTCCCGGCATTTCCGGAATCTGGCAGTTCATGAGACCAAACCGGCCCGTTGACGCAACCCGTATTCCCCGAGGATTTCGATGACGCGTCCTATCCAGAGCCAGTCTCCAACGCTCGACTACCACCGAAGAGATTAAAAGCACTTAAAACTGCGCTCATTCCGAAAACAGATGTATCGGGCAGGGTCGCGAGCGGTCAACCAAACGTTCTATCGGTTGCGCATGATCGTACTGATCGCGCTCACGACCGGTATGCGGATGGCCGAAATCTTCGGGCTCGACCTGGGGCGATCTTCGATATTCCGAAGGCCTCATAGCTGTGCGCGGAAGCTCAAAGGCGGGAAAATTCGGTATGTCATCCCTCCGAACTAGCCGGAGAGGTTCAAAGTATCCGGTCACGATCGGCCAGGAACAATTGTTCCCGCCGAAGCGTGGGGTGATGGGCAAACGGCAGCGGGTAGAGAGCAGCTTCGAAACTTTCCTTGAGCTAGCGGGAATTCAGGACTTCCGCTTTCATGATCTCCGGCACACGTTTCGCGAGTTGGTTCATGATGCATGGCGGGGATCTGTACGAATTGGCAAAGATCCTCGGGCATTCGGATATTCAGATGACCGAACCATATGCCAGCGGTTGAAGGAAAGGACATCGGCGCGGACTGAGATCACAGCACGCGAAATGTGGAAACTGATGTCGGGCAAGACCGACGAACAGGTGACGGAATCCGCGTAGATGTACGTTATTTGTACGTCGGGCTGAAATCGCTGGTTTTTGGCTGCTGCTAACTTCTTCAGAATGTGGTGGCCAGGGACGGAATTGAACCGCCGACGCCAGCCTTTTCAGGGCTGCGCTCTACCAACTGAGCTACCTGGCCAAGGCTTATTGCCGAAGGCGTATTTCCCGCATTATTTATCATCGTCGTCCCAGCCATGCGCCAAATCCGGACCGGCTAAAGTCGCTGCCAGGCCGCGCAGCAAATTCCCGTTTCGCATTTGCGGAGGTATGCTTCTGCGCGAGCGCTCTGCGATCGCCGGGCGCACTTCACGCAAACGGAAGGATTCGTAGGTTCGCGCAGTGCGCGCAGCCTGTTCGCATTCCCAGGTGCGAGCCCCTCCTCTTTCGTTCGACGGCATGGAGGAGTCGGTTTTTTGGAGCCGGTAAAACTTCCCTGGTAGTAAGAACTTCTAGTTGCCAATTGCAGATACAGCCGATCTCTGTGGAAATCCTCTAACGTTTCCAGTGCGTTAAAACAATTACAACTTGGCATCGGAAATGCTTAAAGTCCGACCGATCCTATAGTGCATACAGAACTTAAAGTACGCCCGGCTCGGGCGAAATCTCTGCGATGCCACCAGATGGTGAACTGCCTTCGCGAGAACTTCATTTATTCTGAAAAACGAGCGAGGGATTTCATCTTTTCTTCGATGGACGCGATCCTCGCGGACACGTGCAGTTGCACGTCTCCGCCGAAGCTCGCACGACTGACCAGGGAGACTGCGCTTCGCTCGCGTGAAGCCGCCGACCGGGCCGGGTTCGCCTTCGCTACCTGGGAGACGACCACGAGAGCGGTCGTAAATTCCATGCTAGGCGCAGGCGTGCTACTCACGGAAGATGGCTTAGCCGTCCCTATGGACATTCGGGCGCAGGCGACCGCCATCGTCGCGTTGAAGCCGGATTACCGCGACACAGTCGAAGCCTATTTGCTGGAGTGTCTGCCCATCCGGAACCTGGGTGATGTTAGCACTTCGCGATCATAAAGCTCTCGCTCACGCTCTCTTTCGTCAATTCGATCCGAACATTTCCGTGGAAGACCTCGAAGATCGTGTGATTACGCTATTCGCCGCGCTGGCCGATTCCGTCATGCTTTGCGCGGATGGATCCTACATGCTTCGAGGCAGTTCAGTCCCCTAAGCGTCGACTTACCCCCCTCCCCCTCAAACGCACTACCTCCCGCTCTTCAGCCTTAAGTCTGTAAAGCTCTCCACAATCTAGTCGATTTAGTTCGTAGCACGGATCACGCTTTTGCCGCTATTAACGCTATCCCGCGCGGTGTGTTTTACCGCGACGTGTCCGGGTTTCGGTTGTGAACTCCGGCCATCAAAAAAATCGTCTGAAGGAGAAGCTCAGAGTGACATACGACATCATACGTACCAGCTATACCTGCGCTCGACAGCGCAGCTCGACGACCTGGCCGTCTCCAGGTGTGAACCGTTCGCCGGCGATCCGCCGGAAAATCGACGGGGTTTACGGCGCTCGCCAGCAAATTCGACAGTTCACGGGCGGAAGAGTCTGGGTAGTATTTGCTTTATTGTGCCTTGTTTTAGCTTCAAATGCGCTTGCATCGGCCCCGAGCGTTTATGTGGCGCAAAGCGCGGCTGGCAGCGCGGACGGCAGTTCGTGCGCCAACGCTCAAGCAGCAGCGTTCTTCAATAGTTCGTCGAACTGGGGTTCTGGATCCGCACAAATCGGTCCGGGAACGATCGTTCACCTATGCGGAACCTTCACCTTCGGCGCGGGGACCGTCGGTCTCACGGTGAAGGGAAGCGGGGCGAGCGGGAATCCGATCACGATCGTATTCGAACAGGGAGCCGTGCTACAGGCGCCTTATTTCCTATGGAACGCGCCCGGCGGGAATTGCAACGGAGATCCGTGCGGCGGCGGCCTCGATATCTTCAACCGAAGCTACATCACGGTGAACGGACAGAATGCGGGCGTCATTCAAAACACGGCTAACGGCAGTTCTTTGGCGAATCGGCAAAGTTCCGTTGGATTGTTCGCGAGCGGCGATCATATTTTGATACAAAATCTGACGATTCAGAATATTTATCTCAACACGTCGGCGGAAAGCACTTCCCAACCCGGATTCAGTTCCGGCGATATTCGCGTTGACGACATGGCGACAAACGTTACGATCTGTAACGCCACGCTCGTGGGTGCGCATGTCGGCATTTGGTCGGATACCTCGGAGTCGAGCTACGTGAATGGCCCCTCTTCGAGTTGCACGGAAACGCAAGCTGCGTCGGGAATCAACTATTACGGAAACACCATTTCCGACCACGGCTGGATGATCTCCGCGAACGGGAGCGGATACATCAATATCTTCGGCAACACGATCACGAACTGGGCCAACTGGTTCTATCCTACGGGAGGCGCCTCGTACCATTTGGACGGCATCATCGCTTTCAGCGACGGCTCGACGATTATGCAGCCCTACATCTACGACAACAACATCTATGGCGACATCACGAACGGTTCGCCGACCGGTTTCATATTTTGTACGTACGGAGGAACCGGCACTGGCTCCGCGTGCACTATTTTCAACAATATTCTGAACGGTACCGGCGCAATGGCGACTGGCAATTCCGCGCTGATCTATTTCCACGGGGCGGACGGCAATCCGCTCGGACCGCATCGTTTGTACAACAATACGTTCGTGAATGGCGGTTTTTCCATCGACATGGACGGCGACTCGACGACGAGCTACAGTCTGGCGAACAACCTTTTCTTGGGGACTTCGAACGCCGTTACCTGGTTCACTCACCAGGAATCCGCCGGGCAGCCCTTTGGCACTTTGAGCCTGGACAACAACAATGCTTATGCGCAGGGACGGGCATACGGTCCGTGGAACTGGGCGGGAAATACGTATACCTCCTTGGCCGCTTGGCAATCGGCCTGTAATTGCGATTCCGCCTCTCAATCCATCAGTACGAGCGCCGCTTTGAAAGTAAACACCACGTATCAACCCCAATCTGGTTCTCCTCTGGTGGGCGCTGGCACAAACCTTGCCCACCTCGGCATTCCTCCTCTCGACAACGATGCCGCGGGGGTCGTGCGATCGGCTACGGGAGCCTGGGATGTGGGAGCTTTCGCGTATGGGAGCGGAAGCACGCCGGCGACGACTTACACGTTGAGTGTCGTGAATGGAACCGGAGGCGGCACTTTTTCAGCGGGAGCAACCGTGACGATCGTGGCGAATGCCGCGCCCAGCCGGACAGAGCTTTCTGAATTGGACCGGCGCCACGGTGCAGAATTCCAGCGCGGCGACGACCACCGTCACCATGCCGGCGTCGAACGTCACCGTGACGGCAAACTACACTGCGCCGACCATGTATTCTCTGAGCGTGACGAGTGGAACCGGAGGGGGCACCTATGCGCCGAAAGCGGTTGTCCCGATTGCGGCCGATGCCCCACCTGCCGGGAAGGCGTTCCTGAATTGGACGGATCCACCGTGCAGAGCCCCACATCGCCCAGCACCTCGCTTACCATGCCTGCGTCGAACGCAACTGTTGTGGCGAACTACACTGCGACGACGTACACACTCAGCGTCGTGAATGGGACCGGCGGCGGCGCCTACGCCGCGGGAGCAGTCGTGACCATTACGGCCAATGCCCCGCCGACAGGCGACGTCTTTTCCAGTTGGACGGGAGCGGCGGTTCAGAGCTCCACATCGTCTACGACGACACTCACCATGCCGTCGTCATAGATACTACGATACGGCGAGTTATGCCGCGTCACGTACACACTTCAGCGTCGTGAACGGGACCGGCGGCGGCGCCTATCCTCGGAGCAGTCGTGACCATTACGGCCAATGCCCCGCCGACAGGCGACGTCTTTTCCAGTTGGACGGGGAGCGGCGGTTCAGCAACACATCGTCTACGACGACACTCACCATGCCGTCGTCAAATACTACGGTTACCGCGAATTACTCGTTGTCGATCACTGCGGGCAAGACTTACACGCTGGTGGTTGAGAACGGGACCGGCGGCGGTACTTACGCGGCGGGAACCGTGGCTACTATCGATGCGAATTCGCCCCCTTCCGGCGAGAAGTTCATCGATTGGACCGGAGCGTCTGTCAGGAGTATCACGGCGGCAAGGACGACTCTCACAATGCCGGCCTCGAACGCCACCGTCGTCGCGAACTTCGGGATTCTGCGGCGAAAGGAACTTCGATAGCGATTCGGGAAAGGGAGCATCGCGATCGCGGTGCTCCCTCCGTTGTTCAATTCCGTTTTTCGCCCCGGTTCGCGCATCTGAACTTGGCGAAGTCCAAATTACCGGCTATTTCGCCTGCTCAAGGGGCGGCAAGAAAATCGGTTGCGAGCGTTTACGGAGTCGAGTGGAAATTTTTCTCCACACCGCCGCCCTTCCCATCGGCGCAGTCGTCCGCAGCAGTCTAAGCGTCAGGTCCCAGCGCCTTCCCCGAACAGTAGCCAATGGCCCACGACAAAGCGATCGCGCCGATGCAGGCGTATCGATCCTGGCGCCGCTCCTTGCCTCCCGGATATTCACCTTGACCCTCCGAACGAGCGAGGACCAGGATTCCCTCCGCTATCGGGGCCAAACTTCGGATGGCGTTGGTTTCGTGATGGCGATAGGCAACCGTGTTGGGCTGTTGGACGATCACACACGGGCTCGACGTACCGACCTTCAGGATCAGATTGAGACTATCCAGGTGAAACGTCTTGGGCGTGGTGTTGCGAAGGCCGCCGATTTCCTCGAAGAGGGAACGGCGGAGAACGATCCGGCTGCTCGAAAGCCCCAGTTTCACGTCTTTCGATAGATAATCGCGATACTGCAAAACCTTTATTGGGCCTGGGCCCGGCGCGTCCACGACCACTTTTCCGTCTTCGAAGTGCGTCATCGCTCCGATGATCACCGGCGGTGAATCGAAACTCCGAATGACACGATCGTAGGTGGCAAGTGCACACGGGAGGAGCAGATCATCGCTGTCGAGCAGCACGAAGTATTCTCCCTGAGCGACGGACGCCGCCAGGTTGCGGGCGACCTCCGGTCCTCATTTGGTTGCCGCAATGTCCGGATCCGCGTCCCGTAGGATTCCAGTATCTGCGGCGTCCCGTCGGTAGACCCGTCGTCGATCACGAACAGTTCGTAATCGGAGAAGGTTTGTGCCAAAACCGAGTAATCCCTGCCTACATATTTTTCGCGGTTGTAGGCCGGCATCAGAATACTGAATCGAGGTTTCATTGCAGGCATGGAGGAGTCGCTCCGGATTCTAATGCAGCAGGTGCATCAGTGCGACGGGACGACCGCCACGACGGTGCGACGTGCGTATGATCCATTCGACCATAGACTCAGTTTTTGGGGCCTTTGATCCAGATTCGGACCCATTCCTTCACGCCGATCAACTCCAAAACGGTGACCAATCTACGATAGAGAAATCCGTACCAAGCTGCGCCCCAGATCCTGTGCCATAAGGCCGCGGCCGCGCCTCTCTCCACGCGTTTGAAAACTTCGGTCTTGCCAAGGAATTGAACGCGGCGAAATCCGGCGGCGCTGACGCTGGTGAATACCTCGTCGTAGGTGGCAATGTGCTGGGGGAAGCGGCTGTCAGGCTCTTCGACGTTGAGCGCGATAAGCCCTCCCACTTTCATGCTGGCGGCCAGTGCCCGGAGCGCCTCGGCCGGCTTCGGGAGATGCTCCAGGACGTCGAAGACGGTAACGACCTCGAAAGTATTTTCCGGCAGACCGTCGCGGTTGAGATTGATCAGCTTTAGATCGAACCCTCGGATTTTGAAACGCCATGCAACGTAGTCCTGCAGCGGTTCGGAGACATCGGCCAGGCTAACCTCCAGGCCGTTCGATGCGAAAAAGAGCCCGACCGATCCGATGCCAGAACCGAAGTCGAGGAACTTGGTGAGCCCTCGCTTTCTCGCCAGCTCCACCAGAGCTTCCACGGTCGCGGCGTGCGGGTATTCCGAATTGAACGTCGTCAAATCAAATAAGTAGCTCTTCGTCGTTCGATAGAACTCGACCACTTCGGACGGGCGGGCTCTGCTTGCGAAGCTCGCGCGCCTCCCATTCGGTGCGCGACGCTCTCGGCGCCCGAGGCGCAGGCGGAGGCGACCGCCGTGGGATCGTCGTTCAGGTACTCGGCCAATTCCGCGATCATACTGTCATGGAGAGATTCGTGCCCTGGACGGGCGAGCGTCTCCGCCCAACTCAAAACGCGCTCGTGCCGGCGATCTTGGCCGCCAAGCGGCTTGCTGCGGCTTTCCTTCGTCGTAGACCCGAACGCTGCGACAGCCATCGTTTTGTCGTTCATGGGAGGGGAGGCACCTGTTTTGCCTGGGCGGCTTTCAGGCGATCGTCCAGCGCGCGAGCGAGCCTTCTGACATTGGGCTCGATCATGAGATTCTGCTGATGTCCCGGAAGCTTGGCAGATTTCCAACTTGCCGGTGAACACGGATTTCCAGCCGAGATGCTGGTCGGACGCGAGTCCCGATAGTTGTTTGCTTGCGCGAAACAGCGTCACGTCGCCGTCGTAGGGACGGGGCACATACTTTCTCAACGCTTCTCCGTGCTCGATCATGAGAGCCTCGAAGATGTATAGCTTGGGCAAGCCGGAGGGATCGGCACGATGTCTGCCCATGAGCTTGTCGATGGCGATCGCAAGCCGTGCGTGCGCCATGTCCCAGCTACGGCGGAACCGCTCGGCGAGATAACCCTTCCCTGCGTAAGCCCGATTTTCCTGCTCCAAATTGACTCGTTTGATAAAACGGTTCCACCAACGACGCCACAGCGGAACGTCCGGCCGAAAACGAAATGCAGCCGGATGCATGGATTGAATTAAGACCAGGGACGCCACCTTTTGGCCGGCGGCGGTGAGTTGCTGAGCGGCTTCCAAAGCGAGCAATCCACCAAAGCAGAAGCCTGCCAGATAGTAGGGACCTTCCGGCTGGAAGCTTCTCAGCTCCTTGATATAAGCGGAAGCCATTCCTTCCAGCGTTAAGTCTTTCGGAATGGCGCCATCGAGGCCGCGCGCTTGAAATGCGTACACCGGCTGATCGGCTTCGAGCAGATTCGCCAGCGCATGGTATTCGAGCACGTTGCCGCCATGCGCGTGCATGAAGAAGAGGGGCGGCCTGGACCCGGATGCTCTCAAGGGAACGAGGGACGACCACGAAGGCGCCCATTGCTTCTTGCGAAGGATCTCCGCCAACTCCGCGATGGTCGGCGCCTGAAGCAGGGTCGCCAGAGGCAAGCGGATGCTGGTGAGTTTCTCAATCTCAACGGTCACGCGAACCGCCAGAAGAGAATGGCCTCCCAACTCGAAAAAGTTGTCATGCAGGCCGACGCGATCTACCTTCAAAGCCTTGGCCCAGCTCTGCGCGAGCAATTGCTCAATTGCGTCGCGCGGCGCCACGAAGTTGCTCTTGACGGGGACCTGTTGCGCAGGCGCGGGCAATGCCTTGCGATCCACTTTGCCGTTCGGTGTCAACGGCAACTTTTCCATGGCGACGAACGCCGCCGGAACCATGAAGTTCGGAAGTTCTTTTTCGAGGTAGGCGCGAAGGTCGATTGCCGTTTGCATCGCCTTTTTCCGCGGCTCGAAATACGCCACCAGCTGTTTATCGCCAGGCGCATCCTCGCGCATCACAACCACACAGGATCTTACCGCGGGGTACGAGCTGATGACGGTTTCGATCTCACCGAGCTCAATGCGGAAGCCGCGCAGCTTCACCTGGTTATCGGCTCGTCCCAAACATTCGACGCTTCCGTCCGGCAGCCAGCGCGCCAGGTCGCCGGTTCTATAAATCCGCGCACCGGGGACGAAGGGACTGGGAACGAAACGTTCCCGCGTCAGATCTTCGCGATGCAAATAGCCTCGCGCCAACCCGTCGCCGCCGATAGAGAGCTCGCCGATGTTGCCCGGAGGTACAAGTTTGCCCGACGCATCGAGAACGTAAAGCTGTGTGTTGGCAATCGGCCGTCCGATGGGAACCGTACCGCCAGCCGACGTGACTTTGTGGATCGTGGACCACACCGTCGTCTCGGTCGGCCCGTACATATTCCACAACTCCGCCGACCGCGCCAGAAGATCCGACGCCAGATCGGGCAGAAGAGCCTCGCCTCCGCAGAGCACCTTCAGTCCCGCCGAACCGTTCCAGCCTGCGTCGATGAGCGCCCGCCATGTCACCGGAGTGGCCTGCATCACGGTGCAGCCCGACTCCTCCATTCGTTTCGCCAGACGCCTGGGGTCCTGCGTGTCTTCGCGGCTCGCGATGATTACTTTTCCTCCGCGAATCAGCGGAAGGTAGAGTTCCAACGCGGCGATGTCGAAGGAAAGCGTCGTGACCGCCAGCATCGTATCGGATGCGCCGAAGCCGGGCTCCCGCTGCATCGAGACCAGAAAATTGACGATCGCCGAGTGCGGGATTGCAACGCCCTTCGGTTTCCCCGTCGAGCCCGACGTGTAAAGCACGTAGGCAAGGCTCTGCGGCTGGATGTCCGGCAGATCCGAAGCGTCGCCGCTCCGCGCTGCGATTTCGTTCCAATCGGTATCCAGATGGACAACGACGGGCGGCCGCACCGCTAGCTTCCGGTCGAGGCCGCGATGGGTCAACAGCACTTGCATTCGGCTGTCTTCCACCATGTGGGCGAGGCGGTTCTGCGGGAATGACGGATCCAGAGGCACGTATGCGCCGCCCGCTTTCAACACTCCAAGAACTCCAACGACCATGTCCAAAGAACGCTCGACGGATACTCCGACCAATACATCCGGCCCGACGCCCAAATGTCTGAGATGGTGCGCCAGTTGCGTCCCGCGCCGATTGAGCTCCGCGTAGGTGAGGCTTTCCTCTTCAAAAACGAGAGCCACTTGATCGGGCGCTCGATCCGCCTGTTCTTCGATCAGCCGATGCAAACCGACATCCGGATATTCCGCTGCCGTCTCGTTCCAGGTGTGCAGCAACTGCCGGCGCTCGGAATCGGTCAGAATCGGCAGTTTCGAGATGTTCTCATCCGGATGCGAGGCGATCGCCTCGAGCAACGTTCCGTAGTGCTTGCAGATTCGCTGGATGGTGTGAGCTTCGAATAGATCGGTGCTGTATTCGATCAACCCTTCCAGCCCATTTTTCGACTCGGAAATAAACAGGGTCAGATCGAATTTCGAAGTGCCGGTTTCGAGCACATGCTTGCCGGAAACTTTGGAGACCTCGGAAACCCCGTCCGGGTCATGCAGGATGAACATCACCTGGAAGAGAGGCGTACGGCCGGAATCCCGCTCCGGCGCCAGTTCGGTGACGAGCTGTTTGAAGGGCAGTTCGGCATGAGCGTAGGCTCCCAGAGCTCGCCTGCGCACTTGCTGCAGCAGGGAGCGGAAAGTCTGATTTTCGTTGAACTGCGCACGCAAGACGATCGTGTTGAGAAAACAGCCGATCAGATTTTCGGTTTCACGGTGCGTACGGCCGGAAATCGGGGTTCCCACCAGGATGTCGTCCTGTCCGGTATAGCGGTGCAGCAATGTAGCGAACGCTGCCTCCAGAATCATGAAGAGCGTGGACTGTTCCTGCCGTGCCAGAGACTTCAGTGGCTGCCGTAATTCTTCCGGCAGCCGAAATACTTCGGTCGCGCCGCGAAAGCTTTGCACGCTGGGACGCGGCTTGTCGGTAGCCAGATTCAATACCGGCGCGGCGCCTGCCAATTCTCCTTTCCAATAGGCGGTCTGCGAAGCCAGCGCTGCCTCTCGCATCTGATCTCGCTGCCAACATGCAAAGTCCGCATACTGGATAGGCAATTCCTCAAGTATCGGCGTGCGTCCGCGAGAATATGCCTCATAGAGCTCGGCAACTTCCTTATGAACCAGCTCCATGGCCCATTCGTCGGCGATCACGTGATGGATCGCCAGGAGCAATTTGTGATCTCGTGCCGAGCGATGAATCACGGTGCCGCGAAATAGAGGGAATTGGGACAAGTCGAAGTGCTTGCGGCCCTGCTCCTTGACCTCGCGGGTCCATTCTCGCTCCCGCTCCGTTTCGGAAAGGGAACTCAGATCGAGTTCCGCGATCTCCACGTTCGCTGGTGGCGGCAGCACAATTTGTGCTGGGCTTCCCGTGCCGTAGGAAAACACCGTCCGCAACACTTCATGCCGCCGGACCAACTCCGCTAGGGTTTTGCGAAGAGCGTCGGAATCGTAGGCTCCTTCCAGGGGGATCAAATCCACGATGTTATAGACTGCGCTCTCGGGCGCGACCTGGTTTAAGAACCAGAGTTGCTCCTGCGAGGCGGAAAGCGGATAAGGGCCATCCTGTGTACGCCGTCCGATCCGCGCAACGTTGCGAGTAGAAACCTCGGCCTTATCGAGGAGCTTCGCGAGTCCGGCAATCGTCGAATTCTCAAACAAAATTTGCGTCGGGAGATCGACCTCAAAGGCATCCCTGATGCGCGATACGGCTCTGATCGCGAGCAACGAATGCCCGCCGAGATCGAAGAAATTATCGTTGACGCCGACACTTTCGATCTTCAATAACTCGGCCCAAATCGCGGCGAGGTTTTTTTCAGTTTCGGTGCGCGGAGCGACGAAGTCGTGCGCAAACTGCGTCGTTTCCCGTGTGAAAGCCGGCAGCGCTTTGCGGTCGATCTTGCCGTTTGCATTCAGAGGAAACTTGTCCAACAGGACGAACGCCGCCGGAACCATGTAGGGTGGCAGTTTTTCCTTCAAACGCGTGCGCAAAACCACAGGCGTCAGGATTTCGTCGTCCGCGGGCGGCAATAGAGGAGCGTCGCCATTCTGCGGATGGATGCCGTTTGCAGGGAGCGTTTCCTTCGCGGCCGGGCGCAGGCCATAGATATACGATGGGGAGGCTGCCGAGCCATCTTCGATAAAAACTTCGTATCCATTCCTCTCCAACAACGAAGTGACGGACTTTACCCGCTGGAAGTCCGTCCGAATCACGACCTGGCGAATCTTCCGCCAATCGTCGGAACCGAGCCGCTCCAGGGCTTCCGCGTCATCCTCGCCGGCGTCGAACCGGAGCAGGTCGATGTGCTTCAATCCTTCCGCCGCAATCACGCCGGACAGAGTTCGTGGCTCCGTAGAGGCGGCTTCGATGCCGGGCAGGGAATCGTCCGATCCCCCAGACTCTTCGACAAGTAGCTCTCTCTCTCCCGACGCATCGCCATTGTTCGCCTGTGGGGATGGTTCGTCGTACGCGTCATCGTACGATCCAGACAGCGCTCCGAAAAATTCCTCCTCCGCCGACCGTATCTCGCGGCCGGCGCGATACGGCAGACACTTCACCGCCGTTCCCCACGCTTCGGCATTCGCCGTCAGACACGCGAACGCGGCCGGGTCGGACTCGCAGGAGAAAATTCTTAGGTTTCGCGCCGCACGGCTCGCGAAAACTGCGAACAGACCGATACCTGCGCCCACGTCTACGATGCAATCGCCGTTCTTGATTGAAATCCCGTGCTGCAGATCGCGTTGTTGCACGAAGATTTCGTCGTACGAGGAATCGGTTGCGCCCTTGTTCATCTGCGCTACCGGCCTGCCGCCGGGTAGCCAGTGGAGCGATCGATGGCTCCATAGTGGTTGGCTCGCGCGCTTCGGAACTAAATAGGCGACCAACTGTTTGTTGCCGCTCGAACCGTCTTCGCTCGCGAGCACCAGTGCTTCCTTCACCCCGGCC
This sequence comes from Terriglobia bacterium, assembly GCA_963765085.1. GTDB lineage: Bacteria > Acidobacteriota > Terriglobia > Bryobacterales > Bryobacteraceae > Palsa-187. The sequence goes on along the minus strand of CAVXVL010000037.1, from coordinate 147,665 downwards.
TGCTCGCGCAACGCGCCCTCGATTTCGCCGAGCTCGATCCGGTAACCGTGAATCTTGACCTGATCGTCGATGCGGCCGCAGAATTCAATATCTCCGTCCGGCAGATATCGTGCCAGATCGCCCGTGCGATACATGCGCGCCCCGACTTCGGCGCTAAACGGATCGGTGACGAATTTTTCGGCAGTCAGCTCGGGACGATGGAGGTATCCGCGCGTTACGCCCGCGCCTCCCACGTGAAGCTCGCCTTCCACGCCATCCGCGACCGGATGCCCGTGTTCGTCGAGAATATAAATTCTGCTATTGGGCAGCGCTTTGCCCAGAGGAAGCGTGCCCGATCGCGTGGCAGGCAACTGTACCCGCACTGGATAGGTCAGTACACCCACGGTCGTTTCCGTGGGTCCGTAATGGTTATAGATCTCGCAACCGGGAGACATCGTGCGCAGCCGCTCGATCCAATCCAGCCGCGATGCTTCACCGCCGAGGATCAGCCTGCGTCTCGGCATCACTCGTTCGGGATGTTTGGCCCCTTGCAACGCCGCGAGGTGCGACGGGACGATTTTTAAGACGTCGATGCCTTCGCGCTGGAAGTACTCCGCCAGCAGCGCGTGGCTCTCGGCTCGTGCCTGCGAGATCATATGCAAGCTTCCGCCGGTGATCAACGCTGGAAAAATCACGGTGTTGCCGAGATCGGCCGCGATGGTCGATACCGTCGCGTAATTCATGCCGGGCTCGAGCCGCAATCGTTCCGAAACACCGAGCGCGTAGTTGACGATGTTGCGGTGCTCGATCCCCACGCCTTTCGGGCGGCCCGTGGACCCGCTTGTATAGATCACGTAAGCGAGATCGGACGGGTGGCTGGAAAAAACGCTGGGTGAGTGACTCTGCGCGCCGGACCACGCGATCGAATCCAGGCAAATAGCCTGTTCGATGTCGGACGGCAGGCGATCCACAAGGCTGGTTTGCGTGACGACGAACCTCGCCTTGGCATCGGCGAGCATGAAGGAAATACGCTCTTTGGGATAACTGGAATCGATCGGAACGTAGGCCGCTCCGGCTTTCAGAATTCCTAACATCCCAATCACGAATTCGAGCGATCGTTCAACCAAGAGCCCAACCAGAACGTCGGGTCCAGCGCCGAGACTTCTGAGCAGAGCCGCCAGTTGACCGGAGCGTCTGCTGAGATCTTCGTAAGTCAGGCTTTGCTGTTCGAATACGGCGGCGATGCGCTGAGGCGTGCGGCGAACTTGCTCCTCGATCAGCTCATGCAAACAATGATTAATTTCGGGATATTCCGTCGCGGCATCGTTCCCCTCTAGGTCCAACTCCAGCCGTAGCTGCCGCTCGGCTTCGGCGGACGCCGGCAATTCGGAAACGTGGTCCGGGGAAAAGGCAGACGTTCCGCCGTCGATCGCGTCATCCGTCGAAATCTGTGCCATCCTCGGGGTTGCCTTCATCATCTTGCTTCAATAAGCGCGCGGCCGCGCTCCCGTTCACCTTACAAAGACCAGCCGATCAACTCCTTCATGATTTCGTTCGAGCCGGCATAAATGCGCTGTACCCGGCTGTCCGTCCACATGCGCGCAATCGGATACTCGATCATGTAGCCATAGCCGCCGTGCAACTGCAGGCATTCGTCGATGACGCGACACTGGCATTCGGTGAGCCAGTACTTGGCCATCGCTGCCGTCACCGCGTCCAACTGGCCGGCGATGAAACGCCCGATGCAGTTGTCGAGAAAAACGCGGCCGATATGCACTTCCGTTTTGCATTGCGCCAGTTTAAAGCGCGTGTTCTGGAAGTCGAGCAAAGGCTTGCCGAAAGCCAGCCGATCCTTCACGTATCGAGTGGTGATGGACACCGCTTCTTCCGCCATGGCGACGGCACCCACGCCGATCGTGAGCCGTTCGTAAGGCAACTGCTCAACCATGTGATTGAAGCCCTTGCCTTCGGAACCGAGCAGGTTCGATACGGGGACCCGTACATCGTCGAAAAAGATCTCGCACGTATCCAGGCCGTTCATGCCGACTTTGTCGAAAGGCCTCCCCACGCGATAACCGGGAAGATCCTTCGGTTCGACAATGATCAGGGAGATCCCTTTTAGGCCGGCCGCTTTCGAGTCCGTCTTTACCGCGACGCACACCAGGCTCGCGTGCCAGCCATTGGTGATGAAGGTTTTTGACCCGTTCAAGATGAAATGATCGCCGTCGCGGCGCGCAGTGGTTCGAATTCCGGCCAGGTCGGAGCCAGCCGACGGTTCCGTCATCGCAATCGCGGCAATCAACTCACCGGTCGCCATACGCGGGAGCCATTTCCGCTTCTGCTCCTCGGTCCCGTAAGACAAAATATAGTGTCCGACGATGCTCTGGATACTGGAACCGAAATGGACGCCGGCCGTTGCGAGTTCCTCGTTCACAACGGTTTCGTGGGCGAAGGTCCCGCCGCCGCCGCCGTATTCCTCCGGGAAGTCGGGGAGCAGGATGCCTGCTTTGCCAATCGCCTTCCACGCCTCTTCGCTAGGGCGATGCTGCTCACGCCATTGCGCCTGGTGGGGAACGAATTCCTCTCGGATAAATTTACGAACTGTCTTACGAAACATCCGCAGCTCATCGTTCGACCACGGCGATTCGTAGGTAGCGATATTCACGTCGGCCCACTGCTCCTTATTCTTTTGAAGCTATCGAGTCGCGGCGATACAGGAAGCGCCTGCACGCACACCGCCCTCGCATACCTCAAAAGCCTTCCCGCACATCGCGAAAGGATCGTTTTGAATACCCATTAAAAACAAAAACTCCAGTGGTTTGAAAGAACCGTTAATACTGGAACTTTGAGTACCTTCCCATAGGACTTCGTGGGCGGCGGCGCGGCCGGTTGAACACAGCGTCCAGGAAGTGCGATCACGGGTTTCCCTGCGAGAATACGCATCCGCACGGGGCACGCCTTACGCGCTGATCGACTTCGAATACCCGTAGTACTCGCCGCTACGGCCCATGTCTCGCTTCGCGACGCCGTTCATAACGACTCCCAGGAGCCCTCGGGACGAGACGTTATTTTTGAGTACGCTCAAACAACGGGATCGCGTCGTGTAGTCCGGGCGCACCACGAGGATGACGCCGTCGGTGACCTGGTGAATCAAATCGGTGTCGGCGATGAGGCCGATGGGCGGCGTATCCAGGATCACGTAATCGCTCAGCCTCCGAAGCCGATCGATTAAGTGCCGCCACTGCGCCGAATCGAGTACCTCGGCCGGATTCGCCAACGAAGTGCCCGCCGCCAGTACCGACAGGTTTGGAAGTTCTTGGACCTGGACGACCGCTTCCTCGAGCGAGTTCGTTCCCGCGAGAACATCGGTGAGCCCGGGGCTGTTCGGGAAGCCCATCAGCGGGCCGATTTGACCGCGGCGCAAGTCGCAGTCCACCAGTATCACCTTCGTTTCCGATTTCAGCGCCAGCGCGGCAGCCATATTAATGGCCGTCGTCGTCTTGCCTTCGCCCGGATCGACGCTCGAAATCGCGATAACTCGCGGCGACAACGGATGTTGAACCAGCTTGGTGCGGATAATCCGATACTGTTCGCCGACATTCTCGAAACTCGGCTCGAAGGGCATGAGCGGGGAGTCTTCGGTGACGCGCACCGGCAATACCCGAGGCGTGAAAGCAGGCTCGGCCGGAACGGCGACCGATAGAACCGGCGCCTCCTCCACTTCCGTGCCCTTACTCTCGGGAACCCGGACGGGACGCCGTAGAACCGCCTGCGCTTCCTCGCTGAAACTTGCGGATAGGCCGCCCGTATCCAGTTCGAGCTGCTGCAACGCCTCAAAAACTTTACTCATTGCCAATCCCCGCTATCTTCGCAGGGGCTAAGTTGAGCTTAGCTGCCAAGCGATTCATGAAATTTGATTTAGGCGTCGTCGGGCAGTATCTTTCGATGGTCGGCAAGGAGAAAGGCGCCGACGTTGTGGCGAATGCCGCCGCCGGCGGCCCGAACGCCGAGGCCGGGGCCGCGAACGGCGCCGATGGTTGCACAAACATGCTCGAAGGGCGAAGCTCCTTCGGCTTCGGCAGGTCCACCTCCGGCATGACCCCCTTGATGTCCAGATCTCGAAGCACATGCCGGACGTGTTCTCCCGTAATCGTGGAAGTTCCCTCGCCGAACGCCGTCAACAGCGCGTTATCGCAGATGGAATTCACCAGTCTCGGGATGCCTCGTGAAGCCGCCGCGATGATGGCAATCGATCCTATCGTGAACGGCAGTTCGCGGGTTCCGCCCGCACAATTCCAGCGATGCCACATGTACATGCGCACATCCGCGGGACTGAGCGGCTTCACGTCCAAGCGGATCTCGATACGCTGTTTCAGTTGGCGGAGATCTTCGCGATTCAGGACGCCAGCCAATTCCGGCTGACCGGCAAGCACGATCTGAAGCAGTTTCTTGTCCGTGGTTTCGAAATTCGTGAGCAGCCGAATCTCTTCGAGCACCTCCGGACTAAGCTTATGGGCTTCATCGATAATGAGAACCGGCGCATCCCCAGATTCGTGAAGCTTAACCAGGAAATCCTGAAGCTTCATGATCCGTTGGGCTTTGCTGCTCGGAACGCTATCCATGCCGAAGTCCAGCAAGACCATTTCGAGGAAATCGGCTACATTCAACGTCGGATTCAGGACGACACTGTAGCGCGCGAGCTTGGATGCCTTCATCAGAGCGCGTAGCAGCGTGGTTTTGCCCGTCCCTGCGTCGCCCGTCATGACCACGAATCCCTTCCGGGCGTGGACTGCGTACATCAACCCGGCGAGCGCCTCACGATGCGACTCGGTCATGAACAGGCAGCTCGGGTCAGGAGTCATGCCGAACGGAATTTTATTAAGTTCGAAGAATTTCTCGTACATGTGGGATGATTTTGCGACGTGCGGTTCCGATGAACCTTAAGTCGTCCTCCCGGCCTCTAACGTCAGTAATCGCTTTTTCGGAATCTTGATTTCCGGGACGCGGCCCAGGATTACCAGACCGGGGCCAAGCTCCCATTCGCCTAATACCTTGTCCTGCGGAAGCCGCAGCCCCAGGACTACCAGGAGACTGATCATCAAACTCACCACCGAGCCGCCCGCGTAAAGTAATTCACGCTTCGGCTTGAACGGCCTCTCGGGAACTCGCGCCGGCTCGATCAGAGTATACTCCTCGCCTTGCTGGCTGCTTTCCATTTCCGAAGCCATCGATGCCGAAAGTTTCTTATCCAACAACGACTTATAGTTCTCTTTTGCGATCTCGTAATCGCGTGTTAAGGCAGCCATTTCCTGCTCCCGAAGAGGAAGCCGATCAATCCGGGCCTGGTAGGAGCCGATCTCTTGCCCGATCTGCTGGCGCTCCCCTTCCGCGCTGGTCATCTGCTTCATCGCCAACTCTCGCTGTACGCGAAGATCGGCGACGCGCTCTTTCTGGCTGACGATCGCCGTCTCCAGTCCAGCGGGAAGCGTGGATGGGTCCTGCGCCGTGGAAGCTTGTGAGCTTGCGGTGCCGGTTGCCGATCCTGTGGGATCTGATTTCTGGAGCGAAGCGAGTTCCGCCACACGGCTCTTGATTTCCGGATGGTTCTTTCCGTACCGCACGCTCAAAATTGCGAGTTCTTCCTGCAAGACTTCAGCGCGTGTTTTGGGCCTCGCGGCGACGGTCGCAGGGTCCAGGGCTTTTCTCTTAGCGGCTTCTCGTGCTTCCACTTCGGTCTGTTGCAAGGTGGCCAAAGACGCTTCCGCTTGGGCCAAATTGCCTTCCAAAAGCACTTTGTCCTGCTCCGCACGATTCAGCGAATCCTGATTTCCCTGCAGCTTGATTTGCAAGCGGGACAGCGATCCATTAAGCGACGACTCCTGCTCCGGCAGCTCGCCGTTATGCACGAGCTTGTACTGTTTCACCTGGACTTCGAGCCGGTCGAGCGTCTGTCTGGCTTCCGCCAGCTGCTCTTCAATGAACTTGGACGTATCGGTTGCGCGGGTTTTTCGGGCACGAGAGTTTTCAGCGATGATCAGACTCGCTAAGCGGTTGGTTACGTCGGCCGCGGTTTTGGGGTCTTTGTCCTGAAAAGAAATTCGAATCGCGTCCGGATGCGTGTCCGACAGTCCCGACTCAGGCGTCAATCCGATATCCTTGTCGCGCATCTGCTTGATGATCTCTTCCTCGGGCAGCACTCCCCGCTTGGACTGGTAGAGATGGAAGGTATCGATGATGCTCTCAAGCCTCTCGTTGCTGAGGATCAAATGACTGATCGCCGCCAGCCGCTCCTGAGGCGCGGAGGTGACCGTGGAGGCCACATATTTCTCGGGTATCTTCTGGCCGAGAACCAGCATTAGGCATTCGGCCTTATAGACCGATGGCAGGAAACGCACGACCACCGCCACCGCCAAGGTCAGCGCCAGCCACAGCGCGAGCGCGCTGAGTTTCCCTTCCCATAGAACTCGGCCGATCGAACGCCAATGAAATCCAAACGGTCCCGGCTGAGGAGTTGTCTGGCGAGTCGTTTTGTTGGGAGTTGTCAAATTGCCCCTCTTAATCCGTATCCGTCACCTTCGGTCTTGGGCGTCGGAAGCTAACATAGAGCACCCAGGACGCCAATCTGTTAGTGCTGTTTTTCAAGGTACTTACAGGTCAACCTGTGGTCAGAAGAAGGGGTTCTGAAACAAATGTGGGAAACGATAGCAAAAGTTTAGGACTGGCTCGGGCGGAGGGCTACGATCTCGTGCAGCGAGCGGCGGGATGGTCGTGGGTAGGAAGCCAGGCGGCCGTGCCTCTCGCCTTCGCGAAAGGATCGAATGGAACGATCGGATTTGGAAGTACCTGGCTACGCATAATTTCTCCAAGCGAGGCTCGGGCTCCTCGCTATCGTGTAGCGTTCGATTTCACAGGCAATCCCGAATGCTGAGCCGTCCTCGAGTGCGTCGACGCGGACGATGCGAACGTCGCAGCTGATCCCCGCGTTTTCCTCCGCATAACTTTCACGAAAGCCCGGCAAAACAAGGAAAGCGTGGACACGTTCGCCGCGAATGAGGGGTGCGGGCGACAGGAAGTAGAACCCGCCGCTGCTGATGTTCTGCGTGACACATCCAGCAGCCGCCGGGTTGCCGGCTTCCCCCAATTGCACAACTAACCGCAAGGCCATTCGTTGGTGCTTGCGGCGATCGCCAGTTAGACGCCTCATTCGTCGAAGTTCCTAAAAAGTCTCCATTGTTAGACTCATTTGTTCATCTCCAGACCGATCCCCGCGAACACGGCCGCCTATCAAGCTTTGCTTCTCTCCGATGAGCTAAGTGCTTGTTCTTGCATTGCATACCGCCGTAATCGCGAGCTCAGAAACGGATGGCATATGCGTTTCGTAAGCCAACTACTCGGCAATTTGAAGCCCACAGAGGTAATAGGCGTTTACCGGGACGTTTACTAGCTCCCAGTACTGTCCAAATCGGGCATGATTCGCTATGCTTACTGTGAGCGGATGCCACTGTCACCAGTTCCTCCCGAAGAAAGGAAGTATGTGGTTGTCGCAGCCGGACGGCAGTCGGAATGGTCTCGGCTGAATCGATCCTTCCAACGGCATCCCTTCGTTTTGCATCGATCGTCTTCCGGTCTCAAACAAGCGATCGATGAGTGCTGCGAGCTGGCTCCTTGCACACTGCTGGCCGATTACGATTTCCTGATGAACTCGGATCGCCCGGCTGACTTCTCGAAAATCGTACGCGGTAAGTCGGTTTCGGTCCTCGTCCAGATCGAAGAACCGATGCCGGATGAGGCGCTGGAATTTCTCTTGCACCTCGGATGTATGGGATTCGTGTCGGCCGGAATGCCTCCCCAACAATTGCGCCGTGCGGTGTCGGCTGTCGCATCCGGCGAGATCTGGGCTCCTCGCAAGCTCCTCTCCTTGGTCTTTCGCAACCTTTGTCTGGCGCGTCACCCGCGGGGGTTGACTCCGAGAGAAACGGAGATTCTCGCGCTGGTGGCACAGGGCTTTTCCAACCAGCAGATTTCCGAAGCTCTGCATATCGCTCGCGAAACGGTGCGCTGGAACATGCGGATGATTTACGGAAAGCTGGGCGTGCATGATCGTCAAAGCGCTGTCTTGCAGGCGTTCGGAAGCGGCCAGCGCAAGCCGTCTGCCGCTGAAATACGTTCCGCAAAACCAACTCTACGGCAAGCGCTATAAGGACAAATCATAGGGAGCGGCGTTGGCCGCGCTTCCTTCTATCGTTCGCCAGACCTCTCCCACGCCACCTCGGATAGACAGCTCGTCCTGGAACGAGCAGTACCAGGGTGGAACTAAATCCCCCCTGTGCAGCTTCAAGAAGTTCATGTAGCTTTGGAATGTACCCAACAAAGTCGGATTTGTTCTCCACGGCGAGCAAAATTAACCTGGGCCGGAATGCGTGGAATCGACGCTTGGGTTGGCAATATTCCGGATTCGTTTCCCCCAAAAGGGGATCGAGTAAGGCAGCCCAAACCGGAATAGGCCACGCGCAAGCGACGTACTGGATCGAGGATGCACGCGAGGCGTGCTTAAGGGCCAATTGAAGCTTTGTGTTTTCTCGAACGATCTGAAGCTGCTGGAGTTATGCCGCGAAATCGCGTCTGACTTGCGCACCGAGCCCTGCGACGTAATCCGTGCAAACCCGGATTCCAAGCAAATTCTCGCGGCCGACCTCGTTGTGTGGGACTTCAACCATAATGACTGGCCACACGGGGATGTGAACGCGCTGCACGGCGCCGACGCGCAGGAGCGGCTCTTTCTTGTGGATCGTCTGCACGCCGAGGAATTTCTGCGAACGATGCCGCTGGGTGTCGGGAGCACGCTGACGAAACCGGTCAGCCGGTCCTTATTACGAAACTTCATGGAGCAGGCCGCGCTGCGCACCCAGGCGAAGCGATGGAACGTCCGCCCGATACCGCGAAGTTTGCCGGAACCCGATCGCCACGACTTGTTGCAGTGTCTTCTCATCGCGAATCTGAAACTACAGGAGCACGAGCAGGATCGGACGAATTTCCTGACTCGCGCGGTACACGACTTCCGTGCTCCCCTGACGGCGGCCAGCGGCTACTGCGGTTTGTTGCGCGAGCAGGTTCTCGGCCCTCTCAATCGGGACCAGACGGACCTGTTGCGCCGGATGGAGCAGAGCCTCAAGAAGCTTACCCGCATCGCCTTCGAGATGCTCGAATTGAGTGCGCCCGGGCACAGGGACCGAAAGGTCGAACTCAAGGAATGTTCCATCGAAAGCTGTATCCGCTGCGCATTGCAGGACGTGGAGTTGTGGGCCGGGGAAAAACATATCGCCGTCGGGTTGGAACTAAGCGAGCCGGGCGCTCCCCTGGTCTTCGATCCGGAGCAGATCGAACAGGTTTTGGCGAACCTCATAGAGAGCGCCTTCAAATTCACCCCGAAGGGAGGCCACGTCGACGTTCGCGGCTATCCGATCCGTTGGACAACGCCCAATTATTCGGGATACGACCGCGCGAGCGAGACGCAACGACATGAATTTCTGCAAGCGGCGACGGCCTACCGGATCGACGTGAGCGACACAAGCGCCGGGATTCCCACCGAGCATCTCGACGACGTCTTTGAGGAGCACACATCGTACGGAGGATCGCAGGACCGCTCGGGCGGAGGGCTCGGCCTGGCCATCTGCAGAAGGATCTTGAAAGCGCACGGAGGATATATTTCGGCAGGGAATCATCAAAGCGGGGCGAGACTCTCGTTATTCTTGCCTCTCGGCGATTTAAGCACGAGGAGACCGATTCAGTTCGGCGCACAAGCGCGCGTGGTACCACTACGCGACGTATCTTTTACGGAGGAAGATCATGCAACTAACGCCTAATAAAGCCACTATTTTAATCACAGAGGAAGATAGGGAGGTCCGAAACTATCTCGAATTGACGTTGAGCTGCCGGGGGTACGCGGTTCGTCACGCGGACAGCGGCGAAGAAGTACTGAGTTGTTTGCGCGAGGGCAGCGGCTCCCACATTTCCCTGATCCTGTTAGACCGCACCATGCCCGACAGGGAGGGCATCGAGACGTTGCATGAAATTCGACGTTTGAATAAGAGTCTCCCGATCATAGTGCTCTCGTGCGATTCTTCGCTCACGACGGTTGTGGAAGCGATGAAATTCGGCGCCACGGATTTCCTGGCAAAGCCCGTCGGGAATGATCAACTGGTCGACGCGATTCAACGCGCGCTCGATCCGCCCACGCTTGCTCGCAACCGTACCAAGAAAGACCTCGGACTGCCGGGTTCGGGACAAAAACATCTGATGGGATCTTCCACCTGGATGGAGAAAAACGCCGCTTTGCTCAGACAGATTGGCGCCTCCGACGTTCCCGTATTGCTGAACGGCGAAACGGGCGTTGGCAAGGAAGTCCTGGCTCGAACGTTGCATGCGGCCTCATCGAGAGCCAATCGGCGTTTTCTAAAAGTGAACTGTGCCGCGTTGCCGTCGGAACTCATTGAAAGCGAATTATTCGGTTACGAGCGTGGCGCCTTTACCGGCGCGATCAAGGCCAAGCCCGGGAAATTCGACATGGCGGATGGCGGCACCATCCTGCTGGATGAAATCGGCGACATGGATTTTCGTCTGCAAGCCAAGCTTCTCCAGGTTCTCCAGGATCAGGAATTCGAGCGGTTGGGCGGCACCGAAACCATTCACGTCAACGTTCGCGTGATGGCCGCCACGCACGCCGATCTCGAAAAGGCGATGAAGGAAGGACGTTTTCGCGAGGACCTGTATTATCGCTTGAACGTCGTCAATCTGGTCGTACCGCCGCTGCGCGAAAGGCCGGAGGAAATCATCCCGCTGACAAGATTCTTCCTGGAGCGATTCGCCAGCCCGTCCGCGATGGTCCCGCCCATCACGCCCGATCTCAAGAGTGCGCTGCTCGCCTACTCTTGGCCCGGCAATGTGCGGGAAATCGAAAACTTCGTCCGCAAATACGTGGTTCTTCAGGACCCCGAGTCCGCGGCCGAAGACCTCCGCCTGAAAACCCCCGCGCAAATGGATTCGAAGGTGACTTCGATCCATTCCCGTCCCGAGACGCGCGTTGGTTCGTTACCGGCCACATCTCTCGAAAGAGTCACGGAAGCTCAGAAAAAAGCGGAAAGAGAAGCGATTCTGAGCGCATTAAACCGAACCAGATGGAACCGGAAGCAGGCCGCGCGAATACTCGGCGTCGATTACAAAGCGCTCCTTTACAAGATGAAGAAACACGATATCAGCCGCGACTTCGAAGACGAGTCCGCGCTGTTTATCGCCAACGATACGATCCGGCTCGCAGCGGTTTCAGCCGCATCGAACTAACGTCCGTCGAGTCCGCCACTACCTGGTCACGACCGGAAGCGTCGAGAGTCCGCTTCCCAGGGCGCGTAGCGCCGTGGCGGAAACATTCGTACTCGAAACGCAATCGATCATGCCTCGCACTCCACTGAGCGCCGGAAATTGATATCCGGCCCAGTGTCCCAGGGGGGCGAGCGCGGGGACGGAAACGGCGTTTGGAACGACGACTCCGTTCGAATTGTAAGCCGTGCAGGTCAGCGTGGCCGCGGTCGTGGCGAGATTCGCAATCGCCATTCCCGTACCGAGCGGTTGTCCAGTGTCTGCGAATGTCGTCAAGTCGAAGGGGATCAGGAATTCTTGGCTCCCTGGGGTCGACGGAACGGCCGCTTCGTAGAAGAACCCGCTCACTGCGTTGCGAAACAGCGCTTGAATCGTGACCGAAGAACCCGCGCTGATCTGCCCCCACCCGGAGGCGGTCGCTAATTGCGGATTACTCGCTTCGTAGTAGGCGGAGCCGTGAGCGGGAAGCGTGCCTGAAATAGCGCTCGCCGAACCCGATGTGAACGGAAGCGGCAGGGCGGTTCCATTCATCGTCGAAAAAGTTCACGGTGAAGGGCACGGGCGCCGCTCCGCCATTCAATACGAAAATGCCCGTAGTCAAAGTGCCTCCCGCCGCTATCTGCGCGATCGCTCCGGTTTGCGTCGCTCCGCCGGCGGGAGCGGGATTCGTCACGACCGGGAAACGAAGAGAGTTCGCTACCGAGGAAACGCAACGCCGTCGCCGAAAGATTCGTATTCGAGGTGCACTCGATGGTGCCGCGCAGTCCACTGAGCGCCGGGAACTGGTATCCCGCCCAGTGGCCCAAATGCACGAGCTGTGGGATTTGTATCGCGTTGGGAATGATCGAGCCGCTCGAACTGTAAGCCGTACAGAAAATATTGGCGCCGTTGGAAGGATCCAGATTCGCGACGGCGATACCGGTTACGAAGGGTTGACCGGTGGTGGCAAAGGTCGTGTCGTCGAAAGGCATCAGGATTTCCTGGCCGCCTGCCGTCGAAGGAACGGCGGCTTCATAATACGTGCCGTTGACGTTGTTGCGGAACAGGGATTGGATCGCGATGTCCGGATCTGCGGTGATCTGCCCCCAACCGGTCACGGAAGGGCTCGTCAGACCGCCCGCCTCTACGTAAGTCGAGCCGTGCGCCGGCAAAGTTCCCGTGAGTAAACTGGTCGCACCGCTCGTAAAGGGGAGCGCCAGGGCATTTCCCGTATCGTCGTAAAACTGGATCGCATAAGAAGCAGGCGTGGCGCCTGTGTTGAGAACGAAGATGCCTGTCGTGAGCGTGCCGCCCGCGGCTACATGAGACAGCGCCCCGGTCGGCGTTTCATTGATGAAAATGGCGCCGCTGACGGCGTCGGTTGAGAGCGCATTGCCCAGCGGAGAGGCGGCCGTCACATTCGTGAGCTGCAGCGGCAGAATACCGGTGGCACTCCCGTTGAGCTGAATGGTCAGCGTAACCACCGGGCCGTTCAGAATCGGTTGGGCATTCCCTCCGAAGAGCACGCAGGTGTTTCCATAACAAATGACGGACTTTCCCGCTGCCAATGCAGCCGAACCGGCAGCCGCCGTGACGCTCGAAATGATGGACGATGGATAGCCCAAGGTCCATTGCAAGGCAGCCGGTTCCGTTCCCGGTACGCTGGTTAAGGACATTTGCACCGTGATCAGACTGCCCGGCAATCCGGATCCGGACGGGAGCGACAAAACACTGGACTGTCCGGAGCAGACGCCCGCCATTGCGAAGACCATTCCGGCGACGAGGTACAAAAATCCGGGATTCCTCGCCGAGGCTGGCCTGTCTCCAGCGCGGAAGACACGGATAAATTTATCGGGAATCGACACGGCGAAATGCATGTGTGGAAAAAGAAGCGCGGACCGCAACAAAACGGAATCGGTTGATTCTCCCACCGTTATGGAGAAGGGACGGTTGCCAAGATGGGGCCTGCTGGAGAGCTCTCGTCGCCGGCGTTGTCAACGCTCGCGATGGCGTAAAGATACGTCTGACCGGGCTGAACCTGAGTGTCCGTATAGCTTGATCCCGTCACCGGCGATGCCGTGAGCATGACAATCACGCCATCCGAGAGGGATTCCCGATAAATGTAGTAACCGGCCACGCTCGCCGAGGCACTCGGGATCCAACTCAGCGTTACGTAATGAGTCGGTCCCGTCGCACAGTCTCCGCTGTGTTGCGCATTCACGACACGTTGCACTCCCACAACGTTGCACGTTCCCGTTCCCGAGACGGTCCCCACGCACGGCGATTGGCCGACTGCCATGCTCACGGCAGCACCCACGTCGGCGACATCGACATTCCCATCCCCTGTCAAATCGCACGGATTGGTTCCTTGCGCGAGAAGCATAACGGGACACAACGCGATCGCCAGGAACCCCGCTCGCCATCGTCCGGAGCGATGCGGGCGGCAGCCGAAACGAGATTCAAATTTCATGACGATGGTCCTTTACGGGGCTCAGCGAGCTCGGTCTACAGGTGTTCGATCTAAAGTGTTCCTGATTGCGGGAGCTTCGGTCGAGTGATTTCACCCTTGGGATCTAAGATCTCGCGCGAATGCGATTGTCACCGCGTCAGACTATAGTTAAGAGAGAGTGCGACATACCATCGACCCTTCTCTATTCGCTTGGCACGGGCTGGAATGATCGATCCGCAGGGCGGGAATCCAACCGCGAGCGAACTTCTTCCCTGGTTCGCGTTACGCGTTCGGTCGAAGCATGAGCGAGTCTCCGCGGAACATCTTCGGTATCGCGGTTACGAGGAGTTTTCTCCCACCTACAAGGCGGAAGCCCAGTGGTCCGACCGTAAAAAGACGGCGGAGCGTTTTCTTTTCCCCGGCTACGTTTTCTGCCGTTTGAATCCGAATGACCGTCTGCCCGTCCTCACGACGCCCGGAGTTGTCGGACTCGTAGGGAATGGAGGCCCTTCGCCGATTCCCGATGCCGAAATCGAGCGCATTCGTCTCATGACCGGTTCGGGACTTCTCATAACGCCGTGGCCTTTTCTACGCGTGGGACAGCGCGTGATCCTGGAACACGGACCGCTTACCGGACTCGAAGGAATCCTACAAGAAGTGGACAAAGGGTGGCGCTTGGTGGTTTCGATTTCGTTGCTGCAGCGTTCGGTATCCGCCGAAGTCGACCGGAGCTGGGTTCGCCCTCTCAAATCCTCCGACGACGCTGGATCTCTGAAGCCCGGGCTTATTTCGGAACGGCGATAACGGCTCCCTGCGGCGGAGCGACGCGTCTGGTAGCGCTCAACTCGATCGTTTCGACACGGTACCGCTTCCTGATGGCAAGAACGGACCGGCGCAGCACGGCGGCGGCGATCATCGACCAGCCCGAAGCGGCCAACTTGAATGCGTCCGTATAGAGACCCGCCTTGATCGCCCGCTTAAACCAAAAAATCAGCAGTCCGCCAAACGATGCATATCGTTCGAACCGGTGTTCCTGGCCACCTGGGTATTCGCCGGCTCTTTCCTTGCCGATCAGACGATGAGCCGTGCATAGAAACGGAGCGACGTTGTGGATGCTGTTGGCGGAATGAATTCGATAGCGGGTGACGGGAGGCGACGTTACTAAAATCGTCGGCCCGGCGGTACCCAGTTTCGTGCTGAGATCCTGGCAATCTAAATGAAATATGCCGGGCGTCCAGCCTCCGGCGTCCAAGAAAGTCAGCCGATCGACCACGATGGAACTCGCACTCAATCCGATCGGCCGATCCCGTAAGATGTAGCCCCCGTACTCGACAAAATCGATCTTGCAGGGTGCGTCCAGCTTTTGGAGATCGCTTGCATCCCGGAACCAGGACGTCTCCCCAAAGATGACCTTCGGCCGCCGATTCGCGACGATCTGCTCGTACACACCGAGGGCCCAGGGCATGAGCATGTCGTCTCCATCCAGGAAGACCAGATACTCTCCTTCGGCTTCCGCGGCGCCCCGATTACGCGCTGCAATCGCACCGCGATTACCGGCGAATTTCACTAAGCGAATCTCGTGCCCGTACTCTTCCAGCACTTCCACCGAGCCGTCGACCGAGCCATCGTCGACCACAATGACTTCCTGGGCGGTGTGGCTCTGCGCCAACGCCGAATCGACCGCGGCGCCGATGAAGGCGCGTTGGTTATAAGACGTGATTACGATGCTGAAACGCATGGGGGAGGCCGTTCTATATTGCTACAGATAGTAAAAAATTCGATCGCTCAGCCACGCGGTCGTCTTCAGCGGGAGGTGTTGCCAAATGGCGCCTCCGAGTCGGCTCGCATAGCTGCTGGCGTCCGCGACGCCGTCCTTCACCGCACCCGAGGACGGATGATAATAACGGTACAAGCGCGTCGGCTCGGCGCCCCATTTGCTTTTGAATTTCGCGAGCGCGACGTTCCCTTCCGATACCTCGCCGAAATCGAAAAGTTCAAAACCCTTTTCGCACGCGTCGTTGATGGCTTGCCATTGAATGACGTCATTGGGCCGTAGTGAAAAATCTTGGGAGGAAGAGCCGTTGAAAGCATAAGAAACGGTGCGTCCAAGCACGAGAAAAATGGAACCGGCGATAATCTTGTTTCGTTCGCCATCCGGCTTCTCGGCGAGCAGCAATTGCATCATTCCTTGCGGCTGCAGCAGTTCCCAAAGGGCTGCGAAAAACCGGTAAGGCCGCGTTGGAATTACATGGCGGCGCATGGTCCCTAAATACAGGGCATACCATTCGCGAAGGTCGCTTTCGCTTTGCGCCGGGCGAACCTGCACGCCGAGCCGCTTGGCCTTACTGACCGCCCACTTGATCGTCGCGCGGTTATGACTATCGGCAATCCGAAACGGTTTGCCCTTCGCGCCCGGCAGGCGCAATACATAAGATTCCCGCCAAGGCGTGGAGACGATCCCGTCGACCAATCCATCCAGATCGGGGCTCCCCATTTTGATTTGCAGTTGCAGATGCGGATGCTGCCGGACCTGTTCGACCGCGGCTTCCATTAAGGCCACAGTGGCGCGGCGATCTTTGGAAAGCGGACCGGATACCGGCGTTCGCGGCAGAGAAGAGAGCCGCCGCCGAGCTAAGGTTCCTCCCAATTGAAGGGCAGCCCGCGTGTGTGAAGCATCGGCATAATCGCCATTAGCTCCCCCTCGCCGTCCTCGCAAGCAAGGTGCAATCCTTTTTGGCCGTACTCCCGATCGAGAGCCCTGAGCCAGGCAGGGTGATGATAAATGGATCCGTCCGGATGCGAAAGGACGAACGCCTCCCATCGAGGATCGGTCTGGGGGTTTGCCTCCACGACCCGCAGGCCGGAAGAACGTTCCCCGAGCACGGAGCTAGTTGAGGATGAGGAATGCCGTTGATGCATTTCCATTGTCGCCGTACTGCGCATAGAAGGGTGTCCTCATTCCGCGGCTGCTCCGGCATTTCCCCGGAAGGAGGAATGCCCGAATAATATGTGTGGAGACGTGCAGCATATATTGTCGATTTCAGGCTTGCGAGTGTTTTTCAAAAGGTGCGGCCGCCACGATCCGGCCTGGAACCGGTATTTCTTCCGTCGTGAGAGAGTCGACGATGGCGAGATAGTCGTTCTTGCGGGTATTCCAATTGTTCCTGCTCACGTACTCAAACCCTCGCTTCACCAAGCTCTCCCGTATGACTTTGTTTTCGATGACTTCCATCATCGCGTTTGCCATGGCCTCGACATCGCCCGACGGGAAGAAACGGACCGTGTCTTCGTCGAAATAATACGAATCAATCTTCGTTCTGGATGCGACGACGGGTAAGCCTTGGGACATGAATTCCATGATTTTCGTACTATACGCTT
Source organism: Terriglobia bacterium (assembly GCA_963765085.1). GTDB lineage: Bacteria > Acidobacteriota > Terriglobia > Bryobacterales > Bryobacteraceae > Palsa-187. Next base: position 130,507 of record CAVXVL010000037.1, on the reverse strand, counting down.
CGTTGCCGAACGAATCCGCACGCTTCGGAACCACGCCGAGATCCGCGTTGGCGATGAGATCGGGTATCTGCTCCATGGGAGCGCTTCCCATAAACTTGACGCTCTCCCCGACACCTAATCGCCCGGCGAGTTCAGTCAGGGCCGGCTCGGTTCCGCCACCTCCGCCGTAGAGATGAAATTCCGCATTCGGCAAACGCTTCTTGATGCGAGCGAAGGCTTCGATGGCGATGTCGAGGCCCTGATGCCATTGGAAACTACCTGGAAAAAGGACCACAATTTTCTCGTCATTCCGCGTTCGCAAGTGAGGGTGGAACAACTCCAAATCGACGTTATTCAAGAAAACTGAACATTTCTGCTCCGGCACGGAGCGGGAAATGAGCGTTTTTTGCCACAGATGATTCGACACAATGACGTGGTCGACGAACTTCGCCGACAGCTTCTCGATCGCCTTGAGGAGACGCATGTAGAGGCTGCCCGCCCGTGACGTGAATTTGCTCGCGAACAACTCGGGCACCAAGTCGTGAATGTCCAGAATCAGCTTGGCTCCGGTGAGTTTGGGATACCAGGCGGCAAATACGAGGAAGTCGGGAACGTTGTGGACATGCACCAGATCGTAACGGATACGCTGGTGACGGCGGCGCAGAAAAATCGACGATACGATAAGGAAACGCAGTAAACGCCACGCAAATGTCCACTTCCGGCGTTCGTCGTAGTTCCGATTTTGAACGCGAAACAGGTTTACCCCGTTGATCACTTCTTCCGCCGGCAGGGAGTCGCGCGTGTTCAACGCGATCACATCAACGTAATCGCCACGTCGTGCCAATTCCTCGGCGTAACGCCGGACGCGATTGTCGGTTTCGTAGCCTGTGTAGGCTAACATGCAAATCTTTTTTCGAGAATTGCGCGACTCCGCCGGCACATTAGCAACGTAGTATCGGGCCACATCACGAGGCAGCGCCGACCAGTAGAGTCCTTCGTATTTCTCGCGGACGTAAGCAAGAAGCTCGCCGTACCACGAAGCCGGAAATGCATCTTTCTCCCGTTTCTCGCCGGTTTGCTTCCCTTCGGAAAAAGACATGTAATCCGGATGGGTGTTGAGCAGCGCCATTCCGCCGTGCTCCGCCACCCAATCGAGCTTCTTTTTCCAGATCTCGATATTCGGTTCTTGCAGTACCGCGAACAGGCCGTGGTCCTGTGGAAGCGAGTACGGAAGTTCCACGTAGCCGTCGCCCGACGGTCCAGGTACCCAAAAAGGGAAAATAGTTCTCGCGCCATCCGGCTCAGGTTCGAAAGGGTCCGTATCGAACGTGGACGCATCGTATTCGACGCCGAGAGCGTGCAGCCAGCCGAGCCGATGCTGCATCAAGGGCGACCGGAATCCGCAGCCGCTCCACTTGCGAAGGTAGTCCCTGATTCCCGCCGCCTTCTCCCCAAACTTGACCTTAGAGTTGTATAGCTTCCCGTCATGCTCTAATCCATGCACACCGACTTCAAAGCCGGCGCGATCCAAATTGCGGCGCGTGATGTCCGGGACGCGAATTCACCTTCGGGCACAAAGTTGAAGGACGAGCGAAAGCCGTGTTCCATCTCGAGCTTCATGAGTTGTTCCACACGCGAGACGCCGATGGGGCCCTCCACATCGTGAGTCAGAACAAACGCGAATTTCTTGCCGTCCGGCCATCCGGGCCAACCGGGAGGCGTAGCGCCGGCCTTCGGGTCGATCGGCCACACATCCGCATGGCTGAGGCGCTTAGACTTCGCCGCGCTCCGTCGAAGCTTCAAGCGCAGCCGGTACGGAATGAACCGCTTCACCGAGTAATAGATTCTGTTTATCAACATGCTCAATTCCTGCGGTCCATTCCCCACGTGGTGGATGGCGAATTCGCCGATATCCAAGAACCGCTCGATCCCGTATCGCGCCGCATTCCAACGAAACAGCGCCACTCCGACGCACGTGCCGATCGTATTGGTGATCACATCGGTCATGTCGGAATCCCGCGTGGGAAGAAAAACTTGCATCGTTTCGATCGTTAGACTGATGGCCGCTCCGACCGCGATGGCCCTGAGCCATTGCTCCCCGGTCTGGCCGGCCTTTCGGCGCAATCGCCGAGAATATGCTGCCGTAAACAGCCCAACGGAACGAAGCCTACAATATTTACCGCCACGTCATTCCAGTAGTCCCAAGTGGGACGAAACGCCTTCCATGGAGCCTCTAGAAGTGTCTTGTCCAATATCGAGTATCTTTCGGGAATACGCAATTCAACTGCAGTACTATGGGCACTACGCGCGACATCCCCCGAGTGTTCCGAGAACGGGTAGATCGCGACGAGCCCGTCGTCATCATCAGACTGGCCGTTCGGCGTTTCGTACCAATTTTCATCCGCACTCATAATGCCGGCGCGCCTGGCTACTGGACACATATTTGCGATAGAAAGCGAGACCGAAAAAAGTCCCCGACCAGCCGTCAGGCTGAAAGGCAGAGTCACCAAGGATAAGTAGGTGCGAGAGATCGTCGCTCGAGAATCGAAACTCCCGAAGCATTTCGATGACAAACGGCCGTCCATATACACGGCGGTCCCCTGATCGCTGGATGCGATCGTCAGGAATACAGGCGTGTCGGACCGAAAAACCCTGTTTATGTTCGCCCGCTTGCCTAGCTGCCCGCGACGCTCCGTTTGCAATACCAGATCCGTAAGTTCCTGACGAATCGAAAACATGCCGCCCGTGCTCGAATCGTAGAACGCGGCGATCGTGCCTGAATCGTTTTCCCTGTCCGGCTGCAGCCAGATCTCCACGCTGCACGCGCGATGCGGATCGGCGCCGGTGATCTTCAGCGGACCGTCGCTCACGATGGTCGCGCGCCGGCCGAGACGAAGTCCATCGCCGCCGGTAATCCAACGGACTTGGTTTTTCGGATGGTGAAACGGCCACAGTCCAAATACGAGAAGGCCAATCACAAGACAGAGGCATACGATTCCCAAAAGTCGGATTTTTACACGGGACATGGAATCGCGACGATACGGCAGCGCATCAACCAATTATCCGACGTGTTTGTACAGCAGAGAGCCAACGGAATGCAGAAGGCGATCCGGCATGTGAGTGAACATGCTCTTCGTGAGTCGCTCTTTCCAATCGGTGCCCGTTTTCTTCGCGAGCGTCCTTTGCGAAGTTTGCGCCGCGGAACACCGCGAATAGGTCAGTTCCGATGGAGCACTGCCCCAGCGATCTTTGAATGTAATCAGACCTTGATTGTCGGTATCCGATCGGCCTAAGTCGAATGTGCGCAAGCCCGCGGCTTTCGCTTCCTGAATGGATCTCCAGAAGAGTAGATGCATGCCGCCCAAGTTGCTGAAGCGAGCATCGGAACACCCATACTTATAAGTCAGCGTGTCCTTGTGGTGCAAAGTGAGAATCGCCGCGGTGGGCTGCCCGTCTTTCGAAGCGACGCGAATTTTCAACGACTCACCGCAGCAGGCGATCAGAGTTTCGAACCAACTCTTCGGCTGCGGCGGAACTTGATGGCGCCTCCGCGTGAGCATAAGAAGACGATAGAAATTATCTAAAAGATTCTGCGAACGGCCTTCCTCGTAAACCAGCCCTTCCCGCTCCGCGCGCCGAATCTTGCGCTGGGTGGAATCTTTATGGCAATTGCCGAAGAGCGTGTCGAGGCCGGGCGTCAGATCCACCTGGTGAAAGCAAAAAGTTTGGCTGGGGATGAACTGAGACGGCACATGATTCAGAGCCGACAGCGGGCGGAGTTCAACATACTGCGATTTGTCCTTCAATGATTCGGGCTTCAGGGCCGCGAGCATCGCGTTCAGATTCGCCGGATCGTCAACAAGCGGTTCGCAATGATCGGAAAACGGGAGGGAAACCAACCGATGTCCCGTCACCCAGCTCTTCACGCGACAGAACACGATTCCATCCCGCAATTCCTCACCGGGCGAAGAGGTCGTGATGGCGACGGGTTCGTATCCGTACGTTTTGCGGAGAGCCTCCAGCCACGCAGCCGTGTGAAAGATAGACGAGCGCGGATGCCTTCGCACGAATGCGCCCCAGCGGGGATCCTCGATGGGATGGATCCGATAGACGGTCTCGGTGGCCGCGATCGTAGCGTTCATAATGTTGTACTGCTCATAGTGCACGGCGGTAAATAATGTTGGCGCATATCAGCTTTGGGCTTCCCGCCGCGATTGCACTCTCTGGGCTTTGAACGTCAACCATCCTCGCAGTTTGCGTTTGGCAACGAACGCCATCGGCAACCAATTGTACGCTCCGAGAACCTTCAGTTGAAATTCGAGCGGCCAATCGGTCACTTCGGTTCCGACCCGGCTGCTCACGAACTCCGTTGGCATTGATAATGCGAAACCCGGCAAGGTCGTGAAGATCCGCTGAAATCCCGCTTCCTCGCATTGGCGGATCAGCGGTTGGCTGAACGCTCCGTAGGGAAAGCTAAATAGGGCAATTTCCCTACCGAGAATCGATTCAAGCCGGATTTTCGATTCCTTGATCTCCCACATCGCCTCGTCCGCCGCGAGGGACGTCAGCCGGGGATGAGTCATCGTATGCGCACCGATCGTCAGTAGCTTCGAATCCAGCCTCCGAAGTTGATCTTCGGACATGATTTTGTGCAATTCACCGGTGGAAGTTTCTCGCGTACTCCACGCAACCGTCTTGCCGAGGGCGTCCGCGATCACAAAGAAAGTCCACGGGATCTGCCTCTTTTCCAGCTCCGGCATCGCGTTGTCGATCACGTTTTGGAAGCCGTCGTCGAAGGTGACGACGGAATAGCGGCGTCCCGGCGGGAGAGGCGTTCGAAGGTCCGCGGCAACCGGCGTTGTATGCCGGAGCAGCACATCCACTTGCCTTGCGAAACGGCTTCTGTCCCGCGAATCGATGGAATGGTAATACAGCACGGTACACCGTGCTCGCGGCCGTCCGCAGAGCCGCAACACGAAATCACCGATCTCCGCCAGGGGAAGGTAGCAGAGGGCGAGGATGAGCTTGCCGATTCGTTTTAGATTCGATTTGCGCACGTGGATTTAAGCGGCGTCGAGTGCTGTGCTTCCGGACGACCGCCGTGGACGTGAAATCATCTGACGCAGCCTGACTCGCTGCTCTTTCCTGAGAAAAGTCACAAATTCCTTGGACACCGGCCGTTTCCTGCGCGACACGCCTGAATAGACATAACCGGCGAGCGTCGTGCAGGTTTGCATCAGAGCGGCCGGACGGAGTGAAGTCCGCGAGGCGAGTTTGGCCAATTCATACAGTGGATCGTAGCCTAACGAATAATCCATTAAGCCGCGCCGATACGCGTTTCGCAAGGCCGTATCCGCGGTGCCGGTGGGGCGATAGTGAAGTAACGCGGAGCTCGGGAAAAGATCGCACCGTCCATCCATTCATCCGGGCGCTGACTTCGGCGTGCGTATCCGGGCCGCCATAGGGCAGAGCTTGGTAAGCACGAACGGATCGAAGCACGGACGGCGAAACATTTGAACGGCATGTGCGACCGACCGCAGGCTGTTATGCGGACGGCTGAGAAAGCTTCCGTCATCCTGGCGATCGCAAATGTATCCGCCGCCCAGGCCCAGCCCGGGGTCCTGGCGAAACGCCGCGAAGAGAGACTCGAAATATTCCGAGGAGAGGCCGATATCCGCATCGAGATTTCCGATGAAATCGTAATGCAAGTCCTTGAGTTGTTCCACACCGGCGTTGATCGCACGAACTTGCGCCGCGAAGTTATGGTGATGTTTATCGGTTTTGCGGAGCAGTCGAATAAAGCTATGCTGAGCGGCGTAGCTTGCCACGATTTCGTCGGTGCCGTCGGTCGATCCGTCGCTGACCACGATCCAACGAAGGGGCAGAAGCGTTTGCGAAACGACTGAACGCAAAGTGTGTTCGATGACGGCCTCTTCATTGAACGCAGCCGTGATCAACACGTAACGCAGCGGAGTATTTGTGGAGGGGTCAAGCATAGAGGCGATTACCTTGCGCGCGGGATCGGTGTGACGCCCGCGAGCCAGCCGAAACAGGCGAGGCTCGAGACGACCTTCGTTCTGGAATATTTACGTTTGGAGCTCGCAAAAAGATAGAGTAACCCGTGTCCCGCGATGCGGATCGCCTCATGAGCGAAAAGAACCAGACGATAGAGACCCGCCGTCAGACGCCCGTGATGTTTGCGGATGTATTGCAGGTTCGCGCGCCGCATTTCGACGTAGAAGCGCGCGGGCGCCGCGGCCGAACTCGCAGCCCCATAATGAAGAGCCCAGGCATCGGCGAAGAATACGACTCTCCAGCCGGCTTTCAAGTACCGATATGACCAGTCGATGTCTTCGCCATACATGAAGAACTGCTCGTCGAGACCGCCGACTTGCTGCAGTGCCGATTTCCGGAGCATCCAAAACCATCCGGTCAAAACTTCGACGTCCGTCGTTTGATCGTAAGGAAACCCGCTCATCATGAATCCACCGAGCCATTTTGAAGTTTTAAAGAGCCGGTGAAATCCCATGGCGCAGCAGAAAGTATTCCAGACGGTGGGAAGACGCATCACCGAATCTCCCGTTCCGCCGTCAGGCCCCACCATTTTCGGACCCAACATCCCGACGTCGGGATGGCTCTCCATAAACTCGATCATGCGTTCGATGCATTGGGGCGGGACAACCACGTCCGAATTAATCAGACAGACGTAGTCCGCGTCGGTGAGGCGCACGCCGAGGTTGTTGGCGCTCGAGAAACCCAGATTCGTGCGAGACCGGACGAGCTGAACTTCCGGAAACTGTTCTTGCACCGCCTCCGGCGTCCCATCCGTCGAAGCGTTGTCGACAACGATCGTCTGGAGCGCGAGATCGCCCGCATGTTTTTTGAGCGATTCGAGACACTCGACCGCGTACGCTTTGCCGTTCCACGTTACTATGACGGCGGCTACGCTCGGTTTATGAGGTGTTGTTTGACTTTGCATATTACTCCGCGGCGGTTTGACTCCATCCGGGATACAGGTACGACGCGTCGGGCTCTACGATAAGGCTATCGTCCTCCTCGACGATTTCTTCAGGCACCCAAGCCGAAACCGTCGAGATCATGGCGAGAAAGAAATACCAGACGATGCTGCTCTGGTCGTAATAAATGATTCCGAAGAACGCAATCGTATTGGCAAAAAGCGTCGCGCCGATCGCCCAGATCAGGCTTTCATTCAGCCAATCGCCTTCGAACCGTTCTCTTGCCCGGCCGATCCCCTTGAACGCGAACACTAAAACCGTAAGGAATAACACGAGAGTGATCAGGCCGCCGCTCACTCCGGCATTGACGTATGCATCGACCGTATCCCACATGTCCAGGCCCCAGTTGGCGTTATCGCGGGTTCCGATCAACCACCAATCGCTAAAATGGCGGACGAACTGATCGATTAATTGAGAGCGGTGCCATCCGGTGCCTCCAATCGATCCTCCGAGACGCGCCATGATGAACCACACCGGATTGTTCATGACGGCTTGGAGCGCGATCAGTCCCAGGACCATGCCCCATCGCGCATAGCTCATTCGCCGCCGAAGCGGCCACAGACACAGGCCGCCGAGTCCCGCGGCCATCGCCATCAAGGGAGTGCTCGACGCCGAGGCCACGGCGATCGCGAGGGAAGATCCAACGCCGATCATCGCGAACAGACGGTTTCCTTTGCCCTGCCACCATAGCGCGACGTACAAAACGACTAAGACAGCTCCGAAGGTTCCGGCCACGATCGGATGATCGAAGGGACCCTGGGCTCGAATCTTGCCGTCGCGTGCGGTTGAAAACTCCGCCACGCCACCGAAGATCGAGAAAAGATTCTGCCCGGTGGTGTGTTCATTCACCATAAACACGGCAATCAACAGTGAAACGAAGGATAAGATCTTAATGACTCGCACTACATCGTCGCGGTCGCGGACCAAGTATCGCGCCAGAAAATAGACTCCGCAGATGTTGTACAGAAAGCCCATTCGATTGACGACCGCGTCGGGCCCCCACAAGATCGAGTACATGACCGCGCCTGTCACCGCCCACGCGAGAATCGCTTTGTCGAGCGCCCCGAGAGGACGATCGAGCGGGTCGCGGCGGATCAGGATTCGGGTCCAGCCCACCAAAACGAGAAGCCGGTAGACGGGAAAATGGATGCCCCCAACAACCATCTGCTGCCACCCGGTGAGGAGGAGGCCGACGATTAAAAAGGGCGCCATCACATATTTTCGCGGCAGCATCAGAATCAGGATGCTGGCGGCTAGGAACAGTCCCCAGGCGAGCGGAGTCAGCGTGGTATTGCTGGCTCCTCCACCGAAGTAAAAATTATCGGCTAGACCGTCCGGGCGCACATTGTCCTCACGATTTCATACGGCGAGCGGAGCTCGCGAGCGATCGTTTTCGAGTAAATGCCGTTCAACTTCGTCTGCGCCATTCAGCTTGCCAGCGGCTTGCGAAAAATCGCTTCGATCGAGGCGCCACGGCCTGTCGCCGCTGTCCATCTGCGAAACGGCAACAGTAAGCTAAGCCGGAGCGCTTTCCGCACCAGTCTCCACGGTATGCCGCGCTTCCAGTTCTCGTCGGCGAGCGGGACGGTCCGCAGGCCGCACTTTGCCTTCAGATCGCCCACAACATAACGAACGCTTTTTTCCACAAAGCAATCCGGTAGCGTAGCAATCCTCACTTCCTCGAAGCCCCGAGACAGGAAAAGACGTCTCAGCGATTGAGGCGAAAAGTGAGAGAGGTGACGAGGCATCTCCAAGCCGAACCAGTATGACCCAAAGATGCGCGCTTCCAGAGCCTCAATGTTGGGGATATTCAAGTAGAGAATGCCGCCCGGCTTCAGCCATTCCCGCAGTCTTCGGACCGCCTCATCCAGGTGATCGACATGCTCCAGAACGTGCAGGCCCGTGATGACGTCGAAACTCCCGGGTGCGAAGGGAGCATCGAGAATGTCGCCGACAAACACTCTGGCGCCGGTGCGTTGCTCCGCTTTTCTGGCTTCCTCCGGTGAAATTTCGATTCCGTTTAGCCGCCAGCCTTCGCCCTTCAACGTCTGAAGAAACGCTCCAGAACTGCAGCCGACGTCCAGAAGATCGCCGCGCTTCGCCAAGCTCAGAACGCTCGCGCGGGGAATGCGCCAGCGCTTCTCGAGATCGCTATCGCCCGACGTTTCGACGACGCGATGATAATCGGCGCCATAGTGGTAGGGCATTTGCTCCGGCGTGGGCGCATCGCGAAGCCAAACCAGGGAGCATGACGAGCAGCGCACGAGCTCATAGATCGCGGGTCTTCCGTGAAAGCGATCCGGGGCCTCCAGAAAGGGCGCCGCGTCGCACGTTCCGCAAACCGGGCACACCAATGCGGACGCTTCTTCTTGTTCCGGCGCGGTCAAAACAGAATGGGTGGATTGGGAAGTCATCGATCGTTCTTCCTTAGTGGCATTGTGCATTTACTGCAAGACATTATTTAATCGCCGAAGATCGGCCGCAGCATGGAGGAGTTCCGAAGCCGGCCCGTCACGACGAGACGCAACTGAGAATCGAAAAGCAAAAGCACGGTCACGCCGCATATCGTGCCGAGCGCGGTCTCCGCGGCCAATAACACCGGCGGCGGAAGAGTCGCGGCACCCATGAGACTGCGTAGCATCAACACGGATCCGGCGATGCTCGCGGAAGCCGCCAGGGAAGGGACGACGGCGGACGCCAGCTCACCGAAGGAAAGGTCCACAATGCGCATCAGGATGTAAACGAAAACGGGCGTGACCAGCAGCGCCCCTGTCGCGAAGCGGGCCAGCGCAACGGCGGTGATCTGCATATTATCGGATGCGCCTCGCGCCAGATATCCGGCTGTCGCCAGGCAGACCAGGCCGATGAAGGTCCGCGTCCATTCCAGGGCGGCTAAGTGGCGCGGCTTGCCGATGGCCTGCAGCAGCGGACCGGTGTAAATCGCGAAACTAAGGATCATCCCGAGCACGCTGAAAATTTTGGCGACGTTCGCGGCGGGAATCCACTGCGGTCCCAAGGTGGCCATCAGCGAATCGCTGACGGACGCGAGGCCCGCCAATACGGGGAGCGTCAGCGTCGAGCTCATGCGAATGCAGCTCAGCACACTCTTACGCAGTTCGCGCGGATCGCCCTGATTGCGTGAGAATTCGGGCAGGGAAGCCGTCTGAATCGCCCCGGTCGTCGCGGCCATGGCCGTACTCGTAAGCCGGTCGGCGAGCCGATACAGTCCCGCCGCCACTGGACCGAAGAAGGCGCCCAGTAAAATGACGCCGGCCTGCGTATCGGCGAATATCCCCAACCGCGCGATGAAGGTCGGGACCGAGAAGCTCAGCAGATCCTTGAAGTGACGCCAGGACATTTCAAAACTGGGACGCCACGTGCTGACCTTCCACAGTAGGATCAGGGCGACGACATCCTTCGCCAGTTGTTGCCCGACGAGGGCCCAGACTCCGAATCCTCTGAAAGCCATCCCGATTCCCACCGCTCCGCCGAAAAGAACGGCAATATTGCTGCGAATGGAAAGGCTCTTAAAGTCCAACCCTTTTTGCAGCAGTGCGAGTTGAACGATGGTCAAACCTTGGATTGGAATTCCGATGGAAAGTGCGGCAATGATCCCCGGAAGCGAGGGGAGATGGTTCAATTGCGCCCACCAATGGCCGCAGAGCACGCTCAATCCCCCCAGCGTGACGCTTAAGACCAGGTTCATCCAGAACACCGCGTTCAAATGCTGAGGTCGAAGATCTGTCCTTTGGATGAGGGCGGTCACCAAGCCCTGTTCCAGAAACATCTGAATGAATCCGATGTAAACTAACGCGATCGTTACGACGCCGAAATCCCGCGGTCCGAGGAACGCGGCGAGAATAACACTGACCAGCGCGGAAAATGCCCGGTCCCCCCAAGCGGAGGAGAAGGACCACGCGACCGCATTCAGAAATGAACGTCTCTCTGCCATTTAGAAATTGTGTTTAGATGCCGGTTCCATTAGCCAGCTTGCGTCAATGCTTGGCGGCGAGAATCACAAATTGCGAGGCCAGCCATGGGCCAGCCAATCCCAAGGTCCGCCGATTTGCTTTCTGCGTCCGACTTGACACGACACCGACGAAGCGATCGATTCTGAGGCCCGCTGCTCCGAACCATTTTTTGATGATCCCCTTCGACGTCAAGTTGACGCCAGTGCTCTGAAAGCCGCGTATGTCTTGAAGATCGCGATGGCGAACCGCACTGCGCCACAGGATGCGAGGAAGTGAATGATTGGGCACGACGCTCAGCGTAATCGACTTGTCGGAGAGTTGAGCGGCCAAGGCGCGAAGGGCGTTCACCGGATCGGGAACAAGGTGCAAAACGTTCGACATCAGGAGACAATCGAACTGCTCGTTGCCCAGTTTCGCCACAGCGGATTTCAAATCTCCGTAGACGACCCTTACGCCGCGCGCTTCGGCACAGGCGCCGATGACCGGGTCCAAAGGAATCGCAACGACGCGAAAACCCTTCTTGACCAAACGTTCTTCCATCGCACCCCAACCGCATCCCACGGATAGAACGCTGCGAACGTGCCCCGGGATCAGGGAAAGGAGTTCCTCATCGACCGGTTCGTAGTAGGACTTCGAGTGTCGCGCCCCGTGCAACTTCGTCTCGGCTTCAAGCAGTGGAACCGGTGACTGCGTCGTGTTCTCCACCGCCGCGAAGGCGTTCAGTTGTTCGCGAAAGGCTTCGTCATCCAGACTTAGGTTGCCGATGTACTTGTTGGAAAGGTGTTGAACCGTGAAGTCCGCGAGCCGGGAGATGCAGATCAATTTCTTGAATCCACATCGCGTATAAGCATCGGTCGCCGCCGTTTCCGGCAAAGGATACTTCGCCCGGTAGGGCTCTACGAGAAAGCCCCCCGAATTGATCGCCTTTCGCAGTTGCTCACGCGTCAGGACGTAACTGGCGCTGTGTTCATTGGTGAAAAAGCCGAACGTGCTGCCGCCTTTTCGCGTCAGCGACCGGGAGTCCCAATGATAATGTCCATGAAAATCGCAATAGTGGCATTTACCGAGAGCGTCTTTTTCGACGCGGATAAATCCCGCGATTTCATCCGGCGACAGGACGGCGCACGCCTCGGCGAACGCATGTATGTTTCGCTCCGAAATCAAAATGTCGTCTTCGGAGTAGATAAACAAATCGTAATTACCGGCGCGCTCCGCGAATAACTTCTTGTGGGCGAAGGGCAGCGACCATGGATCTTTCGTGGGCAATCCGACTTGCACTTCCACGTCGCCGGGAAAAGTCTTCGGGCGATCCGACTGCACGACGATATCGATACGAAACGGCATGGAACGGTATTCTTCGAGCACACGCTCGAGATACGCGTCATTGTTCGTGCCATAGTTCGCGATGGCGACGAGGATTTTGGTGGAATTCACAAGCTGCATGGGAAAATGACCGGCCTTGAAAGGTGAACGGTGGATTGAGGAGGCGTCCGATCCTACTGGGCTCTTGCGGCCAATCCCGACGGAGGGGCCAAGAATCCAGGCAGCGGCAAACTGTAGGCGCCCGCGTCCCAGCATCCACTCACCCCCGGAGTGCAGGGCCCGCTGGCTCCGCGCGGCTGCGCACCTTTGTCCGCATTCAGTGCGGAAATCCCGAGACCAACGAGTGCGCTTCCGACTCCAATCGCCGGAGAACCTGCCTGCGGCCGGAAGGAAGCATCTAAATTCGGATTGCCGACGGCCGAACTAGCGTCGCAACCGCACGCGGCCTGCCACGCTTTGAACGTTGAGATGGTCGAGTTGTTCCAATTCCACGGACCGGAAGATCTTCCGCCAAAAAAATCGTTGTGGTCCATGGTCAGCTGTCCGTATCCGTTGGAATTACCTTCCGTGAAATAGGTGGCAGCGCCGCCGATAAAGAGATTATTCACGATCGTGTAATGGATCGTCGCATCGGTTTCCACGTAGATATGAAACTGGAAGCCGCTGAACGTGTTGTTGTAAATGCTGTGGGGCCCCAACGCGTTCGTCCCGCTGCCGGAGTGAAAGTAAATCGCGGCGTCGTGGGTGGCGGAGTATCCGGTTCCCACGAACAGGTTGTTGAAAATCGTGCACGACGAGCCGCTCCCGTTACCCGCCGTCCCGTAGGTGCAGAACACGAATCCCGTGGGACTGCCGGCGCCCAAATCCCCATGAAAGTAGTTGTTGTAGATTTGCGGCGTGAGGACCGAGGAATCGCCGAAAGCAATCACACCGTCGGTGTGATATGCGCCCGTCGGATATTGCCAGTTGGTGTAGTCGGAGATATCGTTATCGTGCACGTTCTGCGATCCGGAACCGGTTAGAACGATTTGCCAGCAATGATCGGCGATCGTGTTGTTGTTGTAGTTGATGTTCGTGCCGGAGGTATCGGACCAGATTCCCGCGCGCGCATCCAGCAGCGTGCTGTTAGAAATGCTGATGTTGGACGATCCGTTGTCGACCCGAATGTCGGCGGTATTCGTACCACCGGAATCGGTCGCGGACGTCGAAGCGCCCAGGTTCGCGTAGATATTCTGAATCGCCAGATTGCGGACGATGATGTTGTTTCCGTTCAGGTACAACCCCAGGCTGTCGTGTTGATACGGAAGACCGGTACCGTTCGCGGTGTTCTGGATGACGCCGCCGCTTCCGCCGTCGATGGTGATGTAGTTGAATCCGTTCACGGTGATGGCGCCCGAACAGGCCGGGCAGCTCGCCATGGGAAATCCGCCCCAGTAGGGCGCGTTCAGTTGCGCCCCTGGTTCGAAAAGAATAGTGATTGGTTGGGCGCTGGTGCCGCTGCCTCTTACGACCAGTGCGCTTGACCCGGCATTTCCGGTGAACGTCCCGCAGAGGTGGACGACGGTTCCGGGACCAATCTGAGTCTCGATTGGCGCGCTGCTCACCCAATACGTGGAGTTGTTTAAGTAACTGGCGGCTTTCGTGTTGGCGCAATCCTGGCCGTTGCCGAGCCCGGTCGCGTTTTGAGACACGTAAACGTTGTTCGCGCTGGCGACGACGCACCCAACGGAAATCATCGTCAGCAGTATGGAAAAGGTACGCTTCGAGAACATTGTCATCGCCACGCTCGCCCCACTTCAGTCCGGAAAGGTCAGCAGACTTTTTCGAGAGCCACGCAGTTCAAAACCTCGGCGGCGACTCTGCGCTGCTGGTCGGCCTGCAACTGCGGAAACATCGGAAGCGACACGATCTCGGCCGCCTGCTTCTCGGCGACCGGGAAGTCCCCGCGCCGATATCCGAGCCCTTGATAAGCGTTCTGCAGGTGAAGCGGAATTGGATAATGAATTCCGGTGCCGATTCCGGCCGAGGCCAACTGCTTCATCAGTTCCTCGCGATTTTCCACGCGTACGACATAAAGATGATAGACCGCTTTGCTCCACGGTGGTTCGTAGGGAAGCGTCATCTTCGTGCCGGCGTCCGAGAACAACTCACCGTAGCGTGCTGCCGCGGCGCGCCGCAGTTCCGTCCACTCGGCGAGATGTTTGAGTTTCACACGCAGAATCCCGGCCTGGATGGCGTCCAGACGTCCGTTGTAGCCCTCGACATCGTGATAATACTTGCGAGCCTGGCCGTGGTCGCGAATCATCCGGATTTTCTGTGCGATTTCGGCGTCGTTTGTGGTCACCGCGCCGGCTTCACCGCAAGCTCCCAAATTTTTTCCGGGGTAAAAGCTGAAGGCGGCGGCTTTGCCCATGGAGCCGGCCTTGCGCCACCGATTCTCTTTCTGTGAGAAGTACTCGGCGCCGTGTGCCTGGCAAGCGTCTTCGATGACGAACAAGCCGTACTGTTCGGCCAGTTCCAGGATGGCGTCCATGTCGGCGGTTTGCCCGTAGAGATGGACGGGAATGATCGCGGCCACGCGAGCTCCGCTCTTGCGAACCACCAACCGTTTGTTCTCGAACTCGCACTGGGTTTCGAGGAAGCCGCGGAGCTTGTCCGGGTCGAGATTGTAGGTGCGTTCATCGACATCGACGAACATCGGGACGGCGCCGGCCTGCGAAATCGCTTCGGTCGTGGCGATGAAGGTGTTGGGAACCGTAATCACCACGTCGCCGCGCTCGATGCCGCACGCCAGCAGCGCGAAGCGCAGGGCGTCGGTGCCGCTCCCTACGCCGACGCAATGCGCGGCATCGCAGTACGCCGCAAAATCTTGTTCAAACCCCTGCACCATTGGACCGCCAATAAAGCTCGCGGTCGTGAGCGCAGACCTGAACGTGTCACAGAGCTCCTCCATAATTTCCGTGTGAGGAGTGATGAGATCCAAGAAAGGAATATTATTCGTGTTAGTCATTTAGGCAGTTCTTTTGAGATTCACGTTACTACGCAACATTCGGGCGGGATTTCCGGCCACGATGGCATTGGCCGGAACACTCTTCGTGACGACGCTTCCGGCGCCCACGATCGCGTTTTCGCCGATGACGATGTTCGCGAGAATGGTTGAGCCGGAACCGATGGAAGCTCCCCTCTTGATCAGAGTGGGCGCCACCGACCAGTCCTGCTCGGTCTGCAACTCACCGTCCGGAGTGGTCGCTCGCGGGTACAGATCGTTGATGAAGACCACGCCGTGCCCGACAAAGACGTTGTCCTCGATCGTGACCCCTTCACAGATGAACGTGTGGCTGGAGATCTTACAGCGAGCTCCCACGCGCGCGTTTTTCTGGATCTCGACAAAGGCGCCGACTTTGCTTTCGTCCCCAATCGCACAGCCGTACAGATTGATGAACTTGGCCAGTTTGACGCCTTTCCCGAGCGTGACGTCGGGCGCTATGCAGTTAAACTCGTTCACGCGTAAACCGCCTCCCCCTTGTGCTTCAGGGACTGCTCGGCCGCCTCCAGCATTCTCACGACGCGCAAACCCGCCATGCCGTCGTTGAAGGGAGTTTCGTTGTTCTCGACGCATTCGATCATATAGGCCAGCTCGGATTTCAACGCTTCCGCGTTTTCAATCTTCGGCGCCCACATGTCCCCCGAGCGGTAGCTGACGAGCAAGTCGTAGACGCCTTCGCGGCTGTTCATTTGCACGCCGCGGTCGTAGACCTTGATCTTCTCGTCCGCTTCCAGGTCGTTCCACACGAGCATTTTCTTCTCGCCGCCCACCAGAGTGGTGCGGACCTTGACCGGAGACAACCAGTTCACGTTGATGTGCGCGATAACGTTGTCCGGATAATAAACCGTCAGGTACGCGACGTCGGTCAGTCCATTGAAATGCGCCTCGCCGGTGGCGATGACCGCTTCGGGACGCTGTCCGATCAGATGATCGACGATCGATAGGTCGTGCGGAGCCAAATCCCAAAGAACGTTGACGTCGTGCTGGAACAGACCCAGGTTCACGCGCGTCGAGTCGTAGTAATACAGCTTGCCGAGCGTGCCGTCGTCGATGAGGTGTTGAATCTTCTTGATCGCGCCGGTGAACAGGAAAGTATGATCCACCATAATGCGGAGATTCTTTCGTTCGGCGAGTTCGATCAGCTCGAGCGCCTCGGCGGACGTCGCCGTGAACGGCTTTTCCACGAAGACGTGTTTTCCGTTGAGCAGCGCGCGCTTCGCCAGCTCGAAGTGTGTCCACACCGGTGTGATCACCGCGACGACATCGATGTCGGGGGAGCACAGAATTTCCGCTGGGTCGGTCGTGACGCGGACGTCCGGGTTAGCCCGCTTCGCCCGCTCGGCCGCGGCCGCGCTGACGTCGCAAATGGCGACCAGTTTCGCCGAATCCAGGCTGCGGACGTTGCGGACGATGTTCGGTCCCCAGTACCCGTAACCTATCACTCCAAAATGAATCATGACCTTTCATCCTCCGTGTTGAATTCGAACAGCCACGACAGGCCAACGCACTTCGTGGAATGCATGGCGAAAGTCGCTTTTAGTAGGCACCTTCGCCGGAAAAGATGGCCCGGGGTGTCTGCAAAAGAATCTTGATATCGAGCGCAAGCGACCAGCACTTCGCGTACTTCAAATCCAGGCGCACCATTTCGTCGAAGGTCGTTCTGCTGCGGCCGTTGACTTGCCACAGGCCCGTGATTCCCGGCTTCACCGCGAGGAAGCGGCGTTTGTGCCAAATGTCGTAGTATTCGACCTCGTAGGGAATCGGCGGCCGCGGCCCTACCAGCGACATTTCGCCTCGCAGCACGTTGATCAATTGCGGCAGTTCATCCAAGCTGGTCTTTCGCAAGAATCTGCCGAGCGGCGTGATGCGCGGATCGTTCGTTAGCTTGTAGGTGGTTTTGTTTCCGTTGACAGGCTGAACGCCATTGTTGGCGCCCGCGATGAATTGCTTTACGTAGTCTTGATGCACGGCGTGATTGTTCGCCGTATACATGGATCTCAGTTTGAGAAACGTAAACGGACGTCCGAATTGCCCTACCCGCTGCTGGCGAAAAAATATGGGACCTTTGGACGTCAGCTTTACGGCGAGGGCGAGCGTCACGAGCAGCGGCGAAAGGATGGCGAGCCCGCACAGACTTCCCATGAAGTCCATGGATGTCTTCACCAAACTCGCGAGCGTTTTCGGGTCGCTCTCGCGCAACAACTCTTGCTGACGTGTCGAGCCCGCGGAATCGGTGGGGTCATGGTCTTGCCAGTCCTCCGGGAAGACATGGAAGGATAATTTGAACTGGCTGAAGTCACGGTTGTCTAACGCCTGTGAGAGAGCGTCGCCGATTTTGGCCCGGAGAACTTTCGCGATGGATCTGCCTTCGCTGGCTGCGATCTCGGTGAAAATGATGCCGAGGACGGAACCATGACGGTACCACCCCAACTCATCCGTCTCTCGCTTCGCGGTCGCAAGCGTCCCCACGACTCTTTCGAGAAGCTCCTCTGCGACTGCTCCCGCCATCGGAGCGCTCGACTCCAGTAGCATCAGCACGAAGGGGCGGCGAGACCGCTCGGTCCTTTTTTGCTCGAGGTGCAGCGCCTTCAAGAAGCGCTCCTGCTCCAGAATCGGGCAGGGTTGAAATTCAGAGGGAGTTTCCATTTGTCCGGATCGTGCTCTGCGGCGCAATGTATTCAACATGGGTGACACCTGTTGTTTGCCCGGGCTTGGAACGAGTGCTGACGCGGCGCGTTCGACCACCAAAGCTTCGTCGCGCGTATCGAACAAGCTACCGCCCTTTTAGTCACAGCGGTGGAATCTTTACTCAATCCGCGCTAAGGCTATGAATGACTAGATGAAAGCACTCTGATTGCCAATATGTAAGCGCCGTATAATCTGTTACTTATCTCAGTTTGACCGGTCGAGAGAAACGCGCATAGTGAGGGTGATTTGGACTTGCTCCCAAATAGTGAGACAGTTGCGCTACGCTCGTCGCTTTTCCGCGACACGATGCGCGTCCCGAGAGTAGGCCGAGGAGTCTTTCGCAAGCGATTACTGTGGAGCTGTGGAACCATGACGAGTTTGTTCCGAAGGACGCTGAAGTGTGAAGCAATCGTTCTCGAAATGCTGAGGAGCTTGGAGGGCTGAAGAGAGGTTCGCCGGCGATCGGGTTGTACGAAATGCGGAAGCGCTAGTGGGGGAGTTTTTGCTTCCAGAATTCCCACGCGTGCTCGAGTTCATTAGCCGTAGTAGGAGTTCTCGTCTCGCTCGTTTCGAGGTAGTTTACTTTTCCGCCGAGCAGAATGGACTGTGCCTGCAGCCTCGCGTTCATGTTCATGAAGTAAGCCCGAGCGACCGTGACATGAAGGGTGGGTCCGACGACCACCGCACCGCGGCCTCGCATTAAGACGGCCGCCTTGTCACCGAGAGTTTCGGCCAGCGCCTGTCCGAGAGCTCGCGCGCGGAGCAGCGAATCGCCTACTTGCCCGACTTGGCGGCTTTCGAAAACCGGCACGCCGGGAATCAGGAAGTCCGCCATCTCGGAGATCGGCATCAACGGAACGCTGCTCGCTCCGAACGGAATGAGCTCCGAAGCTCGGCTATGAACAATCGCGATGACATCGGGCCTGGCGCGATAGATTTCGCAGTGCAGGAATCGCTCCGGGTGTCCCTCTCCGGGGCCGCTCAATAGTTTGCCATTGAGATCGTATTCGCCGACTTCCGGGCCGGCCAGGAAAATGTGACCAGGATTGCGCTCATCGCGAACGCTCACGCTGCCGTAGGCGTCGAGGACTCCTTCGTTGGTCAGAATTTTGCTGGCGAGGGCGAGTTCGTCTGAAAGAGGCCGCTTCACCCAACTTGCCGGCCGCGGACGATTGGCCGGCGGAACGAACGGCGGATCGATGTGCTTGCGCGGGTCCATCCGTGGAGCGCCCGGCCAATCGGAGGATTGCCCCGCGCGTTTCTTCGCGAATTGCACGCCGGGCGTTTCGCGATTCAAAATCGCGGGGAGCAGCCAGTAGAGGAGGGTCAGCCCGATGAACAGCGAGGCCAACCACGGAATGTTGCTCGTGAGGCTCAAAACCGTGGCGCTGCCCATGGCGAAGCAGACGCCCAGAAAAAGACTGAGTGCGATCAGCACCATGCTTCCGTCAAATGCAATCGCCATCAGCAGATTGCTGGCGGGTGGCATTCGCCGGCGTTCCGGCAGTCGCGCCAAAGGATTCGAAGCAAGACTCGGACTCCGCGTAGGAAGCGCAGCGATCGGAGGAGCCGCAGCCGGCGGACGTACTCTGGGCGCCGATGGAGAGGCATCGGTGGTGGATTGTTCTTCGAGCCGCCCAAGGACCTCAAACATCTTACTCATTTGGCGAATCTCCGGCGTCCGGCTCTCGCGTCATTCCACGTTGAACGGCGGTGGCGAACTCAATCGATTTACTCTCGACCTCCGCGACCGCACCGTCACGTTCAGGTGAACAATTATACAATGGGGTCCTCCAAAAAACGAAACCCTAAAAGCGCCATAGAATCAATAATACGCCGCGTTTCCTCCCGCGGTCTCCCACCAACGCCTCGCCCCGAGCGGACATCCGGCCGCTTCAGATCTTTACCGGTTTTCGCGAATCGACATCGACTGTTTCCGGTTTTTTTTGGGCGAGCGGAATCAAGATCTCGAACGTGGTTCCGCGGTCTGCTTCACTAGTGACATTGATCAACCCGCCCATGTTTCGGACCATTCCATAAATCGCCGAAAGCTCAACGCCGACTCCTTCACGATCCAGAAACAGAGGCTCGAACAGACATGCCAAAGTCGACGGCGCGAGCACGGGACCGCCATCGGAGATGGAAATCGCCGCATACTCCGAGGCATTCACCTGGCGGCGGCTGGTCACGATTTGCATGACCGTCTCCTGTCCCACGCGATGGCGCGCGCTCCCGCAAAAAATCACAATGATATGGCCCAGGCACTGGCCGTTCGCGAGCACAAATAAGTGCTCCGCGCAGAACTCGACTTGAACCGCGCTGAACTGCGGCTGCAGCTTTTCGAGCATCGCGTTTAGATCCACGATTTCCAGCGGGATCAGTTGATTTCCCGTGAACGCGAGAAGATGCCGCGCGAGATGGGATGCCGTGTCGCTGGCCGTCGCGATTTCTTCGAGATCCTTGCGGGTCGGACTGCCTTCCGCGGTCTCATGCAGCGCCAGTTCCGTGTAGCCGTTGATGGTCGTCAACAGGCCTTCCAACTGCCGGACGATTCTGCTGACCACTCTTTCGGCCACCTCCAGCGTGGCGGACGGGCGAGGCTGCTCACGCTTCGCCGAAGCGGCTTCCGAAAGCGCTTCCTCGAAGATTACGTAAGTCTCTTGATCGAGCGTTTTTGCCGTCCTATAACGGACCTGCATGCGGGCTCCGCTCTTGCGCACGATCTCCCCGCTGCCCGAGGGAACCAGCAGAATCTCCGGCAGTATGCCCGAGATGTTATGACCGCGCAGTTCTTCTTCGGAGAATCCGAACCACTTGACCGCTGCGGGATTCACACGGCGGATCGAGCCATCCCTCGTGAGGACGAAAACAGCCTGGATGATTTGTTGTTCGAGCACACGCTGTTTGTCGGCGCCCAACTTGTTGGCGCGTAGTTGTTTGCGCCAAGCCCGGAACAGCAGAAGCGCGACGATGAGAAGCGCCATCGACGCTGCCACGGATATCAACACGCCGTCCATACTCCGATCTATGGTTGGTACACGAATTCCGAAAACGTCGAACATAAGCCCCGTCCTACGGACCTGCTTTTGTGAGTGCCGGATACAGTGTAGAAAGTTGCGGCGGCGATGGCGATAGAACGGAAAGCTAGAAAACAGCGCATTCAGTTCTAGTACGTTGGCGGCAGGATAGAGGGACCCGCCGGGGAACCGAAAAATTCTGGCGGTGAGGGTGGGATTCGAACCCACGGAACCCGCAAAGGTTCAACGGTTTTCGAGACCGCCCGATTCAACCGCTCTCGCACCTCACCGGCTCTTCCAAGGTAACCCGCCGGAGTGCGAAAAAGCAATTCGTATCTCGGGCGGGGGAGCGGTTCAGTTCTAGAACAGCGTGGCCGGGCGCCCTTCCGTCCCAACCCAGATCGGCTTGAGAGGAGCGCTTTCCCACGGCGGCGCCGCTACGATGTGCGGCTTCAGCGCCAGGAGGATTTCGCTGCGATCGTCTGCCTTCGTTTGACTGCGGAACAAGTTCCCAAAAATCGGGATGCTGGATAATCCGGCGATACCAGTGGGATTGTACGTGTGGGTCGTCTGAAGTAGACCGGCGACTACGGCCCACTCGCCCTGCTGCAGCCGGACCTTGCCCTGATACTGCTGATTCCCGATCGAGGGATTGCCGTTCGCGTCCGCGGCTCCGAGCGACTTGAACTCGGCGTCGACGTCGAGAGAAACCTCGCCGGCGTCATGTACCTCGGGCGTGATCTTCAGGCTGAGTCCCAAATCCTGATAGTTGATGGTCGGAATCGTTCCACCCCCGCTCACCGGCGCACCGTTCACGCCAGAATAGACGGACGTAACCAACGGATAGCGATCCCCCACTTTGAGCGTGACCGGCTGGCCGTCGAGCGCCACGATCTGCGATTGGAGCAGCGAGAGCGTCGACGAGCGGCTCAGCGTCGCGAGCACGGCGGAATTCGACACTCCGATGCCGTACTGCTGCAGCGGTGCGATGGGCCCGGTGATCGTACCCGACCCGAAGCTGACGATGGCAGCGGAAGTCGGCAACATCAGGCCATAAGACAGAGACGAAGTCTTCGAAACCGCCAGGAATTCTACATCCACTTCCACCTGCGCTCGCAAACGCGATAGAGCCGCGAACATATCGCGCGCGGCGAATACCTTCGCCGCCGAGTCGCGAAAGTAGACCACGCGCCGGGCCGCGTCCAGACTGATTCTGCGGATCTCAAGTGTCTGCTGGACGGAAGTGGCCAACTCCTGCGCCTCCTGCAACGTCGTGCGCTCCGGAATCGGGACCGCAATCGCGACCACCGGTGTCAGCAGCAAGCGATTCGGCTGGGTGTCGCGCGCTACCTGCGCGGTCCGTTCTCCAATCGGAACCACGAAGGAATCGGTGGCCGCTTCGAGCGCGCGCAGTGCTTCCTGGCACCCGACCTCGTCGACGGCGAAGGTGAACGAGGGCACCTCTCGATAATCCGGTTCGAACAGCAGGTGCAAACCGCAGGCATCCGCGATCTGCTCGAACATGTCGCGGGGCGAGCCTTTTATTTTAAAACTACGTTTTTCCCCCGAGACGGCCAGGCGCGGAGGAGGCGAGGCGGCCGGCGACGTCAACGATTGGTCGGCGAGCAAGCCCTCCGATTCAAGGTGTGCGGCGATCGTGTCGATCGCGGGATCGATGACCGCGTCGGGGGCGGCCTGAGTCCGAGGCCGCAGTGCGACGCTCTGCGCCATCGCCGCCATCCTTTGAGAATACAAGGGGTTCTTCGAATCGACCTGCGCGGCTTGCGCGTACAGGAAGTAGGCTTTCAAATGATCGCCCAAGCGTTCGGCTTGTTTCCCTTCCTGAAAAATCCGCGCACCTTCGTCGGCCGCGTAGCTCACCGCCGCCAGTTGCCACAGAATCAGAAGGATCGGGACACACCTCGACATTGCCTGGTATAGGGGAGACGTTCAGGATCGCGCTGTCGTGCATAGGGATTATCACGCCGGCGCTCGGACAATGGGGAGATGGTTCAAGAAGTTCCGCCCTAGGGTAATTCTCTGAGGAAACCGATGCGTAAATCATAGCGTCGAAATGCTTTTAGTCGGGTTATAGTGTGAGTCACGGCCGCTAGAAATTACTAACAAATGCGCAGTTTTCGGAGTGTACTCGGTATTTTTGTGTTTGCGGCCGCGGGATTCGCACAGACTCCCTCGCGGATTGCGAGCCCAATCGATGAAAGCTCGTTGACGCGGCTCCCTCGGACCACGCATCGAGCTATTCGGACCGCTCAGGATCTAGGGCCCGTCGCCGACGGATTTCTTCTGGAGCGTCTGCAACTCATTCTATCCAGTGGCGCGGAACGACAGACGGCGCTCGATCAACTCCTGCTGGATCAGCAGGATCCTGCTTTGCCCGGACTACCATCGCTGGCTGACGCCGACTCAATTCGGAGATCAATTCGGAGCGACGGCCGCTGAGTTGGACGCCGTGACAGGCTGGCTGCGCGCGCACGGCTTCACGGTGGAAAGCGTGGCAAACGGGCGGCGTTCCATTGAGTTCAGCGGCACTGCCGGGCAAATCGCGCAAGCTTTTCATAGCGAAATTCATCGTTATTTAGCGGACGGCGAAGCGCATATTTCGAACGCGGCGGACTTGTCCGTGCCCACGGCTATAGCCCCCGTTGTGACCGGAATTGTCTCTTTGCACGATTTTCGCGCCCGGCCCCAATATCACGTGATCGCAGCGAAGGCCCCGGCAAAACCTCCGGCGCCTTCCTACAACGAAAAAGGCGGTTCGCATACCTTGACGCCTTATGATTTCGCAACCATCTACGACGTGATGCCGGTATGGGGCAAACTTGGTGTGGACGGTACCGGGCAAAGCATCGCTGTGATCGCGCGGTCGAATCTATCGCTGTCCGATATCAGTACGTTTCGTACGAACTACGGCTTGCCGCCTTCGACGGTAAAGGTCCTCCTGAACGGTCCCGATCCCGGGATTTTGATATCGACGGGCGACAATGTCGAAGTTTCACTCGATACCGAATGGTCGGGTGCGGTCGCGAGAGGCGCGACCGTGAATGTCGTCGTCTCGTCCAGCACCGCGACCGCCGACGGTGTCGATCTCTCCAGCCAGTACGCCGTCGATAACAATGTCGCTCCGGTCATCACGTACAGCTATGGGCAGTGCGAGTCGGAGAACGGCTCCTTCAACAGCTTTTACAACCAACTGTGGCAGCAGGCGGTCGCGCAGGGGATTTCGGTGTTTGTTTCCGCCGGCGATAGCGGCTCCGCCAACTGTGACGATCCCACTTCGGCCTCTCCGGCGCGTCTCGGATTTGCGGTGAATGGATTGGCATCGACCCCTTACAATGTCGCCGTGGGTGGAACGGAGTTTAACGAAGGCGCGAACGCCGCGAATTACTGGGCGCCGTCCAATTCGCCGTCAACGCTGGCCTCCGCGCTCGGGTACATACCGGAGGTCGTCTGGAATGAAAGCTCTTACGTCGCTCCGGGGAATCCCAATAACGGATTGTGGGCGGGAGGCGGCGGAGTCAGTTCGCTTTACGCGACGCCCTCCTGGCAGACCGGTGCGGGCGTTCCCGCTTCCGATCCGGGCAGCACGGGCGGCCATCACCGCTATCTACCGGACGTTGCGTTGACGGCCGCGGAACACGATGGCTACGAGGTGCTCACCCAGGGTCAACTCTATCTGGTGAGTGGAACCTCGGCCAGCACGCCTACTTTTGCGGGGATCATGGCGTTGATCGATCAATACACCAGCGTCCGAAACGGAAATCCGAGTCCGGAGTTGTACGCACTGGCTCGATCCACGCCTGGAATATTTCACGATGTCACCGGCGGCACCAACGCGGTTCCCTGTACCTCGGGCCCCTTCAGCGGGAACCCGGCCTGCACGGGCCCGGCGATCGCGCCCGGCGTTGGTTCGATGGGCGGCTACAGCGCCTCAGCCGGCTACGATCTGGCGACCGGGCTGGGTTCGGTGGACGCCTACCAACTGGTGACCAATTGGACGTCCAATTCGACGGGCAGCGGTGGAGTGACCGGGACGCCTCCACCCGCGGGCACGATCAGCTTATCGGGCGCGCATCTGGCTACCGGCGGTGGTTGGGAGACGTGGTTCGAATTGATCAATCCCACGAGCGTTGTGGCGACCGCGCATTTACGGACCTACGATAACAACGGGGATTCTCTTTCGATTCCTTTGGTGTCTCAAGACGGGACCGTCAACGTCACCGCTTCCGGTCTAGATCCGGTGATCCAGCCCCACTCCGTGCTGATCCTGCAAAGCGATGTGGCGGCAACGAAGCCTGTGGAAACCGGATCGGTCGAGATCACCTCCAACGCCAATATCGGCGGGTTCGTAATTTTCCGCTGGACCGTCACAGGCCAGGAGGTGCTGGTGCCCTTGAGTTCCGGAACCGCTTCGTCGTACACCTTGCCATTCGACGACACCGGCGGATTGGCAACGGGAGTCTCGCTCGCGAGCAGCGCGCTTGTCTCGACCAGCGTGGCCGTCACCGCCCGCGATAAGAACGGCCTCGTGGTCGCGACCAGTACGATCACTCTTCCCGCGTTGGGGCATCAGTCGTTCGTGCTGGCGACCCAAATACCCGCGCTCGCCAACGTGCGCGGGACGGTGCAGTTCGTGCCGCCCACGGGTACGCAAATCAGCGTTCTTGGAATCCGAGCCGATCCGTCGGGGGCTTTCACGGGTATTCCCGTGCTGGCGAACGGCGCGGCGGGCGGCGGACTTTTGCCGGATCTAGCCACGGGCGCGGGTTGGCAGACGCTCATGGAATTGGCGAATTCATCGTCCAACTCGGCCTCGGCCGGCGTCGTTCTTTATGGCGATAACGGTGCCCCGTTGGTGGTGCCGGTCGCTTCCGCAGACCTGGAATTGAGCGGATCCTTTTCCTCGATCAATGCCACCCTTCCCCCTTTCGGCACGGCCCTGATCCAGAGCGAGAGCCCAGCGGGCGCGCCGTTGCAAGAAGGTTCGGCCGTGCTGACCTCGGGGCCCGGCGTTACTGGATTTCTCATTTTCCAGTTCGCCGTGACGGGGCAGGAGGTTCTGGTGCCGGCGCAATCGCCGTCATCGAACAGCTACGTCGCCGCCTTCGACGAGACCAGCGGACTGACTCTCGGCGTCGCTTTGGCGAACGCCAGCGGGCTCGCTGCGACGGTCAACGTGATTCTCCGCGATAATACCGGAGCAACGCTGCAAACCGGCACCGTGACGCTGCCGGCACAAGGGCACCAAGCATTTGTGCTGACGGATCTTTTCCCGGCGGCTGCCGGCCATTACGGCACCGTGGAATTCGATCCGCCCCTCAGTGGCGTGATCGGCGTGGTGGGCATTCGCGCGACGTCCACGGGCGCGTTCACCAGCGTGCCGATTTTAACGCCCTAACCGATTTTTGCGAGTCAATCGCCCGCGCCCCATCTCCGCACCGATTGATCCGAAACCTTAGCCAGCATCTCCTGCATCGTAAGACCACTTCGTGGGTGCCGCAGCGCGCCCGCGAGTTCCGCCATCGGTTCCAGCACGAACCGGCGCTCGCCCATCCGCGGATGAGGGATCTGCAGATCGTGTGCGTGGATCGTGGCGTCTCCGTACAAAAGAATATCCAGATCGATGATGCGGGGCCCTTTCGCAATCAGCCGGCGGCGTCCCATGGCACGCTCGATGCGCAGCAGCCGAGCCATCAGCAGGCGCGGGAGCGCGTCCGTTCGCGTCTCGATCACTTGATTGAGAAACCACGGCTGTTTCACGAAATCGCGCGGGGCCGTTTCATAGATCGATGATGCGCGGAGCACCGGCAAATCACACTCCTCTAATTGCCGCCGTGCATCGCGCAAATGTCCGCCACGGTCGCCCACGTTTGAACCGAGACCGAGATAGACCGTTTTCAATGCGCGTCTTCCGTTGGGCGCTAAGACGCCGTTACTGCGTCGGTCGTCGTCAGTACTCCGCCTTGCGCCGTGAATTCCCGGAGCATCCGCGCCTCGTTCGCCGGGTCGAGGCCACGCACGGCATCCGTCACCAATTCCACGCGAGCTCCGGTTTTCAGAAGTCCGAACGCAGCCAGCTTTACACAGACTTCCGTGACGACGCCGTAAACCACGTAGCGTTCGGTCTGAAGCTTCGCGAGCAATTTCTCCAGATTCACGTTCGTAAAACAATCGAGCGCCTGCTTTTCGAGCAGAATCTGCTGTGCGCCCGCGATGTCGATATCCCGGAGCGCATTGCGAATCACGACTTGCTTTTCGAGCACCGTGCAGGACGGCTTGCGCTGGCCAAGCGTCCCCGCGACGCAATGATGCGGCCACTGAGAGAACTCCGGATCGTCCTCGGTGTGGGCATCCACAGTGGAGATGAGCACGCTACCAGACTGAGCCGCATGTCGATTCAGTCGCGTGAGAGCGCCGGAGATTTGTTCCGCGCCGGAAACATAGAGAGCACCCGCCGGATACAGAAAATCGATCTGCGTATCCACGTCGACGAATACGGTTTTCGATGATTCAGATGTCATAAAGCGGCCTCTTGACGCACGCGCGAATCCAGTTTCGCCAATTCGGGACTCAACTCGACAGACCACGGATCCTTGGCTTCGAACAGACTTTGCGAGGCCGCGGGTAAGCGCGCGAGACAGGACGCCGCGTAGTCACGGGCTTGTTCCGCCGAAGGAAGCGGTTCCAGCAGTCGTCCCGCGAGGATCACCGGGCGCTGCAGCGCCTCCACATCGGGACCGCCGCAGGAATAACACTCGTCGGCGAGGCCGATCACGTCGCGATTCGGGAAGCGAAAAATCTGCTTCGCGCCTGGAATGGTGTGTTTGTCTTCGCTCAGTTTCGTCGTGTAGCGGCGTTCGCCGCCGCTCTCGATCTCGACCATCTTATAGACGATCCCGAGCGCCGGCGCATCGAACGAAGTAGCGAGATCCGTGCCGACGCCGAAAGCGTCGATCGGTGCGCGCGCCGCCATCAATTCGTGAATCTTGTGCTCGTTCAAATCCCCGGTGGCGAAAATCTTCGCGTCGGGCAGTCCTGCGTCGTCCAGAATCCGTCGCGCTTTGAACGACAGTTCGATAAGGTCTCCGCTATCGAGACGCACTCCCCACAGCGGTCGTCCCAACGCCGCCGCTTGACGCGTGCCCTCCAGCGTTTCGTACGTGTCCACTAAGTAAACAGTCTGTTCGCCGAGCAGCTTCTGCAGTTCCACATTGGCCGCGCGTTCGCTGGGAAAAGACATCACCCAGGAGTGCGCGGCCGTTCCGAAAACCGGAATTCCGTACCGGAAGCCGGTCTCCGTGTTGCTGGTACCGATGCATCCGCCGATGTAGGCGGCGCGTGCGCCGAACACGGCGCCCTCCGGTGAATGTGCCCGCCGCGTGCCGAATTCGACGACGCCGCGTCCGCCGGCGGCTCTCGTCACCCGTGCGGCCTTGGTCGCGATCAGCGATTGAAATCCGATGGTCGCCAGTAGATAAGTTTCGGGAATTTGCGCCTCTATAATCGGCGCGCGCAAAGTAAGAAACGGCTCACCGGGGAACAGCGGAGTGCCTTCGCGCACCGCGAAGAGATCGCCCGTGAAGCGCAGATTCGCGAGCACGTCGAAGAATTCGTCGCCCGCGTTTTCGAATTGCCGCAGCGTGCGGAGGTATGCGATTTCGTCACCGGTGAAGCGAAGGTTCAGAAGATAATCGACGGCCTGTGCCAATCCGGCCGCAACAATGAAATTGCGCTGCGGCGGCAGCCGGCGCACAAACATCTCGAAGGTCGCCCGATCGGAGGATTTCCCGGCCGCGACATATCCGGCCGCCATGGTGAGCTGATAGAGGTCGGTGAGCAGCGCGCGGCGCGGAGCGGGATCAGACATGCGAGAGTTGATCCTATTGTTTCACGCCCGCATGTTCATCAAGTGGCAAACGGTAGACGCGAGGTGCTTTCCCTATCCCCTGTCCTCTACTTCTTCTTCGCCTGGACTTCCTTCACGTCGCCCGCCGCCTGACGAAGTTCCTTCACCGCGTTGCCATCGAGTTCGTAGAGTCCCTCTTCACCCCGCCGTTGCGCGATGTAATCGGGACCCGCCGCCGCCGGAGCGAGATCCAGGGTCTCCACTTTTTTCCCATCGTTCGAGGAAACCGTGATGCTCATCGCCGGTTTGGTGAACCCCGTCTCCACGAACTTCGTCGCGGCGAGATCGCGCAGGCGGTCGATGAAGGCCTGCATGCTGGTGGAATCCATTTCCTTGCCGCCGGACATCCACTTATCCTTCACCTTCTCGTACGTCGCCGTCTTTCCGCCGTCCTGCACGACGATGCGGTTCGGATCGCTATACGCGAAATCGAAGACCTTCTTGTTGCGATAGTCGTCCAGCGGTTTCGCGAGCGCGTCGCCCAGATCCTTGCCGATCTTATACACTCCGTCCATCGAGCTGGACTTCGCATAATAATCGTCCTTGATCTTGTGAATCTCGAGCGATTGTGAGCCCGTCGTATCGATCACTTTGACGATGCCGACGAACGGGGCGGAGGCGAAACCAGCCGCGGCCTTCTTGGCGTCTTCTTCCGATAAGTTCGGGTCCATCTCGGTGAGCTTCAACTTCGTGACGATGTCGTCCACGGGAGTTCCGTCCGCCCGCATTTTCTTGGGTTTCACGATTTCCCAGTCGGTATCCCCTACGCGGTTGAACGCGATTTCCTGACGTCCGGCTTTTCCATTGGTCGTCAGTTCGACGCCCACCAGCTTGCCGCCGGTAAACGTCAACAAATGTTTTTCACGCAAATCCTTCGAGGTCTTGTCGAACGTGGCCTTATTGTTGTTCGGCATCGTGAACAGCCGCGGGTCGCCGCCGATCTTCGCGTACACGTTGCTTCCCGTGGGGGTCGCGTCGCCGATCAGAAGCTGTGTGTTCTTGCCGTCTTTCGTCGCGACGTCCACTTCGAGCGCCGCCGGCGCCGAGACCGTAGCTCGCCAGATCCGTCACGTTCGGGTCCACCATACGGTCGGATGTCAGGTTCGACATCGCGCTCGTCATTTGAGCGACGGACGTCGGATCGGCCATCAGCGGCTTGGGGGACGTGATCTCCCACTTGCCCTTATCGTTGAAGCGCACCGATGTGTTTTCGCCGCCTTGCCGCTTGATATCGATCTCTTTGACCGAGTCCTCCTTGATCGCGAGGATCTTCGGGGGAGCATCCGCGGCGGGCTTGCCCTCTTTGGCTTTTTCGTCCCGGTTTGACCACCATAGGGCGCCGCCTAATCCGGCGAGCACAATGACGGCAATCAACAATCGACCCGGTTTCATGGCTTGACCTGACTCTCCGTGAAAAATGTTTTTAGCGGCGCCGCCACCACACGCCGAAGCCTGCCGCGATAATCAACAGCGGAATGGCGAGAACACTGGCATAGAAGACAAGCGCCATCTGCCTGGCCGTCAGGCTCAGGCGGCGATCTTCCGGCTCCTTGGGACGGATCGAAATCAGATCTTCGTCCGAAGAGAGCCAGTTCATCATGTTCAGGAAGAGATCGCGATTTCCGTTGAAGCGCAGGAACGAATTATCGATCCACCGCGAGGAGCCCACGACGACGAATCGTCCAGGTCCCGCACCCGCTGCTCCCGACGTGTAGGTTCCGGCGGCGCCGAGCGTCAACGGACCTTTCTTATCCGTCGGACTCGGTCGTATATCCGCCGACTTCAAATTCATCGTCGCGAAGCTGCTGTCGCTGGTCTCGAACAATTTCTCGACCATCGTCTTATCGCCATTCTTAATCGTCAGCGAACGTGCGATCGGGAATCCGGAAGGCACATCCTTCATCGTGCGGACGATCGCCTGCTGGCTGTAGGTCGTCACTAGCGGTATTTCCGGACCCATGCCGAACACCTGACCGACGCCGCTCGTATCGAGCACCAGATCCTGATCCGGCGTCACGCCCCAGGAAATCAGCACGTCCGTGAGCGATTTATTTTCGTCGATTTCCTGCTTGGCGAACATCAACGGCGGATCCAGCAGGATCAACGCGTGGCCGCCTCCCTCAACGTATTTCTTCAGCGCGTCCACTTCCGGCTGAATGTAATCGTGTGCCGGACCGCCGACGACGACGATCGTGCACTCCATCGGAACTTCCGGCTTCTCCAGCAGTTTGATGGTTTGCGTTTTGTAGTTGTTTGCTTCCACCAGTTGCTTCGCGCCCGAGTATCCCGTGCGATCCATATCGTCGGTGGAATGTTCGCCTGAACCGAGCACGAAACACGCCGTGCGCGCGCCGCCCTTCAAGGCACGTACCAATGCTCCGGTGACGTCTTCCTCCGAAAGCATCTTGGCTTCTTCGTGCTTGCCGTTGGTATCGACGAAGATCGTCCCCAATTGCTTTACGCCCGCCGCGATGGCCCGCGTGCGATTTTTATCCGTGTCCTCGTACTTCACGTCGACCTTGGGCGAAAGGTTGTGATAACGATCCAATAGATCACGTGCCGCCTGAAAGCGTGTCGGCGCGTCCCAATACGTAATCGTGACGTCGCCCTTTAAATCCTTCACCACTTTTAGGGTCTGATCGGACAGCGTGAATTGCTTGTTGGCCGTAAGGTCCGCGGTCTTGTTGTAGCGATTGGCCAGGAAATTAATCACGCCAATGACCGCAAACACGATCAGCACATAGACTGCCGTGTAGGCCGCGAATTTGGTTTGCCGAGCTTGCATCCAGGAATTGTTCGCCATCGTTCTAGGCCCTCCACCGCAGCGATTCAAGCGAACGCGCCGTCAGAAACAGGCCGATGAAAATCGCCGAAAGGTAGTAGATCACGTCGCGTGAATCAATCACGCCTTTCGAAAAAGAATCGAAATGCTGCAGCACCGAAAAATAGGAGACCACTTTGCCGACCACGGAATCCTGGAACGACGAGAGCCAGTCCAGGACCCACAGCATCAGGCACACGCCGAATCCGGCGACCCCCGCGACGATCTGATTCTTCGTGCAGGTCGAAATGAAAGTACCGATCGCGAGCAAACTTCCGCCGAGGAGAAGCAGTCCCAAATAACCCGCCACCATCGGCCGCAGGTCCGGCTTGCCGTAGAAGAACAGCGTCGCCATGCTGAGCAGCGAGATTCCCAACATCGCGGCGTACAGCGTGAGCGCCGCCAGCCATTTGCCCATGATGATCGCAAGGTCTTTAATCGGCGAGGTCACCAGCAGCTCGATCGTTCCGCTGCGTTTTTCTTCCGCGAACAAACGCATCGTGATCATCGGGATCAGAAAGAGTCCGATCACACTGATGTTCGAAAGCAGTGGCCGAACCACCGATTCGTTCACGTTCATCGGCTGGTTCTGACCCATCATCGCGCTCTGGACGCTCGCGCGCACGAAGTACACGACCGCGACATAGAAGAAATAGCCGGCGATCAGCGCGAAAAACGCCATGACGCCGTAGGCGATCGGCGAGCGGAAATAACTCTGCAATTCCTTGCGCCAGATGGTGAGTGTGTTCGACATTTAGCTTTCTCTCCCGGCACTGACTTCTTCCGTGGAAATCGTGGTGGCGTGCGCCGATTCCACGTCGTGCTTGGGCGCGCCCGTGAGTTCCAGGAAGATCTCCTCCAGACTTAGCCCGACGGCGTGCAGTTCATTCAAAGCCCAACCGGATTCGACGATCGCGCGAGCCAGTTGCGGCCGGACGTGCTGGCCTTCCTTGCTTTCGACGACGAATGACAGAAGTCCTTGGCGGCTTTCGCGTGCCGAAACGCTGCCGACTCCCTCGATGGTTTCGAGCCGTTCTTTCACGAGGCCCGGATCGCTCCCGGCGCCGCCGACTTCAACTGCGATCGTTTCAGAGCCGCGCAGACGGCTGGTTAGATTGGAAACCGTATCCTTCGCCACCAGCTTCCCGCGCGCGATGATGATGACCTGCTCACAGATCTGCTCGACTTCTGGCAGAATATGCGTCGAAAGAATAATCGTGTGATTGCCCGCGAGACCTTTGATGAGGTCGCGGGTTTCGATGATCTGCTGCGGATCGAGTCCGGAAGTGGGCTCGTCCAGGATTAGAACATCGGGATTGTGAATGATCGCCTGCGCGAGTCCCACACGCTGCCGGTAGCCCTTGGAGAGCTTCGCGATCAACTTGTTTTTCACGTCGCCGACGGCGCAACGCTCAGCCACTTCGTCGACGCGCGCGGCGAGTTGTGAACTCGGAATCCCCTTCAGGCGTCCGACGAAATCCAGGTACTCGCCGACTTCCATCTCGGGGTAGAGGGGCGGCGTTTCGGGCAAATAGCCGATACGCTTTTTCACTTCCATCGGATGCTCCAGAACGTCGAATCCGGCCACGGTAGCCGTTCCAGAACTCGGAGGCATGAAACACGTCAGCACTCGCATCGTGGTTGTTTTGCCCGCGCCGTTGGGCCCGAGGAAACCGACAATCTGGCCTTTTTCGACCTGAAAAGAAATGCCGTCTACCGCGACGTGACGCGCATACCGCTTGGTCAAACCTTCAACTTTAATCATATGAATCGTTGCCGCACAGACACGGACGGCCTCCCCATCTGAATCACGTGCCGCCTCATATGCTTCAGCGGTCACTCCGACTCCGGTATTGACGAGCGAGAACCCGGTTTGGTTAGCAGACCTCAGCTAATGCCAAGCGCCCTAGCCCGGAGTCCAAGCCAGAGCAATGGAAGAGGGCCGCTCAATATGATAATGAGGGCGACGGGCGAGTGTCAATAACTGCTGAACATTATAAATCTCCGGATTTGCTGCAATTACTTCACTCGTACCGTAGAGACTCGGCGGGCACGACTCGTGCCGCG
This sequence comes from Terriglobia bacterium, assembly GCA_963765085.1. Classification (GTDB taxonomy): domain Bacteria; phylum Acidobacteriota; class Terriglobia; order Bryobacterales; family Bryobacteraceae; genus Palsa-187. The sequence goes on along the minus strand of CAVXVL010000037.1, from coordinate 96,655 downwards.
CTACGTGCCGGATACAGCGTTGCCACGATACTGACCGCCATCGCGGCCGCCGCGATCCACAGGCCGTCGAACGTTCGAGGTTCGAATGGCACGTATGCGATCGAATACACCTGCTGATCCAATCGAACCCAGTGATACTTGTCCGCGAAATAACACAGCGCATATCCGGCGATCAACCCGATCGTCGTTCCGACGGCGCCGATCAAGACGCCTTCGTACACAAAGATATTGCGGATCTGGCGCGCCTTCGCGCCCATCGAGATCAGGATCGCGATGTCGCGATGCTTCTCCATGACCATCATGACGAGCGTGATCAGAATATTCAGCGCGGCCACCAATTGAATCAGGCCGACCGTGATTACGGTCACCATCCGTTCCATGGAGAGCGCGTTCAGGATCTGCTTATTTTGTTCGCCCCAGGTGGTCGCCGCCAGTTTCGGGCCGATGATTTTCGACGCGGCCGCCGCGACGCTGGGAGCCCGATAAATGTCGTCGAGCATCATTTCGATACTGTTGACGACATCCGTCAAATCGAACGCTTTTTGGGCCGCGGGCAGGGAAGTGAAAGCCCAGTTCGCATCCAGATCGTAGAAACCGGATTCGAAAATCCCGGCCACGCGAAAACGCACGAAGCTGGGACGCGGGCCGAACGGCGTCAGTTCTCCGTTGGGAACCGTCAGCTGGACCTGCTTGCCGTTCACGGCTCCGATATTCTCCGCCAGCCGAGATCCCAGTACAATTCCAGGCAACTCCCCGGCCGCCGTTGTGGATTTCGGCGATTCACGCAAGCCAATGATCGAGCCGGCCTTCAGATGCATGAGCGCGTCGGGCAGCGGTGCTCCCGGCCGCACATCGACGCCCTTGATCGCGACACCTGACCCCTGCAGCGGGCCGCTCAAATATCCACTCTCGTACAACGCGGGAGCAGCGCTTTTCACGTGCGGCAGCTTCGCCAGTTTCTGTGCGAGCGCTTCCCAATTTTCGATTCCCGTCCCGGGTTCTTTTTCGAGAATCGAAACGTGTGCGGTCGCCCCGAGCAGATTTCGCTCGAGGGTATCGCGAAAACCATTGTTAATCGCGAGCGCGACCACTAATGCCATCACGCCCGCGGCAACGCCGATCACCGAAATTGCCGTGATGACGGAGATCACCACCTGCTTGCGTTTCGCGCGGAGGTAACGGCGGGCGATGAAGAGCTCAAACATGGGAAGGAAACAGAAGTCAGGAAACAGGAGACAGAATAGCCTTTGTGTAGGCCGCTAAGATGCGCCCCACTTCATCGACCTGCGAAATCAGTTCATCTGTTGCGCCGTAGTTCAGATCGTTCGCGAGAATCAGATAATATCGGCATTCTTCCAGTGAGCCCCCTGCGATATTCAGCATCCGGGCTTTGTCCGCGCGTCCTGCCCGTTTGAATCCTTCAGCGATGTTGGCGGGGATAGAGACAGCTGCCCGTCGTAGCTGTGAAACTAGCCCGTAAGTTTCGGTGCGAGGAAACGTGCTGGAATAGCGATACACGGCCAAGACAAATTGATGTGCCTTCTGCCACAGAATTAAGTCTTCGAATGTTTTCGCGCGCTCCCTCGGAAGGGTCATTGGTGCCGCTAATTGCTTCCTCCTGTCTTCTGTTTCCTGTCTTCTGTCTCCTGTTTGCTAACTCCTGACTCCTTGGTCAGCCCCCTCAACTTGTCCGCAATTCCGATCTCGCCTTCGGGTCGCAGGAGCGGAAACAGAATCACGTCCCGGATCGATTTCGAATTCGTCAAAATCATCGTCAGGCGGTCGATCCCGATGCCTTCGCCGGCCGTTGGCGGCATCGCGTACGACAGAGCGCGAATGTAATCCTCGTCCATCTGATGCGCTTCCTCGTCGCCCGCGGCCTTCAACGCGAGCTGCATTTCGAAGCGCCGGCGCTGCTCCTGCGGATCGTTCAACTCGGTATACGCGTTCCCGATCTCCATCCCAGCGACGTAAATCTCGAAGCGCTCCACGAAGGCCGGATCTGGATGCTTTGTGCTTCGAGAGCGGAGATACTTCCACCGGATAGTCGTAAATGATCACCGGCTCGAACAAAGTCGGTTCAATGTTGCGCTCGAATGCCTCCACCAGCGCGTGGCCCCGCAATGGCACGTCCCCTCCGACGGCCTCCTGCATCGACATCCTGCGGATGTTGGCCGAAATCGAGCGTTCGTCCGTCGTATTCCACCATCGGCGATCCAGTCGCATCGATCGCCGTCTGCTTCAGCAATTCCGCGGTGAAATCCATCAGCCCGTTGTAATCCGTGTAGGCCTGATAGAACTCCAGCATGGTGAACTCGGGATTGTGATGCGTCGAGACCCCTTCGTTGCGGAAGTTTCGATTGATTTCGTAAACGCGCTCCAATCCGCCGACCACCAGCCGCTTCAAGTAAAGCTCCGGCGCGATGCGGAGATACAGATCCATATCGAGCGTGTTGTGATGCGTCACGAACGGCCGCGCCGCCGCGCCGCCATAGAGAGGCTGCATCATCGGCGTTTCCACTTCGATGAATCCGCGCTCTTCCAACTGCCTGCGAAGCGACGAAATAATTCGTGCGCGCGTCGCGAAAATCTTCTGCGATTCCGCATTCGCGATCAAATCCAGGTAACGCTGGCGATAGCGGATCTCGACGTCTTCCAGGCCGTGAAACTTCTCCGGCATGTTGAGCAGAATCTTAGAGAGGAATGTCAGCGTCTCCACATGTACACTGAGCTCGCCCGTGCGCGTGCGAAACAGGTAGCCTTCCACGCCGATAATGTCGCCGAGATCGAGCAGATTATACAGCGCGTATTCACGCTCGCTGACCGCATCCTTGCGAACGTACACTTGCAGACGCTCGCCCGATTGCGCCAGATGCATGAAGCCTGCTTTGCCCATGCGGCGGACGGTCTGAATGCGGCCGGCGATCTTTACGCGAGGCTTCTCGGCGTCCAACTCCTCGGCGGTCCGCGCGTTCTGTGTGGCCAGGATCTGCGGAATCGTGTGCGTGAAATCGAACCGCTGCCCGTAGGCGCGGAACCCAAGTGCTTCGATTTCAGCGATGCGGCGGACGCGTTGCTCTAGAAGTTCGTCTTCGAGGGACAAGGATGCTCCTTAAGGAAGTATAGAGGGAGGAGAGCGAGCGAGACAAAGTTGGCGGTCGAAACTGAAGTTAAAGCAGTCGACGAAAAATGGGAGCTACTGCTTCACGATCACTTCGCGCAAGTGATCTCTCGTTAAGAAGAACTTCACTGACGAGAAATCCTGGAACAGTTTCTCCAGATTGCGATTGTTGAAAATCTGCGCCGGCTTGCGCTTCGCGCGCTGCGCCATGAGCACGGTTTTCTGATCCTGAATGCGATACGAAAACGTGGAGATCTGTTCCACGCGTTCCTCGGCATGGAAGATCGACAGCAAACTCGATCCCGGCCGCAGCACACGGTGCAACCGGCTCACGACCGTTTGCAGGAGCGCCGGGGTCAGAAATTGCAAAGAATCCCACACCAGCGCTCCGTCGAACGATTGATCTTCGAAATCCAGTGCCGCCTCCAAAAAACGGTTGACCAGCAACGGATTCGATTGATTCTCGAAGAAGTCGCCGGACGCGCCGAAGCACTGGTCCAATTGATGCACGAAATCGTCTGAGTACAGACGATGTCCGTAGCCGGTGATGAAGCTGACGGTCGATTGATTGGCGGGCGCAAAATCCAGAATCGATAATCCCGGACGCTCTTCGAGCGTGCTACAGAACTGGCTCAACCCGTTGCTGTTGCGCGTTTCGAGCGCGGCCGGCGCGCGAACCAACCCTTACCTCTTGTGGTCGCCGGCACTTGCGGCGGCTGGAGCATTCGTAGCTGATGCCGCCGAGGCTACGGCCTGGGGTTTGGGCGCGGCGGCCGGCTTGGCGTCGGTCCGCGTGATATCGATATTGCCTTTGAAATAGGCCCCGTCTTCGATTTCAATCCGCGCCGTCTTGATGTCGCCCACCAACTTCGCATCCTTGCGTATGTGAATCTTATCGCGCGTCTCCACATTGCCCTGCAACGTGCCGAGCACCACAACCTCGCGCGCCTTCACGGTCGCCGTCACCTTGCCGTTCGGCCCGATCGTGAGGCGATGCTCCTGCAGTTCCACGGTTCCCTCGACCTCTCCATCGATCGTCAGATCTTCCCGCCCGTAAATCTGACCTTTGACGATGACGGACTTGCCGAGAATGGCAGGCCCTCCTCCGCGGCTTGTGTCATGGTGCGTTTCTACCGCGCGTGTGGGTAATGTGGACATCGAGGTTCCTTCCTTAGCTGGTTCTGGCGATGAGACCGGGGTGGCCGTGGTGGGCCTGGTATTAACTTCGTCCTTGCGGCGGTTCCACATGGGATACCTCCCTAAAAAATATAAGTCTGCAAAGTGCCACCGCGCCCCGTAAGACTCGGCGTTCTACCTATACTACTACGTGTTCCGGATGCACGTCCTACCCAAGCTGTTACAACCGATTACGGGCATTTCTTGGCTAAGGTTCATACGATTGTAGACTAGGGTTCATTCCCGAGTCACGCATTATTCACACGCCGGCGCTCTCCGCGGCGCGTGCGAAAGGACCTAAAATGGTGCCGTGGCTCGACATTTTTTAACACGAGGTTCGGTTCGGTGCTTCGTGTGGCTGCGTATTGCGTTGAGTCTTCCCTTCGCTTTGCACGCCGCTCCCGCGATCTTTCCTCTTAAAGATGTTCGCGCCGGGCAACACGGCATCGGACGAACCGTTTTTGCGGGAACGCGTGTCGAAGATTTTCAGGTCGAGATTCTGGGTGTCCTCGATAACCTGGGACCCCGTCAATCGATCATTCTCGCGCGGTTGAGCGGTGGACCGCTAGCCGAGACGGGCGTCATGCAGGGCATGAGCGGATCGCCCGTTTATATCGATGGAAAGCTGGTGGGCGCGGTCGCTCTGAGCTTCCCCCAATCGAAAGTAGCCATCGCGGGGATTCGTCCGATTGAAGATATGTTGCGCGTCGACCCCGAGCCTGCCGCGGACGGAACTCGTCAGCTGGCTTCAACCCTTCCGCCGCGCCGCAGCCCGTTCGTCGCGGGCAATCAGCGGTTGGAAGAAATCGCCACGCCCGTTTCGTTTGCGGGATTCACCACCGCGACGCTGGATCATTTTGCTCCTCAGCTTCGCACCATCGGGCTCGATCCGCGGCAAGGAGTTTCGGGCGGCGGCGCCCCCAGCGAGCAGCTCGGCGATCCGAAAAAACTCGAGCCCGGCTCCATGATCAGCGTGCAACTTCTTTCGGGCGATATGTCCACGGGTGCCGACGGAACCGTCACTGCCATCGATGGCGATCATCTGTACGCCTTCGGTCACCGCTTCATGGCCGCGGGACCTACGGATATGCCGTTCGCGCAGGCGGAAGTCCTCGCGCTGCTGCCTAATTTCGCGAGCTCCTTTAAGATTCTCGACTGCGCGCGAATGGATGGGTTCGATTACCGCGGATCGCGACACGGCCATCGCGGGCGTGACCGGACGCGCGGCGTCGATGATTCCGGTGGAGATTCGCGTTGGTGCGAATGTTTATAAGATGCGCATGATCGAGGATCGCGTGATGACTCCCCTGCTCACACAAATGGCCGTGTTTTCAGCAATCGACGCGACCGAGCGCAGCATCGGGCCGGAGACGTATTCCATTCGTGGTCAGATCGATTTTGCCGGCGGCACGGTTCGCGTTGACGATGTATATACCGGTGACGTGGCCGTCGCCGCGATTGCGTCGGGTGGTGTCGCGTCGGACGTGGGATTCGCTTTGCAAAGCGGCTTCGATGCGTTGCGAGTCAAAAATATAATGCTCGATGTGAGTTCCGTTCTGAAGCGCGGCCAGAGCCAGATTCTGGATCTGATTGCCCCGCGCACGGCCCGTCCCGGCGACGATCTCGATATCCTTGTTGTTCTGGGAGAACAGAACGGCGTGGAAACGTCGCGCCACGTACGCTATCGAGTGCCCATCGGCGCACCGAATGGAACGCTCTACTTCTCCATCGCGGACGCCACCGCGACGAATACGATCGAATTCCAGGCCGCGGTCGGCACGCCGCAGCACTCGCCTGCCGAAGTGTTAAATCTGCTGAACGGTCTGCGCTCGAATACGAAGGCGTATCTTCGCGTGTGGCGTTCGGAGCCGTCTTTCACAGTCGAAGGCCGCGATCTTCCCTCGCCGCCCGCCTCGCTCGCCATGATTCTGACGCGCGCGCAGGCAGGCAGCACGAATCTGGCAATCGCCCGCGGTGCGAAGCTCGCCGAGATCGAAGTCTCTCCCGGCCCCGGGCTCGTCGTCACCGGAACGAAGACGGTGCAGGTTGAGGTGAAGGATTAGTGACCCAGAGCCTGGCGAAGTCCATCCAATCCAAGTCATCCCGAGCGAAGTCGAGGGACCTGCTGTTTGCCGTTCTGGCCCTCGGCTTACTCTCAGTCAGCGCGCAAGCTGCCACGACCACGGTTTGGGAATTGAACGGCAACCAGGATTTCTTGCGCGGCCGCCTCAGCGGGCTCTCGCTGACCCGCGATGGTCGGCTCACGCCCGGTCCTGCTCTCGTACCGGTTTACTCGTCCGATCAACCGGAGATTTGGGCGATCGCTTCCGCACCCGACGGCTCGCTTTATCTCGGAACCGGCCATCGTGGACGTCTTATCAAAGTGGATGCGTCGGGAAAAGGTTCCGTTATTTGGACCGCGGACCAGCCGGAGATTTTCGCGCTGACCGTCGATAAGGCGGGCGTCGTCTACTTGGGCACATCGCCCGACGGCAAGGTTTATCGGATCGAGAACAGCAAAGCCACCGAGTACTTTTCCCCAGGCGAGCCTTACATCTGGGCCTTGGCGATTGCGCCCGATGGATCGCTCTACGTCGGTACCGGGCAGCAAGGCAAGATCTACCGTGTCACGGCCGCCGGCCGAGGCGAACTCTATTATGAAACCGGCCAATCGCACGTGACGGCGTTGGCCTTCGACCGCGAAGGACGCCTGCTGGCGGGGAGTGAGCCGAACGGCGTCCTGTATCGGATCACAGGCAATCCCGGGAAGGCCTTCGTGTTGTATCAATCGCACCTCCCGGAGATCCGCTCGATTCTCACCGCACCCGATGGGACGATCTATGCGTCCGCGCTCGGCGGCAGCGTTGCGCGCCGCGTGGGAGCGGCATCATCGGCGATACAGACTTCGGGAGTGACGGTGACTGCTCCGGCTGACGAGCATTACTGTTACCGCTGACGCACAGGCAGCGATGATCACGCCTCCGAAGCCCGAAGCGCCGAAGCCATCGAGCACACCTCCGACAATTTCCGTCGGCCGCCACCACGGCCGAATACACCGGCGTCGAACGGTCCGCGCTGTATCGGATCTCACCGGACAATTCCGTCGAAACCTTGTGGAGTTCGAAGGACGAAAACATTTACGACGTCGCCGCCGAACCCTCCGGCACGCTGCTTCTTTTAACCGACGCGCAGGGACGCATTTATAGGATCGACGCCCGCCGCACCGATTCCGCGGCGATCAGCTCTCAAGATCCTGCGCTTATCGCACAAGCCAATGAGAGCGATGCGACGCGACTGATCGCCTCGCCGCGAGGGATGTTCGCGGCCATGGGAAGCGCCGCGAAGCTGGTGCGACTCGACACCAACAGCACAACCGGCGGCTGGTTCGAATCTCCCGTGCACGACGCCGGTGCCGTCGCACGTTGGGGCAGGATCTCCTGGCACCGGCGGGAATGGCGGCGCACCGCAGGCGGGCGTGATGCTGAAAACTCGCACCGGCAACTCGTCGCGTCCCGATTCTGCGTGGAGCGATTGGTCTTCGCCGCTGGCGAGTCCCGCGAATATCACAAGTCCGAACGCTCGCTTCATCCAATGGCGAGCCGAGTTCTCAGGAGCGCCGGTGGAACTTGCGAGTGTCAGGCTGGCGTACTTGCCTCAGAACGCGCCGCCGATCATTCGAAGCATCAGCGTGTCATCCGCGAATTCTCCCACGAAAGCGGCGTCTTCCGCGACTGCCTCTGCATCCTCCCCCTACTCGATTACCGTGACCGACACCGGCGACGCATCCACGCCCGCAGGTACGCAGGCGCAGACTTTCGGACGTCCTTCGGGGCAGCAGATGCAGGTGATCTGGCAGGCCGACGATCCCGATGGCGACAAGCTCTCCTACACGCTGTACTTCCGCGGCGAGGAGGAGCGTGAATGGAAGCTCCTGCGCGCGAACATCAGCGACAACACTTATCCGCTCGACTCCGATGCGCTCGCCGACGGCCGCTATTATTTCCGAGTTGTGGCGTCGGATCGCCCCTCGAATGCGGCGGATCAAGCGCGGCAGACCGAACTCGTAAGTGCTCCAGTGGTGATCGATAACACCCCGCCCGTCGTGACGGCCAGCGCCCCCGTGCGTTCAGGAACTGCGGTGGACATCAACGTCGACGCCGAGGATCGCGCTTCCGATCTCCGCCGCTGCGAATATTCGCTCGACACGCAACCGTGGCTGCCGGTCGAAGCTATCGACGGACTGACGGATTCCCCGCGTGAGAAATTCCTGATCCACATCGACAATTTCCCGTCCGGCGAGCACGTCGTCGTGGTGCGCGTATTCGATGCCGCCGGAAACGTCGGCCTGGCGAAGATCGTGGTGCGATAGTTTCAGCGGACTGCCCAGGGAGCTCTGTGGCGCACGCGCCCACGCGTGCCGCGTCGGCACTCATGCCGACGCCGGGGCTTATTCTTCTGTGCGGCGCAGTCCGTGCTAAAGCAAATGATCGTGACCGGCTTTCTCCAGCCGCTTCACTAAATCCCCGACCTCTTGCGCCCGTCCGCGATCCGCGATCAACAGGGCATCCGGCGTATCCACAATGATTAAATCTTTTACGCCGAGCAGCGCGACCAGCTTCTTGTCGGCTTCCACGTAATTGCCCGTGCTCGCCTCGATAATCGAAGGAGAGCGTAGCGCGTTGCCCTGGCTGTCGCGTTTATGCAGTTCGTACACCGCGTTCCAACTCCCGACGTCGCTCCAGCCAATATCGCCCGCGGGAATGCCCACGACGTTCTTCGCTCGTTCGAGCACCGCGTAATCGATCGAGATGTTCTCGCACAGAGGGAATGTCGCTTCGAGCTTGGGTGCGAACTGGCGGCTTGTGATCGGAGGAAGGCTCGCGAGTAAGGATGCCGTTTTCGGCTGAAAAACGCGCAGATTCTCCAGCAGAATCGATGTCTTCCAGAAGAACATGCCCGCGTTCCAATAGAAATTCCCAGCTTCGACGAACGCTTCCGCGGTTTTCAAATCCGGTTTTTCGCGGAAACTTGAGACCGGAACCGCAGTGCCCGGTTCCGGCGAGCTGCTGAATTCTATGTAGCCGTATCCGGTTTCGGCCCAGCGTGGCTGGATGCCGATCACGACAATCTTGCCTTCGCCCGCCGCTTTGAACGCAGGTCGCAGGAGCCGGACATAATCGCGATTCTTGACGATGACGTGGTCGGCTGGAAACACGCCCATCACCGCCTCGGGATCGATGGTCGAAATAATCTGCGCGGCCAGTCCGATCGCCGGCGCGGTATTGCGCTGCGCGGGTTCGGCTAAAATCTGCGCCTTCGGAACTTCGGGAAGCTGCTTGATGATCTCCGCGCGCAAGTGATGATTCGTCAGAATCCAGATGCGATCGGGCGGAAGCAAAGGCTTCAGGCGGTCCACGGTCTGCTGAATCAGCGTGCGTTCGCCGAAGAAGCTCAGGATTTGTTTCGCGCGGCTGCGGCGGCTGCGGGGCCAGAAACGCGTCCCCCGTCCGCCCGCCAGGATGAGTCCATAAAGGTGCGACATAAGTCAGGCGGCCTCAGCGCGTCGATGAATGAGAACCACGAGACTGATCGAGCGGGCCGAAAAACTTCCTCTCGCGGCTGCCCGCTCATTCACATTCGCGGTTCCATATAGGCTGCGGCGGCTGCGGGGCCAGAAGCGCGTCCCTCGTCCCCCCGCCAGGATGAGACCGAAAAGGTGGGGCATGATCCGACTTTAACCGATCGGGATGCCGCGAATCAGCTTCAACGTGCGATTCCAGCGCGTCTTCGTGAAAAAATTCTCCAGTAGATCCACGTAGTGCCCGCTTCCGCCGATCCAATCCGCGGTGGGTGCGTCGTACGACCAGAAAATAAACAGCGGTTTGCCGATGATGTAATCGCGCGGCACGAATCCCCAATAGCGGCTGTCGAGCGAATCGTCGCGATTGTCGCCCATCGCAAAATAGCTGCCGGGAGGAACCACCAGCTCGCCGTTCACCACGTGATTGGTCAGCATGTCCACCGCTCGCTCCGTATCCACGCGCGTCGCCGCGATCAGCGGCTCCGCCTCTTTCGGATTCATGGGAAACGTGTCGCGATACGGCTCCAGGCCCGGAAAAATATGTTCCGCATAGGGCTCCTGGAGCGGCGTCCCGTTCAGGTAAACGATTTTATTGAGTATATGAATGCGATCGCCGGGCACGCCCATCACGCGCTTCACGTAGTTCTGGCTGATATCCAGCGGATAGCGAAACACGATCACGTCGCCGCGCTTCGGCTCCGTATACGGCAGAAGATGCTTGCTGATCGGATCCGTGTTCGCGTAGGAGAGTTTGTCGACCAACAGATGATCGCCGACCATGACGGTGGTGTCCATCGAAGGCGTCGGGACGATGAAGGCCTGCACCAGCGTCGTGGTGCCGAACAGCAGAATCAGGATGTTCAGGGTCCACTCGAAAATGAAATCCCGTGTGCCCTGTTCGAGCTTGCTCATTTTCCGCGATAGGGGTGAATCAGCATGAAACTGCGGCGCCAGCGGGTCTTCCCGAAGAAGTTCTTCGCGACGTCCATGATGTGGTCGACGCCGATCGACGGATCCTGCAATTCCGAACTGGGCGCGTCGAACGACCAGTAGATGATCAGCGGTTTGCCGATGATGTTTTCGCGGGGGACGAAGCCCCAATAGCGGCTGTCGAGCGAATTATCGCGGTTATCGCCCATCGCGAAATAGCTGTTGGGCGGAACCACGACTTCGCCGTTCACCACGTGATTGGTCAGCATGTCGATGGCGCCACGATCCACCATCACGTCCGGCTCGGCTGGGAAAATTGTCGCGATAGGGCGCGATGTAATCGGTCTTGTGATACTTGTACGGCTCGTTCAACGCGACGCCGTTGCGATAAATCTGCTTGTTGACGATGCGGATGCGATCGCCCGGCTCGCCGATCACACGCTTGACGAAGGTCTGCCGGATATCCACGGGATAGCGAAACACGATGATGTCGCCGCGCGCGCGGATTTCATACGGCAGGATATATTTGCTGATCGGGCCGGAGGGCGCGTAGGCCATCTTGTCCACCAGCAGGTGATCGCCGATGAGCAGCGTATCTTCCATGGAACCTGTCGGAATCACGTACGCCTGCACCAGCGTCGTGGTCAGGAACAGCAGCAGCAGAATGGTGACGGTCCATTCGGCGACCGCGCTACGCGGACGTTCGCTGACGACGGTTGGCGGCGGGAGAGCTGGTGGAACCGCGGCCTGGATTTCAGGCGAGGCCTGGTCCGTGATGTTTTCGGAACTCACTGTTTTTATTCTACTCGCTTCCCGCGCTGGCGGCGCTGCCCGCCGCGCACTCAATCCACCATCCGGCCGTCGAGCATTCGCACGTGCCGATGCCCATAAGCCGCCGCTTCGGGATTATGCGTGATCATCAGGATGGTCTGGCCGAGCCGCGCGTTCAGATCGCGCAGCAGCCCGAGCACCGCCGTCGAGTTCTCCGTATCCAGGTTGCCGGTGGGCTCGTCCGCGAGCAGAATCGCGGGCCGTTCACGATGCGCGCGGGCGATGGCCACGCGCTGCTGCTCGCCTCCGGAAAGCGCCCGCGGCTTATGGTGCAAACGCGCTCGAATGCCCAGTAAATCGATGACGTGTTCGAACTGCGGGTCCCAGGACGCACCCGATTTGCCCGCGATATCGCGTGCGATTTCGATGTTATCGCGCCGCGCTCAGCGTCGGCAACAGATTGTATTTCTGGAAGACGAATCCGACCGTTGTCTTGCGTAGGTTCGTGCGTTCCGCATCGGTCATCTCCGCGAGATTGCGTCCATCGATGTGGACCGTTCCCGAGGTCGGCGGCGTCAGGCCACCGAGAATATGAAACAACGTCGATTTGCCCGATCCGCTGGGACCCACGACGGAGAGAAACTCGCCGCGCTGCGACGGATAGATTCACGCCGCGCAGCGCATGCACGTCGACCTCGCCCACGTGATAGGTCTTTTTGAGATCGTGGATTTTAATCATGAGCGAGACGGGGACAGGCTCTCGTCCCCCAGGTAAGAGTTTCCCATGCGCAGTCACTGGTGGACAGAGCCGCATGTCCCTCCAGCTCAGTCATATGCGAGAGCCTCGATGGCATCCTGACGCGATGCTTTCAATCCGGGATAAATCGCGCCGATCAGCGATCCGGTCAAGGCGGTCAGCGCCGCCCACGGCCACCACGCGGGCACGATCACCATGGGCATGGTGGGCACGAAAACTCGCATGATCCAACGCGTGCCGTAGCTCATCAGGATTCCGGCAATCGCGCCCGTCACCGCCAGCACGAGCGTTTCCCGCATCAACATGGACATGATGTATCCAGGCGAGGCGCCCAGCGCTTTTAAGATCCCGATCTCGCGTGTGCGTTCGAGCACGGCCGTGTACATCGAAAGAAACACGACCAGGAATCCGACGATCACCGCGAGGCCGATCACCACGCTCGTGAAGCGCTTTAAAATCGGAATGCTGTCCACCGAGATGAGAGAAACGAACTGATCGACCGAGAAGACTTTGTAATCCGGCAGACGAGTCCTCAAGCTCGCTAATAACGGCCGTGGTGTTCGCCGGATTGTCCAGCTTGACATACACCATGCTGACCTTGTCGCGTCGCGGAATATTTCTCTTGTAGCGAATCCAAGGGTGCGAAAAGATGCGAAAGCTTCCCCGATTCGACCACCCCGCAAATGCGCCACTTCAATCCCAGGTCCAGGGTATCGCCGGGCTTCAGATGATGCGCGTTCGCGTAGACGTCGTCGACGATCAGGTCGTTGGGGCCGGTGAACGGCCCGCCGGAAGTGTAATGAAGGCCGCCGCTCATGGCATTGAACTGATCGAGATCGATGCCGGTGATCGAATCGAAGTTGCCGATCGACTGCACCAGGACTCCGGTCGCCAGCGCGACATGCGGCTCTTTGCGGATCACGCCGACCACGCCCTGCGGCATGTTGCCCGAAAACGCCAGCACGGAACTGCCCGGCGGACGCACCATCATATCCGCGCCCGTGCCGCGCGAGCGCTCGGCGATGTCTCCCAGGACCCCGTTGCTGACACCGACCAGGGTTAGGATCATCGTCACCTGTACGCCGATGGCGACGGCGCTGAGCAGAGTCCGGATGGGGCGGTGTTTGAGGTTTTCGATGACCAGACGGTGGATCAACTAGTTAGTGTAACAGTCGTTAAAAACCAGAGGCCAGAGGTCGGGGAAGAGGTCAGCAACGGACGTGCCTCGGCCGTTTACTCAGAGCTCCGAATTTCCGGAGTCGATACGACGCCGGCCTCCCGCTTCACGCCTGACCCCTGTCCTCTGACCTCTGTCCTCTGTCCTCTTCCGCCAACCACGCCGCGCTCACGATTGCCAGTCCTGCGATCGCAGCAGTCTCGGCTCTCAAAATCGAGGGGCCCAGGGAAACCGGCGTCCAGTTCGCTTGCGAAAAATCGGCACGCTCTTCGTCCGTCCATCCGCCTTCGGGACCGACGAGCAATGCGACGGTGTCGCGAAGAGCCTCGCACTTCCGGGAAGGCCGCCAGCAAAAGGTTGCAGCTCCCGGATTTTCTTCCAACACGTACGGATAGTGGCGACTACGACGGATAAAACATCCGCCCATCGAACCGGATCGTCGATCACCGGCAGATGCGCGCGCCGCGACTGCTGGCTCGCTTCCAGTGCGATGCGGCGCCATCGCTCGACGCGTTTGTCGCGCAGCCTTTTCGAGCCCGCGTTCGGTGCGGACCGATCACGGGAACGATGCGAGCCACTCCCAACTCAGTCGCTTTTTCGATCATCCATTCGAAATGATCGAACTTGATGAGCGAGGCGCACAGGATCATTTCGCACGGGCGGCTCGGACGATTCCAATTTTCGAGAGTGTCTGAAAAACCACATGCGCTCTTGCGGGCGGTTTCCACCTCCGCCAGATATACGTTGCGATTGTCGGAGATCTCGTACTTTTCGCCGGCTTCCACGCGCAGAACGCGAGTCAGATGCTGGGCGTCGTCTCCGGAAATTTCCGCGCGTCCGTTGCGCACCTGATCCACGAAAAATCGCCGCCGCATAGGTATTTAACCGCGCACAACGACGAGCCGTGCGCTCTCGGGTATCCTTATCGTTTAATGATCGCCCATCTGCGCGGCACTCTTCTCGAAAAGCATCCGAACGCCGTTATTCTCGATGTGCAGGGCGTCGGATACGAGCTCGCGATTCCGGTTTCGGCCTTCTCTTCGCTTCCCGGAAAAAGGCGCGCCCGTGCAGTTGCACGTGTACACGCATGTCCGCGAGGATGCCATTTCGCTTTTTGGATTTCACGCGTCCGTGGATAAGATGCTGTTTGAAAAATTGATCGCCGTGTCCGGCATCGGACCGAGCGTCGCGATCAAAGCGATGGGCGGAATGACGGCGGCCGACCTCGCCGCGGCCATCCGCTCGGGCGCGATCGAACAACTGGTGCGCATTCCCGGCATCGGCAAGAAAACCGCCGAGCGCATGGTGCTGGAACTGCGAGATAAGCTCGATTTCGCGGTGCCTGCGCGCTCCCGCCGACGCGGCCCGTGTGAAGATCGGCATTCGAAAGTACACGAAGAAGACGTGATCTCCGCGCTGATGAACTTCGGCGCCACGCGCGCGTCGGGCGAAGCGGCGGTGGTGAAGGCGCGGTCGACCACGGAATCCAACGAATTCGACGCATTATTTCGGCGTGCGTTGAAGATCGTGCGAATAGCCCAGCATTTCCGACCCTGTCCTCTGTCCCCGTCCTCTCACCCCTAGTACACTGATACTTCATGCGGGAACAGGGCATCGTTTCGGCATCGTTGAAGGAAGACGAGCGGCAGTTCGAGGCCGCTCTGCGCCCGTCGCGCCTGGCCGATTTCGCGGGCCAGCCGAAGATCAAAGAGAATCTCGCGATCGCCATCGAGGCCGCCAAGCAGCGCGGCGAAGCGATGGATCATGTGCTGCTCTATGGCCCTCCGGGACTGGGTAAAACCACGCTCGCCGGAATCATCGCCGCCGAACTCGGCGTGAACATCCAGCAGACCTCGGGCCCGGTGTTGCAGAAGAAGCTCGATCTGGTCGGCATCCTGAGTAATTTGCAGGAGCGCGAAGTTTTCTTCATCGACGAAATTCATCGCCTGCAGCCGGATGTGGAGGAGATGATTTATTCGGCGCTCGAAGATTTCCGCATGGATATCCTGATCGGAACGGGTCCGGGCGCGCGCACGGTGGCGATGGATATCAAGCCGTTCACGGCCATCGGCGCGACCACGCGGCAGGGAATCATCAGCGCGCCTCTGCGCGGCCGCTTCGGCCTGGTGCTGCGGCTGAATCCTTACGAAGCCGAGGAACTGACAAGATCGTGCGGCGTTCGGCGCAGCTTCTGGACATCGCGATCGACGCAGCGGGCGCGGAAGAAATCGCGCGCCGCAGCCGCGGGACGCCGCGTATCGCGAACCGTCTGCTGCGCCGGGTTCGCGACTACGCGCAGGTCCGGGCGGCGGGTCATATCGATATCCGATGTCGCGCTGAAGGCGCTCGATCTACTCGAAGTGGATCGCTATCGGTCTCGACGAAATCGATCAGAAGATCATGCTGACCGTGCTCGAAAAATATGGCGGCGGGCCGGTCGGACTGGGTACGATCGCCGCGGCGATCGACGAGGAGCAGGGCACCATCGAAGAAGTCTACGAGCCGTATCTGATGCAGCTCGGATTTTTGGATCGCACGCCGCGAGGACGGATCGGCACCGAGCGCGCATTCGAATATTTCAAGGTCGCGAAAAAAATGCGGGGCGGGGCGCAGAATACGTTGTTCTAGCTCGACTAACCCCGCGCCTCGCTAGGGCAGAAGGTGCGGCAAAGGAGTGAGGATAAGGACTTGCGATCGAGTTCCGGGATCTGCGCGAGCCTCCGAGAATATCTGCCTTCCCCAAGACGGTCACCTTATTCAGACGGATGTACGATGCAGTGTTGAGGCCGGCAGCGCGCCAACCTGCTATCGCGAGGTCGTATTCGGAGTTTCTCGGTTGCGACGTGACGGGTGCCGCGACAAAGTCTTCGTCGCCTGAATCAAGCAGAACCACCGCTGGGCGAACCTTCGCCCCTGCGGTTTGGTGGAACTGGATGCGGATGAGGACCACCTCACCGAACGGCAGCGTCATCATCGATCAACTGATCAGTATATTGCATCTTCTGGTGCGTAAGCTGCTTCAAACCTTGCACGGCCCGCTAAGCGCAGGGATGAGTCAACGTCGGACTCCCACATCACCACGACGTGGATATGTTCACCGAGCGGGATCTCGCTGGCAACTTCCGGCGGAACCGCAATCTGGCCGCCTAGGCTAGCAGTGCTCTCGAATTCGATAGCTTTCATAGGAAGCTCACCTTCTCATGATACGCGCTTCAAAACGCCACATTCCCATTCAACGGATGTACGATGGAATTGGATGGATCACGTTCACGCACATCCTCACTCCCATTCACCTTCGCAGCGAACGTCGCGTGTCCTGTTCGTTTCGCTGGCGCTGACGCTGGGATTCGTGATCATCGAGACTTTCGCCGGCTTCCGCTCGCATAGCCTGGCGCTGCTCTCCGACGCGGGTCATAATTTCACCGATGCCTTCGCGCTGCTGCTCGCGGCTTGCGGCGTGTATTGGGAGGCGCGGCCCGGCAATCACGTCAAGACCTTCGGATACCAGCGCGCGGGTGTGCTCGCTGCGTTCGTGAACGCGCTGACGCTCGCCGCTCTTTCTGTGGTGCTGTTCTACGAAAGCTACCGGAGGCTGCTGCATCCCGAGCCCGTCGGCGAGATTACGATGATCGTCGTGGCGGCCCTGGCTCTGGTGCTGAACGTCGGGATTGTGCAGGCGCTCGGCGGTCATGGCGATCATCACCACGATCTCAACGTGCGGGCGGCGTGGATCCATATGCTGGGCGATGCGGCGGCGTGCGTAGCCATTATCGGCGGCGCGATCGTCATGCATTACACCGGCTGGCAGGTGATCGATCCGGCGCTCTCCATTGTGATCGGCATCGGAATTTTGTGGACGGCGTGGGGCATCATTCGGGACTCGCTGAACATCCTGCTCGAAGGATTGCCGAAGGGTTTGAGGCTCCGCGACGTGACTGGCGAACTGGGGGGCGTGGAGGGTGTGATCGACGTCCACGATCTGCACATCTGGAACATCGGCTCGCAGTCGCGCGCGCTCAGCTGCCACGTGCTGATCGAGGATATGCCGCCTTCGGCGAGCCATGCGATCCTTCTGCGCATCAATCAGATTTTGGCCGGCCGCTTTCAGATTCGTCATACCACCGTACAGTTCGAACACCTACGCTGCGAACACGCGGACGAGCACTGCACCGCGCCCCTGCATGCGGAAGCTCATCGCGAAGCTCACCATCATCACCACTAGACCATCTCTGCGCCGGCGAAATCGCAGGATATACTTTTAGCAGGACGCCGCGTCGAGTCCTCTCACCTAGGAGCAAAATATGTATCGGACGCTGAGTTTCCGTGTGCTACTCTCCGCGGCGGCGATCATGCTGCTGAGTTCTTCCTGGAGCGTGAGACCGGCGTGGGCTGCGGACGCATCTTCGCCCACACAGCCGTCCTGGAAAAACAAACCGGTGGCGCAGTGGAACGACGAGGAAGCGAAAGACGTGCTCGCCAATTCGCCATGGGTGAAATTCGCATCGCCGCAGTGGTTGCGCGATTTAAGTCCCGACGAGCGCCGCGAGAGCGGAGACTGGCAAGCCACCGAAGGCCATGGTGTCGGCTGGGAGGCTCTACTGGGATTATTCGGCGGCTCCGCGCGGGCCGACGCGGCCATCAAGCGCGCGCACGCAAAACCCCCGGTGGACGCGGTCATGATTCGCTGGGAAAGCGCGCTTCCGATCCGCACGGCCGAACAAAAAGCGGGCGAGAACGGCGTTCCCGTCGGCGACGGCGAATACTACGCGATTGCCGTGTACGATATCGCCACTCCGAAGAAATTCAATCTGGCCAGCGAACTCAAAGGTGTCGCGTATATCCGCCGCAACAACAAGAAAGATTTTAAGCCAGTACGGGTGGAGATTCTGCGCGAGGAAAATGACAAGGCGACGATCGTGTACTTGTTCCCGCGTTCCGTGGAAATCAGCAAGCGGGACGGATGGCTGGTGTTCGCGGCGCAGATCGGGCGGCTTTTCGTGACGCAGAATTTTTTCGCCGGGGAAATGCTGCTGCGCGACGAATTGGAACTTTGAACGGTTTTTGGCGCCGCGCGCCGCTATTCACGCATTTTGTCTACACTGAAGGGTGTCACTGCCTGACGCGCTGACGGAGCATCCTTCCCGCATCGGGAAGTACGAGATCGAGGCTTTTCTCGGCGGCGGAATGTCCCATGTGTATCGGGGCAAGGACGCGGTTCTGGGGCGCACGGTCGCTATCAAAATCCTCACCGAGGCCGCAAGTTCCGATCTTGACGCCAAAGCGCGCTTTCTCCAGGAAGCCCGCATTGCCTCGCACGTCAGCCACGAGAACGTGATCGCGGTTTACGATTTCGGGCAGGAGAACGGGCGTCCTTTCATGGTGATGGAATACCTGGAGGGCGAAAGCCTGCGCGCAGCCATCAAGGCGGACCGCGTGGGCGATTATCGCCGCAAGCTTAAAATTGCGCTACAACTCGCGCGCGCCATCGAATACATTCATTCCAAAAAAATCATTCATCGCGATATCAAACCCGAAAACATCAACGTCGACCGCGACGGCCGTTTGACCCTGATGGACTTCGGTATCGCCAAAAGCGAGGACGCGACGCTTACGCGCAGCGGGACTACGCTCGGAACCCCGTTTTATATGGCTCCCGAACAGGTCATGGGGCAACCGGCGACCGCCCAGGCCGATGTTTACGCTTATGGCGTCGTGTTGTACGAACTGATGACCGGCGTCAAGCCCGTGACCGGCGACCGGCTCGAAAAAGTTTTCGACCAGATTTTATATCGGCCCGTTCCGATGGACCCGCTGGAACAGGCGCAAACGCCGCCGCTCATCGTCGACATGATTATACGGTGCATGGCGAAGGCCCCCGCGCAACGGCCCCAGGGATTGGCGGCCATTTGCGGTCAGATCGAAACTTTATTCGAGCTCTCGTGGAAGACGCCGGGGACTCCTCCGCGGGATTCCAGTGCGCCGTTGAAGGCACACGACGCGAGTGCGCAAGTCCACGCAACGCATATACCCAATTCCGTATCTTTCCCATCCAACGGAAACATCGGGCGTGCAGGGGTGCCGTTCTACGACGACCTCCCCGCGTGGATTCGAAGTCTTCCCGCTCCGCTCCGCACGCAGGGGGGGCTCATCATGCTGGGTGCGGCCTGCGTTGTCCGGCGATCGGCGCCGCGGTTGCCCTTCTCCTGAAAATCACGCACGTGATTTGACGACGGAACTCATCGGCCTCTCCCGACCGGAGTAAAGTAGTGGGTTGCCGAAGGAACGGGGAGATTGCATGAGCTTAGTGAGATCGTTGTGGTTTGCATGTTTGATGAGCATGGCGGGCGGTGCGCTTTTCGCGCAGAACGATTGGCCCGGCTACGGAAAAGATGCGTTCGGCCAGCGCCATTCGCCGCTCACGCAGATCAATACGGCGAACGTCAAGAAGCTGAAGCCGGTGTGGCAGTATGGCATCGACTCGCGCCCAACGCCCACGGATATGGACGCCGCGACGCGTCTGCTGACCTCCACCGAAGCGGTTCCCATTATGGTCGGCGGGATTTTGTATTCTCCGACGCGCAGCCGGACGATCGTTGCGCTGGAGCCTGAAACCGGTAAGGAGATCTGGACCTACGCGCTCGGCAGCGTGGGCGCGCCCTTGCGCGGCGTGAGTTATTGGGCGGGCGATAAAGATCATCCTGCATCCATTCTGGCGGGGACGAACGACGGAAAATTGATCGAGCTGAATGCCAAGACCGGGAAGCTGGTGCCGGGTTTCGGCAACGAAGGCTTCGTAAATTTGAAGCAGGGCGTGGAAGACCATTTTCCCGGTGCGCCGTACCATATGGCTTCTCCCGGAGCGATCTATCGCAATTCGATCATTACCGGCGCCCAGGGCAAGGAAGACGATCCGGACGGCCCCGCCATGGATGTTCGCTCGTGGGATCTGCGCGACGGAAAATTGAATTGGACATTCCATACCATTCCGCATCCCGGTGAACCGGGCTACGAAACCTGGCCCAAGGATCATTGGATCAAGGCAGGATCTCCCGCGAATTGGGGGGCGGCCACGGTCGACCAGCAGCGCGGATTAATTTTTCTGCCAATCGGGCAGCCGGCCGCGCAATATTACGGCGGTGCGCGCCACGGGCAGAATCTGTATTCGTCGTCGATTGTGGCGCTCGACGCAAATACCGGCAAGGTGCGCTGGTATTTTCAACTCACGCACCACGACATGTGGGATTACGACGCTGAGGCCGCGCCCACGCTGATGGACATCACACGCGATGGCAAGAAAATTCCCGTTGTGGTGGCCGTCTCGAAGCCGGGTCTGATGTTCTTCCTGGATCGTGAGTCGGGGACATCGATTTACGGAATGGAGGAGCGTCCCGTGCCGCAGAGCGACATTCCGGGAGAAGAGAGCTGGCCCACGCAGCCGTTCCCGTTGAAGCCGCCTCCGCTCACCCGCCAGGGGATGCGTCCCGATGAAGTGTTCACGGGCGAGCCGGAGCACGAGAAATTCTGCAAGGACCTGGTCGAAAAAATCGGGGGCATTCACAGTTACGGATCGTACACACCGTATAGCAGCAAGGAATTCCGCGTCATTTTCCCGGGTCAGCAGGGCGGACCGAATTACGGCGGCGTTTCCGTCGATCCGAAGCTCGGCTATGTGATTGTGAACACTCGCAACGTCGCGGGAATGGGACGCCTGGACAAGCGTCCCGACAACGATCAAGTGGCGTATCGACGATTCAGTCCGCTCGGCGTGGGAACCAACAACGCGCGCTTCTGGGATCCCTCGAATCAACTGCCGTGCCAGCAGCCGCCGTGGGCGGAATTGATGGCAGTGAACGCGAATACCGGCGACATCGCATGGCGCATTCCGCTCGGCACCAGCGACGTGATGGAAGCCCGCGGCGTCCACAATACGGGCTCGTTCGGCCAGGGTGGTCCCATCACGACGAACGGAGGCCTGACTTTCATCGCCGGTACCATCGACGCGCATTTCCGCGCGTTCGAAACGAAGACAGGCAAGCTGTTATGGGAAACGAAGCTGGATACGGAAGGCCACACAAATCCCATGACGTACATGGGTAAGAATGGGAAGCAGTACGTCGTGATCGTCAGCAGTGGGCTGAACGCGTTCGCGCTGGAATAATTTCGTACAGCCGGTATTAATGCAGACACCTTATTTCGGCCGCCGCAAGCAAAATGCTACCTTAAGGAACATGATCGATGCCGCGCGAAGTGCGCGCTACCGCATCGCGTTTTTCGGAGGAATAACGATGAAGTTTTCGCTCGCCCTCATTTTCGTCGCCGCCCCCGCGGTTTGGGCCGCCGATCTCGTTCCCATGGACGTCAAGATTGGACAGTGGGAAACCACGGTGACCACCCAGATTACCGGCATGGCGCAACAGGCGCATCAGATGCCGCAGCTCACGCCCGAGCAGCTCGCTCAGATTCCGCCCGAACAGCGCGCCAAGCTGCAAGCCATGATGGCGCAGATGAACGGCGCCCCGCGGACGGCGACTTCGAAGTCCTGCACGAAGAAGGAAGATCTCACCCGGCTGCCTCTGAACAACGACGCAAACTGCAAGACCAACGTGCTGAGCTCGTCCTCCAGTAAGCAGGTGATTCAGGTGGATTGCGATCACGGCGGAAAGAAACAGTCCGGCACGATGACGATTGAGGCGCTCAGCCCCGAGTCCATGAAGTTTGCCGTGGTTGCAAGCGGTGGCGACGGCAAGGCCACCAATATGAACATGAACATTTCCGGAACCTCCAAATGGCTGGGTCCGGTTTGCTCGGACGCGAAGTAAATCGCTAACGTTGTGATTTTTCGCCGCGGCTGACCTGCTGGTGATATTCCTTCGATTTACCGCGCGGCACGGTGAGCGTTTGCCAGTGCGTGCTGTTCAAGTGTTTGGCGAGCATCACGATCTGCCCGCAATGATAGGCGCAATGTCCCACCGCGCGATGGATCGCCTGCATCACCGAATGCGCTTCCCCACGGATATAAATCGTGCGGGAGAGATCGGCTTCGGTGAGCTGACCGACCGCGAGGTAGAGGCAATCCCAGCCCTCCGTCCACATTTTGAGAAGCTCCGCGCGCGTGGCGGGTGGTTCCAGAAATTCACGATCGCGGTCGCGATCGGGTTTTTCCCCGTCAGTCGTCAGGAAATCCGTCCAACGCGAACGCAAATTCCCGGACAGATGCTTCACGATGAGCGCGATGGAGTTCGACTCCTGGTCGAGATGGATGAGGAGTTGTGCGTCCGTCGCTTGTTCGATCGCTCTTTCCGAAAGCCGTTGGTATTGGCGGAAAAGGCTCAGTGAGTCCTCGAGGCACGAGGTTGTGAATGAAAGCGCCATGCGTTCATTATGCACAGCACGGGAGGCTGCGAGGCCATTATCGATAGACGCCCCGCTCTCGTGAATCCGATTGCGGGGCCTGTGCCGATTCCTTGAGCGGCGGCGCCGGGACACTGTTAGTTGATTCGATACCGTCGAAAATGGCAGAATAGCCCAACGGCAGCAATACGAATTCGTGGATCGGAAACCACGATTCCGCGATTGGCCATATTCAATTGCTGCGCGGCTGGTTCCGCTCGCATCATGAACCGCTCTTCACGGCTGCTGTTTTCGGGGATCTGTTTCGCGGCCTGCTGCGCGTTCGGCCAAACGACCCCCGATAACACCGTCGCCTACGTTTTCGAGATCCAGGGCGACTGGCGGATCGCTCCGCAATACGCTTCCGGTCTTGTGCGCGGCATGGCGCTACACAACCATGACGTGGTGGCGCTGCGGGGAGAACCGGCCGGCGCCTATATCCATGTTGGTCTGCTCGATGGAACAGTGGGAAGTCGGGACTGTAGAAGCGCGCCCAACGAATGCGCTCAACCGTTGGAAGTCAGTCTGACAACGGCCGATCGTACGATCCCACAGCGTATGCAGGCGATCTGGAGCCGACTCACGATTTCCGCATCTCCTGCGCCCGTTTTCACGATGAGCCGCGGAATCCAAATTTCCTCTGTGGACGCGCGAGAAAGCGTGCTCGCCCTCCAGGGAGGCATGCCCGATTTCGCTCCGGCGCTCGCGGGCCTGGAGCGAGGAGTTTTCGATGCGGAATTGACATCGCTGGGAGAGGACAGTAGAGTCGTTCCACTCGGCCTTCGCTGGGAACCGCCGAAAGCCCTCGCGAAAGGTCCTTCGATTCGGGCGGGCCTGTACACGCTTCAGTTGATGCCGGGAGGCAGGCCGATCGTGGTGCTCGTCACCACTCCTCGTCAGGCAGCGGTCCTACGAACCGATTTTGTTAACGCGGCGCAAGTCTCTAGCGGTTGGCCGGATGACATGGCCTCCGCGCGGCACGATTATCTTGCGGCCGTGCTGATGCAACTTTCAGAGAGGTTAGCGCCTGCCAAGTAGCTTCTGGAATTCGGACCACGAACCGGGTCGTTCCGCCTGGCGGCACTTCTCCTCCGGGATTGCTCTCGTGCTTGTCATCGGCGCGTTCTCCTGGTATCTGCACAGGCACGACGTGCTGAGGAACCTCGAGATGACGAATCTCGATGTCCTGTTTCTGAGTCAGAAAAGGCCGCCCGAATCCGCGAATATCGTTGTGGTTTCCGTCACGGATACCGACTACGAGGAGATGTTCGGGAACAAGAGTCCACTGTCTCCGCAGACGGTGCTGGAACTGGTGCGGGCGTGCGCTCTTTCAGGCGCAAAGGTAATCGCCGTCGATCTTGACACGTCCGATTGGACGGCGGAAGAGCGAATGAATCTAGTCGCCGCCGTCACGGCGTCGTCGCCTTCCGGCAGCGCCCCGAGGCTCGCCTGGGCGGTCGGCGGATCGTACGACCCGGCCACAAAATCATCGCACCTCGACGAATTGAAGGGATTGACGTCGCCCGCCTGCCAGGGTGTACCGGCTTCCATGCCGGACGAATACGGCGTGGTTCGCGGCTACGTTCCCGTCATGCGCGAGGAACGACAGGGTCAAATGATCGCGGCCGGGAATTTCGCATTTGTGATCGAACAGTTGGACTTGAATCTTTCACTGGCGTGCAATCCTCCGAGCTTCTCGGTCGTGCCGTCCGATAGCGATTCAGACCAGGAGAAGCTCGTGAATTATGCGGGCGGCGGCGTCTCGTTTCCGCACGTTTCCGCTGAAACAGTCGTAAAAGCTGCGACTGCGGAAGCCTGGCGAAATTCCAACCCGTTGAAAGACAGGATCGCGCTCATCGGAGGATCGTATCGCGCCGCGCGCGACAAATACGTTACGCCCGTTGGCTATCTGGATGGCGTGGATATCCTCGCTCTGACAATCTCTTCGATGGAGAAAAAAATTACCTCGCCCACGCCGGAGGTCTTCCTCGGAATCGACTTGACGCTCGGCATATGCTTGCTCACGGCGACCTGGTTCCTGCACCGGATTTGGGTACTGCTTTTATCTTTTTTCCTGATACCTTTCTTTGCCATCCTGCTCAGTGTCGCCGCCTTCAGCACCTCTGGGTATTTCTTTAGCTTTGTTCCGGTTTTGCTCGGGATGTTCTTTCATAAGTTGGTGGAATTCACCATGGAGCATGCGATCGAACATCGAAAACTTGTGAAAGAGTTGGCAAAGTGGAAGGCCCACGCCGAGCCTGCGCACGACGCATCCGAAGCACCTGCCGCGCAAGCGAGCCGGGAGCTGTCATGATTAAACTCCTCCGTAAATATTGGTAAAATTCGCGCCATGGCACTCTCCCGTCCACGGATTCGAAATCGGCGGCTGTGGCCGTTTGTTCTGCTCTTTCTCATCCCCTTCGTGGGTGTCTTCGCGGCCGAGCAAAAAAGCGCGGTGCTGATCGGGATCGATGTCTACAACCCTAAGAATCCGTCTGCGTCCAAGGACACGACGCCGATGGTGAAAAGGCCGTCCGCGCGAGGAAATTGGTCGGCGTGGATTTTTCCCGATCTTCAAGGAGCGGTCAAGGATATTGAGCTTATCGAAAGCATTCTGTCGTCGGACAAATTAGGTTTTAAAGATATTGCGGTGTTGAAAAATCAGGATGCAACCGCCAATGCGATTCTGGCAACTCTTCAGCGGAAACTGATCGATGAAACGGTCAAGGGCGATATTCGCGTCGTCTACTATTCCGGCCACGGCAGCACGGTCCGGAACGAAGCGACCAACGAGAGATATAAGCTCGATCAGACCATCGTTCCCGCGGATCACTACAAAGGCGATGTTCCCGATATCCGGGACAAGGAACTCTCGCGAATTTTGTGGAAGGCGGGCAAGAAGGGCGTGAAGGTGATTTTCATCGCCGATAGCTGCCATAGCGGCGGATTATCGCGCGGAGTTTGGAATGAGCGCGGCATGACCCGAACCGCGCGGGGCGCGCCCGCTCCCGACGCGAAACCGTATCCAGTCCAGATCGACGATCCAGCCGATAAGGATCCCGCAACCGGCAAAGAGATTAATCCCGTCGACGCGGGCGTCGTTTTTCTGGCTGCCTCGCAAGACGATGAACCCGCGCAGGAGAATCCGGATACGCCGGAGGGTCAGCACGGCGCATTCACTTGGGCGTTGAGAAAGGCTCTTGAACAGGGGCTCGATCAACCTGCCGACCTCGTCGTCCAGCGCGCGGCATCGCTTTTGAAAACCGATAACTTTGCGCAGCAGCCCGAATTGAAAGGAAAAGATGTCCACGGCATCACTCTTTTCGGACTGCCCGCCAGCGCGGTCAGTTCCACGACGGCCGTTGTCGATTCCATCGGCAATGACGGGAAGATCATTTTGCGCGGTGGAAAGGCGATCGGGATCTACCAAGGCTGCGAGATGAAACGGATTTTGAGTACGGAGAGTCCGATAGAGATTCGGGTTACTTCGTCGCTCGATCTGGTGCGGTCTGAGGCGCAAAAGATCGAAGGTGCTGGAACCATCCACAAGAACGATGTTTTTGAAGTCGACCGGTGGGTGATTCCGGACGATCCGATGTTGAGCGTTTATCTGCCTCCCACGGCGCCTGCGGCGGTGGTTTCGAACGTCGCGGCTGAGATCGGCAAACTGCGCGGTGATAAGTCCGTTCGCTGGGTCAGCGATTCCACGGAAAAAACTCCCGGGCAAGTGATGCATTGGGACGGGAAAGAGTGGCTGATCGAGAAGAATCCCGCGTCGGGGATTCCGCTGCGGCTAGGGATGAATCCGACTGCGGACCAGGTCCGCGCCCGCATCGAGAAGAATACGAATTTCCTGCTCATCCTGCCGCCGACGCCTGAATTAGTGGATGAACTCAAACTCACCGGCGGTGGTTCGAGCGTCAAGATCCTGCAGCAGCCGGGCGGCGATCAGTATCGGCTCCTGGGCCGCGCCGGCGCATCCGGCGTGGAGTATGCGTGGGTCCAGATCGACGCAACCGAAGAGAGCGTTCGAAAAATGGCGACCGAAAAAGGTGCAGCCGAACGCTTGCCGCTGCCTCTGCGAACCGATTGGATCGCGTTCGGTGAGCCGCCCGAGTCCGTCCATCGGGCCGCCAGCGATCTGACCGTCCATGTGCTTCGCTTGGGCCGGCTGAGAGCATGGCTTACGCTGCTCGCCCCTCCAGAAGGCGCGGAGACTGCGTCGGCATTTCCGTATCATCTTGCCTTTCGCGAAGTGGGCAAAGCCAAAACCGGCTTCGTTACCGGCAACGAGATGAAGGGCGGCCTTCGCTATAAGATGTATCTGCGCGCATCCGAGGATGACATTCGACGCGGCGTCGCCGATCGGTGGATCTATATTTTCGCGATCGATGGTTACGGGAAGGGAACCCTGCTTTTTCCGGCACTCGGAGAAGGCAACGCGGGAAATCAATTCCCGAGAAAGAAGAACGATCGCAGGGATATTCAGCCTGAAATTCAAGTGACCGAAAATCAAGACTACGATTTCGAAGTCGCCGAACCGTACGGCGTCGACACCTACTTTCTGTTGACGTCGAAGCAGCCCATCGAAGATCCCCGGATTTTTGAGTTTGACGGCGTTCGAACCAAGGGCGCGTCCCGCGGAATCGAGTATCAGGATCGCTTGACTCAGTTGCTATCGGATGTCGGTGCTTCAGGAACGAGAGGCTCCTTGCGCAACCCGGCCGTTCCCACAACCTGGGGCCTGGAACAAGTGCCAATTCTCAGCGTTCCGAAGTGACCGGCCGATTTCGCTTCCTGATATTGAGCAGCGAACCGACAGCTCTGAAATCCTCCAGCAATCGCCCGATTCCCGGGCCTAAGCGCCTTTTGCCTTTTCCTTCATCGCGTCGCTCAGCAGGCTGACCTTCACATTCATGGACATGTAAGTGGCGTCCGGCACTTTCGGATCCGCTCCTCGTTCCGCGGGCTTTGCATTCTTGTCGGAATCCTGATGCACCAGCCAGCCGGTATCGTCGATGCGGAGCTGCGGCATGGAACTCTTGAGCCTGTCGAGATGTTCATCCGGCACCGCCAGATATTGGCCGCTGACCATCTTCACCTTGTTCGCGGAGCCGTCGTTCGATCCGGCGTCCTGAGTTGCCACGATGTTCACAGGGACCGAATTCATGAGCACGTATTCGCGGTGATAAAGATAACCGATCAGCTGAGTGAAAGCCCGGAGGGCCGGAATGGCGAGCGGAGCAAATCCGAAGTAGGGCGCCACAATCGACGAGTAGTCGACGGTTGCTTTCAGCGCCGCATCGACTTTGTCGTTGTGACGCACGGCGTTGACGTTGACCGCCATCTTGCCCGAGCCTCCCATCAGAATGACTTGATTATTGGCCGGCGCATCAGGCGAGTTCGGGTCGCGAAAATTCAGACCTGTGAGGTCCGGGGGCAGAGGCGCGGCCTTCGGCTTTTTCGTCATCGGGTCGTTCCGGTTCGGGGACCAGGCCGCCAGACCGGCCCACGCCATGGGGGACACCAGGTTCATCAAGGGTTGCTTCTGAAACCAATCGACGCGCACTTGGGATCCCCGGGCCTCCTGGATGCGTGAATGATCGTCTGTGCTCGGGCGAAAAACGCCGGGGGTTACCGTAACCACGACGTCCTTCTCCGGACTCGGAGGAGCCATCAGCTCGGTATTGGCGATATCGCTCGAAAACCGAAGGCCGTTGTCGGTTCCTTGCAGAAAGTTCGCGATCTTTTTCGGATCCAGCGTCGTAGGCCCTGTGGCTCCTCGGCTGGTCCGATCGTCCGTGCGTTCGGCCTCGTCGAAGTACTCATCCCAGAATTCCTGCGTCTTTTTCGCGGCAGGCTGGGCCTCGACCTCGCCGGCAAACGCCGCGGCAAGAGCCGAGAGGATCGCTACATCTTGAAAAAAAGAGCGACGACTCTCCATTGGCCCTCCAAGATGGCAGTTTGAAGTAAGTATACAGTCTTCGCCCGACTTTTAAGCAACTATCTATCGCGAACGAGGTGAACCGGACAAAAGACCGCGTTCGGGCGATTTTACGAAATGACGACCTTTTCCTCAGTGACGAAATCGATTTCGCGGCCGATGAAGGTCGCTCCATCGTCACGAAGCCGTTTGGTGGCCGGCGAGTTCTGATACAAATCGAATGCCGCCTGATCTTTGAACCACAACTCGGCAATGCCGTCGACCTGGATTTCAATGGGCGCCACGTCTTTGCGCGTCGAGGCGGATT
The DNA here is from genome assembly GCA_963765085.1 of Terriglobia bacterium. Classification (GTDB taxonomy): domain Bacteria; phylum Acidobacteriota; class Terriglobia; order Bryobacterales; family Bryobacteraceae; genus Palsa-187. Next base: position 67,501 of record CAVXVL010000037.1, on the reverse strand, counting down.
TGACGATCGTGAGTATATAACGGCTGATACCAGGGCAGGCGCGGGCCATCGGCGCGTGCACCTCGACCCAGTGCTTCACGAACTGTTCGTGAGACGTCCCCGGTTTTCGCGCGAGCAGCGAAGCTCGCTTGATCATCGAACCGCTTTGTGGCACACCGGACTGGGGCTCTGCGCTCCAGGCTATTTTGGTCGCCGAAGCAAACGCGGCCATCCCGGCCAAACTAGCCAAACTGCGGCGTCGCGTGGCAGCGTTCACGTTACGTTTTGAGGACATACGAGCTCCCTGCCGTTCGAGCGGCCCAACCAGCATATAGAGTATCCACGCACCGCTGCAATCATGTGGTGGGCCTCGGCCCTTACCGATCCGATTTTGTCTGGCGGAGAATGAAGTATGGCCAGTATCGTCCGGCCTCCGTGCGCCGAAGCCGCGATCCTCGCGGGCCATTGCGAGAGTCCCGAAACAAACAACGGACCTTGGATTCTGGCGGCGACCATCCTCGGCTCCAGCATGGCGTTCATCGACGGAACGGTCGTGAATGTCGCGTTGGCGGCGATTCAATCGGCTCTCGGCGCGACGCTGGCACAGGTTCAATGGGTTGTGGAATCCTACGCGCTGTTTCTGGCGGCGCTCCTGCTCGTTGGTGGATCCTTGGGAGACTTGTACGGCCGCCGCAAGATTTTTGTAATCGGCGTCGTTGTATTTTCGGCAGCCTCGGCTTGGTGCGGGATTGCGTCCAATATCGGTCAGCTCATCGTCGCCCGAGGCGTCCAAGGAGCGGGAGGCGCGCTGCTCGTCCCCGGAAGCCTGGCTCTGATTAGCGCCAATTTTCCGGAAGGGCAGCGCGGACGCGCGATCGGGACATGGTCCGGTTTTACTTCCATCACCGCCGCGATCGGTCCGGTGCTGGGCGGATGGTTTGTTGAGCACGGCTCGTGGAGATCCGTGTTTTTCATTAACGTCCCCGTGGGGCTTGTTGTTGTTTTGCTCACCTTGTGGAAGGTCCCGGAAAGCCGGTCTGGCTCCTCGAATCAGCGCTTCGATGCGTTGGGCGGCCTGTTGGCAGCACTCGGATTGGGCGGAATCGTGTTTGGCTTGATCGAATCGAAACCGGGAGCCGGGGTAATGGGGACGGCTGCCTTGGCAGGGCTGCTGTTTTGGGAGGCGCGGTCGAGCTCGCCGATGATCCCGCTCGGCATGTTCCGCTCCCGTAATTTGAGCGGAGCAAGCCTGATGACCTTTTTTCTGTACTCCGCGCTCAACGGCCTTCTTTTCTTTTTCCCGCTTAATTTGATTCAGGTCCAAGGCTACTCGGCCACGGCGGCGGGAGCCGCCCTTCTGCCCCTCATCCTCTTGATGTTTTTGCTCTCGCGCTGGTCCGGCGGACTTCTCGATCGCTACGGGGCGAAGGCTCCGTTGGTCGTGGGCCCGTTGATTACCGCCGTCGGATTCGGGCTGTTTACGATTCCGGGTATCGGCGGATCTTACTGGACGACTTTCTTCCCGGCCGTGATGACGCTCGGGTTCGGCATGGCAATCAGCGTGGCTCCCCTGACCACGACCGTGATGGACGCGGTGGAGCAAAGTTATGCGGGTGCGGCGTCGGGCATGAACAACGCCGTTTCGCGTGTGGCCGGCTTACTTTCCGTGGCCATCTTTGGAGTCTTGCTGAGCGGCGTGTTCCAAGGCAGTTTGCATCGGCGGTTGGATCATTCCAATGTCGCCCCCGCCGTGCGGGCAAACATTGAAAGCCAGCGATGGAAGCTTGCCGCCGTGGTAACAGATGACGTACGAGGACGGCAAGCGATCGAAGAGGCCTTTGTCGACGGCTTTCGAACAGTCTTGTGGCTGTCCGTCGCCCTTGCGCTCGCGAGTTCTTTGAGCGCGGCAGCTCTGATCGGAGACCGCCGGCGATCGCGCGAGCGCTAACCGTCGACACTTTCCTGATCGTTCGCTGAAATTTTCCTGTGTCTCGCCGAAACGCCTTCGATCAAACGCGCGCTGTTTGCAAAGCGGCGAGCACGCGCGCCGGGCGGAAGGGCACGCGGCGGAGCCGGACGCCCGTGGCATCGTAGATTGCATTCGCAATTGTCGCGAGCAGCGGTTTACAAGCCGTTTCGCCGGCTCCATAGGGAGCGAGGTCGGACCGCGTCGGATGGGGATCGCCGTTCACCAGCACGACGTCAATCCTTTCGGGTGTGTCGGCGTGCGTGAGAGTGGGATGCGAGTTCCAATCCACGCTCGTGACCTTTTCGGTGTTGAACTGCACTTCTTCGTGGAGCGTGCGGCTCACGGAGTGGAGCATGGCGCATTCGATGGTGTGACGCAGGGATTGCGGATTGACGATCAACCCGCAGTCGTGGGCGCAGACCAGCCGTTTCACCCAGACATGACCGGTGCGGCGATTCACCTCCACCTCGGCGATCTCGGCCACCACCGTCTGATTGCGGAAGGCGTAGCCGACGCCACGGCCGGTTAGAATATCTCCATCTCCGCGCGGCTTTGGCGAAGAGCGATAATCCCAGTCGTAGGTTTCAGCCACCGTTTTGAGGACGGCGATCGACCGTGCGCGCCGAAATGCGTTGTCGTCATTTTTCCCGGCCATCAGCATCTTCATGCGGAATTCGAGCGGATCGGTCTTCGCCGCCGCCGCGAGTTCATCGATGAAAGATTCGGACGCGAAGGTTGCCTGGGGTCCGTTCGGATCGCGGAGGTTTCCGGTGCGAACGGGCGTCTCCCAGATCGACGGCAAGCTCACCACATGACTGGTCATCTGGCGATGGGGGATCGCGTACACGTCCGAAGGCGTCGACGCGCTACCGGCTGCCGGCGTAGTGCGGCGCATTCCCATGAGTTGCGCGATCAGCACTGTGTCTGGCTCGTTATAGCCAAGGTGATTGTAGTCCGCCGCGCGACCGTTATAGTCGTAAGCCACCAAGTTGCCTGCGGCGTCTAATGCTCCACGCATTCTCACCGTAAACGCCGGGGCCTTCGTGTCCCAGGCGGTCTCTTCGTCGCGCATCCATTGCATGCGAACCGGCCGGCCGATCTCTTTGGCGATATAAGCCGCCTCGCATCCGGCATCCTCAGCGGCAGTGCGTCCGAAACCTTGCGGGCCTTCCATCCAGACGACACGGACCCGATCCTGCGGCATGCCCAAAAAGGTCGCGACGCCGCGGCGCATTCCGTAAGACTTCATGTCGTTCGAATAGATCGTCATGAGATCGTTCGATGGATCGGCCATGGCATGCGCCGGGCTGAACGCCGTGTGGCCCTGAAACGGGATATCGTAGTCGGCTTCGATCACTTGCGCCGCGCCGGCAAAAGCCGATTCCGGATTGCCCACCACGATCGGCGTGCCGCTGGACGTGGGCGTGACGCTCCGCATATACGTGAACAGGTCTTCGGAGGCAGGGAACGGCGCCGAGGCCGGCTTCTCCCAGCTCGCTTTCAGTTGTTTGGCGGCCTTGATCGCTTGTTCTTCACGCTCGCAAACGACCGCGACGTAGTTGCCCTTACTGACGACCTTTACGAAGCCGGGCAACCCGCTCACGGACGATTCGTCGATACTGACGAGCTTCGCGCCGGCGACGGGCGGCTTCACGTTGCGCGCATGAACCATCCCGGGGAGCTTCACGTCCACGGCCCATTTCAGCGATCCATCGACCTTCGCGGGAATATCGTAACGCTGCGGAGACTGGCCGACAATCTGGTAGTCCTGCACCGGTTTGACTTTGGCGATGCCGGTGGCTGCGTTGACGTCTTTCCCTGTCAGCGTGACGTTGAATCTCTTTCCACCGATCAGTTGTCCGTAGGTAACGCTCTTTAATGGATCAGCTTTGACGGCGATGACACCGGCGTTTACGGTCAGCTGATCGACCGGAACGCCGAGCCGGGTAGATCCCATTTCCAAAAGCACACGGCGCGCCTCGGCAGCGGCCCGGCGCATCGGCCAGGCATCTCTTTCCATCGCTGTCGAACCACCCGACCCGCCTTGGTCCACCGTGATGTCCGTGCTGCCCATTACGCACGCGGTTTTATCGTAGGCGATGTCCAACTCATCCGACATCAGCTGACGGAACGACGTGCCTGTGCCTTGACCGCAGTCGGTCTTGCCGACGTAGAAGGTCGCGGTGTTGTCCTCACGGATCACAATCCACGAATCGAGCTGATGAAAGTCGGGGTCGTGATAGGGACCGGCTCCTGGAGAGCCCGCGGGAGTTTGCGCGTCCGCTTGCGTGACCAGCGCACCTGTGCCTGCGGCGCTGAAGCTGACGACGAGCAGTCCGGCGCTCTTGAGGAAGTCCCTGCGCGACGGCGTGACGAGGTGCTTCTCGAGTTCTTCTTCGACCTGTCTGGGAACGCTGGTAAAAGTTGTCATGCCACCACCGCCTTCTCTGCGTCGTGTGCTTCCGCGATGATTTTTGCCCCTCGCTTTATGGCGGCCTGAATCCGGTAATAAGTCATGCACCGGCACAGCGTCCGATTCATGCCTTCGCGAATCTGCGCGTCGGTGGGATGCGGATTCTTATCGAGCATCGCCTTGGCCGTCATGATTTGGCCGTTCTGGCAGAAGCCGCACTGCGGGACCTGCTCCTCGATCCAGGCCTGTTGCAACGGGTGCAGCTTGCCGTCCTTCGAGATTCCTTCGAGCGTCGTGACCTCAGTCTTCACGGCCGACACCGGCGTGACGCACGACCGGATGGCCGCGCCGTTCACGATGACGGTACAAGCTCCGCATTGGCCCAGTCCGCAGCCAAAGCGCGGACCTTGCAGGCCAAGGTCGTTGCGTAGTATATACAACAGCGGCGTCGAAGCGTCGACATCCAACGCGTGCATTTTGCCGTTGACCTTCAGTGCGATGTTGCTCATTGTGCATGCTCCTTGTTCGTCGGATCGGGCAGCGACGCACACGATTTTATCAGATCCTTCGCACCCGACTCACGCCTCTACGGAAAACATTTCGGATACGGAACGTGGGGTCGGCGAAGGGGATCGTTCGTTGCGCACCGCAGGCGGTTCCTCTTACACTGGGAGCGTATCCGCGCACTGGAGCAAGGGGACTTTATGGCTACGAGCAAACCATTTCATTTGATGACTCCCGCGGAACGAACCGCCGCACGCATCGCACAGAATCGGGCCATCGCGGAAAAGGTCGGCAAAGGACCAAGTCCGAAGCCGCCGGTAAGCTCCAGTCACGAGTTCATTCGCGAGACTCCGGAAGAACGCGCAAAATCCGGCAGCTTGATTCGCAAAGTTCAACCCTAGCTCTCGCGCCGTTCGAACGCTAATAGTCCGATCCCTCGATCGGTACCGCCGGTGCGTCCGGATCGGAAGGATTGCGGAAGCGATATCCGACGCAGGGCTCGGTCAAGATGTATTGCGGCTTGCCTGGATCATCCTCGATTTTTTTGCGAAGCATCCGGACGTAGGATCTCAAGTATTCGAGCTCCTCGCCTTTTTCCGGCCCCCACACCGTGCGTAACAGCTTCGCGTGCGTGAGCGGTGCGTTCTCGTTGCGCATGAGGAAGGTGAGCAGCTCGAATTCGGTGGGAGAGAGACGGATCTGTTCTTCTCCCTTCCACAGCAGGCGCTTCTCGACGTCGAGCTTCAGTTCGCCAGCTTCCAAGATAGGGGAGGGTTCCGCCGCCGGTTGAGTGCGGGTTCTGCGCAGAACCGCGCGCAAGCGAGCAGTCAGTTCCCGGTAGCGAAAAGGCTTCGTGATGTAGTCGTCGGCGCCCGCTTCCAACGCACGGACCTTGTCATCTTCCAGCTCGCGGACGGTGACCATCACGATGGCTAGCGTGGGAGCCATCTCTCGCAATCGGCGGCACGCATCCAGACCGCTGATCCCCGGCATATTGATATCGAGGAGGACCAGATCGAACGGCGTATGCTGAACCGTCCCCAGAGCTTCCTCTCCATTGCGCGCCTCGCCCACGGCAAATCCGCTCGCCGTGAGCGAGCTGCGCAGGGCCGTTCGCAGCGACGACTCGTCATCCACAATCAACACGCTATTCTGTTGCGGCGGCATATTCCATTCCTTGCGCGGCGTAGGGCAACTTCAACGAAAATGTCACGTTATCCTCAACTTGTGTTCCGGTCTCCAGATCCAGAGCGCCGCCGTGAGCGATCGCGATTTTGCGTGCCACGTACAATCCCAAACCCGAGCCCGACGTCGAGCGCCGGGCGTCCGCACCGCGATAGAAGCGATCGAAAATGCGCCGCCGTTCGTGCGGGGATATCGAACTCCCGGTGTTGGTCACCTTCAAGGAAACGAAATCACCCATAACCTCCAGACCGACGCGAACGATCGAACCGGGTTGCGAATACTTGCAGGCGTTTTCGATCAGTTGTCCCACCGTCAACTGCAGCAACTCCGGATCCGCGGGCACCAGCACCGGCTCGTGGGACGCCACTTTTATTTCGCGGTCCGACGACCGGGCGGCGTAGGATACCGCGACTTTTGCCGCGAGAGCCGCCAGATCGATCCATTCCATGCGTGGCTTAATATCTTCCCTGTCGAGCCGCGCTGTTCTGAGCAGCCGCGAAGTCAGACTTCCCAGGCGCGCCGCTTCGTTCTCCACGGTATCGGCCATATCCACTTGCTCTTGCGCCAACGGACCCGATTCGCGCAGGCCCCCTATGGCCGCCAGAATGGTAGCCAAGGGCGTCTTAAATTCGTGGGCCAGGGCATCCAGTACGGCGGAGCGATACATTTCCGTTTGTGCGGCGGCCGATGCGGAACTCTCCTTACGAAACGCCCGAATGCGCGCGAGCAGCGTCGCCGTGACGGCCGTAAGCGGGCCGGCGGTTTCATCCGGATGACGAAGCCCTTCGAATCCGATCGCTTCGATCAAGTGATCTCCCACGCGGACGCACCGAACGGCGATGCCCGCGGTTCGATCTTCAAAATCGCGGGCCTGTAGATAGGCCTGACGCGTTTTCTCCGTCAGTCCAAAACGCGATTCTCCCACAAGGTGCTGGTCTCCCGTCCCCGCATCGAAAATACTAATTGCGTTTACGTTGAAAAGGCGGCGGAATGGAGCGAGAAAGGTGGGGCTTGCGGCATCGCCCGGTTCCAATGCCAGAAGCTGCTGGGAGAGCTGATACAACCGGTCCAGCCGGTCCTTCTGAAGGCTGGCCGATTCCGCTTCCGCGCGCACGCGCGTCACCAGACGCGTAATCACCAAAGCCGTCATCGCAAAAGAGAGCAACGCCAGGATTTCGGTCGGATTACTCACGCGCAGGGAAAAAAGCGGGCTAGTGAAGAAATAATCCAACGACAGCACGGAGAGCAGGGAGATGATCGCGGCGGATAATAAATCGCCGGCCAGGGAACTGAGTACAACAATGAGCAGATATACGGGGATGGTTCCGGACGCCCCTAAATGCAGCCGGAAACAGAGAGCCGTGGCAAGCACCACCGCCACGATGCCATACAATGTGCGCCTGACGCGATCCCACGGGGCGCCCCCTTTTGCCAACTCCATTTTTAGGCCTGCTTCTATGTTAGCTCGGGGCCTGCCGGAGGCGGGGAAATCGAGAAGATTCGAACCGATTGCCAGAAGCGATCGCAGGCTCGCAGGAATGAGCGAGTCGGTTGGATCTTCCAGATCGTTTTGTGGAGGCATGCGGATTTCGGTTCTGATGGGTTGGCGCCAGATCCGGCCGCTTGCCTTTCTCTAGATTTCGAGCTTCCCCTGAAACTCCATCTCCGCCAAATTAAATACCTGAGAGATGATGAGCCGTCCCAGTTTTGCCTCGAACGTGACAGACGCGTCTTTTTTTGAGATTTCGGCCGACAACGGGAACATGTAGACGACTACGGGACCGCTGTCGCGCTGAAAAACTTCCACGTTAAAGGGCTTTACGTCTTTTTGGCCCTCTCGTTTGAGGACCGCGTCCTCGATCAGGGGTTTCCCTAATTTTTGCGGATCGCCCACAAAGTATTTTCCGGGAACACCGTAGACGGCCAGCATGTAGCATTCGGTGGTCGACGTGGGCGGTTCAACGTCGCGCGCCTTCAATTCGGCAAGGCGAACCGGGAGCGCGCTCTCCCACACTAATCGCAGCTTGTAAAACGTATCCTGGCCGGTGCGCTTCGGGTCGGCGTTCGGCCCGCCGAAGACGCTCGAAGCATTGGGCATGGGCTTTTTTCCGTTATTGATTCCGTCATACCCGACGCCGGTGGCTTGTCCCATATTTCCGCCCTCGCGGCGCTCGTCTTCGGATTGGAGGCGCGCGATTCCCGCGGTCGTCAGTTTCGACCACGGAGAATTCGTGATAACCTGCACGGCGTCCTGTTCCGTCCACGCCGGAACGGGTTTCGTCTTCCAAACGGGATCGGCAGCGAGCAGAAGGACGGCGCTAAGCGACAACACGAACGGCAATTTCACGTGAGACATAGCGTATACCTCTTTAAACAGTCCATGGCGAAGGTCCGAAGACGCCTCGCCATGTGTGTAATTACGACTTTACCGCAGCGGCGTCCAAACGCCACGGCAAAAATCACTCACAGCTGAAGTTTGTCGCCAAGCAGCATTTCCTTGACGTCGAATTTCTGATCCAACATCAGCCGTCCGATGCGGGCGTCGAACTCCACGTGATCATCGTCCGTTGTAATGGCCGCGCTCCGCGGAAAAAAGTAAACGACGATGCTGAGCTTTTCCGTCTGCACCGAGACGTCGACCTTGATCGGCGCCACTTCTTTCTTACCGTCCCGTTTCAGTGTCGCGAGCTTCTTCAAATTCCAGTTATTCGACTCGTTGCTCAAATCCTCCGGCGGGATCGGCACACCGTAGACCGCGATGGCATAATACTCGCCCTTCCAGGCGTCGGGTGCGCTTTCGTTCGGGAGCTTCAACTCCGCGGCCCGAACCGCCTCCGAGCTCTCCCAACGAACCTGCAGCGCATTGACAGGACCCGCTTCGGGACGATTTCGCTTTGTGCTCGCGCCCAAAAGAAAACCCTTCGGATCCAAACCCTGGAGTCCGATGCCTTGGCCTCCGCCCATGCGCCCGGCTTGCCGGAGTTGATCCTCGTTCTTGGGGATGTATGCTTTCACCGTGGTCGTTTTCACCCACGGGGAATTCGTGAGCACCTGCTTGGCGTCCTGCGCCGTCCACTGATCCATGGACTTCGCGCGCCAGGACGGATCGGCGGCGGCGATCAAGGCGACTGCGGAGAAGGAAAGTAACGTCGCCGTAAATGCTTTCGAGACGTGGCACATAAACGAGCCTCCTTACATGGATTCACTTCGAAACGTTTTGTGTGCCGGAGCACCCTTGCGAGTGCTCCGGCACGGTTGCATTCACACTTACAGTTTCACCAGAAGGGCGATCGTGAACCGGCGTTCCTGCTTGCGCAGATCCGGACTCCACAGGCCGCCGTCGCCTCCGCAACCGGTGGCGCTGCCGGACGCGACTCCGTCGTTACAGGTATACGAACCAGGGTTGCCGGTGTTTACGTACGTACCGGGAACCGCCTGCGGCGTCACACCGCCGGAACCGGTAAAGTACGGGACGGTCGAACCGCGTTGCGTGAACTCGAACATCCAGGTAACCCACTGGCTCGGCATGTAACTGAAGTTGACCTGGAAATCGTAGCCCTTGAAGGGCAGACCCGGGGCTTCCGGGAAGTATGGCGTTCCGGTGGTGGCCGTCGCCCCGTTGATCGGGGGAAGCAGCACGAGATAACGGCCCGGGTTATTCATCACGCCGCCGCCAAAGTTGAAGGCGAAGCGTTCCTTGGTATCGAGCCACATCTTCATATACCCCATGATGCCGATGAAGTTCTGCGCGGGGATGCCTTTGCTCCAGTTGCCGCGGCAGGCGACACCACCGCCGGTTTCACAACCGAAATCTTCGGTCATGGTCGTCGCCATGCGGTGGAAACCTTTTCCGTCGGCCTTTTCGTAAAACTTCCACTCCTGGCTCCAGTCGGCGTGGTAGCGCGAGCGCTGATCATTGCCCAAAGTATCGCGGCCGAGGGTATAGCTGTTCCATACAAAGTCCCAGTTTCCGGTGGGCCGGTAAAGTATCTGACCGCCGACGCCTTCACGGCCGTTGTATTTGGCATAGGTCTGCCAGCCGTTGATGAGCCACGGCTCGATCTTCAGCTTATTCGTGGGGAAGAACTGCGCGCGCATTCCGGTGAAGAACCACGGCGTGTTCGACGACACATAAGACGGCTGATAGGTCCAGTTATCAAAGCTGTAATAGCTGAACAGACCAATAAACGACAGAAAGTCGCCGACTTGAATATTTAAACCGTGTTTGTAGTTGATGTGATAGCCGGCATACATTTCCGTCATATACCGGTAGGCATCATTTAACTGCCACTGGCCCAAGCTATAGCTGGCATCGTTGCGCGGGACAGCGGTGGAGACAGCGCCGAACTGCGTTAGGATGCGTCCCTGCATATTGCCGGCATGGAAGTCGCCGCCGACGTTGACGGCCTGAATCAGAAATTCACCGGTGCGCTCACCTTCGGTGGTGCCACCGAGCGTGTGATCGATCGGGTGATTCAGATCGTACATGTAGTTGGTATCGATGCGGAACTCACCGGAATAATACTTGCCATCGAGAACTTCGTCGTGATTACGCGGATTGGAAAGCATCCACGTAAAGTCGGCGAACGCGAACGGCGTGTCGTTATCCACGGCGGGAGCCGCGGGCGCGGCCGCCGGCGGAGCCGCGGGCGGGGCGGCTTGCGCATCGGCATCGGGGGCTGGCGCCGGTGAGGCATCCGCCACTAATACCGGATCCTTTGTGTCTTTCTCCGCGGCGGCTCCTCGTTCCGCGGCGCGCTTCTTGAGTGCGTCCAGTTTGGCGTCCGCCGAACTCTGGTCGGAAACCGTTTGTTCGACCGCTGGCGGCTGCGCGGCGACTTGTTGCGCAACGACGTTCTGCGCAGCGAAAGCGAGGAGCCCCGCCGTGCAGAAGCTCGCAACGAGGACACCTCGGCCTTTCCTATGCTTTTTGTGGTGCATGAAATATCCTTCCTTGCCCTCTGCCTAACAGAGAGCGAGCGATAGAACTTTGGCTATGGTTCTCTGACACTGCCCCCGAAAGCGTGTCTCGAGGGGCGCTGCCGTACCGGACCGGGGTGTGGCGGCAAATGGTGTCAGTAAATTTCGGACGGGAGTCGCTTAAATTACCCTGGGCCGCCCAAGCCTTCGAAGCCTCCCTGAAGATCGAGGCTTTTTTTCTTGAGCTGCGTTGTGGACCCAGTATGCAACCGGGCTCATGAAAAAGTCATAAAAAGCGTGAAAGAAGAATGAAAGGAAATTTTAATGGGTCTCATAACAGACCGCATCCCCCATCCACGACGTCCCGTGCCGTCATCAAGATAAGAAGTTTTACATTTTCTTCTGACTCACTCGCACGGTCTGAGCATAGTGCGAAAGGCATGAAGAACTCATAGAAAAGCCGTGAGTTTTTCATGGGGTAATCGTGTTTCTCATGAAGCAACCGTGTCCCGCGCGAGAGGCCGTCTTTCGGCGGTCGCGCGCTCGAACACGCGAAGGAGCACGCGTTTGACGGTATCGATCTGCTTCGTCGGCGGTCCACTCGGTGTCGGCACGATTCTTTGAACATTGCCACGGGAACGCGTTTTTATGACTTTTTTATGGATTCCCAGTTAACGTCTGTAAAGACAGCCCCGTCTCCTGTCGCCAGCCATTGCTGTGACCTCCCAAGTCGGCGGAGGCGCATCCAGCGATCGCGCGAACCCCACATCTCCCAGCAAGACGAAAGGCGCGAAAGTGTCGGAGCTGTCAAAGGTACGGCTGCACCAACTGTTCCAACTCGCTCAGCACCTGCTCGTTTTGGAGCCGAATATCACCGACGGAACCGAACTTCTGACGCCGTTCAAGGGCGTTTTCGGGATCACCGCGATCTGCTTGTTCGACGCGCGCACGGAAACGGTGTATCGCATCGGATCGGCCACGCCTGAACTGGAGTCCCTCACACGAAATGCCTGTCTGAGCGGCAAGGATAACGACGATCCCGCCTCCGCCATCACCATCCGATGCATCCGGGCGAACGGCCGGATTACCGCGGTAATTGCCTTTAAAGGGCTGAAGGATCCCGAGCAAACCGTCGAGCCGTTGATTGCTCTCGTCGCCGCTCTTTACGAGCGCACGCGCCTGCGCCGCCAATTAGGCGACGAGTTCAAGAACAGATTGACGGCCATTCTCGCGGCTGCCGGCGGACTTCGCGAGGCAGGGCCTCTGTCACCGGTGCAATTGGAAATGGCGCGTATGGTGGAGGAGGAAGCCTCGCGGCTAGGGAACCTGATTTCGTGGGTGGATAGGATCGCCCGGTTGGACCAGGGCGAAATTCAACCCCGCGTGGATACGACCAACCTCACGATGCTGACCGCGCAGGCTGTGCAGCAGTACACGCAAAAGTCTCCCGAACGCGAAATCACTTTCGCGAATCGAGGGGAGGTTTGCGAAGTGCTCGCGGATGCGGACTTGATCCTGGTCGCGCTGGGTCAAGTGCTCGATTTCGTGAGCAAACAGGCGGCGACTGAATCCTCCGTTACGGTCGAAATCGCAGCGCGCGAAGCCTTTGCCGTGGTGGAAATTTCAAGCCACGCCGGCTCACTTTCGCCGCTGGAGCGCGATCGCGTTTTCGAGCCTCTTTACGGTGGAACGCGGGCGCGCAGCGCGTGGGGAGAGGCACGGGCGGGGCTGTATCAAGCGCGCGAAATTGCGCTCGCGCACGGCGGAACGCTCGACTTCGATCCCAAACCGCCGGAAAGGGATCGCCTGTGCGTCCTTTTCTCCTTGCCTCGGGTGGCCGGGCCCGCGAAAAAATAGCGCGTGGGAGAACCGCCGGCGCAAGCGAAACCGTGACGCGGGCTGGCGCCCACCGATCGTGGGAATTACTTTTCTGCGACGACCGCTCTCGCTTCCTGCACCATGCGGAGGAAGCGGCGCGCGAGTTCGCGAATCCAGTCCCGTTCCCGGTTCTGAATGGCCTGCGGCTGAATCAGATTTTGACCGATGCCCAGCGCGACGGCGCCTGCGTGAATAAAATCGGGGGCGCTGTTTTGGGTGACGCCCCCGGCGGCGATCAGGCGTAATTCAGGGAAGGGACCTTTGAGAGCTTTGATGTACCCCGGTCCTCCGACCTGAGCGCACGGGAATACCTTTACGAAATCGGAACCGGCCTTCCACGCCTCGATGACTTCCGTCGGCGTCAGGACGCCGGGGATCACAACCACGCCCTTCTTCCGCGTGAAATCCACTACTTCGCGGTCGAACCCGGTGCTGGTGATAAAACTCGCACCCGCATCCAAGCAGCGCTGCGCCGCCATAATGTCGAGCACCGTGCCCGCGCCCACGATCATATCCGGGTGCGCTCGAACCAGCTCGTGGATCACGTTCATAGCGCCCGGAACCGTCATCGTCACTTCGACGATCGGAATGCCCGCGTTGGTGATCGCTTCGGCAGCGAACAGGGCGTCCTCGGCCGACGACAGGCGGATGGCCGGTATGATGCCGATCTCTTCGATGCGGGCGCGAATGCCGTCGCGAATTGTGGATTCGGGTACTTTGGCGGTCTTCACGTTTCCTCCGTCCTCTGATCCGGCCGGGTGAAGATCCCGCGGCCCGGTCCGCTGTCCTGCCGCAAGGCCCTCGGAAGAGCCTGTTCATGGGCCTCAGCCGTGTTCGTCGAACTCCGCTTCCCGTTCCGGCAGAATGTCGTCTTCTCCGGCAATCCACACATACAGCGTGGGGAGCACGAAGATGCTGATGAACAGCGCGCAGATCAGTCCGCCGACGATCACGATGGCGAAAGGCCGCTGCGAATCCGATCCAATCCCATGCGACAGTGGCGGCCGGCAGCAGGCCGAGCGTCGCGACCAGCATCGTCATCATGATGGGACGAAGCCTCAATACGGCTCCTTCCACCGCGGCATCCGCGATGGCGTGTCCTTGCACGCGCAGCTGATTGATGTACTCCAGCATGATGACGCCGGTTTGGACGGAGACTCCAAACAACGCCAGGAACCCGACGCCCGAGGACACGCTGAAGTTGGTGTGCGTAAGATATAGCGCGAGCAACCCTCCCAAGGGCGCGATCGCAATGTTGACCAGGATCAGCATCGCCCATTTGAATGAGCGGAACATGATGTACAGAATGATGAAGATCAGCAGGATCGTCAGCGGCACGACGATCAGCAGACGGGCTTCCGCGCGCTTTTCGCTTTCGTACTCGCCCTCCCACAGCAAGTGATAACCGCGAGGCAATTGCACTTTCTTGCCCACGGTACTGATCGCGTCCTCCACCGCGCCGCCGAGATCGCGGCCGCGCACGCTGTACTTGATCGCGATATAGCGTTGATTGCCTTCGCGGTAAATTTCGGAAGCTCCGTCGCGCTCTTCGATCTTGCACAATTGCGCGAGCGAAACGCGCTCTCCCGTGGGAGCAAGAAGCCGGATATTTTCCAGTGCTTCCTTAGTGTCGCGGAACTGCGGGAGATAGCGCATGACGAGGTCATAGCGCTGTTCGTCCTGCAAAACCTGCGTGAGTGCGTTGCCACCCGCCGCGGTTTGAATCGCGTCCTGAACGTCGGCGATATTGATTTGATAACGCGCGGCGGCTTGCCGGTCGACGATGAAGTTGTCGTTCGGCTGGCCGACCACGCGAAACACGCCGAGATCCTCGATTCCCTTCACCTGACGCATCACGCGACGATCTGATCGGCTGTCCGCTCCAGCGTTCTCAAATCGTCGCCGTAAACTTTGGTGGCCAGCTGGCCTTTGACGCCGCTGACCGCTTCCTCCATGTTGTCCGCGATCGGCTGGGAGAAGTTCCACAAAGTGCCTGGAATGCTCCCCAGCTCCTTGCTCATGGCGGCGATAACTTCCTCTTTGTTCTGATGGAAGCCGGGCCGCCATTCCTCTTTCGGTTTCAGATCGACGAAATATTCCGTATTGAAGAATCCGGTCGTGTCGGTTCCATCGTCGGGACGCCCGACCTGGCTGGTGCACTGTTTCACCTCCGGGAACGAGCACAATATGATGCGAGCCTGGTTCGCCACCCGGAAGCCTTCCGTATATCCGGTGCTCGGCGCGAGCGTGCCGCGGACCCACAAGGAGCCTTCGTCCAGGTGAGGCAGAAATTCGGAGCCGATCTGCGTCTTGATGAAAGATCGAGACGAAAAGGCTCGCGACGCCCAAGCCGACGGTAAGCCAGCGATATTGGATCGCTTTCCGTAATGCGTTGCGATAAGCCTTGATCAGCCACGCCATCACGGGGTTGTGCCATTCCTGCGTTCCCTTGGGATACAGCACGCTGGCGAGCGCGGGCGCGATCAGCATCGAGAAAATAATCGCGCCGAGCAGCGCGAAAGCCACCGTCCAGGCCATCGGCTTGAACAAGCGGCCTTCCACGCGTTGCAGCGTGAAGATCGGCAGGTAAGCCGTGATGATGATGCCGATCGCGAAAAACACCGGCCTCTGCACCTCGTGCGCGGCATCGAAGATTTTCTGCTTCGGTGTTCGGTCGCTATGGCCCGTGCGCCCCAGGTGGCGGACGATATTCTCCACCATCACGACCGCTCCGTCGACCACCATTCCGAAATCGAGCGCGCCCAGCGACAGCAGATTCGCCGGAATCCCTTTCAAGCTGAGACAGGTCGCGGCGAACAGCAGCGCGAAGGGAATGGTCAGCGCGACGATGATCGCGCCGCGCACATTCCCGAGCAGCGCAAACAGGACTACCACGACGAGAATGATTCCTTCGGTGAGGTTATGCAGCACGGTTTCAGTGGTGAAGTGCACCAGGTCGCTGCGGTCGATGAAGGGTACGATCTTCACGCCGGCCGGCAGAATATGGTCGTTGAGTTCGTCCACTTTCGCGTGAATGCCCTCGGAGCGCCGCGTCCGCCTCGGCGCCTTTGCGCAGCAGCACGATGCCGGAAACCACGTCGTCGTTATCCACGATCTTTCCGTCTTCATGGCGGATCGCGCGAGCGAACTGGCCCAGACGGATTTTGGGGCCTTGCTGGACCACCGCGATATCCTTCACGTGAAGGGGCGTCCCGTTTTTGGTCATCAGCACCGTGTTTTCGATGTCGTGAACGGTCTTCACCAATCCCACTTCGCGAATGTTGATCTGCTGCAGGCCCGCTTCAATGAAGCTGCCGCCGGCGTTGGCGTTGTTGTTGGTGAGTTGCTGCTCCACTTGACCGATGCTCAGGCCGTAGGAGATCAGTTTGTTGGGATCCACGCGAACCTGATATTCGCGCGTGGGGCCGCCGAAGCTCGCCACGTCGACGATATTCGGAACCGATTTGAAATTCTTCTCGACCACCCAGTCTTCGAGCGACTTCAACTCCATCGGATCGTACGCCGGATTGGTGCTGTGCAGCGTGAAGAAATAGATCTGGCCGACCGGACTCCAGTCCGGTGCCCATCTGCGGGACCACGTTCGGCGGGCAGCGTGACCTGCGACAAACGTTCGAGAACCCGCTCACGGTTCCAGGCGTTGTCGGTGTCGTCATCGAAGACCAGCTTCAAATCGGAGAGCCCGAAAATCGAGAACGAGCGCAGGTTCACGACGCCCGGAATCCCGTTCATCACGATTTCGAGCGGAATGGTGACCTGCTGCTCGATTTGTTCGGCGGAGATTCCCGGCCACTGCGTGATGACCTCGACGTAGTTATTGGCGACGTCGGGATAAGCTTCCACGGGGAGATTGTGGAACGCGATCGCCGCCCCAGATGAAGAGCAGAATCGCCGCCGCAAAGACCAGGAAGCGGTTCTCCAGCGCGAAATCGACAAGCTTGCGAATCATCTGATGCGGTTCCTACTGCTCAACCGTGTTCTGGAAGACCAGTGCGTTGGCGACCACCGGCGTTCCCGGCTTCAGTCCGCTCACGACTTCCTGCATGTTTGCCGGGCAGCATGCTCCCGGCGACCACTTCCATGCGCCGGAAACGTGCCGGTCGTCTCGGTGGGCGTGTAAACCCATTCGCGATCGTGCAGATGGAGAATGGCTGTCGCTGGAACCGTCGCGTGCTTTTCCATCGTTTCGCCGTGGAATGTCGCGGTGACGAACATCCCCAACCGCATCAGTCCCGGATTCTCCACCTCCAGGCGGACTTTCGCGGTGCGAATCGTCGGGATCGACGATCGGCAGAATATTGCTGATCCGCGCCTTCAGGACTCTGTCCGGATATGCCGCCAGATGCACGTCCGCATATTCGCCGACGTGCACTTGCGACATGTTGTTCTCCCACACATCGCAGATGATCCACACGTGCGACATGTCGGAAATCGTGAAAGGGTTCGGCGGCGTCAGCGCCTGCACGCCGGATTGATTCGTGATCTGTTGGTCGGTAATCGTTCCAGAAACGGGCGCCATGACGTCGACGATTCCCGAAGGATGCTCCGGATCCGAGCCGAGCACCTGCAGATGCTCTTTAGCGGTCTCGATATCGATCCTGGCGTTTTCGACGCAGTTTTCGTGCCCATTTCCGCGTTTTCGGCGATATCGAGCGAGCTCTTGGGGATCGCACCACCGTCGTACAGAAGCTTGGCACGGTCCAGCTGGATCTTCGTCAGGCGCTCGTTATCCATCGCGAGATCCAGGTTCTTCACGGCCTTGCGATAGTCGGAGTACGCGCCCGCCACGTCGGTGCTTCGAACTTTAAACAGGATCTGACCCTTCTTCACTTCATCGCCGAGGCGCGCGTTGATTTCGACGATGCGCCCGGTGGCGAGCGACGGCACCGGAACCTGTCGTGAAACGTCCGGACTTACCACGCCCGTGACGTTCAGCTCCGGCGCCGCGATATGCTCGCCGGCGGTGGCCAGCGGAAACTGTTCCGGCTTATCCACTTTGAAATTGTTTGCGTCCAGGTCGGCCTCGACCGTGACCGGCACGGGACCGGTCCCGTCCTGGCACCCCCTCCTTGGCCTTGACGTTTCCTTCGCAACCGGCCAGGAAGAGGACCAGGCCCGCGCCAGCAACCGCTTTAAGAATAAAAAGACGACTCATTGGATGACCTCCCGGCCCGCGGCCATATTCATTTGGGCGCCGGCTGTTAAATACGAGCCAATCAAATTCAAGTAAGCCAACCGCGTATCGCGATACGATTTTTCTGCATCCAGGAAATCGAGCAACGACGCGCCGCCATTTCGATACGAAAACGACATTCTGTCGCGGACATCGGTTGCCAGCGGCAGGTATTTGTCTTTGTACGGCTTCAGAAGATTCACGTTCTGAACGATCGTGTAGTACGCCGAATCGACGTCGCTGAACACGAGCGCTTCGTTGGCATCGCGCAACCGTTCGTTCCTTCCGATGTCGATCTGCGTGAGCGCTTTTTGTCCCTGATTGCGATCGAAGATGCGCAAAGGGATGCTCACGCTGCCCCCGACGGTTTCATCCGCCGAGGAATTCGCGAAGGACGGATTGTGTGAATACCACACGCTCCAGGTCGGATCGGTCGAGCCGTTGGCGACCGCAAGATCGTGGGTGACTTTCGCGAGCTCTATGTTTTGCATCGCGGCCTTCAAATCGGGCCGCGTCTCCATGGCGACCTTATGAAAGTTTTCGAGCGGCAGCAGTTCCGCGCTGAATTCAAACGGTCCGGTCACGTCGAACCGCTCGATCGGCGTCCGCTCGTTCATCAACATCAGGAGTTGGATCTTCGCAGTTCGCAGATTGACGGTCGCGGTTTCAAAATCGGATTCGAATTGAACGCGCTGCAATTCCAGACGATTTAGATCGACTTGCGCAAGGTCGCCCGCTTTGAAGCGCGTGCGATTCACATCCAGTTCCTTATCCCAATACGCCAGATTCTCCGTCGCGTTCTGCAGCACCGCTTTCGCCTGCAGCACTTGTACGAAGGCGCTGCGCAGAGTGAAGACCAGATTACGTTCCTGATCGAGGTACGTCGATTCTGAGATCGCCGTGTTCTCCTTCGCCTGGTCGCGCCGCAGTTCGCGCTTGTGCTGCCGCTCGTGCAGGTAGCTGAGTCCCGGCGTTTCGACGACGCCGCTGAGCGGGGCCCACACGCCGTTGTTACGCGCGATCTGAAAGCCGTCGGCCGTCAGACTGAAATCCGGATTGGGGCGCAGATACGCCGTAATTTCCGCTGCGCGGCCTTCGTCAATATTGAGTTGCGCGGCCTGTAAAGTCGGGTTCGCGGCCGAGAATTTCGTTTTGACTTCTTCCCACGTCAAGGGGCGTTGGGCGAGCAAATCCGATGCCGCCAGGCCGCCCCATAAAAACAATAGGACCTGTAAATGTCTCTTCATCCAACACCTTTTCGCGGCCTGGATAGGCCGGTTGCTTCTCTACAAAGCTGGACTTGCTCCTGAAACTTAAATTTCAAAAAGCGGGAAGGAGAAGAGCACAAGGGGGGGCCCGGCCACGGGTGTCCCAATGAGAAGCGCACAGCGTGGCGCGCTCTATGGGGAGGACGACGAGCAGAAAACAAAGAACCAAAACCAGAACAAAGGGGACTACCGGCCGAATGTGCTCGGTCTCCTCAAGTTGTGACGCCAGCAGAAAGTTGGGGCTGCCCTCCGTCCGCGCCGCCAGACGAGAACTGGAAGCCGGATCGATGTTTTGCAGCCGCGCGCGGGCATAGTCGTCCGAAATAGAGATGCAGGGGAACAGGATCAGCCCCGCCATGAAGACCGAGGCCATACGCGAAATTCGCACACGCCGGCTTCGCGGGTGCGCGCGTTGCCGCTCGCACCGCCAAGTACGACCCAGTGCGCCGATGCACAGGATCGCCCACGCGAAGTTTAGAAGTGTGTCCGTGTTCACTTGTCTACCGCGAAACTCCCGTCGTCGTTCGAACTCTCGCTTGCGTCAATTCTTTGACGTCCAATTCGCCGCTTTTGTCTACATCCAGGCGATCGAATTCCGCTTCCATGAAACTCATGAACTCCTGTTTCGACACTTTGCCGTTGTTGTCCTTATCCATCAGGAGCAGCATCTTCTTCGCTTCGCGTTCGCCCTTGACGACGTTTTTTTCCCGCTTGGGTGTTGCGTCTTGCGCCGACGCCGCCACCGCGCCCGCGGAAAACAGCCCGGCGAGGCCCCGCAGCACTTGTCTTCGGTCGCTCACGAGTTGATGTCCTCTCCCATAGATCAATAGAACCAGATCACGTCACCAGCGAACATGAATTGACTGTGACGATTTCCGCCGTCGTAGGCCGGATTTTCGAAGTTGTGCTCCCACCGCACTTCCGGGCGCAGAACGATTGTGGTGCCAATCCAGTGATTCCAGGATACCCCACCTTCCACGTAATGGCCCTTATAGCCGGTCCGCTGACCCTTGATGTCGTCGAAATATTCGTCGCGCAAACTGATCGAATCGTGCGGCCCCAACTGCCTGTTCGTGTAATTCAAGAAGGCCCATTCGGGAGCGTAGCAGGTCACCTGAGACACTTGGTTGCACCACGCGCCGTTCGAATTGGTCTCGACGAGCGTCTGCCCAATTGGATTGAATATATTGGGCGTATCCTTCATGTACTGATACCAGGACTCGAAATCAACGTGCCACTGGGCGTTGATCTTGTGATACCAGGTCAAGTAATAGGCTGCAAGATTGTTGTAGGCGTACTTGCTGTTGTTGATCGAGTTGGCGCAGCCGTAAATATCGTCCTGGCCCTGTCGCCACATAAACTGCAAACAGGTGTTTCCCGTGACGCGAGCATCCGCTTTCCACGGAGCCGCATCGCACCCAGGAGAGATGCCGCCCTGCCAGGTCCAGTGATCGCTCAACTTGATAGTCGCGTTCACGCCTGTCTGTGTATAGCAGTCATACGTGTAGGTGAGCGAGTGCGTGTAGGTGTAGTTATTGGGGGCTAACTGCGCTTCGATGTCTGGCAGAGAAACGTAACGCCCCACGCGCAGAATCATGCCTGAGGCGACATGCGGAAAATACAGATCGATGTATGCCATGACCGGATCCCAGCCGTACTGCTTGCCGAGGGTCCCATCCGGCTGGATGGTCAAAAGCTGCTGGCTAAAGATACCCTTCGATGTCGTGAAACGATAGTTCCCGCCATACAGACTCGTAAAGCGGAAGCCCCAATCGAAATGATCCGTCTGGACGGTATCGGGAGTGCGCTCGATATACGTAACGAGCTGATCGAGTTGAATGGAATTGGGGATCTGATCGTAGGCCGCGGGTGAGTTCGCGTACTTGCCGCCCACCTGCTCGGTGCTGCTGCTGAAATTCATTCCCGCGTTGGCCCATCCGTAAATTTGAATGTTGGCCTTCTTCCACCAGTCGCCGTGCGGGCCGTTTTGGAGTGCCGTGGTCAGAGGATACGCGGTCGCGTTGTTATAGCCGATCCACACCGTGCCGCCGATCGGCCACACGCTGAACGGATACGGGGGGCTGCTCTCGACGGGAGGATATCCGCGATACTTCGACTCTTCGCTTGCGGCCGGAGGATGCCAGTCATCCGCGTATGCCTTGATGAAACGGCTCCAAAATCCGCGCTGTACTTGGGCCGGAACCGCATTCGCCGCGGGTACTGCCGCGGCAGCAGGAATGGGGAGCGCGGGGGTGACGACCGATTGGGGGTCCGCATCGGCTTTGGAATCTGCAGCATTCGCCACTTCTATGGTATCCGCCGCGGACGCGAAGTTGGAATCGGAATTATCCATGGCGGCTGATCGGTCCGCATCGGGAACGGTACGCGCCTCCTGCGCGGAAGCACTGCGCACATAGCAAGTTCCCACCAGTGCGACGAAGACGAGCGCCTGCGAACTCTTGCGCCTCTTGAGGAGCAGCACTATTTCTTTCCTATTCTTCTTCAGGCGCCGGCGTGAAACTATTCGTCGTGGATGACTCAGCCGCATCCTACGTGGGTTTGGCTTTGACGTTGGCCAGCAGGTGTCAGTAGATGTTGCTAAGCGAGCAAAACACTGACTCATGGGTATATGGTCAGTGTGGGTCTTAGGCCGTAAAAAAGTCATAAAGAGAGAGCGAAATCCGTCCAAGGAAATTTTGATCGGGCTTATAAACGTTTTCCCCTTTTCGGGCCGATATCCCGCATAGCGGGTGTTCGTTTTGTGCTGCTAAAGCGAGTGCATTTGCAGCGGCCCTGCGGAAGGCGCTCCGCGGACCTGTCACGCGGCATTTGGCGTATAAAGTCTATAAAAATGGCGCGGCCTTCCTGCGTTTGGACTTGCACTCGCCCCGGCCTGCGCAATTCGTGTTATTTTATAGCACGCGAGCGAAGGAGGGCTATCATAACCACATGAAGAAAAGGCGCTCGCCGTCGGCGGAACCCTCCCCCGGCTTTTATGCCTTTTTTACGATTCGTGGCCCACACTCGTATGCAGCACGATGAAGTTCCGCCCATGCTGCGCGGGTCGTGCGATTTTCAACTCTTTACTCAGATTCTCGGTAAGACTTGTAGGACGTTGCGAAAGGAACGGTGAAAGTGTCCGACGCCGCGAAACGCCCCGCCTTGCCGCAAGCAGGAAACATACTCGTCGCGATCTTCCGCCATCTATCAGTCTCGCCACGATCCCGAGCCGCCCGCGGGAAATCGGGCGTCGAAAGCACAGTTCCGGGGACGCTCGCAGGAGGCTGGG
Organism: Terriglobia bacterium; assembly: GCA_963765085.1. Classification (GTDB taxonomy): domain Bacteria; phylum Acidobacteriota; class Terriglobia; order Bryobacterales; family Bryobacteraceae; genus Palsa-187. The sequence goes on along the minus strand of CAVXVL010000037.1, from coordinate 44,905 downwards.
GGTTTCCGCTCTAGCGGTCATCTCCGACACTCATGTTTGAAACGTCACGGCCGCTGCGGCAAGCGCTGAAATTCACGTCGAGGACGTTCACACTTCCACGGATACGGCGAAGCGGCTTCTGGCGGGCCGTGAAGTGGTCGGCAATCGGAGCGTTGAGCGTTGCCATCTTAACGCTGGTCATGTACCGCCTGGAGCTCAATCTTGCGACGGCGAGTTTTGGCTTCTTATTGGATCTCGTGCTGCTGTGTCTGGCGGGTGACTTCGCTTCCTCGGTTGTTGTTTCGGTTCTCGCGGTCGGATCCCTCGAGTTTTACTTCACGTACCCGCGGTTTTCGTTTCAGGTCCAGAATCCGCTCGACATCGTCGCGCTGATCTCGTTTCTCGCCACCGGGCTGGTGATCACGCGGCTAGTGACGAAAGTACGAACCAGAACGGAATCGACGCGGCTTCAGAAAGAGCAGCTCCAGCAGCTCTACAATCTGGCGCAGCAACTGCTCGCCCTCGAGCCGGATGTGGACGGCAGGCACGATTTTCTGGAGCCGTTTCTAGAAGTATTTAGTCTGAGGGCTGTGTGTTTGTACGATGCGCTCAGTTCCGAGGTGCATATCGCGGGACGCGCGGGCGTTCTGCTCGAGGAAAAGACCGGACAAGTCTTCATCCGATCGAGGGACATGGAAGATCCGGAACTCAGCATTTCGGGCCGGTGCATCCGCGTGGGAGGACGCACCATCGGCGCGATCGGATTTGAGGGACTCGAAACTCCGGAACTCACCGCGGGCCCGTTGGCTGCCTTGGCCGCCGCGCAGTTGGAAAGAACTCATTCCTTCGCGAAGGCCAGCCGCGCCGCCGCCGCCGCTCACACTGAATCGTATCGAACCGCCGTCCTCGACGCGCTCGCGCACGAATTCAAGACCCCGCTGTCGACGATTCTCGCCGCGGCGGGTTCCCTGCGCGAGGCGGATAGCCTCGGTCCGCATCATCGCGAAATGGCGGAAACCGTGGAATTGGAGGCCGCTCGATTGGGACGTCTGACCACTCGTCTTCTGCGCACCGCGCGCCTGGAGCGCGAGGCCGTCAAACCGTGGATCGAACTCATCGACGTGTGTTCGGTCATCGCCGACACCGTGGAACAGTATCAGAGACAGTCCGCCGGCCATCAGATTTCCGTCGTCAAAGATTGCGATTCGAGCGAAGCGCTTGCCGATCCGGAACTGCTTCGTCTCGCGCTTAGCCAGCTTCTCGATAACGCCTGCAAATACTCCGTGCCCGGTTCGGTCGTCACGCTGCACGTTCAACGCGCCGGCCGGTCGATTACGCTGCGCGTGATCAGCCGCGGAAATCCGGTACCGTCGAGCGAGCGAACCAAAATCTTCGATCGCTTCTACCGGGGGATGGACGCGCGCCATACGCATGGCTCCGGGCTTGGGTTATATGTTGCTCGCAAAATCGCCGTAGCGCTCGGCGGTACGCTCGATCTGGACAACGAAAGCGCCGCAGTGGAGGGGACTACGTTTCGCCTGACTTTGCCGATCCCAGAAAACGAAAATCATGATCTCGCCGCCGCTGGTTAACGTGCTGGTGGTGGACGACGAGCCCGCGCTTCGCAAGGTCATCCGGTCCTCGCTCGCGGCCGGCGGCTTCACCGTCGAAGAAGCAGGCACCGGTGCGGAGGCGCTTACGTTCATCCAACAGCGCCCTTTCGATCTCGTGCTGCTCGACGTCAACATGCCCGGCATGAGCGGCGTGGAGGCGTGCCGCCAGATTCGCGCCTTTGCGCCGAAGACGGGCATCGTAATGGTTACCGTGCGCGACGCCGAAGAGGATAAGGTCCGCGCGCTCGACGCCGGCGCCGACGATTACGTCACGAAGCCTTTCCGGTTTCGCGAGCTGGTCGCGCGCATGGGAGCCGTGCTGCGCAGGACTCAGGCCAGCGGAGCGGATCCAAGAATCCTGCGTGCCGGCGATCTCCGGATGGACCTCGAGCGGCGGCTCTTATGGAAACGCGACGAAGAAATTCGACTGTCTCCCAAAGAGATCGATCTGCTCTCGTTCTTCATGAAAAATCAGAACGCGCCGCTCACCCACGTCAGGCTGTTGCGCGCCGTGTGGGGCGCGGAATACGGCGGCGAAGTCGAATATCTACGCACCTACGTTCGCATGTTGCGCAAGAAGATCGAAGACGATCCGGCACGCCCGCAATACCTTCTCACCGAAGCGTGGGTCGGTTATCGCTTCCGCAATCCTTCGGACTTTGAGCAGAGCGGCGTCTCCGACGAATAGATCCCCGTTTATGCCTTTTTGATATCGCCCGGCGCATACTGAGGCATGCACGCGGGGAAGATGTCGGACGGTTATCGCACCGTTTCGGAAATGATGCCGAAACCGATGCGGCGGCAGCGGTATGAGGGGCGGACGCTCCCTCCATTGGGCGAAGTTCCGTTGGATAGTCTGCGTATCGATCGCTTGCGTCAAGCCCTGCGGACGAACGCCATTAGCTTTCCGAGTCAGGTGCCGATCTTCGACCGCGAGGACCGCCCCGACTTGCAACGTAAAATTGCGCAATTGTTTTTCGTACTGGGCTGGAGTTGCGGTCAAATTGCTGTCCGCTACGGCGTCGTGCGTTCCCGCGTCGGTCAGATCTTGAAGAAGTGGACACGTTGCGCCCTGGAGATGGGATACATCCAACTCATTCCCCCCGCCGACGCCCCGGTGTTGCTCTCGGCCACGGCACGCGACCGCGCCAGCGAACCCGCGTCTCATCCCGTTTTTTGGGTTTCTCCCCGTTCCCTCGAACGCACTCTGTAGTGGAAATTAAATCCTGATCGTCACGCCGGTCATGAAGATTCGTTCGCGCGATGAGGGGCCCGTACTATTTGTGAGATTGCGTAATCTCGACGAAACGCAATACTCTTTTCGAGCGCGACGCCGGGCACGAATGCAGCGCCGATCCAGTCGTGAATGAATCCGCTGGGAATCGGCGCGGCATTTTCTCCCGTCATTGGAAACGCGATGACCTCACCGCGTTGCAGTCGGGGCATGTGGCAGAGCCACCGCAGTCGCGGCGAACAACATCGTGCAGGGAATGAATGCTCTCAGAAACGTAGTCATAAGATCTCCGCTTTCTGTTCCATCCGGCGCAATTCCCAGACCATTGACACCTAAGTGTTTTCAATGCAAGGTTTGAAGGGCTACGCCACAGGCCCCACCCCCTGTGTTCTTAGAGCCATTTTGCAGTACTTTAGATGAGATGCCCTTTATCAAGATCCAGCACATCCCCCTGCGCGCTGTTCTGACGCTGATGATCGCAGCCGGCTGTCTTTCGGCCCAAGAGACCAAGGCCCCTGCCCCCACGCCGAAGAACTTGAAGCTGATCCCCGCGACAGGTGTCGACCTGATGGACGTCATGCGCGGATTCAACGAAGCGCTCGGCGTGCAGTGCACCTACTGTCACGTGGCCGGAGACTTCGCGTCCGACGATAACCCGCACAAGGAAACGGCGCGCAAGATGATCACGCTGGTGCGGGACGCGGAGACCTTTTTCCCGTCCACGGCCGGCCCGTTTCCGCGCGGCTACCACGAGGTCGATTGCTTCACGTGCCATCGCGGCAAGACGCAGCCGGAAACCAAGGCGGCATTTTATTGGATTGCCCCTCGCGAGGCCCGCAACGGACCAAACAAGGAGACCACCCCGGGAGTGAATCTGAAAGCGCTGCCGCCGGACACTCCGGTTCACGGAGCGCATTCGCTGATGGAAGACTGGCGCGACGCGCTCAATGTGGATTGTGGCTTCTGTCACGGCGGCAAAGGACCTCAGGCCGACGATACGAACCCGCGCAAAGACATCACGCGAAAAATGATCCAGCTCCTGCGCGCGGTCAATGCGAACTTCCCCGGCACCGGCGTCTATCCCGCGGGCAAACAGGAAGTGACCTGCTTTACCTGCCATCGTGGCGACCCTCACCCGGAGAGCCTCAGCAATCATCGCTACGAAGGTCCCATTCCGCCGCGTCCGTAGAGTTACATAACAGGGGCCTACGGTCTGGACTCTGTGTCCAAAGTCTCCAGCGGTGGGGCGCTTCGGCCCGCCGCCTCTTCCCGAATGTGCGCCGAATCGCGCGCCGATAAATTACACGAAACGACAGGAAAATGCGCTGAAAGCGCATAGAAAACACGCGTGTATATCGATGCGTTTTTGCGTGGGGATGCGGCTAGAAATGCCGCGTCTCGCCGTGGCATTTCGCTTGCTAATGCAGAGCTGATTCAGAGAGATTGTGATGCCTGAGAATATCGGACGGAACTCCTTCCCACGCGCCCACGCGCCCACGCGCCCACGATTTCGCCTGTGCGCAGAAAGCCGTCCAATTGCCTTCCACAGCCTCGCCACCGCCTCAGCGACTAAATGTCACGACGACGCCCGGGCGACCTTTCGCCTTTTCCGTCAAGCCCGAGCGGACAACCGGCCTGGGATCATTTCGCCTCGATTTCCTTCTGATCCTCTGCCTCGCACTAATTTCGGTCGTGGAATTCCGCGGCTTGATTCGGTCCAAAAGCTTCGGACCGGAATTCTCGCTGTTCTTCGTGTTCACGCATCATCAGCCGCTCGTGAACATTCTGGCGCAATATCTTCACTTCGATTATGGTTGGTATCGCCCTACTCAATTCCTCCTGCCGTATTGGATCGGCGATCATTTCCTCGATTGGCATGATCTCGCCGGATGGCGCTACGCCGAACTTCTGACTGTGGTTGCGGTTTGCGCGCTGATCTATATTCTGGTGCTGCAACTCATGCCGGGACGCCGCACCGCAGCGTTCTTCGCGGCTCTGTACTTCACCTGCGTGCCGACCATCTACGCGCCCCTCCACGAGCTTTTCGCCTTCGATTTTCTCCACATCGTCTTCACATTGATCTGCGTCATCACGTTCATCGCCGGTTATCGAGCATCCGGCTTAAAGAGTCATATTCTGACTTTTCTCTCGTGGATTTCCTGCGTGATTGCGCTCACCTGTAAAGAGATCACGATCGTAATCCCCGTCTTTTTGCTGTTTGCGTCCGCGATTCTGCTGGCTTATGAACCGCGGCGATTGAGCGCGCGTCGCGACGTGTGTCGAGAAGTCCTCAGGCTGATTCCGTTTGGCGCGCTCATTCCGTTGTACTGGACCGCTCACTTGCGGAGTTTGGCATCGCAATTCGGGAGCAGCGGAGACTACCGGCTCGGTGCGAACTGGACCCTGATCCTCGAAAACATGGCCAAGTATCCGCTGTGGTTCGCCCGCATCTATGGCGTGTCGCCGGATCACGCCGTCCAGGCGCTCGGCTACATCAACACCCGAAACACTCTGATCGGAGTGGAACTACTTCTTCTCGTAACCGCCGCATGGCTTCAGTTGTGGCGTGACCAGGCCCGGCATTGCAAATATGGGTTATTTGCCTGCGCGTGGATCGCCGTGTTTCTGATTGTTCCCGTTTATAGCGGCGGCTATTTTTGGCACGGGAATCTCGCGCTTTGCGGATACTGCATGTTGGTGGGAGCCGCCGTCGATTGGGGTCTCAAAGTGTTCCAGTCGCGCCATGCTCGACTCATCTGCGCGATGGTTCTCATCGCCGGCACCATTGCCGCTACGCGCGTCGATGCCGCGCGAGGAATCAAGTCAGGCTATTTTGCCACTGCCCATCGTGTGGATTCGTCGGTGCTGTCATCGCCCCCGCTGCCGCTCGATCGCGTCACGGGCCACGCCCTGATTTTCATTGAGGACTGGCAGGGCATCGGCGCCTGGAACTTCGGAGCGGGGAACTTGTTCCATTTGGCTTACCGTGATCCCGACCTGGAGCAAGTGACGGTACCGCGAAGAGACTGGATCGATGCGAAGGATTTGTCACGATGGTTGCAGCATCCGAACGCATTTTTCTTTCGCTACGACGACCAATTCAAGTGGCAGGATGCGACCGATGAATTCCGGAGTTTTGCCGGGGAGAACGTCAATAGGAAAGCTCCGCCGCCCGCGATCTCTCATCTCATTCCCACGGAAACGCACGCGGGAATCGGATTCAACGTCCAGCCCGACGGGTCGGCCGCAATCAGCGTGATGGGTCAAAACTTCCGTCCCGGGTCGATCGTCTTGCTGAACGGTCAAAAGACCGAAACCGCCTTCGGAGGCTCCGACGGGCTCAGCGCGACGGTACCGCCGCCCTTGTTTGCACGGCCGGGGGACTTAACTTTTCAGATTCAAAATTCGGACGGCCAAATCTCTGGCCGCGCCACGTTCCGAGTGACTCGATAAGCGTCCGAATTCGCGGGATGCAGTGCTTCCCGATCGACGCTTGTGATATCCTCATTCCGCAAAGGGCAAGAATCGAGAGGCCTGCGAGCCGGGCCGGACGTGACTCAGGAGAACATGAAATGAAACATCGCAACGTAGGTTGGGCGGTCGTGGGCGCATTCGCGCTGAGCGGCCTGGCGGTCGCTCAGGCTGTGCCGGAGCAATTCGTCGTGAGCGGCAAAATGGCCGAAAAGATTCAGGATTTCACGACCATCAATCTCGCGACCTCTCAGCGCATCGCCGAAGTGTGCGAGAAGGCGGCGATGGCTGAAGGCGTACAGATCAGCATCATCGTGCTGGATAACGATGGCAATCAGGTGTACATGGATCGCATGGACGGCCAGGGCTATCTCAACATCATCACCGCCGATATGAAGGCGCGCACGGCGCTGATGCTGCGCGCACCCAGCAAAACGGTCATGAACGCGGCGATTAAAGATCCTACGCGCGAGCTGCAATTCATCCAGCTCAACGAATTTCCGAACTCCGGCGGACTTCCCATCGTGGTCAATAAGCAAATGATCGGCGTGGTCGGCGTCGGCGGTTCGCGTCCGAATCCGCCCACCTGGAGCGACGAGATTTGCGGGCACAAGGGTATGACCGAAGTGCTCGGCGCGTCGGTTCCGCCGCTGCTCGAAGACCTTCCGCCGAATCGTCCGGCGAATGCGGCGAGCGCTCCGGTTCCTCGTTTCGCGACGGCTACCCCGCCGAAGACTGCTCTCGATTCGCAATATGTCGTGGGCGGAAAAGGCGCCGGGAATGTTTTCGACGGCAATCAGATCTCGCTTGCAGCGGCCAAGAATATCGCGACAGCGTGCCGCGATTGGGCCGCTTCGAAAGGCGGCGCGATCTCGCTCTACATTCTGGACAACGCCGGCGAGTTCGTGCACATGGAGCGCATGGACGGCCAAACCTCCAACAACATCCGCACCGCGCTGCTGAAGGCACAGACCTCGCTGAAGACGCGTCAGCCTACTTCGGTCATTAACGCGCAACTCAAGAATAATCCCGGCGGCATTCCGCGATCGACCACCTATTTCAATCTGTTCTCGAACTCGGGCGGAATTCCGATCGTGGTCGACGGGCAGATGATCGGCGCGATCGGCGTCGGGGGCGGGAACGCGGATGAGGCCTGCGCCATCGAGGGACTGAAGGCCGCTTTCGGCGATCACGTGACGCTGCCGGTTTATCCGGCCGCCAAAAATTAACGGCCGGCTTACACGAAGTTCGTGAGCGCCGCGACCATCGCATGCAGTCCGAAGGGAACTTCGATGTATCCGATTCCGCGGCCCGCGATCATAATGCACGTCCATAGCGCGAGCGAGAGACCCGCAGCCAACTTCGCGCGTCGCGGCAGTTCAGGCGCTCGATCCAGTTCGGCCGCTCGATCGTAGACGCTCGGGCGAAAAACGAGCGCATGCACCAGCACGAGTAACAGCAGTGTCACTTTCGCGCGGAAGAAGGCATTGTAGTAATACTCTTCCGCTTTCGATCCAAAAAGCAAAAATCCGCACGTGAGGGCGAGCACAAAGCCGATGCGTTTCGGCCAACGCAGTTGATTCACCACATCGGCGATGGAGCGGCTCGGCATCACCCATCCGAGCAGCCTCAGATCGGTAACGACGATCATTCCTCCGAACAGAGAAATGGCCGCCAGATGAAGCGAAAGAACCGCAGCGTATACGTAAGACGCGAGCCGTATGTAAGTGAAAAAGTCGGTCGCCTGCAGCCAAATGGCCGCTGACAAAAGCATGAATCAGACTCCGTGAAAATGGCGCAGAAACTCGAAGAGCTTAGCGTAGTGGGTATCGCTGATGGCGCGGAGATAGCCGATCCCGCGACCGCAGATCATAATGCCGGCCCACAACGTCAGCGAGAGTCCCGCGGCGAGTTTCGCTCGCGCCGGAACTGCGGGCGCGGCGTCGAGTTGCGCGGCGTTGTTATACACGCTCCCTCGAAAAAGGAGGGCGTGGACAGCAACCAGGACGAACAGCAGAATCTTGACTCGGAAGAAAGCGTTGAAGTAATACTCTTCCGCTTTCGAGAAAAACAGCGACAGCCCGCAGGCGACGGCCAGCAGGAAGCCGATGCGCTTGGGCCAGCGCAGTTGATCGACCACGTCCGAAATCGATCGCTGGCGCATGGCCAACCCGAGCAGACGCAAGTCCGTCATCACGATCATGGCTCCGAAAAGCGCCATCGCCACGAGATGCAGAGAGAGGATGACCGGATAGGCGGTGGACGATCCGCGCAACTCGGCAAAAGGACTGACATTTTCGATCCACCGCATAAAGGATACAAGCATAATGGGACGCTTTCGAAGCTATAGTCCTTCCGTAATGAATGCGATGAAGATCCCGCCGAAAATGATCGATACCCACAAGGCCAGCGAAACAATCGCCACGAGTTTTGCCGCGCCGGATTTGCCGTCGCCCTGGACCACCTTGCGGTGAATCGTATGGCTGAAGCCGATGGCCGCCACCAGGCAGACCATTTTAATGATGAACGACCAATTCAGATAATACATATCCGGGTCGGATGAATAGAGTCCCAGACCGGAGAAGATGGCGACCAACAGCGCCCCCAGCGTCCACGGCTGGACATCCTTCGCTATCTGGGATGGAGTCTGGTGCAGCATCCCCCAACCGAGCAGACGAAAGTCGACCAGCGCGGTGCTCCCGATGGCGAGAATGAACCCCGCGATGTGAAAGCATTCGAGCGTCGGAAAAATCAGCGGAGATGAATTTAAAGGATTTTCGACAAGTAGCATTCGGCGAGTCTCTTTTGGATTAACACGAGTGCGGGCATGTGGAAGCGTTCGTCGCGCGTGCCCGTTTCAGGATCGGCAGACATGGGAACCACCGGATGGTATCACAATTCGACCACGGCTCCGCGACGCAGAGAGGTCACTTGTCGGTCACTTACCATGCGGTGACCGCCAGAGCGATTCTCGCTTGCGCTAGCGGCTACCGCGCTGGAGTCGATCGATCTTCAATCCATCCGATGGACGTGAAATGGTTTTGAGGTGTATGCGATGCTCGCCGGCCTCGCGTCCCGGCGCGCCCGTAATGATCACGCGGTCACCTGCTTTGAATGTATCCGGATTCACTCCGATGCGGCTTAACCGCCCCGATCCAAACCACTCCGCGGCCCACATCGTGACGTTGCCGTGACCGTCAACGGTCTCCACGTCCACGAAAGAGTGGGGGTTGCGGTACAAGAAGGCCGATATCGTTCCGTCAACCGTAACCGACTGGTCTTCGGAATAAAAGGCGCCGAAAGAGTGGTGGGCGTAAGCCGGGATCGCGATAGTCACGGCTCCGGCAAGCAAGGCAAGCAGCGCGAATTTCATCGATTGCTCCTCACCCTACTTTTCCACTGTTAAACGGCGTTTGCAACGGAGTGTTAACAGCCATTCGTAACACAGCGCCGTAAGTGTGCGAAGAACCTATCGTGGACTCGCGGCGTCGGCGGGGAAGGTGACGGTTCCGTTCGGATTCGGCGCGCCATCCTGAGAACTCACCGGTCCGCCGAGCACATCGCCGGCGACGACCATCTCCACGCGACGGTTCTGCTGACGGCCCGCCGCCGTCCGGTTATCGGCCACCGGACGCGTTTTGCCGAAGCCCTGCGCCGTGACCGTCCCCGCGTTCAGTCCTTGCCCTACCAGGTACGCGCGCACCGCATCGGCGCGATTCTGAGAAAGCTTCATATTGTAATCGTCCGGGCCGACGCTATCGGTGTGGCCTTCGACCGTAATCGTCAGACCGGGGTGAGCCAGAATGATCCCGGATATTTTCGCGAGTTTCTCGCGCGCGCCCGGCTTTAGGGAATACTGACCGGTATCGAACAGAACGTCGGACATATTGACGATGAGGCCACGTGCGGTTTCCCTTGTCTGCAAAATTTGATTGAACTGGACAAGGAGTTGCCGCCGTAATTCGGCTTGGTCCTGCTGGGCCTTTTCCCGCCGCTGCGCGGGCTGCATCCAGTTTTTGCTGCTGCTCCACAGCGTCCTGCCGGGCGCGATCGGCTTCCAGTTTGGCTATCTGAGCCTGCTGCCGATCGTTATTCGCCTGTTGTGTCGCCGCGAGCGCGTCGGCCTTGGCCTGCTCCGCCGCTAGGCGATCGGCCTCGGCAGCCGCTTCAGCCAGCGCCCGTGCACGCTCCGAAACGGCGCGATCCGCCTCCGCTTGAACTCTTTGTGCATCGGCCGCGGCACGTTCCTGATCGGCGCGGGCGCGCCGCTGCGCCTCGTCATCCGCTTGCGCTTTCGCGGCGGCTTCCCGATTTGCGGCGTCTTGCCGTTCCTGCGCGAGCGCTTCTTCGCGCTCGGCGCGGATCGCGATCACACGGGCATCCTCGGCCCGAAGAACAGCTTCACGCGCCATGGTGATGGCCGGCTTTTGACCGGGCTTCTGCGCCTGATTCCGCCGCGCCCAGTCGAGCGACTCGATCGCTTTTCGATAACTATCGGCCGCGTATTTGTCGGCGCCCGCCAGGCGCGCGAGTATCACGGCGTTCTCCGCCTCGTACAATTCGAACGGATTTTTCTTGTCGACTTGCACCGCGACGAAACCACTCGCTTTGCCTTCGCCAGTGTACAGGCCGCGGGGGAGGAGTTCATATTTGGCGTTCACGGTCTCGATGACACCGCGTGTATCGGGACGAACCACGTTTTCGAGGACAACCACGTCGCTCGGCTGCGTCACGGCGTAATACGGTTCCGCGGTGACGATCATGCCGAAGGTTTGCAGGTCGCTGGTGGTTTTGATCTCGCTGCTGGACCCCTGGCCATAGTGGTCGAGCGTGAGCTCACCGATGTTCACCGGCCGTCCGTCGGGAGAGATCGCCCACAGAACGTACGTAAGATATTCCGGACCGAAACTGCTCGGCTGAACGAAGTTCTTGAACTCCGCCGAAACACGGATCACACCGCGCTCGCTCTCGACGGTCGCCATGCCGGCCCCACCCGGCATCAGCGTGGTGGCCGCGAAATTGATTTTCGTCGATCCTCCGCGATGCAGATAGTTCACGGCGGCAATCGATCGGTCGACGACCTGAACACGGAAGATCGGGTTCGGCCCTCCGGGCTCGGGCTGCGGGGCCGCGGTATTGGGATTTGGTTCCTGGGCGAGTAAAGAGAGGCTCGCCGCGAGAACGAGAGCCGCTTGTTTCGGAAAGCGTTTCATGCTGCCAATGTTGCAAGTGATGGACCAGCTCATCCGTGCTTGGCGTTTCAGCGAGATAGCGCTTGGCCGCAGAACTCACGAACAAAAATCGCCGTCGGAAGCCAGTAAATTTACTTGTACGCCCAGGATTTTGTGCGTTATTTACTTGGTTACTTCGTAACGCGTCTTCGGCACGGCGATCGACTATATGATGTTGTCATGAAGTTCGTCGCCTAATATGCAATCGACTCCCACGCCGCCGTCCGCGAGCGTTGCCGCGATTCCCGCGACACTGGTTCGCCCCGGCGCGGTCCATTTCTGGCTCGCGGTGCTGCTCACGGGCATCGGCACCGGTGTGGCGGCGGCCGCACTCACGCGATTGCTGGAAGCGGTGCAGCGCGCCGTTTGGAAAGGGTCGGGCACGGATATTTTGGAAGCGGCCCGGAATACGAGCGTTGAACGCCATCTACTGGTGCTGCTCGGAGCCGGTGTGGTGACTGGACTCGGTCAGCTTCTTCTCAAGCAGCTTTCGAGCGGCAACGGCATCGACACCACGGCCGCCATCTGGTTCCATGCCGGACGCATGCCCGCCTGGCGAACGCTCGCCAGCGCGGTCCTCTCCGTGATTATTGTCGGCATGGGTGCCTCGCTCGGGCGCGAGGGTGCTCCCAAACAAGCCGGCGCGGTTTTCGCCAATTTGTTTTCCGATGCGGCGCGGCTGTCTGACGAACAACGCCGGCTTCTGGTGGCCTGCGGCGCGGGAGCAGGCATGGCTGCCGCTTACGGAGTGCCCTTGGGCGGTACGCTTTTCTCGCTGGAAGTGATGCGCGGAATGTTCGCGCTGCGCTTCATCCTGCCCGCATTGGTTTGTTCGGTGGTCGCGACAGCGGTCTCGTGGATCGCACTTCCCGATGCTCCAACCTATCTCATCCCGTCGTATTCGAACTCCGTTTCCAACATGGCCTGGGCGCTGATTCTGGGACCGATCGCGGGAGTGGTCTCGGTCGGATACGTTCGCGCGATCACGTGGGCGGATCGCCACAAGCCGAAAAGTTGGCGCCGGTTCACGGCTCCGGTGGTGGCCTTGGGATTACTCGGCGTCGCGTCGATTTGGTTTCCCCAGTTGCTCGGGAACGGCAAGGATGTTTCGCAACTGGCCTTCACGAATCAGGTAGCCCCCGCAGTGCTGGTGGCGCTGCTTTTCCTCAAACCCTTGGCGACGGCGATGTGCGTCGGCAGCGGCGCGCCCGGCGGCTTGTTCACTCCATCGCTTACCGTCGGCGCACTGCTCGGAGCGTGGTTGGGGCAGGCGTGGATGTGGTTGTGGCCCGGCGCGCCTCCTGGATTTTCCGCGGTGCTCGGTGCGGCCGCCGTGATTGGCGCGACGACGCAGGGTCCGATCTCAGCCGTGGTATTGATGATGGAACTAACGGGCCGGGATCGCTCGTTTATCGTGCCCTTGATCCTTGCCGTCGCGAGCGCGACGCTGGTCGCTCGGACGATCGAATCACGTTCGATCTACGACGCGCGTCTCACCGACGAGGAGGTCGAGGCACGCCGGAAGGCTCGCGAAATGCCTTCGCATTAAAACTTCCGGCGCACAAATTTCACGTGGCGAGTTCTTCTCCGGCTGAAAAAACCGAATGCGATGGGGCGCGCACTCGGGTCCGGAGATTACAATCGTCCTGCGGCCTTTTTCTGCGCTTTCTTCTCCCGGCGTGGGAGACGCGACTTATTCTTGGGAAGCAGTTTCCCCACCTTCACGGACTTCGTCGCTGCCTTCGGAGCCGATTCGCTCGTGGCCGCAGTTTCTTTCGAAGCGGTCTCTTTTTTCTCTGTCGTTTCTTTTTGTTTTGCCAATGTGCGCGAACCTCCCCTCAACTGTACCTTCTTTGTTGCTCTCGCCGTGACGCGCGGCGCGAGATCTCTGACGATCGTACATCGTGCTTGCGCGATTACGCAGTGAATGCTTCAACCCCACGGAATTTTTTTCCGTCATTTTCAGCGCCGTCGCCTTTCCATCTCCGCAAATAGCGGCTCCGTCATCGCCAAGATCCGGGCGGTGTGAGAAAGACGGCTGGAAACTATTGAATTTCAAAGATTACGCAACTTCTTGAATTGAGCCCGATCGATGGGGTAGAAAGAAAGTGGGTGGTTTTGCGTGTAAACGGTGGATTGGCCACCCCGGTGCTCTCGATAACGTTCGGAATGGTGAAATACCTAGGGAGGATCTACATGAGTCAGAAGTTTTTCGCGTTTTTAGCGACCGCCGCTCTCGCCAGCGGTGTCGCATGGGCCGCCGACCGGGAAGTGAAAGTCGACGACAGACTGACCGCCGCGGCGGATGCCCTGAAAGCTTCCATGAACGCCAGCGACAAAGGTATACCTCAGGACTTGCTCGACAAAGCTCACTGCGTCGTCGTTTTTCCGGGCATGAAAAAGGCCGGCTTCATCGTCGGCGCCGAGTATGGGCGCGGGTTCGCGTCATGCCGCAAAGGCGGAGCCGGGTGGACGGCGCCGGCCGCGGTCCGTATGGAAGGCGGTAGTTTCGGCTTCCAGATCGGCGCATCGGAAACCGACGTCGTGTTGCTCGTTATGAATGACGGAGCCATGCGGCATTTGTTGGCGGATAAGTTCACGCTCGGCGGAGACGCGTCCGTCGCGGCGGGACCGGTTGGCCGCGAGGCGAACGCTGAAACCGACGCCAAGCTACAAGCGGAAATCCTTGCCTATTCGCGGTCGCGCGGATTGTTTGCCGGCATTTCGGTGAATGGAGCGACGCTTCGTCCGGACGCACCGACCGACAAGGAACTCTACGGCCGCGATACGAACAATCAGGAGATCCTCAGGGGTCAGGTTGCCACGCCTCCGGCGGCCGAGCGGTTTGTCCATTCGCTGGATCGCGACTCGGATACTCGCCGCAAGTAACTCTCCCTTGCTGTAAATTGCTGAGTCTCTCCGAACCTGACGGTGAGACTCAGCAAACTTTTTTATATCCACAACACTTTATTGATTTCGTAACAGTCCGGCCTTGGCGCATTCATCAGCGACCGTCAAATATCGCCTGACGCTGTCCGCGCCCACCACATACGGATTTGGATCTCCCGGCTTCCGCTTCGCTAAGGCGGCCAGCTTCACTGCCGATCCATCGTAGACGGTGTGGTTGGAAATCAACACATCGGCGCCGGCGGCGGCAGCGATGTCGCGGAAACGTTGCGCTGAATTGCTGTAGGCCTCGAACCAAAAACTACCGGGTCTTTCGGGCGTTTCGTAGAGGGCTGGGGAGCGCAGCCAGTTAAACGCGGTCCCGCCCCATTCCGCGACCATATGAGATTTTCCGTGATCCTTCACCGGAATCAACGTGGAGATCGTGCCGAGCGTGTGCCCCGGCGTCATGTAAAGAGTAAGTGTCGTGTCGCCGAGCGTCAGTTTCTGGCCGTCGATGGCGATCATGTCGCGCTTGGGCTTGGGCCACGCGCCTTTGTCGTGTTCCATGAGATCCCAATCCGGCGCCGACGCAATCACGTGAGCGCCGAAGTGATCCTGCAAATATCGCGCGCCGCCCGCATGATCGATATGGCCGTGGCTGAGCAAGACGTATTTGATCTTTGTTGGATCGAGGCCGAGCTGCTTGAGTCCGCCGACCACTTCGTCTTCGACGGAATAGTCCCACAATGCGTCGACGATGATGATCCCGTCTGAAGTTGTCACCGCCCACGCTGAATATTCGGTCTGACCGACGAAATACAAGTTATCGAAAACCTTCGCGGGCTCCGCGTGCCATTCGGAACGTTGTGGAACGCCCGACGCTACGGCGTAACGAGCTGTTGGTGGCATGCACAGGTTCTCGAACAATCCAGTGTGTTCGTCGCCGGCCGCCTTTTTCGCCGCAGCGAAATGGGCGTCCGCTGAATCCGATTGGCCGTGAAGGCCGATCGCACTCAAACTCAACGCGAGCAAACATCCGGTGATCGATCGGCGTCTCATGTTGTCTCCTCCTGCCAGCATCCATTCTAGTGGAGGCGTCGCGGCGGCTGAGCTGTCCGGTGGACCGCTTACTTCGTGCGCGGCTCGGGTCGGTGCTTTCTTTTGACTGCGGTTGGACGCGAAAGATCGAGGTCGCAGATAAGTCCCGACCCGAGCCGCGACCAAAGGGAGCGTCCATTTCAAGCTTTTTCAGCCTGCCCAAACCGCGACGAGAGCAGGCAAGTATTCCTCAGCAGAATCCCCGGCGTTCAGCCGGTGATCGACTTCCAATTCTCGATCAGATGCTGGGCGGTTCTCCACGCCAGAGCTTGCGCCGTCAAAGTAGGGTTGCGAGCGCCGCTGGTGCCCATGACCGATGCTCCCAGAATGCCGAGATTCGGAACTTCGTGCGAGAATCCCCAGCGATCGACCACGTTCGTCTCGGGGTTATCGCCCATGCGTGTTCCGCCATACGCATGCGTGGTTAACGATGGCACGCCGGGGTCGGACGCCTCCGTGGCGATCGCGCCGGCTTCGCGGAACCACTGCTCCATTTTCTTTTGCGCATAGCGGACCGCCCGCGCCTCATTCTGCTTTGGGCCTCCGGTGGTGATCCTGCACACCGGATCGCCGAGCGGATCGCGCACCTGAGGATCGAGATCGAGAAAGCAATTCTCGTAAGGAAACGTGGACGTTTGTAGATACGTGGTCGCGACGCGAGCGGCATTTGCGTGCACGAACTTCTTCCAGGCCGAGCCCCAACCAGGAGCCTTGCCGTACGTGTCCATCGCCGCGGCCTCGATCGCGTGACGCTCCGTGCGCACGTGCAGACTGGTTCCTCCGATGAACCCGACGCCGGTGTGATCGTAGACGTCGTCGGCGAAATCGTCGACCGTGATTCCTTGCGCGGGCAGACCGTACCAGATGTTCACGTCGAACGGGAACAGCGCTGTGACGGCTCCGGTCTGATAGTGCGCGAAGAAATGTTTCCCGACCTGGCCGTGATTGTTCGATAAACCGTTCGCATACGCGCGTGATTTCGATAGTTGCAGCAGGCGCGAGTTCTCGTATGTGTAGCCTGCCAGCAGCACGACCTTCGCCGGCTGAAAGAATTCCTCACCGTTGCGGATATAGTTCACTCCACTTATGCGCCCATTGGCATCCGCTACGATGCGGCGCACATGCGCGAGATCGAAGATCGTCAGGTTCTTGGTCTTCACTGCCGCAGGAATCGTGGTGACCGCCGTCGAGCCTTTGGCGTTGACGTGGCATCCGCCCGTGCCGCAAAAGCCGTGGTACGCGCATCCGGGACGGCCATTGTGAAGCTGCGTATTGATCGCCGCGGGAGGATGAAACGGATGCCAGCCTAAGTTTCGAGCGGCACCCGCCATGCGATCGATAAACTCGGTGCTATGCAGCGGGGGCATCGGATACTCGCGCCGCCGCGGGCCTTCGAAGATATTGCCGCGAGGATCGAGTTTGCCTCCGATATTTCCGGCCTTCCCTGAAATCCCCACTTCCCATTCCACGAGATCGTAGTAAGGCTCGAGATCGTCGTAGGCGATCGGCCAATCTTCGAGCGTCGATCCTTGTGGAAGAGAGACGATCCCGTAACGCTGGACCGCTTCCGAGCGTGTTTTAAAATCCCACGGCTTCAATCGCCAGCTTTGCGCCCAGTAGTGGATCGAGGTGCCTCCGACTGCGTTCATCATGGGATGCTGCGCGGCTTGCGTCGCGGTTTCGGATGGGTTGGATCGGATGGTGGGAATTTCGCGCTGAGCTTTGGGAACCGACGTCACCATGCGGCGAACGTTGTTGTGGATCTCGTCGGCGCGATAGTCTCGCGGCCCCATCCACGTTCCCGCTTCGATTCCGGCGACTTTGAGTCCGGCGCGCGCAAGCGGGAGAACGGCTACGCCACCGGCCGCGCCTAAGCCGATCACGGCCACGTCGACGGGTTTCAACTGCGTCGCCATTAGCCTCGATTGTAAACCGGGCGTGGAAAGAGTGACGTGTTGAACAAATGATTTGCGGGTTTATGCTTAGGGAAGGAGACGTCGCAATGGAAGTGCACTTCAGCCCGGAGACGGAAAAGAAGCTGAACGAGCTTGCCGCCCAAAACGGACGCGAAAGCGCTGACGAGCTCGTACAGAGCCTGATTGACGGGTATTTTGAAGAACTGGTCCACGTGCGCGAGACGCTGAACACGCGCTATGACGACTTGAAATCCGGCCGCGTGAGGCCGATCCCGGGAGACGACGTCGAAGCACACTTTCGCGAAAAGAGCGCCGCCGCGCGTCGCACGCAGTCCGGTTCATGATCGGATACGACTTCCACCCGGAAGCGGTTCTGGACCTTGATCAAATTTGGGAATTCATTCGCACGGACAATCTAGACGCCGCCGACCGTATGGTCGCCGAGATCTTATCCGCCCTGAAAAACTTGGTGCCATTTCCGAATCAGGGTCACAGACGGCCCGATCTCACGACACGGCCTTTGCGCTTTATCCTGGTCCGCGAGTACCTCGTTGCTTATTCGGCCGAGGAACGTCCACTGTGGATCGTTGCAATCTTGCATGGCAGGCGCAATCCGCGCGTGATGGCTGCGATTCTGAGAGGCAGACGCTAGCGTCGTGCCGATCGCTCAAGCCTTCAAGAAAGCTTCGCCGACCTGCTGCACCGCCGACATGACGCGTCCATAATTCATGCGCATCGGTCCGAGCACGGCGATCACGGCGTGGATACCGCCTTCGAGCCTCACCGGTACGCCGATCAGCGAGAGCTCTCGCATCGCCGGGTGCGTTTCGCCAAGGCCGACGTGAACCGCGAGTTCACCGGCCGGTTTTGATAAGAAGCGATCGACCAGTTCGAGCACCAGTTTCTTTTCTTCGAGCGCCCGGAACAGCTCGCGCATCTTTTCTTTCGTCAGATGCAGGTCAAGGCCGACCAGATTGCTCGCGCCTTCGGCGTGAACTTCGGGACGGGAATCGATATCGAGCAGCCCTTTCGCATACAGCAGCGTCAGCTTGCGAAGAACTTCGTCGTAGGCGGCGCTGGCCTGATCGAGCCGCGCGAATAATTCGCGGCGAACGTCTTCAAGGGTCCATCCCGCGAAATTGCGATTCACGTAATTGCGAATCGAAGCGAGATCTTCGGGCGATACGATTTCGTCCAGCGTCACCACGCGATTACGCACTTCGTGATCGCGCGTGACCACGACCATCAGCACACGGCGGTCGGGCAGGGAAACGAGCTCGATCTGTTTCAGTGCCGGGCGCGCTTCGGGAATCGCGGCGGCGATGCCCAGTCCGCGCGTCATACCCATCAAGGCTCGCGAGGTAAACTCCACGCGCTGCTCGATGGTTTCCAGGCGTCCGATTTCGCCGCGGAGGCGCTCCAGTTCGGCGACGGCCATGCGGCGCAGCGTCAACGATTGCACGTAGCTGCGAAACGCTTTTTCCGTGGGGATGCGGCCCGCGGAAGTATGCGGCTGGCACAAGTATCCGGCTTCGTCCAGATCCGCCATGATGTTGCGGATGGACGGCGCGCTCAGTCCGTCGCCGCGGCGGCGCGCAATGGTGCGCGAGGCAACCGGTTCGCCTGTTTCGATAAATGCCTCGACGATTTCATGGAGCAGCTCGCGCGTTCGCGGAACCATCTATCCTATTACCTTCTCACACTTTTAGGGAGCCTGTTGCGAGCGGATCAACCAAAAAGCACTTTGAACGCCCCCACAATTCTTCGTGATGGGAATGGAAGGAACGCAATCCGACGCTTCCTGGAGGACTTGCATGGTCCCCGGTGCTGGCCACGAGACCCACCGCCTGGCTCCGCACCCAGGATGTCAGCGCATCGCCCGAGCTCGGATTCGTGAAGTCCCGCAGGGACTCGGGCTGGTGGTCAAGGGACTCGCGCTCGCCAAGCCGTGGATCGACGCATAACGCACGGCCTGCTGGGCCGCATAGGCGCAAAAAGTTTTCGCGGAGGCGATTTGCGAATATTCGAAAACTCCGAAAAGCATCAGGAAAAGCGCGGTAATACACAGGCCCAGCTCCCATACCGCCTGGCCGTTTTGGCGCTCGCGGCGCCCGAAAGATATACGGCTCGGGAGCTGGTCGACTCCACGTTGACGCCGCGGTTGAAGGTGGGCGAGCTGCTCTGGATGTTAAACGTTTGCGAATCGATGGAGTCGCGAACATAAACGCATCCCGCCGACGATCTCGTGCCGGACTCTACCTTCGACCCCGTCACCCTAAACGAGCCCGCCGCATACGATGTAATAAAAAGTAGGCGCGTCTTGTCTGTTAGCCTATATGAGTCCGTAAAGCGCATTCAAGTCTCCGGGAAAATACGACATATACCTCAGCCTTACTAAGCGTATTCCCTTAGTCGCACATGTTCCTTGGGGCCGAAGTCGCTTAACGAGCTCAAAACATTCGTTCGAGACGAGTGGGACGGGTGGACCTTTTCGCTTGTACTTTGACGGGGTACCAGGTGAAAATAGCCCCGGTTCAATAGCCCCGGACCGACCCCAAAATGAAAAATGGGACCAATCTGCGGACGTACCATTACTTCGACGCTCCATGGGCTAAAGTGTCGGGCTCGCGGTGCCGATACATATCCCGTTAGACAAGGACGATCATGCTGAGCGGTCTCGAGACAAATACGGATGGACGGCCTGAAGCAGCAGCTGCAAGCCCTAACCTCTGGTCGCGGTTCGGATCATTTCGAAGGCGAGCGTCTCCTCGACGAGGGCGACTATGCCGGCGCCGAACTGTGCCTGGCGAGAGCTCTTCTGGATAGCGAACGGCGGCGATTGTCGAACGACCAGCGCATCCAGATTCGTCTGGAACTCGCTGTCGCACAGCGCAGGCAGTACCGTCCGGAGCACGGGCCGCTACAGCCAGACAAGCTGGCTGCATCGGAGGAAACGGCCCGCTCCGCAGCGGATCTCGCGCGTCATCATGGCGATAAGGCTCTTCTGATGCAGTGTCTGGAGGGGCTTTCGGAAATCTCACCGAACGGGGAGATTTAGAAGGCGTGGAAGCTCTGATCCGGGAGATTATCCACGTGGAATCCCGTCTGCAGCGTCCCGACCCGATGGTGATCGCCAAACGCCTGCAGCGTCTGGCCATCTTGCGGCGTCAGGCGGGGCATGTCAGCGACGCCATCCTGCCGCTGGAGCAAGCGCTCGCGACCCTCGAACGAATGCGCGGCCCGGACCATCCGGAAACCGCGGATCATTGACCGAGTTAGGCGACGCCTATCGTTTCCTTGAAAAGCACGAGACGGCGCAGAAGCATCTGCTGCGGGCTCTTCGGATTCACGAGCGCGCGCGCGGGCTGGGATCGCCGGAAGCGGTGCACGATCTGAATCTGCTAACCGGATCGTATGAGTCCTGCGGAGCAACCGATCGCGCGGCGGCCGAGCAGGAGCGCGTGCTGGGATTGAAACTCAGGGCCGTGGGCGCGGACCTGGAGCATATTGCCGAAGCGCAGTCGGCCTTGGCGCAGATGCATATGCGCTGGGGAAATCATTCGCGCGCCCGTGAGCTGTGGATGGAGGCGATCGGCACCTTCCGGCGCCGCAAAGGCCCCCGGCTCGCGGTTGCCCACGAAGCCCTGGCCGCAGTCGAAGAAAGAGGCGGACGATTGCACGACGCTTTGGCTGAGTTGAGTCGCGCCGGACAGGTATGGGAAGCCCTGCAGCCCTCGCACGAGCAGGAACTCGTGCGGAATTTGGAATGCCAGCAGCAGATTTTGAACCGCATGCAAAGGAACCAGGACGCCGCTTATCTGGGCGTGCGAATCGCCACCCTGACGCAGGCTGCGAAATGGGCGGCTGCAAGCTAACTCCAGGTCACCGTGGGTTTTCGCCGGCGTTCGATCCTCCATCTCAAGCGGGAAACCGCGGTCCGTGGACCACGCTAGAACCCTGCAGGCATCGTGCTAGGGACCTTTTACTGCAGGGAACTAAAGTCCGGGCCTTAGACGTCCGATAGACCCCACGACGGCCCATGTTTGGAAATTTGCGCCTATTCGGATGGTCGGGGGAGTCTGGCAAGGGCGCGGCGCCCGGTGTCGAGAAATGGACGCTGGACCGCAACTGGGATCGCGCCGAAGGGGAACGGCTCCTTAAATCCAGGAACTACGCGTCGGCGGAAGCTTTTCTCACACGCGCGATCGTCGATGCGGAGATGCGCAAACGCTCCGCTCCCAAACGCATCTATCTGCGCCTGCAGTTGGCCGAGGCCCAACGCCACCAGTTCCGCATGCTCGCGGACGAGCCGAACATCGCCAAACTGATCGCCGCCGAGCAAACCGTGCGGTTTGCCATCGAAATCGCCGCTAAGAGTTCCGAGCGCGACCTTTACGTCCAGTGCCTCGACGCTCTGGCCGACATTTTCACCGACCAGGGCCGCTTCGAAGCGGTCGAAAAAGTGATGCAGGAGGCGATCCGTATCGAGTCCGCTCTGCCACATCCGGACCCGCTACGGCTGGCGCGCCGAACAGTTCGCATGGGAATTGCGCGGCACCGCATGGGGCGCACCAAGGACGCCATTCCGATCCTCGAAAAAGCGGTCGCCATGCACGAAGAGAGTTTCGGCGCCGAACATGCCGAAACGGGCCGCCAGCTCACGGAACTGGGCGCCGCCTATCGCGCGGAGGGCCGTCATGAGGAAGCGCAGAAATGCCTGCGCAAGGCAATGCGCATTCACCAGCGGGAACATGGAATCGATTCGCCGGGCTCGATTGAATCCCTGCACCATCTGGCGGGTTCGCTCGAAGACGCGGGCGATTTGGAAGGCGCCGCGGAACAATACGAATCCGCGCTGACGTACAAACTCCGCACCATCGGCAGCAACATGGACGATCTGGCGGAGCTGCAATTCGGTCTCGCCAATCTGCACATCAACTGGCAGCACTACTCGCGCGCGCGCGAACTTCTGTACGAAGCTTCGGGAACGTTTCGACGCAAGGGCGGCGTTCGTCTGGCCGTGACCTACGAAACGCTGGCGCACGTCGAAGAATGTTCCGGGCGTTACAATGATGCCGTCAAGGAATTCGCGCTCGCCGGAAAAGTGTGGGAAGGCATGCGGCCGGAACGTACGCCGGAGCTGATTCGCAACATGGAGCGCCGCGCGGAGCTTTTGGATCAACTTCGAAAGAGGGGCGAAGCCAGTTACCTGCGCGAGAAGATCCAGATCATGCACAAGCAGATGGAACAGGAAATCGCGGAACGGCAAGCCGCGCTGCCTCCGCCGCTTGAAATCGCGTCTCTTCCGGAGTCGTGCGTCGAGCCGGCCAAACCGGAACCGGCAATCCCGCACGAGCAGCAGGATATTCCGCGCCTCTCCCTGCCGGTCGCCATGAACGACGCGCCATTCCCCAAAATGACCTGATCTCGGATCCGCGGGGAAGTCCAGCGATTCGTTTGCTTACTTGATTTCCGGACTCTGCACCGTCGCCACATCCTGGCTCCAGCTGTTGCGAATCACGAGCGACTGGTCCGAGAAAAAGGTTCGGCGTCCCGTGCTGTTGAACGTTTCGGGAACTGCCGTCACCGCGTAGCCGGTCGGAGTGGCCGCGACCGTGAAAACGTAGCCGCTGTTCTTGCCGTCGGCAAGCACCTTGGGGATCAGATCGGCGGCCGCGGGACTCGCCGCGCCGCTCGCGGGCGGACCGAGTTCGATGAGAGTGTCCGCGTATTTCCCGAACTGCGAATAATACTGTGTCTCGGCTTGATGGATCGTGGTTACCTGACGGATCGCGGCCATTTCGTGCGAGGCCATCAGCTGATTGTTCATCTTGGGAACGGCGATCGCGGCGATGATCAAAATGATCGAGATCACGATCAGCAGTTCGATAAGTGAAAAGCCCCGGCGGCGGCGATTACGCATAGGTGTAGTCACGTCCATCTACATTGTAGACGCCGAAACACTCTAAAGCGTGCACGGCATTGTGACGCGTTCATGCGGCTGGCGCGGCTTCCCGAAGCGGTCATTCGGCCGGCGGCGCGGGCAGTTGCGGAAACTGAAAATGCGGCATGGGGGGCACTCGCGGCTCGAGCGGATTCCCATGACTCCACTCTTGCTCGACGATCGTATAATCCCCTGGAATTCCAAATAAATACGGGTCCGGCTCGGTCCGCGTGATGTTCGTCAAGCGCGCGCTGCCATCTCCCATGCAGTTGGAATGCGTCTGGAGTAGGGTCATTCTCAGTTCAGGGGAATACCATGTCTCCACGGCGGAGGAATTATCGGGGCACCCGGGAGGAGCAGTGCCGGTGCTGGTTACACGTTTTCCTTCCGCCGGCAATCCTTCGATGAATTGCGGTTTCAGGGATTCCGTCGTGGTACGCATGTCGTTTGGAAGCTGCCGGCATGAAAAAAAATGGGGATCCATGATGACAGGAACATCCGGCCCCGGGTTGATTCTGGGCGCCGGAAACGTAAGCCGGCGAGCGACTTGTTTTTCTCGTCCAGCGAATAGTGAACCCCAGCCACCGGATCCAGGATGCTGACAAACGGATTTCCAGCGTGGTCTGCGGGAAGGGAGCGTCTACTCTGGTTCGTCCCGCTGAATCCCGATAGACGCGAATCGTTTTCATCGGCACGACGCCGCGCACGTTGGGCCGGGCGTCTTCGACAATCACTTCGTCGGCGGAAAATGGTTGTCCCGTGACGGAAACTACGGGGAGCTGTTGTCCGAGAGCGCCGCGATCGAACCGAAGATGGCTGCTGCAACGATCTCGGAAGCCGCATGCTTCACTCCTGGCGTGTAGTTTACCCGGCGGTACCGCAGGGCACAAGGGCCTCCCGCGACGGAAATTTCGGACGCGGTTGAACGCGAGAAGCTCACTTCACTCGAATCCCCTGACGAACCGCTTCCTTTGCCAGCGCTTTGTCCAAGGTAAGCAGCATCGCATCCTCGCGACGGGCGAGGGCGAGATAGAACATATCGTACTGCCGGCCGCACCGACAGGCGGCTGAGGAGAAATGCATCGCGATACAACTCGGCACACGGGACCCAGGCGCTCACCAAGTTCACAAGGATATCGAGGGCTTCCTCGCAGATGGCAAGGTCGCATCCGCCAAACCGGTATTCCTTCCACATCGCGTTGACCGCTTCCGGGATAAGAAGATCCGGGCGAGCCGGACGTCGGCGTCCTGGAGGGCCTCCACAAAACGGCCCGCGTTCTTCCGGTTCAGCGCGATTTCCAGGGCGGCGCTCGCGTCGAGAACCACCGTCACCGATCGCGGTCCTCGCGGATCAGCTTCACGGGATCGGAGAGATGCCTGGTCTTTCGGGGATCGATCGCGGCAGCGCGGCGGAGCGCGTCTCGAAGGCGTGCCTTGGGGTCGATTTCATCACCGAGCCCTTCGATAAAGTCACGATCGCCTGCTGTGAAAGACTGCGGCGCTCTTCGGCGGCCTTGCGGCGCAAGGCCTCGTAAAGCTCATCCGGAAGGTCGCGGATTTGAAGAAGCGGCATGCCTTCATTTTACATGCATTATGCTGCAAAGTGCAGCGGGGCGAAACCTGAGCTCTACTCCGCGCTGGCCGCCTGCCGAACCCGCTGAAGCGTCCTCCATAATGGACCGAGGAGATCCAGTCGTAGCGCGTTCGCTCCATCGGACAAGGCGCGCTCCGGAGCCTCGTGGACTTCGAGGAACACCGCGTGCGCGCCGGCCGCGACCGCTGCTTTCGCGAGCGGTGCGATGAATTCGGGCTGTCCTCCCGACGCGGTTCCCGCCGCACCCGGCAGTTGCACGCTATGGGTCGCGTCGAACACCACCGGCCAGCCGTCCTTGCGCATGATGGCGATCCCGCGCATATCGACGACCAGATTGTTATACCCGAACGTGGACCCGCGCTCGGTAATCAGAATCCGTCGATTGCCGGTCGAAGCGACCTTTTCGGCCGCGTGCCCGATATCGTGCGGCGCGACGAATTGGCCCTTCTTGATATTGACGATGCGGCCCGTGCGTCCGGCTTCGACGAGAAGATCGGTCTGGCGGCACAGGAAAGCAGGGATCTGGAGAATGTCGGCAACCTCGGCGACCGGCCCGGCCTGCGATGCTTCGTGGATATCGGTGAGCACCGGGAAGCCCGGCATCACGAATGCTTTTCAGAATGCGCAAACCTTCTTTGAGACCCGGCCCGCGATACGATGTCACGCTCGACCGGTTGGCTTTGTCGAAGGATGCCTTGAAAACGAATTGCCCGGCAACCTTGCGGATTTCACGCGCTAAGAAATGCGCATGCTCTTCGCTCTCGATCACGCACGGCCCGGCGATCAGCGCAAGCGGACACTTGTCCCCGATGGAGATTTCGCCGTTGACCTGAATTTCGATTTGACTCACGATTTCGAGGCCAACGAGATTTCGCAGCTTCGCCCGTTTGCGCGTCGCGCGGCGATTCCATGCGCTGCTTGCGATGCGCCAATGCCGCGCCAATAAAGGACTGGAATAACGGATGCGGTTCCAGCGGCCTCGATTTGAACTCCGGATGGAACTGGCAGCCCAGATACCACGGATGATCCGCAGCTCGCAGATTTCGACGTACACGCCATCGGGCGTCTCGCCGGCGAGACGCAGGCCGTGCTCTTTAAATGTGGCTTCGTAGTCGCGATTGAATTCGTAGCGATGCCGGTGACGCTCGCTGATATCCGCCTCGCCGTAAGCCTCGCGCGCGAAACTGCCTTCGGCGAGATGGCATGGATAAGCGCCCAGCCGCATCGTGCCGCCGAGTTCGTCGACGCCCTTCAACTCACGCAATTTGTAGATCACGCGATCGGGCGCGGCGGGATCGAACTCCGTGGAATTCGCGTGCTCCAGACCGCACACATTGCGTGCGAATTCGATCACCAGCGTTTGCATGCCGAGGCAAATTCCGAAGTACGGGACCTTGGCTTCGCGCGCATAACGAATCGCCACCAGCATGCCTTCGATGCCGCGCTTCCCGAAGCCGCCCGGGACGAGAATCCCGTCGAAGCTCTCCAACTCCGCGATCGCCTGCGGCCATTCCAGACGTTCGGCTTCAATCCACGTAATGTTGACGCGCGCGTCGTGCGCCAGGCCGCCATGCAGCAAGGCTTCTTTCAAGCTCTTGTACGAATCTTCATACTCGACGTACTTGCCGACGAGTCCGATCGACACCTGGCGCTGCGGATGCTTCATGCGCGCCACCATATCGCGCCACTGTGTCATATCCCTCTGCGGAGCATCGATCGCCAGCAGCCGCAACGCGATTTCGTCCACGCCCTGCTCGGCGAATACCAGAGGACATTCGTAGACGCTATCGACATCCTTCGCCGTGATCACGGCCTGCGGATCGACGTCGCAAAACAGCGCGATTTTATCTTTGACGTCGTCGGGCAGCGGACGTTCGCTGCGGCACAGCAGAATATCAGGCTGAATGCCGAGCGCGCGCAATTCCTTCACGCTATGTTGCGTTGGCTTCGTTTTCAGTTCCTGCGCCGCCGCGATCCACGGGACCAGCGTCACGTGCACGAACAGAGAATTCTCGCGCCCGATTTCATGCCGCATTTGGCGAATCGCTTCGAGAAACGGCAGCGATTCGATGTCGCCCACGGTGCCGCCGATTTCGACGATCACGACGTCGGCAGCCGTCCATCCGCGGCCGTGGCCACACGCCGCGCCGCGGCTTTGATCTCATTCGTGACGTGCGGAATCACTTGCACCGTCTTACCCAGATAATCACCGCGACGTTCCCGCGAAATGATCTGTTCGTAGATGCGTCCGCTGGTCAGATTATTCGCCTGGCTCAGCGGCGAGTGCGTGAACCGTTCGTAATGGCCGAGATCGAGATCGGTCTCCGCGCCGTCATCGGTAACGAAAACTTCGCCGTGCTGGAACGGGCTCATGGTGCCCGGATCGACGTTGAGATACGGATCGAACTTCTGCAGCGTGACCTTCAGACCGCGGCTCTCCAGCAAACACCCGATGCTGGCCGCGGCGATGCCCTTGCCCAGGGAGGAAACCACGCCGCCGGTTACGAATATATACTTTGCCATTGCGATTGATTGACCATGTTTTAGTTAACGACGTTTGCCCGCCGACGAATGCCTATTTGTTGACCAGCGTCTTCTTGGAGAAGGTCTTTTCGAACAGCCCCGCGACTGTCCGCCAGTCCTCGGGCGTATCGACGCCCAAGGATTCATATTCCGTTTCCACCACGCGAATCCGAAATCCATTTTCGAGCGCGCGCAACTGCTCCAGCCTCTCCGCCTGTTCCAAAGGTCCCACCGGAAGATCGGGATACGCGAGCAGAAAATCCCGCCTGTAAACGTACAAGCCGATGTGTTTATAATACGCGGTCGTCTCGGGATTTCCGTCGCGATGGAATGGAATCGGCGCGCGCGAGAAATAGATCGCGTTTCCCAGATGATCCGTCACTACCTTAACGACGCTCGGATCGGTAATTTCGTAAGGCTGCTCGATCCGCTTCTTCAGCGTCCCCATGGGAATATTTTCGTCGTGCAGCATTCCCAGGATGGCGGCGTCGATGGCGAAGGGATCGATCATCGGCTCATCGCCCTGAATGTTCACGATCACGGTCGCGGTGGAGGCCGAGGCAGCTTCGGCCACGCGATCCGTGCCCGAAGGGTGGTCGTCGCGGGTGAGAACTACTTTCGCGCCAAAGCCTTCCGCTGCCCGCACGATGCGATCGTCATCGGTGGCGACGACGATCTCGGTCAGATAGCGCGCCTGCGATGCCCGTTCCCACACATGCTGCAGCATGGGCTTTCCGGCGATAGAGACGAGGGCTTTTCCGGGAAATCGGGAGGATGCGTACCGTGCGGGAATTACCCCAAGAATTCGGTGCGGCACAATCGAAGATATCACAACTTCCGGCTGTCGCGCTAACCCGATTCCCTCCGGCTGAATCGGCGAAGCAGGACCGGCCGCGGATGCTTTCGGGGGCGAAACACAGGTGTCCCGCGAATTGATTACGATTGAGGGACGATTCGCCCGAGGAGCGCCTCACCATGTTCGAATGGCTGACCATGCAGTGGCAGATGATCGACTGGCACCTGATCTGGAAAACGGTCGGGCAGTTGAGTTTGACCTTTGCGCTCACGGCCCTCATCGGTTGGGAACGCGAAGCGGAGGAGCACAACACCGGCATCCGGGCGTTTCCCATCGTGGGCATGGCCAGTTGCGGTTATCTCCTGATTCTCGGTCAAGCTCCCGATGTTGCGGCGCAGTCGCGCGTGTTGCAGGGTCTGATCACCGGGATCGGATTTATCGGCGGCGGAGCGATCCTCAAAGACGGATTAACCGTGCGCGGAACCGCGACGGCGGCCAGCGTGTGGAACGCCTGCGTCATCGGCGCCGCGATTGCCATGAACCACTACGGGATCGCCGTCGCGCTGACCCTGCTGAACCTGATCACACTGCGGGCTCTTCTACCAGTCAAAGTGTGGCTGGATGGCGTTCACGCTAAGAAGTAACGCGCCTCTGCGAGACGCGAAGTTATTGGATCGGAAGCGGGCGGCATTGGCGGAAACAGCGGCGGGCGAAGGCCTAATCTACAGCCGTCGCATCACGACAACCGTAATATCGTCGGCTTGCGGAGCGCCTTCCGAGAACTTCGCGACCTCGCTCTGAATTCGCGCGACCAGTTCCGACGCCGGGCGTCCGTGGAGCGAAGCGGTCAGTTGTCCCAATCTGTCCTCGCCGAAATCCACATCCGAGGGGTTGACCGCCTCCGTCACGCCGTCCGAATAGAGCACCAGTGTGTCACCCGGGTCCATGCGAATGCGAAACTCTTCATATTTCGAGAACGGCAGAATGCCGAGAATGATGCCGCCGCCTTGCAACTGCTCGACGCTTCCGTTCTTGCGCACCAGCAGCGGTGGATTGTGGCCGGCATTCGTGTAGACGAGTTCGCCCGTGGCGGGATCGACGATCGTCATGAAGAAAGTGATGAAGCGATTGTCCGGGCAACTCGCGGCCGTATGCTTGTTGAGCCGATTTACTTTCTGAGCCAGATCGTTGCCGTCTTCGAAGAGCACTTTCACGCGCGCCTGCAAGCTCGACATCAGGAGCGATGCCGGCATGCCCTTGCCCGCGACGTCGCCGATCAGCACGCCGATGCGGCCATCGGGGAAGGGAAGATAGTCGTAGTAATCGCCGCCGACGGTGCGGCAGGGAAGCGTCCCCGCGTCGATATCCATACCGGGAACATTGGGCGACTTTGAGGGCAGCAACCCCATCTGGATGTGCGCGGCCTGCTCCAATTCCTTGGCCATCGCGCGCTCCACGGCTTCGATCTCGCTCAAGCGCGCGTGCTCGATGCGAATAGCCGCGACGTTTGCCATGACGGTGAGCAGCCCCAGGTCTTCGCGCGTGAACTCGCGAATCAGGTCCGGCGTATCCACGTAAATTAATCCGATCACGCGTTCGTTGGTTTGCAGCGGCACGGCGATCATGCTGCGGACTTTGTTCTGCACGATGCTCATTTGCTCGCGCAGAGCTTGATCGAGCTGCGTATCGCGCACCAGCAGAGAAGTCTTCTCTTTCAGCACGCGGTCGCGCACGGTCGTCGAAATCTTGAAACCCTTGCCGCGCGCCGCCCGCACGACGAGCTCGCCGTTTTCGAGCGTCATCAGCACGCCGCGCGCCGCCATGACGGCTTCCATCGCCAGGTCCATGATGACTTCGAAAAGCTCGTTCAGCGGGCGATATCCGACCAATTCGCGGCCGGCGCGGATCAGCGCCTGCATCTGCGGATTGGTCTGGATGATCGACGTCTTGTTCATGTCGTCGATGCCCGAAGCGCCGATGAGAGAATCCAGGCTCGCGGCGACCGTCGTCGTCGATTTGGCGACGTTCTCGGCTTCCACGAAGACCACTTTGTTGCGCGCCACCGGCGCGGTCGGGTCGCTCCCCGCGAATTCGATGGTGAGGTGCCCGGCGGAAATCCGATCTCCTACGATAAAGGGCGCGGACCCTTCGAGCCGTTTCCCGTTTAGAAGCGTGCCGTTCTTACTGCCCAGGTCCTGCACTTCCCATTGGTCGCCCGTGCGCGTCAAAGAAACGTGCTGCCGGGAAAGACCGGAGTCGTCGGGATAGGCGAGCTCGCAGGCGCTGGAGCGTCCCACCGTGAAACGATCACGGTTGAGCGGCACGATCACGGTCTTCTCGTCCGCGTCACGGACGATCAGTTCAGTGGGAATTTTCACGGCCATTTGAGGATTAGGTGCCACGGATTCAGATTATCATTTGCCGCCGGAGAACAGCTTCACATTTGTTTCGCCCAATGTTTTCGACGGCAAGGTTATTTCCGAGGAAGATTTGCCGAAGAGAACTTGTGTGAAGAGCTTGACCTCTCGTCATTTCTCCCGCACAATGGCTCTTTAAGTCAACTCGTCTCACGGTCAGGCGAGGGAGGTTTTTTCGTCGTTGCGTCCTCGTAGATTTGCTTTCCGCGCCGCGATCGCTTTCCTGATGCTGGCAACCGCCGCGCCCGCACTCCTGGCTGTCACTCCTAAAAAAACGACCCGCAAGAAAAAGCCGGATGCCACGCTTGCTCCCGTGAAACGAACCGGCATCGCGCGGATTCTGCGCGGTCCCTGGCGCGTCCCGACGTACGCGAACTCCACCGAAGGCGATCGTTTTGACGGGGAAGATATCGTCGTGCGGCGGGCGGCGGTCGACGCGCTCGGCGGCTTGAATGGCGCGGTCGTCGTCACGCATCCCGAAACAGGGCTGGTGTTAACGATGGTCAATCAGAAGCTCGTGCTCAAGGACGGTTTCCAGCCTTGCTCCACCGTGAAGGTTCCGGTGGCACTGGCCGCCTTAAGCGAATCGGTGGTGCAACGCGACACGCTGGTTCATCTGTATGGACGCACCGCCGTCGGCATGACCGAAGCGCTCGCGAAATCGAACAATCAGTACTTCGCCACGATGGGCCAGAAGCTTGGATTCGAGCGCGTCAGCTATTACGCGCATCTGTTCGGCCTCGGCGAAAAGGCCGGCTACAACATCGAAGGCGAACAAGCCGGCGTGCTGCCGAATTCCACACCGCACAACGGCATCGGCATGATGACCAGCTTTGGCGATGGCATCGCCGTGACGCCGCTCGAGCTCGCGGCGCTGATGGGCGCCGTGGCCAACGGCGGAACGCTCTACTACATGCAGTATCCGAAAACGCTCGAAGAAGCCGCTACCATCGAGCCGCGCATCAAGCGCCGCCTGGATATCCAGTCGTTGATTCCCGAGATCAAGCCTGGCCTCGCGGGCGCCGTGGAGTATGGAACGGCACGGCGCGTGGCCGCGGAATCCGATGAGCCGATTTTCGGAAAGACCGGCACGTGCACGGATTCGCGCTCGCCCACGCATCTCGGTTGGTTCGCTTCGTTCACCGACAGCGAACACGGCAAGGTCGCCGTGGTTGTTTTATTAACGGGCGCGGGCGGCGTGAGCGGTCCGACGGCCTCCGGTGTCGCGGGCAACGTATATCGCAACCTCCAAGCCGCGGGCTATTTCGGCGAAGCGCACGCGGCTCCCGTCGCGGGCACGCCGTCGCACGGGCACTACGCGCTGGCTTCCAGCTCCGACGTCAGCCCTTCCCACTCGGTCACACACTCTTCTAAATCTTTGCGGCAGTGATCGAGCACTCCCGTTAAGCGAGCCGTTTCCTCGGCGCTCTTAAAATCCCCCAGCGCGGTCTCGTGCTGCTGAATTTGCGATTCGAGCGTGGCGATCCGTTCTTCCACTTCTTTCAATCGCCCGCGCATTTTCTGCGCCTTCATGGGATTCACGCGCGGCTTTTCTTTTTTCGCTTCCGGCTCCGGAGTCGGAGCGGCCGGAACGAGAACAGGCTTGGGCGGAGCCTGCGCGGCGGCCATCTGTTCGGGGCCTCCCGATTTGCGCCATAGATAGTCTTCGTAATTTCCCGGGATACACGTGCACGTGGCCGTCTTCGATTTCGAAGATCCTCTGCGCCAGGTTATCGATGAAGTAGCGATCGTGCGAAACGAAGACGACGGTGCCGTTGTATTCTTTCAACGCATCGAGCAGGACATCCTTGGCGCGCATGTCCAAGTGATTCGTCGGCTCGTCGAGCAGCAGGAAGTTCGAAGGCGCGAGCAGCATTTTTGCAAGCGCATAACGGTTGCGCTCGCCGCCCGAAAGCACTCCGATGCGTTTGAACACGTCGTCTTCGCTGAACAGGAAGCATCCGAGCAAGCTGCTCAGTTCGGTTTGGGTGCGGCGCGGCGCGGCATTCGCGATATCGTCGAGCATGCCGCGCATCCGGATCGAGCTCCTTATATTGATCCTGCGCGAAATAATCCGGCGTCGTGTTGTAGCCGAGTTCGTAGGAGCCCGTCGATAGCGGCTCCGCGCCCGCCAACAATTTGATCAGCGTCGACTTACCCGCGCCGTTGACTCCAACCAAGGCGACGCGATCGCCGCGTTCGATCACGAAATTCGGCATCGCCGAAAACGAATTTCTCGCCGTAACTCTTGCAGACGTCCTTGAACTCGGCGACGATCCGCCCGCTCGGTTTCGGCTGCGGAAACTTAAAGTGAATCGTCTGCTCGTCGGGAGGAACTTCGATGCGCTCGATCTTTTCCAGTTCCTTGATGCGCGATTGCACCTGCTTCGCCTTCGTCGCCTGCGCGCGGAAGCGATTGATGAAGGCTTCCAGTTGCTCGATGCGCTCGCGCTGATTGCGATAGGCGGCCGTGAGCTGATCGCGCCGCTCGGTCTTTTGCACGATGTACTTATCGTAGTTCCCGCTGTAGAAATGGACGTGTTTATTCCACACTTCCACAGTCTTTTTCACGGTAACGTCGAGAAAATAGCGATCGTGCGAAATCAGCAGATAGGCGCACGGATAGCCATCGAGATAGGTCTCCAGCCAGTTGCGCGCTTCCAGATCGAGATGATTCGTCGGCTCGTCGAGCAGTAGTAAATTGGGCTTTTCCAGCAGCAGCTTTGCGAGCGCAAGCCGCATCTGCCAGCCGCCCGAAAACTCCTCCGTGCGGCGCGCCCAATCCTCTTTGCGAAATCCCAAGCCATCGAGCACGGTGCCGACCTGCGCTTCGATGGAATAGCCGTCCTTATTGCGAAATTCGCTATCGATGTGATGCGCGCGATCCGCGGCCGCGGACCATTCCGGGTCGGCTGGATCGAGTTCCGCCAGCTTCCGATGGAGCTCTTCGAGCTCCTTTTCCATCGCACGGAGGTCGTCGAATACCGTCATGCATTCTGGAAAACGGTGCGGCCGGAGAGCGCCAGGCCGTCCTGCGGCAGGTAGCCGATGGTCATGCCCTTGGTGAAGGAAATTTGCGCCGTAATCGAGCGATTCCTTGCCGCACAGGATCTTGAGCAGCGTCGATTTGCCGGTGCCGTTGGCGCCGACGAGACCCGTGCGTTCGCGGGCGTGATCAGCCAGTCGCAGCCTTCGAAGAGGAGTTTGTGGCCGAAGCGTTTGCCGGCCCCTTGGAGTTGAATCATTTCGGAATTTCTACTTCTATTTTAACGGATGCTCCTGTGACGCACGCACTTCGCGTGCCGCTTTGACGAAGGCTTTTGGTGGCGCACGCGTGCCGCGTGGCCACTCTGGGCGACGCCTATCTCGGCTTCACCGTCACGACGTGCTGAGCGTCCACTTTGCCGAATTGCATGGGGAAACTGTGCCCCGCGTAGTAAGCGTCCCACTGATCTTCATAATGTCCCGAGAGACGCTGTTCCGATTCGCCGGTTACGAGATTCGCCAGCGAATGATCGAGATCCCCTAAATTATTGACGATCCGCAGCGAAGGCCCGATGCGCCCCGTGTATTGTACGATGCTCACCGGCGATCCGCCGAACGGCACCGGCCCGATATCGAAATATTTCCCAATCAGCGGCAGCCGCCCATCCACGGGATTGTCGATCGCCAGCGGCTGGAAGTTGCCGTACTTCCAGCGCGAAAGTTTTGAACCTTCGCGTTGCACTCCCGCGCGCAAGCCTTGATCGAGCGAATTCAGCAGCAGCGCGTCATAGTCCGCGAACCAATCCGCGGGGCGTTCCGTCAGCAGGCGCTCGATCGCCGAGGTTGAGATCCGTTCGTATCCCACGTCGGATTTCGGCGAGGCGCGCCGGCCCACGGCCTTGCGGATTTCGTTAAACGCCAGCGTGACGATCATGGGAGCGGTCGCGTCCGTTTTCATTTGGCCATCCCAACGCCGCAGTTGGTCGATTGCGTCGATCGAGGGCGGCGCCGGGCTTTCCTCTTTTGCGATCCCACGCCGTCACGATCTGCTTCGCCAAAAATCGATGAAACGCCGAGTAAACGTCGGTCTGCACGCGCAACATTTCTTCCGGCTGCCACTTGGGGCGCGATTCCAGCAACGCGCGAATCTGCCGGACTCGATAGGGCGGCGCGAAATTTCCGTTCACCAGATATGCGCTGGTCGAGTCCGTTCCTGAATCCTTGCCGGAATCCTTCGCCTTCTTGAGATCGACTGTCTTCGCGTCGGGAGCGGCGGGAAAGGGATTCTGATTGGCCGTCGCGATGATGCCGGATAGAGGATTGAAAGCCTGCGGCAATTGATCGAACGGAATGTAGCCGTCCCATTCGCAATCGCCGGATGCTCCGTCCGAGGGAATGTCCCCCGCGCACTTGCGGCGCATGGGAAGACGCCCCGTCGCGTGATAGCCGATATTGCCGTCGACGTCGGCGTAAACGAAATTTTGCGCCGGCCCCGCGTAGCGTCCGATCGCGGCCGTGAATTCACTCCAGTTGCGCGCGCGGTCCACATCGACGAAGGGAAACGTCATCCCGCCCGCCTCGGCCGCCGTCCAGCGGATCGAATACTGACGGCCCGCGTCGCTGAGAAAAACCGGCCCATGCCGCGTGATCCAGGTGGCGATCGTAATCGACGGCGCGCCCTTCACGCCGATGACGTCGCGCTCCAGCCGCGCCTGCTCCTCGTGCCCTTGAAAAAGGTAGCGGCCCGAATTCAAATCGATCTGCTCGCGGTACAGGTCCTGAACGTCGAATTCCAGATTCGTGATGCCCCACGCGATACGATCGTTGTGCCCCGTAACCACGCCCGGAATCCCGATGATGGTCGAGCCGGTCACGTTCAGTCCGGGCGCTTCCAGATGCACCAGATACCAGGGCGAGGGAATCGCAAAATCCAAATGCGGATCGTTGGCCAGCACGGGCTTGCCGGTCGTTGTGTGCGCTCCCGAAATCGCCCATGCGTTCGAGCCGGGCTGCGGAGCGCTCGGCGCCGCCGCTGGAAAAAGAAATTCAACTTTCGCTGGATCGCCCGCCTCCAACATGTGAAGTTTGCCCATCTCCGCGCGCCAACCGGGCGTGAGCTCACGATACATTTCGAGGCCCGCGAGAATCGTATCCGCGATGGTCCAAGGGCGGGGATCGTAGCGCAGCAGCGCGAATTCCAGAGGCAGTCGTGTGCGATGCGTTTCGATATATTCGTTCACGCCGCGCGCGAAGGCGGCAATCGTTTTCCGATCGTCGGCAGAAAGCCGGCGCTCCTGTTCTTCGGCCACGCGGCGCATACGGAAACGCCGCGATTCGCGGTCTGCTTCCACGGCCGCGGGACCCGCGATCTCCGCGAGCTCGCCTGCCGCGCGCCGGCGCAGTCCATCCATCTGCCAGAGGCGATCCTGCGCCATCGCGTAGCCTTCGAGGAACAGCGCGTCCTCGATGTTCGCCGCGCGAATATGCGGGACTCCGATCGCATCGCGCGAAATGGTCGCGGGGCCCGAGATGCCCGCCGTAATCTCTCCCGACGTTTCGCCGAGCGGACGCCATGCGTACCAATACACGGCGACGCCGAACGCGACCAGCACAGCGGCGATGATCGCATTTATCG
The DNA here is from genome assembly GCA_963765085.1 of Terriglobia bacterium. Lineage (GTDB taxonomy): Bacteria > Acidobacteriota > Terriglobia > Bryobacterales > Bryobacteraceae > Palsa-187. The sequence goes on along the minus strand of CAVXVL010000037.1, from coordinate 8,580 downwards.
TCCGGAGCAGCGGAGTTTGGGACACTGTTTCGAGTGTAACGTGTGGAGCGGGATTTCATCCCTCCGAGCTCCACCGAACTACACTAAATCTATGCCGCCGGATCTATGCCTCTACGACTGATCCTGCTCGCCGCCATCGTCGCGTTGAACGGATTCTTCGCCGCCGCTGAAGTCGCGCTGGTCTCCGTGCGCCCGTCGCGGCTCAAGGAACTGGCCGGCGAGGGGAAGGCCTCGGCGCGCGCGGCGCTTGGCCTGCTGGCGAATCCCAGCCATCTTCTCAGCGCGACGCAGGTCGGCGTCACGGTTGCGAGCCTCGGCCTCGGGTGGGCGAGAAGATACCGTCTATCGCCTACTGCTGGGCGGGCTGACCTTCGTCATTCCAGCGCTCTCGCACATCTCCGCGACGCAAACATTGTGGCTCCACGGCGTGAGTTTCGCGGTCGCCTTTCTGCTGATCAGTCTGGTCCACGTGGTCATCGGGGAAGTGGTGCCGAAAAACTTGGCCCTCGAACGCGCGGATCAGTTGGCGCTGTTAGTCGCCCCGCCATTGCTTGCATTCCGGCGCGTAACAGCTCCCTTCGTGTACGTGATCGAGAAATCCACGACGGCGGTTTCTCGCGCAATCGGTCTTCACGGACAGCACGAATCGGGAGGCCATTCCGCCGAGGAACTGAAATTCGTAATCGCCTCCAGCCGCCGCGAGGGACATCTGGAACGATTCGAAGAAGCGGCGATCAATAAGCTTCTCGAACTGCGCAACGTCAACGCGCGCGAGATCATGACCCCGCGTCTGGGGATCATTTCCGTCTCTATCGACGCGACCCTCGACGATCTGCTGCGCCTCACGTTGCAACACAAGTATTCGCGGCTCCCGGTCTACGAAGGCAGCCCCGAACATATCATCGGCATCCTGCATTTTAAGGATTTGATGCGCGCCTGGCAGCAGCGCAAGGTCGCCACGGACCGTCATCTTCCGCAGCGCCCTTTCCGCTTGCGCCCCTTTATACGCGAGCCTCTGGTCGTGCCCGAAACCAAACCGCTGAATCAATTGATCGACGAATTTCGCGGGCGTCACACGCACCTCGCGATGGTGGTCGATGAGTTCGGAACGTTCACCGGCCTGGTCACGCTCGAAGATGTACTCGAACAGATCTTCGGCGATATTTCCGACGAGCACGATGTCAGCCGCCCGCTTCCCGCCGCCGGCGCGCCCGTGATTGAACTCGACGGAGCCACCAATATTCGCGATCTGGCTTCGCAATACGGCATAGAGCTTCCGGGTGATGCCGGCTTCGAAACGCTCGCGGGATTTCTGCTCCAGCGGCTCGGCTATATTCCCGCTCCCGGCGAGTCGCTGACCTACGGCGGCCGAACCTTCATCGTCGATCGCATGGAGCGTAACCGCATCGCGACTGTCAAGGTGTTGAACCTGCGTCCCGATCGCCAAGCGTCCTGATCCGCGACTCAGCTTCTGGCTCAATAGCACCGGACCCGGTGTAGGGTGGCCATTAACGAAGCTACATGTGGTGTGTTATCAGCTAGTTACATTTGGCGTTCCGAATGCTTCTACAGAGGCGTTCGGGAGGAAAAGAAAATGAAAACGAAACTGATTGCGGCAATGCTGATCGTGGGGAGTTCGGCTTTCGCCCAGAGCCAATTTGGGGGAGATTTCAACGGCGCACCGTATCAAGGCGCGCCCGATTATAACGGCGGCGCTCCTGGCTACAACGGCGCACCCGCCTATAACGGAGCACCGCAGTACAACGGAGCTCCCGGTTATCAAGGGGCTCCGAACGGCGCCCCTTATGGTGGCCCGCAAGGTTACTATCCTCCCACGGCTGCCGGCGCGTATGGCGGCGTTCCGGCTTGCGGTCCCGGATCTGTGTGGGTCGATGACGGCGCGGGCGGCTATTGCGCCGTGCCTCCGTATAGCGGAGCCTATTGGGTCGCGCCCGGATTTTTCGGCGGACGCTGGGTCGCCGGCTATTGGGGTGGTCCCCGCGGCTTCGTCGGAGGCTTCGGTCGCGGCTACGCAGGCGGATTCGCGTTTCGCGGCGGGAGCGGCTTCGCCGGTAACGGATTCCGCGGCGGCGCGGTCGGCGGAGGATTCCGAGGCGGAGCGCCTGCGGGAAATGCCTTCCACGGCGCAGCGCCGAGCTTCCGTGGCGCAGCCCCGAGTTTCCATGGTTCAGCGCCCAGCTTCCATGGTGGAGCTTCGGGGGGACGCTCCTTCGGAGGAGGCGGCGGCCACGCTGCCGGTGGCGGACACGGTGGTCGGCGGTAGCTGGTCCCGCTGAACGAAGTAGTATCTGAAAGATCCGGTTGGGATGAGGCGCAAGCTTCTCTCCCAACCGGTTTCGAATTTCTGGACCAGCTCAAATTTCTGCACCGCCTCAAATTTCTGCACCGCCTCAGTACGTTCTCTCCTTCCGTCCAACGTCCCATCCTTAGTCCACTCGAATCCCACGCTTTCGCCAAGCGAGGCCCCGCGACTATAGCAGTTTCACGGTTTCGGTAGACCAACGGGACCACTTGCGTGCCCGCGCGGGTGGGGTCGGGCTTTTGAGCCCGCCGCCTGCTTTGAGCAGGCGTTAGGAGCAAGGGATCATGCCGCCTAAAAGGCGGCCGCGGCCATGAATGGCCGACCCCACACCGGCCGGCCGCCGGCGGCAGCCACAGAAACCCTGAAAATGCTCTAGTCTCATCTCGTTTCCTCCGCAGATCGAAGCCGGATCTCCTCGCCCCGAAGCTGAAAAGCTGCTTTGCGAGGCATGAATCGCGATGTACGGCTGTGGGGCGATCTTTCGCTTGCAACGCGACTTCAGTCGCGTTGTCGCATGGGAGCGCCAGCTACACGCGCTCGACGACCGGTCGCTGGCCGAATACCACCACGCCGCGGTGGAGGTCGGCCATTCCCCTTCAATAGACAATATAAGATGCTGATTATGCATGGTTTAGGTTTGGCACGCGGGTTGCTTTTCTATAAGCGTAAGTGAGTTTAGGAGGAGGACAAGAAGATGAGAAACAAACTGCTCGCTACGGTTTTAGGGATGACGATGCTGGCCGGAAGCACGGCCTTCGCGGGAGTTCGATTTGGAGTGGGCGTGAACGTTGGCGTACCGGCCCCGGTCGTGGTCGCGCGTCCGGTGGCCCCTGGACCCGGCTATATCTGGATCGATGGCTTCAATGGCCCGAACGGCTTCGTGGCCGGCTATTGGGCTCTGCCGCCCGCTCCTGGCGCCTTCTGGGTCGGCCCGCGCTTCGTGGGCGGACGCTTCGTCGCAGGGTACTGGGGTGGGCGCGCTTTCGGACGTCCGGCTTATCCCGTTCGTGGCGGTTTCGAACATGGTTTCCGCCGATAGCTGGAATATGAAAGGGACGCGATGAGAACGCCGCAAGCTTAAACAAGACGGCGAAACTGGACCAACGGGTTGAGGGCGAGTCGGAGGAGTCGCTCTCAACCCGCTCTGTTTTTTTCAGGATTTGGTTTCTGGCGGAGAGGGGGGGATTCGAACCCCCGGTAGAGCTTTTGACCCTACGACGGTTTAGCAAACCGCTGCTTTCGACCACTCAGCCACCTCTCCGCGAGGTGCTTAGGCACTCTTCGGATGTTAGCACAAACATCGTCGAATTTCGCAGCTCAACAGGCGGTGACGCGATCACTGGCGCGCAAGCCGCCGATCGCTCTTGCTCTACGCTTTCGGCAATATGTATGGGTTCGGCCGCACTCGTAGAGCAAGACTCCCTCAAACGAAAATGCTCACCCGGAGGTGAGCATTTCGATTCCCTGTTTTTAGGCAGGGGATGTACATGGGAGAATCAGTTTCGACGGAACGCAACCGTCAAAAACCGTTAGTGATTGGATATTAGGGTTTGCGGCCAGGGAAGTCAAGGGAAAAACTTGCGCCTTCAAAAGAGCGCTTAAGTCACTGATTCGTGGCTTGTTGTAGTTTTCCACAGAGAGCCTCGCAGCGTTCCAATTTGGATCTGAAAGCCGTCCCGCACACCCCGTTTTCACTTCTAACAGCGCGGATTTCCGGGGTTTACTCCGCGCCTCATAGGTTTTACTTAGGGAGCGCTCGGTCTCGGGTCACCTGTCAATGTGGAGCACGATCATCGCGTCCGGATCATCCCGCCTCGACATTTTCCGACGCAAAATACGCAGGCCCGCATAGCCGAATCCTGCGACGATGCACATCAGGATCACGACGCCGGCCAAGTAAAGCATGTTGAGCAGATCCCGCGCGAAGCCTTTGACTTCATTGACTGGAACCTTCGCGTTTTCGGTGACTTCCGCCTTATAATTAACCTTCCCCAGGAGCCTTTCGGCGGCGTCCGGATCGGGAGGCGAGGGGATCACGGCGACCAACGGTCCGGCGCGCTTCACGGCCGCGCCCGCAATCTTTTCAAAGTCGGCGGCTTGCTCACGGGCCATGCTCGGCGTCGGATAATCGAAGATCGCCATCGTCATGACGCCCTTGGGAGTGTTGTACTTACCCAGTTGCGCCTCGGCTGCCAGGCGAAACGCCGCCACCGACGGGGGAATTTCCGGCAGAAAGCGCTGGAGGGACACCGGCCCCAGCAGATAGCGCTCGGAATTCGGAATCAAATCGTTTTGCGGCAGCGCTTTACTCAGCGCGGGAAGCGGCGAGTTCTCGAATTTGGGCAGCTGATTGTAGAACGCCGGAGGTCGGCGTTGTCCGGCTGGCCGCCGGTGAACTGGAAGACATAATTCCCGTACTCGAAGATGACGCCGTCGGAGGTTTTGGCGCGGCTAGGGGCGCGAAATTCGCCGGGGTGGCACCTGAGGGTACCCGCGACTGAAACAACGCCATGGCGCCCGTAGAATCGTGCATACGCCATGCCGTGGCGGTGAAGTGCCTCTTGTCCGGTGCCGTGTAAATCGCCTGCTCGCTGGTTTCGAGGCCGTACTCGTCGTAGAGTGGCCGATCCGGCGTCGAAAGGCTGGTGGGGGAGTGCTTCTCGTAGGACCGATCTGGTCGGGGAAGATGGGGCCCGGGCGAGTGCAAGGCGGGGAGGCAGAGGAGCAGCAAAAGAGGGGACAGGGGACAGAGGACAGGGGCCAGGTCGGACCACGAGCGGCCAACCAACGCCACACGCCAGGTGGCCACAAATGGCCAGTGTGAACCGAAATCTAGCGCTCTGGGCGTTAGCCTTTCTGACCTCGAACCCCTGACCCCTGACCTCTGCTTTTACGCTCCGCAGCATTTTTTGTATTTTTCCCGCTGCCGCAGGGACAAGGATCGTTGCGGCCCGCCTTTTCTTTGGCGATCACCGGCTGCTGCGCACGGGCCTTCGCCGCCGACGAATTGCAGCGCGGCCATTTCCTTTTCCTTCTTGCGTTGGATGTTGCGCGTCAAGTCGATCACCGAATTCTGCGCCGCCTGCCGTGGCTTCTGCGAGACCGCCGCGGTCAGTCCGGCGTTGAGTGCAGCTGCCAGCACCGCCCGACGACGCCATTCTCCTCTTCTTCTTCATCTCATCCCACAATTCCGGATGCGGTACGTTCTCGTCACGTCGTCGGGACCGCGCTGCAGGAAGAACAGGAAGCGGACGGTCTCGTCCTCGATGCGGTCCATCATGTCCTGGAACAGGGTGAAGGATTCCTTCTTGTACTCGATCAGCGGGTCCTTCTGGCCGTAGCCGCGGAGGTCGATGCCTTCCTTCAAGTGGTCCATCGACAGCAGGTGATCCTTCCACTGGTTGTCGATGACGTTGAGCATGATCATGCGCTCGGTGTCGTGCATGAGTTCGGCGCCGAAGGTCTTCCTTTTCCTGGTATCTCTTCGAGGAGCTGCTGGAGATCTCCTCTTCCATCTGGCGCGCGGTCCAGCTGGGGCAGTTCTCCTGTTTGATCTTGACGCCGAACTCGGTCAGGATGTCGGTTTCCAGGCCGGTCCAGTCCCACTTGCTCGGATGGGTCTGTCTCCGGGCAGCGCAGATCGACGAAGGTGGCCGAGGATGCCGGTGATGATTTCCTTGATGCGCTCCTTCTGATCCTTGCCTTCGAGCAGCGCCCGGCGCATGCTGTAACTGCCTGGCGCTGCTTGTTCATCACGTCGTCGTATTCGAGGATGTGTTTGCGGGAGGCGAAATTCTGGGCTTCGACGGCCTTCTGCGCGGCCGCGATGCGCTTGGTGATCATCTTGCTTTCGATCGGCACATCTTCTTCCATGCCGAGGCGCAGCATCAGGTTCTGCATGCGATGGCCGCCGAAGATGCGCATCAAGTCGTCTTGCAGCGAGAGATAAAAGCGCGCGCTGCCGGGATCGCCCTGGCGTCCGGCGCGGCCGCGCAGCTGATTATCGATGCGGCGGGATTCGTGACGCTCCGTGCCGACGATGTGCAGGCCGCCGAGCTCACCACTTCATCGTGCTCCTTGACGGTCTGCGCTTTGAAGCGCGCCATACGCGTCCCATTCCTCGCGTTCCGGCGTACCGATGGCGGAAGTCTGCATGACTCCGGATCTTTATTTTCCTTGCGGAAGATGTTCCTTCGCCATGAACTCGGGGTTTCCGCCGAGCAGAATGTCGGTTCCGCGGCCGGCCATGTTGGTCGAGACGGTCACCGCGCCTTTGCGTCCCGCCTGCGCGACCATGGACGCTTCCCGCTCGTGACTTTGGTGTTCAGGATCTCGTGGCGTACGCCGTTTTTCTTGAGCAGCGAGGAAAGCCGTTCCGATTTTTCCACCGACACCGTGCCGACCAGCACCGGCTGTCCGGTCTTGTGCCGCTCCTCGATTTCCTTGGCCGAGTTGCTCGTGTTGCAAGCAAACCGGCTTGTCGCCGAAACTGATATCCCGCATACGCTCTTACTTGGAGAAAGCCCGGATGGTTCAAACGCCACGGGTAATAGCACTTCGCAGCAATGGTACAATTTTATTGGTACGGAGCAGGAAAACTACCTGAGACCGAAATTGCAGCGGCTCATGGATTTGATTGTGCCCGACGAAAAGAGCTCGGCTTCAAATTCAAACCGTTGCGTGTCCTAGACGATATCGAAATGGCCGCGGTGAAATATCAGAACGCGCAAACGGATGAGATTTATATCAACTCGGGCGTGCTCGCGCCTGAAGAGATTGCCGGTTCGCGCTTTGGCGGCGAAACCTATTCGATGGAAATCACGATCGACGAAGAGGGTCGCGAGAGTGGCGACGTAGTTCCCGCGCAGCAATCAATGGAGATGGGCGATCCCGACGATGAGGGCGAAGATGATGATGGTGAGAAAAAACCCCCTTCCCCAAAGAAGGCCGCTAAATCCAGTAAATCAGACGCCATGCACGTTGCAGGCATTCAGCCACCGGAAGGCGATAACGACGACTTCCCAGACGAAGAGCGAATCAAGCAAAAGAAAGAAGGCACGCCGCGCGGAGCAAAAACTCAAAGCGTCGAGGGCCAGGGCCTTGGAGAGGCGGACCTTGAAAGCGCTACGATCCGCGGAGGAGTCAGTGAATTCGAGCCCGTTAATACAATGGTTAGCGGGGGAGACAAAGCGCCAATAGAGACTTTCATCTCGCAAACGATGTCTGAACCCATGCGCGATCCGCGCACTGATCCGCATTTGCCCGGCCCAGGAATTCCGAATAAGCCTCGCACCATTCTCCCTACACGGGGCACTGGTGTAATGGCCCAATCGGGATCAAGCCCGCTCGACGCCGGCAAGACGGGCGCACCACGCGAGGGCCTGAGCAAAGAAGAGAACGGCTCGGCGGAAGAGAATCTCGCGCACAACTTTGACGGATCTCCTGAGCCCGCGCGGAGACGCGCCGCCACGATCATCGTGAAAAAGGGCGATAAGTTTTTGATGGGTAAGGAAAATGCAACCGGACGGTATACGCTCCCGGGGGGCTGGGTAGAGGATAAAGAATCCATGCACCAGGGCGGGGTGCGTGAGCTGGCGGAAGAAACGGGCGTCGAAGCGAAAAAGTTCAAATTCCTTGGAAGTCGAAGAGTCGAAAGTGAAATGAACAAGCCCGTGGACGTGAGCATGTACGAATACAATCACGGCGACGATGATCCACGTCCGCACGGCAAGAACGATCCCGACAAAGAAGTGAGCAAATGGGAGTGGTTCTCGCACAAAGAGCCCCTTAGTGACGAAGTGCTCGGCAATCTCAAACACGCGAATAACATCGCACTCGATTACATGGGGCTTTTGAAATAAGGGGGCGCTTGGAGGGTGAGATAGGTTCAGGAGGACGAAGCTCATCGAGGCGTTCGACTTGCCTCCGCACCCGCCTAAACGAGGAGCATGTGGGAATCAATTCGTACCGCCCGATGTAGTCGAGCGACAATATCGCAAATACCTGAATCTCTACGCGACCACGTATGTGCGCCTTGTGCGACGCATCTCAAAGAGCTGATCCCTGAATTGCGCGAGACCGCCTCGACGGAGAAACCCGAAGAGATCACCAGATCCGCATGGACGTGAACGTAGAGGAGCGGATTGCAACTCTGAGGCTCGCCGCTGAACAGCTTGACGCTTTGTTCCCCGTTTCGAAATTGCGCAAGTGGGCTCTCGCGATGATTGGCGGGGTCAATCGCGGCTCGAAGAAGAACA
>CAVXVL010000036.1:0-9990 GCA_963765085.1 Terriglobia bacterium | reverse complement strand
AGGCGCAGCGAACTGATAAAGACGCACGTCTCCGCGCTCTATTCCACTGGCCACACCGCTGCCTCTTCCCATACGAGCCATTCAGATCGCCCCTGCGGAGCACGCGCGTATCCTTCGCGGTCGCGCTCTTCCAAGGCCCGCAGCTCCAGGCGGCGAAGATGCTCGTGGAGAGCCTGCCGAACCAATGCGGAACGGTTCTGTTTGGCCCTCTGTGCGGCCCGATCGGTAGCCAGTAACAACTTCTTATCGATCACAACTTGGATCGTTTCCATATGAGGATGTCTCTCCACAGTATATTCCACAGTCTCGTCGGAGCGCAGGGTGCGAGAGGGAGCCGTCGCCGTCGACGGCCTTTACGTTTTCTTTACAATTTCTCTGACGAGTGCCATCGAATCTTTACACCGGAGGCGTACACTGATCGATTGTGGACCATGCCAAGGAGGCCGCCATGGACGAACGAATCGCTGGGAAATCGACACGCCGGGTGTTCGTAGGCGCGAGCATCGGCGCACTGGGAGGAGCGGCTCTGTTTTCGCCCTCGACCGGAAGCGCACAATCCAACTCGGCTGTGGATCAAAATCCCATTCGCCGGCGGGGAACGGGACTGCGTGCTCTCAACTCCGCGAAGGCGTCTCCCGGCTTTACTCTCTTCTCGCCGCTCGAAGGAGACGCACGGTTTATCTGATCGACCTGCAAGGCAACGTCGTCCACACCTGGAAGATGCCGTATCCGCCGGGGCTGTACGGTTATCTCACGGACAAAGGCACGCTTTTCTACAACGGGAAGCTCGACAACGACACGATTCTGGGGCGAACGCCGCCGCATGGAGGCGTCGCGCTGGAGGCCGACTGGAATGGCAAGGTGCTGTGGGAAGTCCGTCAACCCGAGCAGCATCACGATGGAAAGCTGTTGAACAACGGCAATATTCTCCTTTTGTGCGCGACCGAGTTGCCGGATGATATCGAGCGCAGGGTACAAGGCGGAGGAGGAGGCGAAGGAGGCCGTGGCGGCCGTGGCCCGAAACGGAAAATGGCCGGCGATTACCTGGTCGAGATGACCACCGCAGGCAAAGCCGTTTGGAAGTGGAACAGTTGGGAACATCTGGACCCAGCCACGGACGTCATCATCGACGGGGGCCGTGTGGAATGGACCCACGGAAACGGCATGTCAGAGCTTCCGAATGGAAACATCGTGCTCAGTTTCCGGAATATCTGCACCATCATTGAGATCGACCGGAAATCCGGCGAGATCGTCTGGAAGATGGGACCTCCCGCGCTATCGGTGCAACATGCGCCTACGCCGTTACCGAATGGCCATCTGCTGATTTTCGACAACGGCCTGCATGCTTCTTCGCGCGTCATTGAGGTCCAACCCTCGACGAAAGAAATAACGTGGAAGTATCAAGAACCGGTGCCGACGAATTTCTTCAGCACGAGAATCGGCAACGCACAGCGATTAGCGAACGGCAACACGCTGATCAATGAAGGAGTTTTTGGGAGATTTTTCGAAGTGACTCCGGAAGGCGAGACCGTCTGGGAATACGTCAATCCTCATTTCGGCTTCGAAAGAGATCCGCCCGCGAAGCAGCAGAACGATGTCTTTCGCGTGTATCGCTACACGCCCGAAGAAATCGAACGCGCGCGGCGAACTGCCTGACGTCCGATTACGGTGCGACCTTGTATCCGAAGTCGCGCATCAGCGTCCGCCCGTTGCCCTTCAAAACATATTCGACGAAACGCCGGGCGTCCTTCTGCTTTTGCGAACTCGCCAAAATCCCGAGCGCCTGCTCGATCGGGGGATAAAGAGTCGGATTCACTTGCGTTACGATTCCCTTTTCGTGGAGCACGAGTGCGTAGGCGGTCAGCACGGCGTCGGCGTTCCCAGACGCCCCATACTCCCGCGCCATATTGATGTTTTCGGCATATACGATTTTCGATTGCACGCGATCCCAGATCCCTGCCTTTTTCAAGGCAGCTACGGCAGCGTCGCCGTAAGGGGCAAGCTCGGGCTTGGCAACGGCAATGACCTTCACTCGATCTGAAGTCAGATCCTCCATACGGGCGATCGCGAGTGGTCCCTGCGGCGGAATCCACAGCGCCAGGACTCCCTGGGCGTAAATCGCACGCGAACCGGGAACCAGCAGCCCTTTTGTCTCCAGCATGCCGATGTGTGGGGCATCGGCCGCGGCGATCACGTCGAAGGGAGCGCCGTTCTCGGCTTGCTGCTCCAGTTGTGCGGTGGAAGCGAAACTGAACACGACATGAATTCCGGTTTCGGCTTCGAAGCGAGCTCCCACTTGCGCGAACGCCTGCGTGAGATTCGCAGCCGCTCCCACGACGATTTCGTCCTTGGGTTGTGCGCTCGCGACGGCAGAGAATAATGCCACTGCGACGGAGAGACTCGTGAGGGAGGATCGGCGTATTCTATTCACGGCGTGTTCGATTCCGGACGTATCTTATTCGCACCCCTGTCGTTTTCATGTTACATTGCGCGGATCGGTTCGTGCTCCGGATTCCGTCGCGGCATACTGCCTGGCGTGACACCGGGATATTGGCGATTCGCCGAACCGCGTTTATACTGAAGCCGCTTGCTCGTGAAAGCGGGAGTTCGCGTTCCTGCCAATGAGTTCGGACGCAGTTGGCGGGAGCTGCGCGGCGCGTTGATCGCCGCTTTCGAAGATGTCGGTGAGAGCGGCTGGTACGTGCTGGGCCGGGAGGTCGGCGCGTTCGAGGAAGCGCTCGCGCGTATGTGGGGCGTCGATCATGCGATCGGCGTCGGCAGCGGCCTGGATGCCCTCGAGATTTCGCTGCGTCTGCTGGGCTGCCGAACCGGCGACAAAGTTCTGACCACGCCTGTCAGCGCGTTCGCCACCACGCTCGCGATCCTCAAGCTCGGCGCCGTGCCGGTGTTCGTCGATTGCGACGAGAGCGGTCTCGTCTCGCTCGACGCCTGCGAGAAGTTGCTCGAACGCCGGCCTGACGTTCGCTACTTCGTGCCCGTGCATCTTTACGGACGCAGTCTGGACCTGGATCGTCTCGCTTATCTCCGCGATCGTTTTGGTCTGCGCATCGTGGAGGATTGCGCGCAATCCATCGGGGCGAATTGGAAAGGCAGGCCGACCGGCACCGTGGGTCAGGCCGCGGCCACGAGTTTCTATCCGACCAAGAATCTCGGCGCATTCGGCGATGGCGGCGCGATTCTGACGTCCGACCCAGAGCTCGCGCGGCGCGCGCGCCAGCTGCGCGACTACGGACAAAGCTCGAAATATCGCCACGAATTTATCGGCTATAACAGCCGTCTGGATGAACTACAAGCCGCACTGCTCGGCCGCGTACTCTTGCCGCGATTGGATGGGTGGATCGAAAAGCGGCGCATCATCGCACGAACTTATTTACAGGGGATCGCGCATCCCGGCATTCTTCCTATGCATTCAAGCGGCGAATCGCAGGACGCGCGAGAGATGCGCCCGTCGAGCTGGCATCTGTTTCCGGTCGCGGTCGCGGCGGATCGCAAGCCGGCATTCCTCGACTACTTGAAGGAAAATTGGATTGCGCCCGGCGAGCATTATCCGATGGCGATTCCGGATCAACCGGCGTTAATCGACGTCCCGTACGAAGATCACGGCTGTCACGGGGCACGCCGGTTGTGCGCTTCCGAAGTCAGTCTGCCGATCCATCCTTATCTAACCGAGGAAGAAATTCAACACGTCATCGCAACGTGCAATCAGTGGCGGGGATAGACACAAACTGTTGTCATCCCGATCCCCGGCGGGGAGCGGGACCTTTCTTCTCAGGCTTGGACAGGAACACGCGAACAGCAGGTTCCTCGTCCGCGTTCGGAATGACGGGGTGTATTTTTGGCGATCTTCTGAGGAGGACATCGGGGCCCGATGCCTATTTCCCGACCAGGTGCTCCAGATCGCGATTGTTTTCCGTGCACATGAACTCGCGAATTGTGTGGCCTGCCGCCAAGTCCGAGGTGCGCTTGAACGTCCACGGCTTCGCGAGCACGGCCGGATCGTCGACGGTGATCTCCGTAACCAGGTGACCCAGATCAGGACGCTGCACGCGTTCGACGATGTGCAGCTTTTCACCGTGAGGATGGGCGTCCTGATCGAGCCATACCGCGTCTTCAAAATTCACGCGGTCGACCACCAGTGTGTCGCCTTCCCATCGCGCGACCGAGTCGCCGTACCACAGAGGGTCCGGATCCTTGGGATGCGAAGCACCCACGTAAATCTGATGAAAACCGGGGCTGTCGTCATCGGAAATCTCCACGATGATGTCCTTGGACTGCACGAATTCGTAGAGAGGGCCGCGCCGCACGACGGCAGCCGGCAAGCAATGCGTCTGTGGGCTGTCCTTGCGGTTGTTGGCCTGGCGCTCCTGCGCGGTCTTTACCGCGGAGGCCGTCCACTCGGGCTTGCCGGGATCGGTCATGATAGGCGACCACCATACGCCCGAGAGATCGGGTCTGCCGTCAGCCGTGCGCGGTGTAGGACCCGTCGGAGGCAGATGCTTCTTCTGGTCCGCCAGAATCGCTTCGGTATCTTCGCCGAGCGTGCTGAGCTGCGTGCCTTCCTGGAGCTTAATATCGAAGGCCGTCGCATTGCCCGCCGAAACCGTGAGTCCCTTCTTATCGAATCCGCGCAGGCCGGGAACATTCACGATGATGTCGTAAGTTCCGGCCGGCAAGTCGGCGAGCTTGTAGGACCCGTTCGCCATCGTCGTGGCCTTCGAAATCGTACCGGTAGAGGCTTTCGCCTGGACCGTAACGTTCTTCGCCGTCTTCCCGAACGGATCGGTGACGGCGCCGGTAATCGAGCCGTTATTTCCCTGCCCGAACGACGTGAGGGCCAAGGCCGCAAAACAGAAGGAAATCGTCGCAGTACGCATACGGGGCCAGTATACAATGATGGGCGCTCCGCCACCCGCCCGCTCGCTTCTATGCCCTGGGAATTTCCGGCCGAGTGACGCGGTGGTTTATTTGTGATACGTTGCCGTCGGAGGGATCAGCACATGTGGAATTGGCTGGTTCGCTTGTGGCGTTCGGTTACCGACTGGAAGCTTCGCCGGAGTGCGGAGCCGGTCCATTATCATCGCTCGAACTTGCATGGCCGCCGCTAGGCCGAGGCACGCAGCTTAGCTCTTGTCGAGCGCGGCTTCCCGGCCCGCGACGCGCCCAAATACGGTGACGCGCGGCAGTCCATGCAAGGCGAATCCGCCCGCCGATTCGCCGCAGGCGTAGAGGCCGGGGATCACTTTTCCCCGGATATCCACCACCTGGCATTTCGTATTGATCCGCAAACCGGTGAGGCAATCGTGCAAGATCGGCGTGGACCAGGCGGCGTAGAACGGAGGCGTCGCGATCTTGTATTTCGGCGCCGGCTTGTTGAAATCGGCGTCTTTGCCGGCATCCACGAAAGAGTTATAACGCGCCACCGATTCCTCCAGCGCGCGCGCGGGCATGGGGTGCAGCTGATGCGGATTTGCGATTTTGCCCGCCAACTCGCCGAGCGTATCGGCCGCAAAGAAATGGCCGGTTCGGTCCACGTAGGGAGGACGCGGGTCCCATTGATTGCGCTTCACGGCATCGGCGTCGAAAATCGCCCAGATCGGGCCGCCGCCGTTCTTCTTTCCCTCCTTGCCCATGTTTCCGTTCGTGCCCAAGCAGGCGTTGAGGAAATCGTACGTCTCGTCCACTTCATTCCAGAATCGCTGGCCGATCTGGTTTACCAAGATCAGGTCCTGAAAATCCTTCACGCTGAGTCCGGTCGCGCCCGCGCCATCGAACATCGGACTCTTGGGATTCCACTTCAAATTGCGATACCCGTATTTGCAGCCGATGTGAATGGTCTTCGCCACCTGCAAGCCGTGCTCATTCGCCACATTGGACGTGGCCCATAGCGACGCCCCAATCTCCATCGCGGCCAGCTCGCCTTCGGCCGATTGTTTGGTCCACGGCTCGCCGGCAGTTTCGTACTCCTCGGTCAGACGCGGATCGAACATTCGGCGGAAGTCTACGTTCGCGGTATGGCCGCCGGTCGCGACGATCACTCCGCGGCGGGCTTGAATGTTCACGGGCTTGCCCTCGAATTCGGCGGTGATTCCGACAACCCGGCCGCTCGATGGATTGTCGCGCAGAATTCGCGTCATCTTATGGCGCAAAAGAATAGTCGCGCCTTTGGCCCTCGCGCTGGCTTCCAAGTGACGCACCAGACCGGAACCAGGGCTGCCGTTGATCGTCTCGTTCAGATTGTCTGAAAAAGGTTTGGCGATAAACAGACGCGGGACGGTTCCGCCGTTCACAAACATCGGCGGCACTTCATTGAAAAGGACGCCATTCTCCATCAGAAAATCGAACGTCGCCGCGTTTTCATCCGCCCACATGCGAATCAATTCGCGGTCGCCGAAGCGATATTCTTTGTTCCGATGATTGGTGTGATCGGCGAAGACCTGATCGGCCGAATCCTTGATGCCGAATTTCTTCTGTAGAAGGGTCCCGCCGCCTAGTGGAATTCTGCCGCCGCTCACCATGGCGTGTCCGCCGATGTCGTGATTCGAATCGATCACGATCACGGATGCCCCTCGGTCGCGCGCCATGATGGCGGCGGGGAGTCCCGATGCTCCCGCGCCCACAACGACAACGTCGGCGGACTGGTCGAAATGAATTTCGCCAGTCGTTTGTTGGGCGGGAGCTTGCGCCGCGAGGCCAGCGAGCCCAACGCCGGCGACCGTGCTCTTCCTGAAAAAATCGCGCCGGCCGATCGTGGAACCGATGGTCTTCTTCGCCATTTGAGTAAGAACCTTAGGTCATATGTTACTCCTCGCAGCGGCACGTGGGGAACGCGCGGGCCGGTTCGATTCGGCGCGCCGCTCCACGATTCAAACTCATAATTTGAAAGCAGGAGTCGAAGAGAGGCTCAGTGGCATATCCAGGCATACGTTTGCGGACGCGTCCGCTGTGGCTCTTGGGAGGAATCCTGTGGGTCGCGAGCCTTGCGGTGGGAGTTCGTGCGCTGGTGGGCTACGAAAACGGAGAGGGCGCCGCGGGAACGCCACCGGCTCACTGGCCGGGCGAGACCCACATTCCCCGCCGACAACATACTTTCTCGCTGGTCATGTTCGCCCACCCGGATTGCTCATGCACGCGGGCAAGTTTGGAGGAAATCGGCACACTTCCGCCCGCCCTTCGCGGAAAACTGGATGAATTTCTCGAATTTCGAAAACCAGGGTCGACGACGCGGGATGCGCAGAGCTCCGCACTGTGGAAGACGGCGTCTGAAATTCCGGGGCTCGCAGTAGCGTTCGATGGCGACGGCCGCGAAGCGCGACTTTTCGGAGCCTACGTCTCGGGGCAAACGGTGTTATACGACGGGGACGGCGACCTGGTTTTCAGCGGAGGAGTTACGGCCATGCGGGGACACGTCGGCGACAACATCGGAATGCAAGCCGTGCTTCTTCGAGTCACGGGTTTTATGACCCCTCTACGCCACACGCCGGTTTTCGGATGTTCGCTCCGCGACCCGCTTCAGGCGGAACGCGAAAGAGATCCTTCGTGGATAAAGCAGTGATCGGCCCTACGTCGAAGGAAAGCGTGGAGCAGTGGGCGGCGTATCACTTCGCCGAGCACTGTGAAGCCATCTATCGCCGCACCGACCGCTTGTTCGGCGTGCTCATGCTGATTCAATGGGTGGCGGCCATTGGCGTTGCGCTGTGGATCTCACCGCGCACCTGGGCCGGACAGTATAGCCAGGTTCACATTCATGTTTGGAGCGCCGTCTTTCTCGGCGGAGCAATTACGCTTTTTCCGGTCGTACTCGCGTGGCTGCGCAGCGGGGAAACCTGCACGCGTTATGTGATTGCCGTGAGCCAGATGCTCATGTCCGCCCTCTTGATTCACCTCACGGGAGGACGCATCGAAACACACTTCCACATCTTTGTTTCGATCGCATTTTTGGCGTTCTATCGCGATTGGAAAGTTCTGATCCCGGCGACCCTCGTGATCGCCGTGGATCACTATTTTCGCGGCGTCTATTACCCGCAATCGGTATTCGGCGTGGTGCTGGCAAGTCCGTGGCGGTGGATGGAACACGTCGGATGGATGGTATTCGAAGACGCGGTGCTTCTTCAGGCGTGCTTACAAGGCGTTCGCGAGATGAAGGACATTGCCCGGCAACGAGCCGAGCTCGAGGTCAACCAACACCGGATCGAGCAGAAAGTGCGCCAGCGGACGGCCGAACTGGAGGCCAGCAAAGAAGAACTGCACGACGCCAAGGATAAGGCCGAAGCTTCGAGTCAATCGAAGAGCACGTTTCTCGCGACCATGAGTCACGAAATTCGCACGCCTTTGAACGGAATTCTCGGCATGACGGAATTAGTGTTGGGAACCAAGCTCACTTCTGAACAACAGGAGAACCTGGATCTCGTCAAGTTGTCGGCCGAATCGCTTTTGACCGTCATCAACGATATTCTCGATTTCTCGAAAATAGAAGCAGGCAAGCTGGAGTTCGAATCGCTTCCCTTCGATCTGCGCGAGAACCTCGGCGAGATGATGAAGGTGCTCGGATTTCGCGCCTACCAGAAGGGCGTGGAATTGATTTACGAAGTGCCGCCGGATGTGCCGGAATCGGTCCTGGGCGACCCTGGACGCCTTCGTCAAATTCTGGTCAATCTGATCGGAAATGCGATTAAGTTCACGGAGCGGGGCGAGATTTTTGCAAGCGTGGTGGTCAAATCCCGCGATGCGGATCGCGTCTGCTTGCATTTCTCCGTGCGCGATACGGGCGTAGGCATTCGGGCGGAAAAGCAAGCCGGGATTTTCGACGCATTTTCCCAGGCCGATGGATCGATGGCCCGTAAGTACGGCGGTACGGGGTTGGGACTTTCCATCTGCGCTAGGCTCGTGCGGATGATGGGCGGTCGAATCTGGGTCGAGAGCCGGCTAGGTGAGGGCAGTACGTTTCATTTCACGGCGTGGTTCACGGCGCAGAAACAATCGTCGGCTTCCCCAGGTTTCATCGAGCCGGATCGGCTGCGGGATTTGCCGGTCCTGGTGGTGGACGACAATTCCACGAATCGCCGAATGCTGACGGGAATCCTTCAGCAATGGGGCATGCGCCCGGCCGCGGCCGACGGCGGACAAGCAGCGCTCGCCATGATCGAAGCCGCCGCGCGCGAGATGCATCCGTTCGTGTTGGTGCTGCTGGATTCCCAGATGCCGGGAATGGACGGTTTCGCTTTGGCGCGAAAGATTCGCGAAGATTCGCATCTGGGCGATCCCGCGCTCATAATGCTCACCTCAGCCGACCAAATCGGCGATGCCGCTTTGTGCCGCCAGCTCGATATCTATTCCTACCTGGTGAAGCCCGTTCGCCAGTCCGAGCTGATCGATAAAATCTGCAGAAGTCTCAAGCTCCATGGAGGGCCTGATCCCGCGGACTCGATCTCCAGACTTGCGTCGTTTGCGGCGGCCGACGGAACTCGCGTTTTGGTGGCGGAGGACAATGTCGTAAATCAGCGGCTGATCCTGCGCCTGCTCGAAAAACGCGGCTTCGAGGTTTCGATCGTCGGCAACGGACGGTCCGCCCTCGCGCTTCTGGAAGCCCAGCCGTTCGATCTCGTTCTCATGGATGTTCAGATGCCGGAGATGGATGGGCTGCAGGCGACATCGATCCTGCGGGCGAAGGAGCAATTGACCGGCGGACACTTGACGATCGTCGCCATGACCGCTCACGCGTTGAAGGGAGACCTGGAACGATGCCTGGACGCAGGCATGGACGCTTATCTATCCAAGCCCATCCGCACCGAAGAACTCGATGCCGTGCTGAACGGTGTTCGGGGAATGCGTCCGGCGTGGACGAGGACCGTCCCATCTCCTCAACAACTGACGTCGTAGAATTCAACTTCCCTGCGCAGTCACACAAATGAATTTCTTTTTGGCATAAATTCATCCCTTTTGTAGTACACATCGATTCCAGGTCCCCCTGTA
>CAVXVL010000035.1:0-22538 GCA_963765085.1 Terriglobia bacterium | reverse complement strand
TTTTCTTCCACGTCTCCTTTCGTTCAGTTACGTATTGGCGTGGAAGACCTTGCGTCGCGCGCGCGAGAGTCTCGACAAGCGCGACCTCGACGTGCTCGCCCGGGCGGGCGCACTCGCCGGCTTCGGTCTGGCTCGACGAGAGGCCATGTGGAAGGTTCACGCGCCCTTGCCGCGCAGCGAAAGCCCCTTTGCAGGGGTCGAGCCGAACAACGAGAACCCCGAGCTGCCGGAGCTGACGCGCGCCGAACAGCTCGCGCTCGACTATCGCGCGACGGGAGTGGCGGTCGGCGATCACGCCATGCTCGTCGTGCGGCCGAAGCTCCCTCGGAGCTACAAGAGCTCGCGCAATCTCGCGTCGGTTCCCCACGGCGCTCGCCGCAGGATCGCCCGCGCGAAACGGAACGGCGCCATGTCCGGACGCCCCCACGGTCCGTAGACCGTAAAAAACCGCAGCCCTGTCGCCGGCAGTTGGAATAGTTGCGCGTAGCAATGCGCCATGAGTTCGTTGGCGCGCTTGGTAGCCGCATACAAAGACACGGGCGTGTCGGCTCGATCCGTGGTGCGAAAGGGCAACTGGTCGTTCTGCCCATAAACGGAACTGGACGAGGCGTAGATCAAATGACGGACACCCGAGCGGCGGGCGCCCTCGAGAATATGCAGAAATCCCGGTCAGATTCGAAGCGGCATAAACGTGCGGATGGTCGACGGAATGACGTACGCCGGCTTGTGCGGCCAAATGGATCACGATGCCGAGCGCTCGCGCAGAAACAATTCTTCCATCGCTCCACGGTCCGCGATGTCGGCGCGAGAAAGCGAAAATGGCGGTGCGGGACAAGCGTCGCCAGCCGGTCGTGTTTCAACTGGGGATCATAGTAAGCATTGAGGTTGTCGATGCCGACGACTTCGTCCCCGCGGCCAGAAGCCGGGCCGCGACGCGGCTCCAATGAAGCCGGCGGCGCCCGTCACCAACGTCTTCATCGCGGCATCCTCATATCTTTTCGACCGACCAGTTTCCGAGCGCCATCAGCGACAGGCCGCTGCGCAGAAAAACGTCCACGGCGTCCTGCGCCCCATCGACGATCGGTTCGCCATGCAGATTGAAGGAAGTGTTCAGCAGGATGCCTTCCCCGGTACGCTCTTCATAGTGCTTGAGCAGGCGGTGGTAGTCGGCATTGTGCGCCGGGAATACTTCCTGCGGTCGCGCCGTGAAATCGGAGGGATGCTGGGCCGCTTCGAATCGGGCGCGCGTGTCTATCCGGAGCGAAACGCCAACATCATGTAAGGCGAGGCGACCGGCTTGGGCTTTTCATAATAATCGTGGGCCCTTTCGGCGAGCACCGAAGGCGCGAACGGCATCCAGAAATCTCGGTTCTTGATCATGCCGTTGATGACGCGCACCATCCGCGGCGCATCCGCTCGCGCCAGAATCGAGCGGTTGCCGAGCGCCCGCGCCCCGAATTCCATGGGTCCCTTCGCCTGCGCGACGATTTTTCCCTCCGTCAGTTTCGTGGCGGTCACATGCTTCGATGTCGGAACGATATCGCGTCTTCAGGCGATGCCGGCAGCCGGCGCGGTCAGCGCCCGATCGGCTTCCGCGTCGTTGATCGAAGCGCCGAAATAAAGCCCGCTCAGTGGCTCGATCCGATCTCCCTTCCGCGCAGCCACATGACAGGCCGCTCCGATGCTGTTGGATTCGTCGCCGCACGAAGGAAACACGTACAGATCCTCCACCTCATCCAGTTCCAGCAGCGCAAGATTGGCTTTGACGTTCATGAACACGCCGCCGGCGCAGGCGAGTCTTGCGAAGGCCCGTTTCGCGTACCGCTCGCCGCACCCAGCCGACGAGCATCTGTTCGAGGAAGCTCTGCACGCCGGCGGCGACCCAATCGAATCGCTCGCCGTCGATAAGGCGGCCGAGAAATTCGTCGCGCGGCATACATCGAAGGAACGCCGCTCTTTCGGCGCCACGCGAGAGAATCGCGCGGAAACTCGAACAGATCCTGGAAACGCGCGAGCCAGCGTCCGAATGCGAGCCGTGTCGGACGTAAGGCGCGAGACCCATCACTTTGTATTCGTGTTCCTGCGGAGACATGCCGAGGATGCCGGTGACCACGGCGTAGAGACGCCCGATCGAATCGTGTTCGCCCATTTCCGAGAGGCGATGAGCTTGCCGTTTTCGCCGATGCTCACGGTGGCTGACAGGCGGTCGCCCGAACCGTCGCAGGTGAGCACCAGCACCCGTTCGTCCTGCCACGGACAGGTGTGATAAGCCGCCGCGGCGTGCGCGGTGTGATGCTCCACGGGCTGAATTTGGTGTGGACGGAACCCGACGTCGCGATGGCCGTTTCGCGCTTTCGCGCGCATTCCGTTTGATATCGACGGTCGATCCAGGTACCTTTGAGCGATTGGCGGAAGCGGCTCGCGGGGGCTGAGGATCGCCGATAGTCGACTTCGATCTTCTCGCGCGACCATTGCCCGTAGTTCATATAGCGCCCATTGAGCGCGACGCAGGCGGTGGACAAATCGCCGTTCACCACTTCCATGGCCGAGAGCGCCGCCAGGCGCGGAAGGTCACCCTGATTCTTCACCCGGGTCAGCCGTTCTTCCTGCAGCGCAAGTTCTATGCGCCCGTCGCGAACCACCGCGACCGAAGCATTATGGCCGTCGTGGATGCCGACGACGGTGCTCACGATTCTGCCTCTTCGGCGGAATGATAGTAGGAGCGATAGTATCCGTAGTAGTAGTAGCTGTCGCTCAGTTCCTTGTGCACTTCATTGAGTACGAGACCAATCACTTTCACGCGTAGCCGGGTCAGGAGCGTGAGAACGCTGCTCACGGACCTGCGCGTGGTCTGACCCGCGCGCGCTACGATGACAACGCCATCGACTGCTGTCGCCATCTGGAGCGGCTCGGCGAAGCCCAGCAGCGGCGGGGCGTCGAGGACGATCAAATCGAATTCACCCGACGCCTCTTCGATGAGTTCGCTCAGGCTGCGCCCGACCAGATCCGACGCCCGCCGTGTCGGCGGACCCGCCGGCAGGATGCTCAGATTGGGAATTTCCTCCACGGCCAGAAGCGCCTCGCGCCACGGAATCTCTCCCATCAGAACGTTGAAGAGTCCGACCACGCTCGGCAGATTGAAGTTCCGATGAACGCTCGGGCGACGCAAATCGCCGTCGATAAGTAGCGTCCTCTTGCCCTGACTAGCGTGCACGGCTGCGAGATTTGCCGCGGTCGTGGTCTTGCCCTCTCCGGGGGCCGCGCTCGTCACCATCAGCGAGCGGTAGCGATGCTCGAAGTTCGCCAGCAGAATCGAATTGCGCAAGGTTCGCACGGACTCGTTGAATCCCGATAAATCGGGTTCGGCGTCCGGGGCGGCGCTCTCGACCAGAGCGCGCAAAGCCGCGGCGGGACGATGCTTCAGCAGGGGCAGACTGCCGATCACCTCCGTCCTCAGCGTGCGCGCGACTTGTTCCGGATCGCGAACCGTCTTGTCGAGCAGATCGCTCGCGACGGCTGCCCCACCGGCGACCAAAGCGGCGAACAGAAGCGCCAGCAGGACGTTCAGCAGCGTGTTGGGGTAAACCGGTTTGAGAGACGGACGAGCCGGATCCGCAATGCGCACGGCGTTGCTTTGAAAACCGGCGTTGATGCCCGCTTCCTTTATTTTGCGCACCAGTTGCTCGTACAGCGTTTTTTCTCCTTCGGCCTCGCGTTTCAGAGCCTGATAGTCGAAGGAATGCGCATTCACGCGATCGAACTCGGCCTTTGCATCGGCGACAGCGTCAGCCCATCATGCGTTCGTGACGCTGGCTTTCGCCGTACTCGATCGCGGCGCGTTCCACCACCTGCCGGCGCGTCGCTTCGAGGTCGCCCTCCACTTCGCCGAGCTGCGCTTGCGCCTTGCGATACTCGGGGTGGTTCGCGCCGTAATGCGACTGAACTTCCGCGAAACGCTCGCGCGATTCATTGAGGTGCTCGGCGAGGCGGCGCAACTCTTCCCCCTGCGGCGCGGCGAGGGCCGCTTCCAAACTCCCCCCGCTCACCGATTGATACGCGGCCTCCTGTTTGAGGCGGGCGGCTTGCGCATTCGTGAATTCCGTGTTGAGCTGCAGCAGGCGCGCCGCCTGGATATTGATCTTCTCTTCCGGGTTGATCACGTTGAGCTCGCGCTCAAAAGCTGCCACCGCCTGGCCGGAGCTCTCCATCTTCACCTTGAGTTCTTCCAACTGCTTTTCCATGAAGCTCGCGACGCCCGCCGCGCTCCGCATCCGAATTTCGAAAGTGTGCTCCAGATAGGACTGGGCGATGGCATTCGCGGCGTCTGCGGCCAATTGCGGATCGGCGGAACGATAACTGATCAACATCAAATAGGTATTCGGAGGGCGAGTAATGCGCAGTTGCTTCAACACGACGGGTGCTTGTTCTCCGCCCGGCGTCAGCGCGGATTTCTGGCCCTCGGCGCGCCGCAGCTCGAAGCGCTGATCAACCGGACGCAGCACGCTATCGGACTCTACCAGCTTCATCTGCGTGGCGAGGAACTGATCGGAATCGTTCAACGCGTTGCGTGCGGCCTCGTCTCCGACAACACCGGGCGGCGTCTGCCGATCGACATCGATCGTGGAGGTAGCCTCGTAAATCGGCGTGAGCCGCGCCGAAACGATCCACGTGATCGCGACCATCGAAGTAACGAAGGCCAGGATGCGCCAACGGTGCCGCTTCAGTATCCAGAGGTATTGAAATAGAGTTCGTTTGCTTTCCTCCGGCTCTTCTTCCTGCGAAGAAAATGTCGGCGCATCGTAATACGGCGCCGGCTGCGTCTCGATGACCGCCGGCATGGCAATCGGCTCCTGGTTGATCATTTTATTCAAGCGCTCTAGTGCAAGCCGAGAATCAGAGCTCCGGAGGCGGTGCCGATGGTGAAGCCGACGGCGCGTTCGAGAACCGCAAGCGTGGTGCGCCTCGAACGGTTGTCCGGGACATAGAAAATGTCGTTGGCAAGCAGCTGCACATCGTCTGATTTGCGGTCCATTATCTTGCGCAGCTCGATCGGAATTTCGACCGGCGCCCCGTTGCCGCGGCGATAGATGTAGGCCACTTTGGCCGCAAACGGAGCCAGACCATCCGAGAGCGCCAGAGCTTTCAGGACGCTCATTCCGGCGGCCTCATCCAAGCGGAATCCACCGGAATGCGTGACGTTGCCGACCACAAATACCCGGCCGATCACGGGAACGCGCACTTCTTCCCCGCCCTCGAGCATCACGTTTAAAGAGGGATCCGTTGCGTCGATCAATCCGCGAACGGGCACGCGCCGGATGATCTGACGGGAGGGCAGCACAGAGGCCGTTCCGGAACCCTCTTTCGGCGTTCGAGTAATCAAGATCTCTGCTCCGGCGTCCTCCGCGAGGCCTTGCGCCCGCGTGATGGCTTCGACCAGCGAAGTCGGGCCCACCGCCTGGAACGTTAAGGGTGCCCGCACAGCGCCGACGACGCTGATGGGATGGCTATGATATTCCGCGATCGAAACCGTCACCGCCGGCTCTACCAGAATCTGCGCGTCCTCGAAGGCCGCGGCCACCCGCGTTTCCAGCTCGGCCGGCATCATTCCCAAAACGTCGATCTTGGCAGGCAACATCGGAAGGCGGATTTGTCCCGCTTCGCTCACTCGCACGGTGCGCGAGAACTCGGGAGCGCCATACACCGAAATCGCCAGCAAATCGTTCGGTCCAATGGGCTGAGCGGGCAGATTCGGGCCGTTTTCGGCGGGAGCCGCAGGCGTCACGAACTGCGCCGCGGCGGGTGCAGGCGACCATGCATACAACGCGATGACAAAAGCGAACGTGGGGAGCCGCACTGCACCGGATAATCTTGATAAAGAGCCACGACGCAATCGCAATGACGTTCGAACGAGGTACGTGATCATGGACTCCTTCTTTTGGATCTGGGGTTGAGTTCTTGCCGGCGGTTTGACCCGCAGGCGTCTGTTTCGACAAACAGGCGGCTAATAGGACTGCGGAACGATGGATGCGGCGGCGACCTGTACCGCCACCGAGCGCTGTAGAAGTTCCACGCTGACGATCAGTTCGAGCGCGTCCTTTTCTTTCAGCAGCACACCCACAACGCCGCGCAAAGGTCCGCGTTCGATGCGTACCCGGTCGCCGCATTTCAAACGCGGCCACGGACGCATCGGGAGCTTCGAAGCCACAATCGATCGAATCGCATCGATTTCCGTATCCGGGACCGCGGTGGGAGTTCCTCCGAACTGCACGACGCGCGAAACCGCGGGAGTATTTAAGATGCGCACTTTCGCTTCGAGCGGAAAGCGGCAGAAGACGTAACCCGCAAACAGCGGAAGTTCGATTTCCTTGACACGATCCGACCACTGCCGGCGCGCCCGATACGTCGGCGAAAACGCCTCGAAGCCTCCCTCGGACAGCGCCCTTTGAATCGTGCGTTCGTGCTGATGTTTTACGCTCAACGCGTACCAGGGGGTCCCCATCGCGACCTCCGGGAGAGTTCCACCCGTCAGGTCCGGCTGAGGCGGCGGAAGATTCGGGATATGGCCCGCCAAATCGTCGGAGCAAAACTCGTTTAAACACAGCTCGCGCATTGTGAGTCCCAGGCAGTCTTTCGAAACGTGCCGAGGAAAAATAGCAAGCACGAATCGGTTCGCTAGAATGGTGCCCGGCGGAGGGGCATCGTCTCACAGGCGGGTGGGCAAAATCGATCGGCGTCCTTGTTCCAACTAGGACCGCGGAGCGAAACGGGAATGCGAAAGGACTGCTAGGAAATGTCCTAACGCCAGAGTTGATACCACTTGCGCGAAGCACTGGGAGCCGCGCGTTCGGGAAGATCGACCGGATCGCCCGTCAGCGTCGCGCGTGGATTCGTCACGCACACGGCCTCGGCGAGCGCTTTCCCATGATTCGCTTCCAGCCACGCATACGCCCCGTCCATGGTCGGCGGACGATGCTCCACGTGATGACCGTCGCTCGCGATGAAATGCACCAAACCGCGGTCCAGCAGCGTACGCGCGAATTCTTGCGCGGACTTCCCGAAGCGCCCCATCAGGCTTCCCGCGGTAACCTGCATGTACGCGCCCGCATCGAACCACGCCGCCAGTTCGTCGATCCGCTGGCGAATCAGACCGTTGCGTTCCGGATGCGTGACGATCGGAAACATCCCGGCGTCCAGCATGCGCGCGAAAATATCCTGCGTGTTACGGAAAATCAGTAGATCCGAAAATTCCACCAGCAGATAGCTGTTCTGATTGATGGTGTACTTCCGCGGATTCTCCAGCGCATCTTGAATATTGTCGTAGCTGAGGTGGAAATCGCAGCCCGAGTACAACCGCAGGACTCCGCCGGTCGCCTCCTGCACGGCCCGCAGACGCTCCTGCACCAGATCGTAATCGAAATGATACTGCGGGCTGGCGTGCGGCGTACCCACCAGATCGGTGGTGCCGGCTTTCGCCGCCATGTTCACCAAAGCTATGGAATCTTCAAGGGTTTGCGCGCCGTCGTCCATCCCGAACAGCACATGACTGTGAATATCGACCAAGCCTCGATTTTATCGCAGTGCGGACCCGTTTCAACGTACTAAGCACGATTAAGATGGAATTCCCGATCCGGCCGAACCGCCCCGGGCGTACCGAATTGACGCGTCTGTTCGATGTCCGATTGCATCGACGACCATAATAAGGAAAGAGTGAACCTTCTTCTACCACCCCTGCTTCGCGAGCTAGTCGGCCAGTTGAGCGCCTCGGGCTATCGCGCGCTCGTTGTAGGAGGCGCCGTCCGCGACGCGCTCCGCGATCTGCCCGTGAAGGATTTCGACATCGAAGTCTACGGCATTTCCTACGATCGCCTGGCGGAGTTTTTGGCTGCCTATGGACGCACCGACCTCGTCGGCCGATCCTTCGGCGTGGTGAAATTCACGGCGCCGGGTGAATTCACTTGGGACTTCAGCATTCCCCGACGCGACAGCAAAACCGGGCGCGGCCATCGCGACTTCGACGCCGAGTTCGACGCCGGGATCACGCCGCGTGAAGCCGCCGGCCGCCGCGATTTCACCATCAACGCCATGGCATTCGATCCTGTCACTGGAGAAATCCTCGACTTCTTCGGCGGCCGAGACGACTTGGAAAATCGCATTCTGCGTGCGACAAGCGACGCGTTTTCGGAGGATCCTTTGCGCGTCCTGCGTGGAATGCAGTTCGCCTGCCGCTTCAATCTCACTCTTGACGACGCGACGGCCGCGCTCTCGCGATCCATCGCCTCCGAATATGGGACGCTCGCCCGCGAGCGCATCGCCGAGGAGTTCATGAAGTGGGCGGTCAAGAGCGTTTATCCCGGCCGTATTGCCGATTATCTAAACGCCTGCGGCTGGATGAGCCATTTCCCGGAGATTGCCGCGATGGCCGGCGTGCCGCAAGATCCCGAGTGGCA
Source organism: Terriglobia bacterium (assembly GCA_963765085.1). GTDB lineage: Bacteria > Acidobacteriota > Terriglobia > Bryobacterales > Bryobacteraceae > Palsa-187. The sequence continues at coordinate 14,091 of CAVXVL010000035.1, read as the reverse complement.
TCCCGAAGGCGACGTGAGCATTCATACGATGCACGTCCTGAACGCCGCCGCGAAGATCGCCGATCGCGACGAAGTGGTTGGCGACGATCGTGCCGGGTTATTGTTCGCGGCTCTCGCCCATGATTTCGGCAAACCCGCCACAACAGAGCTGCGCGATCGCGACGGGCGCGAGCGCTGGACGTCGTGGGGACACGAACCTCTCGGTGGCCCCATCGCACGGCATTTTCTGACGCGCATCGGGATCAAAAACTCAATCGTCGATCCGGTAGTCCGGCTCGTGGAAAATCATCTGGCGCATCGCAGTATCGGTATGGATGCCACTCCGCGAGCCGTGCGCCGGCTCGCCATGCGTCTGGCTCCGGCGAGCATCGACCAATTAATCAGGTTGATCGAAGCCGACGCCTCCGGGCGTCCTCCCAAAGATCCGAGCCTGCCTCGGGAGGCCGCCCGAATTCTCGAAGCCGCGCATGCGGAATCGGTCGCACACAAGCCGCAAGCTCCGCTCATCTTGGGACGCCACGTGCTGCCGTATTTCGACGATCGTCCCGGCGTCCACATCGGAGAAGTGGTCCACGCCGCGTACGAGGCGCAAGCCGATGGAAAGTTTTCGACCGAGGAAGAAGCTCGGGAGTGGCTGGAAGAGTATATGAAGGGCTGTGGCAAGTAGCGTTTTTAAATGTACGGTGCTACCGTACAAGCAGCAATACCAATGAAGAATCCGCCTCATCCCGGCGATTTCATTAGGACCGAAATCATTGAAGCCCTCGGACTCAGCGTGTCTAAAGCGGCGGAGATTTTGAAAGTCCGTCGAGCGACCTCTCGGATCTTCTGAACGGGAGGGCCGCGCTGACACCCGAAATGGCCTTGCGTATCGAGAAGGCCTTCGGTCCCGACATGAACCAACTGCTCCGTATGCAACTTGCGTACGACGTCGCGCAAACGCGGCAGCGTTCCAGAACTATCGACGTTAAGCGGTATGTGCCAGCGTAAGCCGAACGCCGCGAGGTGCTTGCTTCCTGGGCCCCCCGCGTCTGGCCTCTCGTCCCTCGACCAGTCACAAGCGACTCGCCCATCTAAATCAACAACTTCCCCCGATCCGCTCGATCCCCTCTGCTATCCTCCGATCAGAACGAGTTTCTTCCTGGCCAGGAAGCGTCGCATTTCAGTGAACTGAACTCCCGTAGGCCCGTTAACGGCTAGCGTCGAGCAACTATAAGTATGCCGGCGGCGGGAGACAGTGAAACCGGTTTCATCACGCTGTCGCGGGATCGACGATCCCGAAACGGATCGCCCGCGACGGTCATCAGAGAGAGGAGTTCGAAGCGGGAAAAACAGGGGATCGCCATACAGCTTTCCTAGAACCCCCGTGAGATGCCTCTTAAATCATCGGCGGCCGGATACGCACGGCGAAAAGTCCGCGAAGCCCCGGCCGCCCGCGACGCCCTCACTGCATCCATCGTTTCGTTGGCACCGCGCGCCACTGCCGTAGTGTCTTTACTCTTCCCCATCAAATCTAATTCCCCTTCGTGTCATCCCGAAGCGCAGCGAGGGATCTGCTGTTTCGTTCGAGGACAGTAATATCTCGCATCCGTCGAATTTTTTGTCGAGGATCTCGCCTCGAAGCGTAAGTCACGTGACCCTTCCAGGCTGACAGCAGATCCCTCGATTTCACTCGGGATGACTCCATAGTGGATGTTCGCAAATATCGCCGTGCCACCGACCACTTCCCGACCACTGCCCTCCTCTGTCCCCTGACCCCTCAGCTCTTCCGACCACCGACCGTCGGCCACCGACCATCTCCTGGCCCTGACCTCCGTCTTCTGACCCCTCAGCTCTTCTAGCCACTGACCACCGGCCACTGACCACTGGCCACTTCTTGTTCCTGGCCCCTGACCTCTGCCCTCTGGCCTCTGTCAAAATAAGGATCAGATGCGTTCTCTCTTGTCCCGAGGTTGTATAACGTGCTGCGCCACGCTCGCGCTTGCCTCCTTCGCCTCCGCGCAGAAGCGTCCGTTCGACGTCGAAACTCTGCTGAAGATCCAGCGCATCGGCGACCCCGCTCTTTCGCCCGATGGCAAGCAGGTCGCCTTCACGGTCGTCAGTGTCGACTTCGATAAGAACGCGAAACCGCAGCAGATCTATGTCGTCGGCATCAACGGCGGCGCGCCGCGCCAGCTCACGCACGAAGGCTCGGTGAATGCCGATCCACGCTGGTCGCCCGATTCGAAGCAGATTTATTTCACGTCAGACCGCGCCGGATCTTCTCAAAACAGCTCCTCGCAAATCTGGGTGATGGACGCCGACGGCCGCAATCCAAAACAGGTCACGAAGATTTCGACCGAGGCTTCCGGTCCTCTGCTTTCGCCCGACGGCCAGAAAATCGTTTTCCTGTCGAGCGTATATCCCGATTGCAAAACCGCGCTGAACACCATCGACGACGCGTGCAATCAACGCAACCTCGATGCCGATTCGAGAAGTTTGGTGAAGGCGCGCGTCTACACTTCCCTGCTCTACCGCCACTGGAACCAGTGGAGCGGCAAGCGCCGCCAACACTTATTGGTGACCAACCTCGACGGTTCTGAAATCAAGGATCTGACGCCGTTCCCTTATGAAGTCCCTCCCTTCTCGCTCGGCGGTCCGATGGGCTACGCGATTTCTCCCGACTCCACGGAACTTGCCTACGTCGCCAACGCCGACCCCGACCTCGCGACGAGCACGAATTCCGATATCTACGCCGTCCCGCTCGGCGGAGGCGATTCGACGAAGATCACGCTGAATCCCGGCGCGGACATCGGCCCCTTGTATTCGCCAGACGGAAAATATCTGGCGTTTCTTTCGCAATTCAAGCCCGGTTACGAATCGGATCGCTGGCGTCTGCAAGTCCTGGAGCGCGCGACCGGGAAGACGACGAATTTGACCGAGTCGCTCGATCGCTGGGTGGACGGCTTTACGTGGTCGCCCGATTCCACGAGGCTTTTCTTCACCGTGGAAGATCGAGGACGCACGGAATTGCAGATGATCTCGGCGACCGGCGGCGGAGTGCGCAGCATCATCAGCGGCGCGTCGACGCTCGGAGATGTGCAGTTCACCGGCGACGGCCGCGTCATGATTTATTCGGAGCAGAGCGGATCGCGGCCCACGGAACTTTTTCGCGCGAATTCCGGAGGCGGCACCGGCGTCGCGATGACGCATCTGAATGACGGGCTGCTATCGTCGGTCGCGCTGACGCCGCTCGAAGAGATGTGGGTGGATAGCGCGGATAAATCGCGCGTGCATTCGTTCATCATCAAGCCGCCCGGTTTCGTGCCCACACGAAAATATCCCGCGGTGGTCCTGATTCACGGAGGTCCGGAAGGCGCGTGGGGCGAATCGTGGACGTATCGCTGGAACGCGCAGGTGTTCGCATCGGCCGGCTACGTCGTGATCGAGCCGAACCCGCGCGGTTCTGTCGGCTATGGGCAGAAGTTCATCGACGAGATCAATGGCGATTGGGGCGGGCGCGCTTATGACGACATCATGGCCGTCACCGATGCGGTCGCCGCGCTTCCTTATATCGACAACGACAAGATGGCGGCGGCCGGTGGATCGTACGGCGGTTATATGATCGATTGGCTCCTTGGGCATACGGCGCGTTTTAAATCGTTCGTCTCGCACGACGGTGTGTTCGATCTGGCGAGTGAAGCTCGCGGCACGGAGGAGCTATGGTTCCCGATGTGGGAGTTCCGCGGCATGCCGATCGACAATCCGGACGTCTACAGTAAATGGTCACCGAGCAATTTCGTGAAGGATTTCAAAACGCCGACGCTCGTGATCCACGGCGAACTGGATTACCGCGTACCGCTCGACCAGGGCGTGCAATTGTTCACGTCGCTGCAATTGCAGAAGGTCCCGTCGAAGTTCCTGGTATTTCCCGACGAAGGCCACTGGGTTTTGAAACCGCAGAACAGCGCGCTGTGGTACCACACCGTGCTCGACTGGATCGGCCAGTGGATGAAATGACGTCGACCACATTTCGAAGCTAGCTCAGTTTCCCAAGTCCCGTCATTCCGATCCCGCGGTGCGGGAGAGGAATCTGCTGTTCAAACCTTGACGCAAGCGCAAGAAAAGCAGATCCCTCTCCCGCACCGCGGGATCGGAAGGACGGGAGCTTTTTGGTCTCGCTAGCGCTTCGCCCGCCAGCGACGCCCGAGTGCGGGAATGATCGCGCCTCCGAGATTCGCGAGATTCAAATCCGGGAGCGGAGCTCTTTCCTCGCGCGGATTCAACGAGCGGACCCACGCTCTTCCAAACCGTCCCACCGCGCTCAACTTCTCGCCGAACGAATAGCGCATCTTGCCGGCGCTCGGGCGCACGATCAGCACCGTGACATCGTCATCCGATAAATTCTTCGGGTACCGTTCGCCGATCTCGCAGAGCAAGGTTTCAATCAGGCGATCTGGCTCGGCGTCGCCGACGAGCCGCAGGATTTTCAGCACTCCTTCTTCGCCCAGCATCTCGCCGTCGGCATCGTAGGATTCCATAAGGGCGTCGGTGTAGGTCACCAGGCAATCGCCGGGCTGAAGATCGACGTCGAAGTGTTCGTACTCCGTAAGACTCATGATTCCGAGCGGCAAATTCATCGGACCGGGTTTGCGTGCCGCGCCCTCGTGACCGAGAAGGCTCCACTGCTTCGTCGCCGCGCGATACAGGATCGGGCGCGGGTGACCCGCGTTGCACAGCATCATTCTTAGACTCGGCGCAAAGAACGTCGCGACCACGGCCGTTGCGAAGGTTCCAGTCTTCGACATCGCACCGAATTGTTCGTTCAGCAGACGCACGAACTCCGCCTGATCCAGACGATTCACGAAACGCCGCATGAGAGCTTTCAGATCGGCCGCCGCCGCCGCTACCTTGGTTCCGTGGCCCGATACATCCGCGAGTAGCAGACGGCTGATGCGGCCCGTCGCGCAACTCGATGCGTAGTAAACGTCGCCCCCGCGCTGTGCGCCGTCGAACGGTTTGCTATAGACCCAGGCGTCCAATCCGCCGAACGCAACGCGCTGCGAGGTGAGCTGGCTTCCGCCCCACACTTCCATGCACTGCATGCGTTCCACTGGCAGATCCCCGGATAACTCGCCCATGGCGGCATTATACGCACTGCGAGGGCGCCCGCGCGGCCTGGATTTAATCGCTCAGACGCCGGCTTCTTGCATCGCGGCGCGAGGAGCGGACGCTTGCACGGGCACTCGACTTCCCAAGAAACCGAGAATCCGTAAGCCGAACGCGGCGAGCAGAATCGTCAAAAGCTGAACGTGAGCGACTTCCGCGATCAGTTGCGTCACCCAGGCCGTGAGGAAGAGCGCGGTCAGCCATAGTCCGATTTCATTCCTGTTCTTGACGGCACCGGCAGCGAGGAACGCTGCCGGAATCAACAATACGCCATCGTAGGAAGGCGTGTAGCTATTCGCCACCATCGAGACACAAATGGTCGCGGCCCACGCGAGCGGCGTTTCCAGCCCTGGTTTGATGAGCCGAGCGAATAACGCAATCGCCAACGCAGCACCGCATGCCAACGCAACGATTCGCGCGTGCGGCACCTGCATCAGCGAGAAAAACGAAACGGAGTCCAGATACTTGTGATGAATCTTCCCGGCGATCGTGCCGTCGGCGAAGTGCGTGTAGAACATGATGACGTCCGCCCACGCGGCCATGCCCTTGAATCCGACGACTCCAAAACATAAGCCGACAAACGTCGCCAGACCCGCGAGCATCCCGACGAATTCCTTGCGGTGGCGAATCAGCAACACGGCCGCGGGAAACACCAGCATGGAAGGTTTGTAGGCGCAGAAGGCGAGCACGAATCCCGCCACGTAGCTCTTGCGCGCTTTCAGAAAATGCAGAAAATGCGCGAAGATCACCAGCCCGAGCACCGAGATCTGGCCCATCCAGCTTTCGAAGCAGAACAGAGGAAACGCGAGTCCGGCCAGCAATGCCAGCCCGCGATCGCCTTCGGGAAGCCAGTCCTTCGCCAGCCGCCGGATCGAAAGTGCGGCGAGAGAAAACGAAATGCACAACCACGCGACGTAGGCGAAGCGATAGGGCAGCACGGTCAGCGGAGCGAGCAGCGCCGCCGCCACGGGAGCCCCACCGAAGACCGGCGCGCGATCGGCCTGTAACTGCGGGTTGACCTCGTGCTCCATCGCGTTCATCGTGGTCACATCGTAGATCCGCCAGGCCTGATATCCCGGCGTCATCAGGACGCGCCCGGCCGCGTAGAACTGGACGAAATCGCCGCCCAGCGGACGGCCCATGAATCTCTCGCCCTGAAAGCCTTTCAACGTCGCCACCGAGCAGAGGATCACCGCCGACGCAAGTGTCATGACACACATGGCGCGGATCTCCCCGCGAGTCGGAGGCTTCATGGGCAATGTATCGGCTGTTCGCGCGGAGAGGTTTAGCGGCGAGCGTCCTGGCCAACCGGCCGGAAAGACGTCCTTTTACTGGCACAACCGTCGTCCCGTAACGTATGCTAGTTCCTGATGTCGATCGATTTCCGAAGCGTTTCGGCCGGCCTGCTCAAGGACTTCACCGCGACGGCTCCTTCGGGCGCGATTATCGGTCTGGTCGGAGGCAAGCAGTCGGGCGTCTCGGATCTGCTCAAGGTTGCCGGTGGCGTGCTCGAGCCTGCCTCGGGCGAAGTAAAAGCAGACGGAAATCGCCGCTATGTCGCTTTAGGCGAGCCGCTCAATCTCGCACCCGCCGCCGTGCTGGCGCTCGATCAGGTTCTCGCCACCCAGGACGCGCTCGTGCGCGCTCGCACGCTTCCCGGCCTCGACCGTTTACGCCGATCGGGATCGACGGTTCTGCTGGCATCCCACGAGGATCGCCTGCTCGAAACATTGTGCGATGAAGTGTGGTGGCTCGAAGCCGGCGAGCTCGCCGCGAAGGGCGATCCGCGCGAAACATTGGCGCGCTATCGGCGTGCGGTCACGGAGCAAGTACGTGCCTGGGGTGAGACGATTCCCGCGCGCCTGGCGCCTTCGTTCCGGCGCGGCGATGGAAGAGCCGAAGTGACCGGGCTCGAAATTCTGGGCGCGAACGGCCACGCGACCATTGTGTGGAAAAGCGGCGAGTATGTCAGTGTCCGCGCGACCATCCGTTTCCACGAGGACGTCGCCGATCCGATGATCGGAATGATTATCCGCACGCAGATCGGTTTCGAAGTGTACGGCACCAGCACCGAAGCCGAACATGTATCGATCGGGCCGCGCAAAGCCGGCGAATCCGTCACCGTGGTCTTCGCGTTCTTGTGCGATCTGTGCCCGCAATCGTATACGCTGACGGTCTACTCGCAGGATCCCGACGGCACGGCGCACGATTGGATCGACGACGCGGTGGCCTTCACCGTCGCCGACGAACGCACGACGCTGGGGGTCGCGAATCTGCGCGCGAAGGTAACCCTCGAAGCAGCGGCAGCGAATTAACACTACAAGCGTGTCATTCCGATCCCGCGGAGCGGGAGAGGAGCCTGGCTGTTAGCTGGTTTTGTCAACGCTTGAAAAGCAGGTCCCTCACTACGTTTCGGGATGACGTACGTTGGGGAAAATTCAGATATCTTTAAAGCTGGAATGCCCGACCGCCTCATTCACGGCCCCGTCCTGGTCAACACCATCGGACACTGCGCCGGTGTGCTGATCTTCGGCATCCTCCTTTATCTGTTCATCGTCAGTTGGAGACGTTCCCGCGAAGAACGCAGTATTCTGCCGACACTCGCCGCGGGCCTGGCGATGTTGTGGAATGCCGGTTCGCTTCTGGCGCTCGCGCGCGGCGATGGCAACGATGGCGCCACCGACATCATCACGACCATCAGTTTCTCGGCCCTCAGTCTGCTCCCGGCCGTGCTGCTTCACATTTCGCTGGGTAAGCTCCAGCGATCGCTGTGGATGGCTGGGTATGTGCTCAGCGTCATTGCGATCGGACTCCACGTCGCCGACCTCCTCACCGGCTCGGTGCACTTTCACTCCGCGGCTCTGCTCCTGGTGACGATCGGTTTCGGAGCACTGACCGTGATCTCCGTCATCGTCGATCTGCGAACCAGTAATCGAGCGGCGGGACAACGTTTGGCCGGCGCGATGTGCCTGTTTCTTTTCGCCATCTCCTTCGTGCATTTCGGTTCCGCGACGGCGGGCCGTATGTGGGAGGGAGAAATCGCGGTGCATCATGCGGGATTGCCTCTCGCGTTGCTCGTCCTGCTGCAGGATTATCGCTTCTTATTGATGGACACGTTCCTACGCTTCATCGTGAATGCGACCATGAGCGCCGCGGCGTTGCTCTTGTGCGTCCGCGCCCTACAGTCTCAAGACCTCGCCGAGCATTGGCAGCATCCCTTCGATATGGGCGTCCTGTTCGTCGCCGGATGCCTGTTGCTGACCGGCTTCGTGTATTTACGAAATCGTGCGCAGAGACTGGTCACCAGCGTTCTGTTCCTGCGGTCGAACATCGAGGAACCGGTCGCGGAACTGCGCCATCCCACGCGCGAATCCGCGCCGGAAACGGCACGTGGCGTCGAGAATACCGACGAAGCCGGGTATCTGGATCATGCAGCCTCCACGATCGCGGAATTTCTGCACGCTGAACGATTTTGTTGGGAGCGGCAACTGCCCGGCCCGCTCGCGGCCCTTGCGCCGGCCGCCGTATTGAATCCCTCCGCGTGGGCGCTTCCCACTTGGGTCCAAGCAGTGGTGCCGCTGACCTTCGCGCGCGGCGACGAGCAATTCCTGTTGCTGGGCCCACGCACCGGAGGACGACGTTATTTGAGTGAGGATTTCGCGGTGCTTGGGCGCTTGGCCGCCGCCACCGTCGAGCATGTCGAACAACTGCGCGGCGATCAAATGCAGCAACTGGTGGCGCAAGCCGAACTGCGCGCACTGCAATCGCAAATCAATCCGCATTTTCTCTTCAATTCGCTCAATACTTTGTATGGGACCATTGCGCGCGACAACGCCGAAGCGCGCCGCCTGGTTCTGAACCTGGCCGACATCTTCCGTTACTTTCTGCAATCGGACCGCACTTTCATTCCGGTGTCCGAGGAGCTTCGCATCGTGCGCGCGTATCTCGAAATCGAGCAATTGCGTTTGGGTCCGAAACTGCGCACGCTGGTGGAGGCCGATCCCGGCGCGCTCTCCGCCGAGATTCCCGTTCTCTCCATCCAGCCGCTGGTGGAAAACGCCGTGAAACACGGCATTGCCGCGCGTTCCGGCGATGGCTTCGTGCACCTGCATATTGAGACCAGGGCGGAACACATCGTCGTCACAGTGTCCAATTCCGGCGATGGAAGCCTTTCGAGTTGACGCCGTCCGAATCGCGCCCGGGGACGTTCGGTGACGCGGGCGTGGGTTCCGGCATTGGATTGGCGAACGTTCGCCGCCGCTTAACGTTGTGCTACGGTGAAGCGGCCGACCTCCGTATTTCCACGCGATCCGAAATCACCGAAGTCGGTTTCTCGATTCCCGTGCGGCGCTCCGTTGCCATGCCGATGGCCGTCTGAGATCCTGTTCGATGTGCCATCGTCGTTGCTTATTATTTCGTTGAATGATTCATCGTGTTGACCCGTCCCTCCCAATGACATTGAAGATCCTCATCGTCGACGACGAGCCCATCGCGCGCCAGGTTCTGCGCGAGGAGTTGGACGCAATCGACAACGTAGTCGTCGCGGGGGAGGCCGACGACGGACTGCGCGCGCTCGATCTCATCGCCCAGCATTCGCCGGATCTGGTGCTGCTCGATCTGCAAATGCCCGCCATGGGAGGCCTCGACGTGGTGCGCCGTCTCAAGGACGGTCCGCGCATGCCGTCGATCGTGATCGTGACGGCGTACGATAAATTTGCGATTGAAGCGTTCGAAGCGGGCGCGATCGATTACCTGTTGAAACCGGTGGGACACCAGCGGCTAGCCGAGGCCGTCGAGCGGGCGCGGCGCATCAGCGGCAAACAGGCGCTCGAAAAAATCGCCGCGATCCAGGAACTTCCCGACCCGTCTTCGCCTCAGCCGGTGCGCAAATCGTGGGCCGCGCCGGCGACGAATATTTCCTGCTGCGCGCCGACGAAATTCTGGCGTTCCAGGCCGAGGGCGATCTGGTTCAGATCGTGACCGCGAAGCGCCGTTATCTGGCGACGCAAACACTGAAGGTTCTGGAGGAACGGCTGGCGGCCTCGAATTTCCGGCGCATCCATCGCAGTGCGCTCATCAACGTAGAACACGTCCGCAAGATGAGCGTCCTCAGCAGCCAGCGCTGGCTCGTGACGCTCGACAACGGCCAGGAGTTCGTCGCCAGCAAGAGACTCGGACAAGCAGTCCGCGATCTCGCCCATTGGTAGTCGTTTTACGGAATTGCCAACGGTTCATATGATAGAGTTCCATTCATGAGATGGGTACCGCTGCTGCTTCTGCTCGCTCCTTTCGCGCACGCGCAAAAGGTGACGGTCGAATTCGATTCCGCCGTCGATTTCGGCAAATATCGGACGTTCCTGATTCGCGACGGCAAGCTCAACAGCAAGAACGAAGCGCTCAACAACGAACTGGTGAGAAAGCGTCTGGACGCCGATATCGCGACCGAACTCACCAAGCGGGGTCTGACGAAATCGCTCACCAACCAAGCCGATTTGAACGTCCGCTATACGCTCGGCACCGCGCGCAAACTGGAGACCGAGGCGTATCCTGCCGGCTGGCGCGGCTGGGGAACGCGCGTCGTGCGTGTGCCCTACGCCGAGGGAACCCTGGTCATCGATCTGCGCGACCCGGCCACGCGCTCGCTGGTGTGGCGCGGCATCGCACGGGAAGAAAAAGACGAGCCCATTAAGATCGAGAGCAAGCTGGAAGATATGGTGCGGAAATCCATCGACAAATATCCGCCCAAGCCCAAAGAATAATCGCTCAGGGACAATCCGAACATGGCCGATTTCGCTAACGATACGCCGGCTTCTTTTAACTTGACTACGCGCCGGCAGATGCTCCAGTCTTTGGCCGTGGGCGCGGCGGCCGCTTCCGCCGTTCGCGCACTCGCTCAATCGAGAACGCCGGAGCCATCGCCGCATCGACGTGCATCATCATTATTTCCCGACGCCCGCGCGCGGCAATCAGAATTGGATCCGGCTTCCTCGCTCGAAGCCATGGACAAATACGGCATCGCGACCGCGATTCTTTCGGGCGTTCAGTACGGCGATGAAATTTACGACGGGACGCCAAAGGGCGCGGCGCTCGCGCGCAGCTATAACGAATTCGCCGCGAAAGCGGTTTCCGATCACCCCGGCAAATTCGGATTCCTCGCCGTCCTGCCGCTCGACAACAAGAACGGCAACAACGACGCCAGCCTCAAGGAAATCGAGTACGCGTTCGACGTACTGAAGGCGGATGGCATCGGCATCCTGAGCAACACCGGCGACCGATGGCCCGGAGATCCGGTGTACATGCCGGTGTTCGATGAATTGAACCGGCGCAAATCCGTGATCTTCATTCATCCTTTTGTCGGCAAGTGCTGCCGCAACCTGGTCGCCGGCGTGAACGACGCCGTGATCGAATTCGATATCGATACGACGCGCGCGGTCACCAGCCTGCTCTATAACGGCGTGCTGTCGAAAAATTCCGATCTGAAAGTCATCGTGAATCATTCGGGCGCTGCCGTCCCCGTACTGGCCGGACGCCTCAAGGATCGCGTTCCGGGTGCGGGCAGCCGCTCGGCCGATTCCACCAATCACGATGGCATGAACGCCAAGATCCCTCACGGCGTGTATTACGAACTGCGCAAGCTGTATTACGAATGCGCACACGCGACATATGCGATGCCGTTCAAAGCTGTGGCCGACCTGGATGTGCCCGACACACAGAGATTATTCGGCAGCGATTTCCCGATGGAACCGATCGTCACTACGGTCAGCCAGATTCCGGCGCTCAAACTGTCGCCGGCGCTGGAACACGCGCTGGATCGTGGAAACGCGGAGCGTCTGTTTCCGAAGTTCAAAGCGTGAGGTAACGAAGACGCGACGCGCGATTCCGCACTTCGCCCTTCTTTACTGATCCTGTCATCCCGAACGCAGTGAGAGACCTGCTTTTTGCTTGTGCCTTCGGCTCCCCGGCATCTCCCACGATATACTGGCAACGGCGCGCAATCGCGCGCCTTCCCGAAGCGTGAAGCGAGGAAATAGAGCAATGAGGTCCAGGGTTATCGTTATGTTGAAATCGTACGTACGCAGACTCGCGTTCTCCACGAGCTTGCTTGCGGGCGCAGGTCTGGCTATCACCGGCGCGCAGGCCCAGAATCCTCGCCCCGCGGCGCCGCCGTTCGATCCCACTCGCATGGAGATGCAAGCGCCGCCGCCGGAGGGAGTGGCGATCCGTGCCGGACGTTTGTTCGACGCACGCTCCGGCAAGAACCTTCCGAATCAAGTGATCGTCATCAAAGGCGACCGCATCGTCGACGTGGGGCCCGCCGCCAGCACACCAATTCCGGCAGGCGCTCGGGTCATCGACCTGAGCCGCGCGACGGTCATGCCCGGCTTGATCGATCGCCACGTGCACCTGATGCAGGACCCCGAGCCCAACGATGGACGCAACGCTTTCGTCGGTTTGCACTACGCGCTGAAAGATATGTATGCGGGATTCACCACGCTACAGGATATGGGCTCGCAGTACACCTACGCGATCGTGGAACTGCGCGACGCCATCAACAAAGGATTGGTTCCCGGTCCACGCATGCAAGTCTCCGGACCGCAGCTGGTTCCACGCGGTGGGAGTTATTATCCGGCGCCGTCGATGGTGGTTCCGTTCGGGCACGGTCCCGGAATTCCGTCGTTTCAACTGGAAGCCGACGTCAATTCGCCGTGGCTCGCGCGTGCGGCGGTGCGCGAGCGTTCGCACTACGGGGTCGATTGGATCAAGGTTTACGAAACCGAAGATTACGAAGGCAGCGGCTATCCCGACGGCGGCGGCGGCGCGTTCAAACCGGACGGCACGATGATTAACGTGCCTTCGATCACGCTCGAAGAAAATCAGGCCATCGTCGACGAGGCGCATCGCCGCGGGTTGAAGGTCGCCTGCCATGCGTACGGCGGCGAAGGCTTGCGGAATTGCATCGCGGCCGGGGTCGATATGCCGATGCATCTGACCGTCGGCGTCACCGGCGCGCCCGGCCTCGACGACGAGACGATTCGTCTTCTCAAGGTTCCGCTGCCCGACGGGAGCATTCGCCTGGTGCAGCAGACCTTGTGGGACCTGATCGGAGAGCTGGAAGAAAAGGATTTGAAATCGTCCGGCGGAAGGTACACGCGCTACTCGCTCACGGAGCTGAGCTTCAAACGTCTGATGCGGGAAGGCATCCGGGAAACGTTCGGCAGCGGAGCCTATATGGAGGGTCATGGCGCGCAGGCTTTCCAGTTCGCGGTCTTTGTCAAATGGGGCATCACGCCCGCGCAGGCGCTGCAAATGGCGACGCTGAACGCCGCCGAGACTTTGAATTTCGAGCTCGGGAAGCGCGTGGGCATCGTCGAAAAAGGCCGCTTTGCGGATATCGTCGCCGTCTCGGGAGATCCGCTCGCGGATATCACGGAAACGCAGCGCGTGAAGTTCGTGATGAAGGGCGGCGTGGTTTACCGCAACGATCTGAAATAGCCGCGAGATAAACGGACGTTCGAAGAAACAATGCGATTGCGACAAGGCCCAATCACGTGAGCGCTTCCGCTCGCAAGAGCGCAGCCGTTGTCGCGGTCGTCAGCGTGTATTTTTTGCTCCTCGCGCATCGCGGACTGAAGACCTTTTTCACGCCCGACGACCTCACCAATATCGCGTTCCTGCACGGCTACGGGCGCGTGCCCATGAGCGTGGTCCTGGCGCAAGCACTGGCGATCTTCACCCCGGAATACCGTCCCATGGGCGGCCTTTATTATCGTGTCCTGTTCGCGCTGTTCGGCCTGCACCCGCTCCCGTTTCGCATCATCTTTTTTAGTCTCCTGATCACGAATTTCGCGCTGGCGCAGGTGTGGTTTCGACGCCTGTCGAACTCGACGATGACGGCCGCCTGCGCCACGCTTCTCTTCGCATTCCAGCCGGCGATGTCCATTT
>CAVXVL010000034.1:0-26548 GCA_963765085.1 Terriglobia bacterium | reverse complement strand
CGAATCCAGCGAAACAAGCCTGGTGCTCACCCGCACCGTCTTGGGAAAAAAGAACGCCGCACCTTCTCCAGGTGACGCCCGATACCAAGGTCGAAGGACATCTGCGCGCGGGCAGCCGTGTGACGGTCCGCTATGCGACTGGCGATGACGGGGACACCTGTATTCTCATCGTAGTCCGCACCGGCGGCGCTCCCGCAAAAAAGAAATAGGCTCTCCCACTTCCCGCCTTTCGACACCGGTTCGCGATCTCCTCCCCGGCCCCTGATTTTGAATCGCACTTGGTTACGCCCCACGTTTGCGAGACACTAGCAGGTTTTCCCGGCACCTTTTCGCATCATGCGGATCAGAATTCTATATCACGATCATTGCTTCGACGGAGCGGCTTCGGCCGCCTTTTTCACCCGCCTCCGCGAGGGCACAATTCTACCCGGAGCCGAATTCTGTTTCCCGGGATGGCGCACAAAGCCTCCCAACTTTTCGAACCGGACGACTTTTCGACGGCGACGTGAACGCGATCGTCGATTTCAAATACTCCCCCGACCCGCGCCTCACCTGGTGGTTCGATCATCACCAGAGCGCGTTTCTGTCGCCCGAAGACGCCGACCACTTTCGCCAGGACACCAGCGGCCGGAAGATGTACGATCCCGACCTTCCCTCCTGCACGAATTACATCGCGACCGTGGCGCGGGAAAAATACGGCTACGATCCCGAGGATCTAGAAGAGCTTGTCGAATGGGCCGACATCATCGACGGCGCGCAGTATGCCTCCCCCCAGGAAGCGGTCGAGATGCGCTCCCCCGCCACGACTGACGCTGGTGATCGAGGGCGCCCAGGGCTCGGAAACCGTGCAGCAGATCATCCGCATGATGCGCCACCAGAAGCTGGCGGAGATCGCGGCCGATCCCGGCATCCAGCCCATCTATCAGCCTCTTTACGAGCGCCACCTGCGCTCCATCGACATCATCCGCCAGCAGGCGCGATTCGAAGGCGGCGTCGTGTATTTCGATCTCGTCGGCTACGGACTCGAAGGCTACAACAAGTTCATCCCCTATTACCTGCATCCCGATTCGACGTACACGGTTTCCGTCAGCACGTCGAGCTTCCGCACCAAAGTATCGGTAGGCTCGAATCCGTGGATCAAGGAGGATCTCAAATACAATCTCGCCACGATCTGCGAGCGCTACGGCGGCGGCGGGCATCCAGGCGTCGGCGCGATCAGCTTCCCCATCGGCGCCATCGGCGAGGCGCGCCAAGCGGCACTCGAGATCGTGCCGAGTTACGCTCCTAAAAGAGTTATTTCCAGCCTTATATCAGCCATATAAAGATTCTCGATTGGACGCCGAAAAGGTCTTCGGGTATGCTGGGGGTGCAGGAAGTTTCTCCCGCATGAGGCCTTGACTGAGTAGTCCGGGTCCGACTGAGTTGTCAGGCACGTCCCGCCCCTTCACCGCGAGGTGAGTTCACAGCAGATTCAAAGAATTCGTTTCCCGGGATGAATTCGTTTCCCGAGACGCGAGGCCTGTTCCCCCGGGCGGGAGCGCGCCCAGACGTACGCACGAGAAAGACGCAGGCACCGGCAACAGGAGAGGCGGTCATCCGCCCACTGGATTTCGAGCGGAGGAGAATATGTGTAATCAGGGCTGTAGCCATCGATCGTGGAGAACGCATTTTCGCATGGCACTGCGACGAATCGCGGGGCATGCTGCCATACTCGCGTGCATTGGCTTTCCCCTGGCGGCGCAGGTTTCCCCCACCCGGGCCTCGGGCTTTTACGTCGACGAATTCGAGCCGATGTACAACGGAAGCCAGTTCAATGACACCGGGACGCCCACGTTCGCAAACGCGTTCCCCGTGCGCCGAACAGAACCGCCACAGCAGACACCGCTGGTCTCCGTGGACGAACTGCGCCATCCACTGACGGGGAGAGCCCGGCGCTTTCTGGCCACAGCATTCGGCTACGCGGAGCGAGGCGACCACACGCGCGCGATTTCCACCCTACACGACGGCGTAGCCAAAGAGGCCACGCTCGCGCCTTATGCGCACGGATTGCTCGGCATCGAATATCTTCGCTTGGGCCGCTCCGCGGAAGCGATCCCGGAACTGACGGAGGCCGTGACGCTGTTTCCCCACGACCCGCTGGTGCACACCAATTACGCGATCTCGCTATGCATTGTGGGCCAATTCGACAACGCCGAGCGGGAGACCAAGCTGGCGCTGACGCTCGATCCGTCGCTGCAGTCCGCGCAGGAACTGATAGAGCTGATCGAAGTAACGAAAACGGCGCGCGCGCATTCCGCACGCAACTGATCGGTTGGGCCTCCCCTTGACACGCTCATTCCGTTGAAGTATCTAAACAGGACGGAAGCCGAATCCAAAGGAGGCCGCCGATGTCCAGTTATTCGCCGCTCCAATTCACGCTCGCGATCTGGTTGGTCGTGACGCTGATCTATGCTTTGCTTTTCGTTTACCGCTCCATCGTGGGAGCGAAAGAAGAAGACAGCCTGTTTCTGAGCGCTGGTGAATCCCACATGGCGGAGGAGCAGCGCGTGATCCTGCAGCGCGTGCATAAGTTGGACCCGATCACGCGGATCTTCGGATTTGCGGCCTTGGGAATGACGATCGTCTTAGCCGCGGTGTGGGGCTACGGTGTTTTTCGACAGCTTTTTTGAGGGATAAGGAATCCGTCTAAACGACGGGTTCCATACCGAAGCGGCGCAGCAGCAGGAACTCCGACAGATTATCGGTCGTCAGCAGGCCGAGAAGCCGGTCGTTGTCCATCACCAGGGCGCAGCGACCCGCGTGCGCCATCTGCGGAAGAATATCGGCCAGATCCTCGTCGGAGGTGAGCGCCAGAAAATTGCGGTCCATCACACCTGCCACGTAGGCTTCGGGACCCTCCTGCGCGATCGCGCGGAGGAGCAAGTTTCTTCCCAGCAAACCAACCACTTTGCCGCCATGGAGGATGGGGAAATCCTGCTGAGCGGTGGAGAGCATCAGATTCGCTGCATCCCGCACCGTATTGCCGTGATCGAGCGTATGAAACTCCGTGATCATCGCGGCTCGCACCGGGATGCCCGTCGTCAGCGTGCGGCCGAGCGCCGCGACGCCCTCTTGGACCGCGCCCAGGTAGATGAACAGTGCAAAGAAAACCAACAGATATTGCTTGTCCACTAAGCCGTATAAGCCAATGCTCATCGCGAGCATGCGACCCATCCAGGCGGCGATTCGCGTGGCGACTTCCGGAGGCCGGACGTAGGACAGCAGAGCGCGCAGCAACCGCCCGCCGTCCATCGGGAAAGCCGGCAGAAGATTGCACACCGCAAGCATCACGTTCCCGTAGAGCAGCAACGCCAGCACACTCTTGTCGCTGGGCCGGATGAGATCTTGGATCCTGACCGACGTGGCTTGGTGAGTGCTCACCAGATACGCGAAAATTCCACCCGCGAGCAGGAGGTTCACAAACGGCCCCGCCAGCGATACTAAGACCTCCGCCGTGGGCTTCAGAGGCCGTTCCATGCGCGCCAACCCGCCGATCGGGAACATCACGATCTCCACCGTCCGCACACCGAAGCAGGCCGCCACGGAGGCGTGTCCGACCTCGTGCAGCAGTACGCTGATGAGGCTGCCAAAAAGGAAAATGGCGTAATTACTCACCGAACGCGGACTGCCGAGCAGCGTAATCAGGAGAAAAAGCACCAGCAGGATAAACGTGAAGTGGAGACGCACGGGGACGCCTAACATGCTGAAGCCGGAGACGGTTCCCGCCGTTTTGCGCCCGTTGATGGAGGTAATGGTACTGGCTGTCACGATATCACTGCCCGCATGCTACTGTTCGGTACTAATGGCACTGAACTTTAGCGGTCGGGCACGATGGAGGCGTCCTTAGGTCAGAAAAAGCCTGTTTAGGAGAGACTTAGAGGGGAAAACGGCTATAGGGGGACGCCTGGCTTTTCTTACTGGGCAGGGGACCTCCGCCGTCGCCCGCAAAGGAGCGATGCGGAAGGAGATTCGTAAAGTCCAGTTCGTCCTCCGAGAAGCGCACCTGGCGATCCAGAATCATTTCGATGGTGGTGCCTTTGGCGAGTACCGCGTCCGGGCCGCGGGTGAACATGATGGTACCCAGCGCGACTGCCGCACCGGCTCCCGCTCCGATCGCCGCTCCCATACCAGGCGCTCCACTGATGCTTCCTGCAAGCGCGCCGATGCTCGCTCCTGCCGCAGCAGTCTCGCCGACCGTCCGAACATCGCCGGCCTTATTCCCTTCGCTCCGGATGGTGCCTTCCTTGTGATCCAGTTC
Organism: Terriglobia bacterium; assembly: GCA_963765085.1. Taxonomy (GTDB): domain Bacteria; phylum Acidobacteriota; class Terriglobia; order Bryobacterales; family Bryobacteraceae; genus Palsa-187. Next base: position 22,251 of record CAVXVL010000034.1, on the reverse strand, counting down.
CTCGCTCGCGCGGCCGTCGAGACCGGTGACGTGAGCGCGGAAATCGCGCGACGCGCCGTTCGGAAGAGTGAGGGATTCAAAGCGCAGATGGAATTCGCCGCGGCCTTTGACGCGGCCGGGACGCTTGATCTCCGTAATCGTGCCTGCTACGTAACTCCCGGGAGGAATGACGATGCGTCCATCCACCAGCACGGGAAAGACGGTTTCAAGGTAAACTCGATCGCCCGCCACAGCGTTCTTCGTGCTGACGCTGTTGATCAGACTGAGGGGGATGTGTGTGCCCGTATCCACCAAAAACAACTTGCCCACGGGCGGGGCTTGCGAAGACGGTTGCTGAGAAGGCTGTTCCTGACTTGCGGAAGGCTGTTTCGCCGAGGCGGCCTGATCCGGCGCGGTCTTGCCTTGAGTCGGGGCGGACGAGTCGGTCGCAGGCGCTTGCGCTCCCAAGAAGGACCAGCTGGACACAACTCCGAGCGCAAGGAAGAGGACGCGGTTCATCTACATCACCTCTTGTAGTACTCGTACCACTTTACCGTAAATCGTCGATTCCTCCATGCTTCGTGAGAGAGGGCGCTCGCGATCGCGAACGCCCCCTGTTCGGTAAACGACTGCTCAACGATATTAGAACCCGAGTTCGTGATCGAGTCTCGCGTCCATCGCCGCCCGATGGACCGCGTTGAGCGCAGCATCGATGTGCCGGAACGCCGCGTTGCGCCATTCGCGGGCGCGGGGATTGTCTTCCTCATGTTCGATGTCGGCGCGGGCGCTGCGCAGCAGGTCCACGATCTTGCGGAAGCGGTCACGGCGCGGGATGCGTTCGTCGATGCGCGGATGATCGTCCAGATCCCTGGCGTCGAGCACAGCGGCGCGGTCGATCTCGCGAATAGCTCCCTCCATCTCGCCGGCGGCGGCTTCCAGATTGCGAGTGACGTTCGGTTCCTCGCGCACTCTCGCAAACAACTGTGCGGCGCGCAAATCGCTGCGCGCTTTTAGATAGCGGGGATGGCGTCCCTGCGCTTGCATGGCCGCGGGCGCGACCAGCGTCATCGCGGTCAGCAAAGTTAGTCCCTGTGTCTTAAAACTCATTCTTCCTCCGTTTCGCTTCTCTATCGGCCGGTATCGGGCCTTCCTGGTGTCCTGGATGCGGCCCGCAAACGTCCCGTTACGACTGCCTGCTTATGCTAAAACAATTTAATCGAGGAAGTCGCGAAACGATGTTCTTCGGCGAGCTGGAAAATCACTGTAGGCGATCGGCACACGCGATATAATTCGCAAGGGAGGATATCCTTTCTGCCGGCGAACATTCCTCCCGCAGCCGGCCCTCCACGAGCAGGAATCATTCGTGAATAAGTCCGCGCCCACAAGCGCCGCTCACAGAACAACATTGAAACGGCCCTGGCTGAGACAACTGTGGGTCCAGGTGCTCATCGCGATGCTCGCCGGAATCCTGCTCGGCGTGTTCCGTCCCGAATGGGGAGGGAGGATGCAGCCGCTCGGCGACGCCTTTATCAAGGCGATTCGGATGCTGATCGCGCCGATCGTTTTCTGCAGCGTGGTGCACGGCGTTGCGCGCATGGCCGACATGGCGCGCGTCGGCAGGACGGCCCTGAAAGCGCTCGTGTACTTCGAGGTCCTCACGACGGTGGCCCTGATTGTGGGGCTCGCGATGGTCAACCTGCTCCGGCCGGGCGCTGGCATGAACGTCGATCTTTCGCACGTCGACGCTTCCGCCGTGCAAACTTACGTGACCTCGGCGCGTGGTCAGACGCCCGTCGCGCTTTTGATGAACATCATTCCGCAGACCGTGGTGAGCGCTTTCGCCGAGGGCAACGTGCTGCAGGTGCTGTTGGTTTCCGTGCTCTTCGGGTTCGCGCTCGCGCAGTTGGGTTCCGCGGGAAAATCCCTGCTCGATTTCATCGAGGCTGCCTCGCGCATGGTTTTCGGCGCGGTCGGAATCGTCATGTATCTGGCTCCCATCGGCGCGTTCGGAGCGATGGCGTTCACGGTCGGCAAATTCGGAGCGGGCTCGCTGGTCTCACTGGGAAAACTGCTGGCGATGTTTTATGTCACGTGCCTGCTGTTCATTTTCGGAGTGCTGGGTCCCGTATGCTCGTGGTGCGGATTCCGCTTGCTCTCCTTGCTGCGCTACCTGCGCGAGGAAATCCTCATCGTCCTGGCGACCACCTCGTCGGAAACCGTGCTGCCGCGCCTCATCGACAAAATGGAGAACCTGGGCTGCTCCGAAGGCGTCACGGGATTGGTGGTCCCGCTGGGCTATTCGTTCAATCTGGATGGCGCGTGTCTGTATCTGGCGACGGCCGCGGTATTTCTCGCGCAGGCCACCAACACGCCGCTCGGACTGGTTCAACAGGTGGGGCTGCTCACCGTGCTGTTATTGACGTCGAAAGGCGCGGCCGGCGTCGCGGGAGCCGCGTTCGTCGTGCTCGCGGCGACGCTTTCCACGGTCGGCACCATCCCCGTCGCAAGCCTTGCGCTGATCCTTGGAATTCACCGGTTCATGTCCGAAGGACTGACGCCGACAAATTTAATCGGCAATGCGGTCGCGACGATCGCGATCGCAAAATGGGAAGGCGTTCTCGATGAAGCGCAGATGCAGCGCGTGCTGAACGGCGCGTCCATCAACGCCGTGGAACTGGAAAGCGTTCCGTAGAACGCCGGATCGGAGCAACGATGAGTACAAGTTCAATTTCATCTCGCGAGCTCGCGTGGGAGGCGCTGCAAGGCGCCTGCGACATGCAAGTCCACGTCGCGCCGGATGTGATCGCGCGGCGGATCGACGATGTCGATCTCGCTAAAGAATTTCTGCAACACGGCCTCGCGGGATTCGTGTTGAAGTCGCACTACTTCCCCACCGCCGAGCGCGCGCACATCGTCAACAAAGTGGTGCCCGGAATTCGCGCCTATGGAGCCATCGTGCTGAATCACAGCATCGGCGGATTGAATCCGGTGGCCGTGGAACTGGCCGGGCGCTCCGGGTGCAAGATCGTGTGGATGCCCACGGTGGACGCGGCGAACGAGACGGCCGGGCGTCCCGGAGGCGCGAATAAGAATCCACCGTTTTGGGCGCAGATCCAACTCGAGCTCGCGGCCACCGGCCTCAATCCCGCACCCATGACCGTCCTCGACGACTCGGGAGCTTTGATTCCCGCCGCGCGCGCCTGCCTGGAATTGATTCGTAAGTACGACATGATTCTCGCTACGGGACATCTGGGACGGCGCGAGATCGCCGCGCTGGTGAAAGCCGCACAGGAGATGAAGCTGCGCAGGGTCGTCGTAACGCACGCCGAATTTCCCTCGCAGAATTTATCGGCGGCGGAACAAGCCGAGCTCGCCGGCATGGGCGCGTTCATCGAGCATTGCTTCACCACCATGCACACCGGAAAAGCTTCCTGGGAAGGCGTCTTCGAAGCCATTCGCCGCACTGGCGCGGAACGATGCGTGCTATCGACGGATCTCGGCCAAACCACGAATCCCGGGATCGCCGAAGGCTTTGCGATGTTCGCCGAAAAGTTGCTCGGCGCGGGATTTTCCCAGCAGGAGATCCGTCGCATGGCGGTGGAGAATCCAGCATCCCTGCTCGGCTAACGCGCTTGAACATGCGGTGCCTCTTTCACGCCCGGATCTTTTTCCAGTGGGTGCTTTTGATCGCGCTGACGACGATCGCGATCCCCGCGCATCATGGAGCGTCCGGCTTCGATCCAAGCAAAGAGATCACGATCGAGGGAACGGTCACCGATTTTTCATTCCGCAATCCCCACGTTCAAATTACATTGGAGGCGCTCGGTGCGCGAGGAGAAGCTGTATCCTGGCAAGCGGAACTCCCCGCCCCCAACACACTGATCCGCGCTGGATGGAACAAGCGGACGCTCCAGCGCGGCGATCGGGTGACCATGACCGGCTTCCCCGCTTGGCGCGGCGAGAGATCCCTCTGGGTGCGTAAAATCTCGAAGGCCGGCGGCCACGAACTTTCTTTAACGTCGGAGATAGAGCGAGGGAAGCGCGAGCGAGATTAAACCGCGTGACGACGCGCCTTAAACCCCAGCGGAACGTCGAAGGTCACCGGAGGCAGGAGACCCTCCGGTGGACTGACGGGCGGATGCGGGGTCGCTTCGAAAATCCGATCCGCCAGCATCATCAACGGATTGAAGAAATGCTTCGGCTGGTACTTTTGCTCAGACCAGCGGCTGCTGGGCGCCAACTGGACCTCTATAAAATAACCGAGGCCCTTGAAAAACTTTCGGGAGGCGATGGTCCCGCGGAACTGGTGTCCTCCGGCGCTAAAGGTGAGCGACGCGCAGCACGGCACGCGCACATCGGTTAAGAATAGGGCGCCAGAAGACCAGATTTCTTCGAGATTTGCCGAGAGCTCGCGCTCGCGTCCGGCCTTGAATCGCAAATGCAGATTGAGAATTTCCGAACACAACATACTGCTTCTGCCGTTTTGGGATTTCATTCGCAGTTTCTCCCTACATGAGAGCTTTTCGCTCAAGCGGCGCAAAACGAGTAGATTCTCCCATCCTCCGGTCTGTTTCGCGCAGTACACCCTGCCGTTTTACGCAGCAACTCAGCGACCATCCTCCCGGACGCCTTCCGCCGCGTGGATGGCGGCAGGATTTTAGCTGCAACTAGCACTTTCGAAGATAGTTACGAAGAGAGAACCCGCGCGGGACGCAAACCAACTGGCTGACGAACACTCGGTAACAATCGGTCGACTCGTAGGGCGAAATGCAAAACTTACCTATCTCCTGGACTTACGAGTGTGAGATATTCCCTGCCCTTTGACCCCGTTCATTCCCCGCGCAGGGAGCGCGTTCCGGCGATATAATGCAACCCCGCGAGAAGGCTTTTCCGTGAACAGGTATACTTCTAATTCGCTGATTCAAAGTCGAAGAAGGAGGCGTTCATGGCTAAGCCGGTGCCGGTTCGCGAAAGCCCTCGGATGTGGCGTCTTTCCGTATGTTTCGGTGCGTGGGCGGCCGTGGTTGTGGCTCTCGCCACGCAGGTGAGTGCGGCGCCTCAACAGGGCGCGTTCGCGGAAGCATCGTCGGCCTTGGGCAGCGAGGCCGCCATACCTGCTGCACCGGCGTTCCCTCCGCAAGAGCTCGCGACGTTTCCAGTGAAGAACTGGCCAAAGGTCGGCGGCGATCTTTTCAATCGCAACTATTCTCCGCTCAAGCAGATCAATCGTGATAACGTCGCGACGCTCAAGGGTCTGTGGCAAACGCATCTCGATGGGTCGGGGCTCGCGACCAAGTACTCCGGCGAAGCGCAGCCGGTGGTGTACGAAGGTGTTCTCTATGTCGTCACGGGCGCCGACGACGTCTTCGCGTTGAGCGTGAAAACCGGCGCGATTCTGTGGAAATATCAGGCGAAACTGGATCAGACGATTTCCACGATTTGCTGCGGTTGGACCAGCCGCGGCGTCGCGGTCGGTGACGGAAAAGTCTACGTCGGTCAACTGGACGGCCGACTGGTCGCGCTCGATCAAAAATCCGGGAAGGCAGTGTGGTCCACGCAGGCCGAGCGTTGGCAGGATGGCTATACAATCACCGCGGCTCCGCTGTACTACGACGGCATGTTGATCGTCGGCTTCGCCGGCGGCGAGCGCGCCGTAAGAGGCCGCGTGAAAGCGTTCGACGCCACGGACGGGCATCCGCTATGGACGTTCTACACCGTTCCGGGTCCCGGTGAAATCGGTCACGAGACTTGGCCCAAGGATTCCGATGCCTGGAAATACGGCGGCGCAACGGTGTGGCAGACGCCGGCCGTCGATCCCGAACTCGGGCTCATCTACTTCACGACGGGAAACCCCGGGCCCGATTTCAACGGCAAGATTCGCCGGGGCGACAATCTGTTCGCGACCTCGATGGTCGCCATTGAAGCGAAGACCGGAAAGTATCGCTGGCATTTCCAGCAGGTTCATCACGACCTGTGGGATTACGACGGCCCCAATCCCGTGATGCTTTTCGACGTGAAGGTCGGTGGACGCGTGCGCAAAGCCGCTGCGGAAGCCAACAAGGCGGGATGGGTCTATATCCTCGATCGCACCAACGGCAAACCGCTGATCGGCATCGATGAGAAACCGGTGCCGCAGGAGCCCCTTCAATTCACTTCCGCCACGCAGCCTTATCCGCGCGGCGATGCGTTTGTTCCTCAATCGATCGACATCGCGCCGGAGGGTTATCCACTCGTGAACCAAGGGAAAATCTTCACGCCCTTTTGGTCGGAGGGGGTGGTCGCCAAACCTTCCGCACGCGGCGGCGCGAACTGGCCTCCGAGTTCCTTCGATCCTGCCACGGATTATTACTATGTGTGCGCTACCGACGCTCCCAATCTGTTCAAGGGCGGCGAGTCCGATCAGAAATTCCCGCAAGCGGGCCAAGGATATTTGGGTGGCGCTTTCGGAGGAATGCCGCTCCCAGCCGTCGGAATTTTCGCGGCGCTCGACATGAAGACGAATCGACTCGTGTGGCAGCAGAGGTGGAAAGATAACTGCTATAGCGGGTCGGTGACGACGGCGGGCGGCCTGGTTTTCGTCGGTCGAAACGATGGAAGGTTGACCGCGCTGAACTCCGCGAACGGCCAGCGTCTGTGGGAGTTTCAAACCGGGGCCGGCGTGAACGCGCCCGCCGGCGTGTTCGAATACGAAGGCGAGCAATACGTCGTCGCGTATTCGGCGGGAAGTCTTTTCGCGGGAGCACCGCGCGGCGATAGCGTATTTCTCTTCTCGTTAAAAGGAACGCTGACTGCCGCTGCTCCGAGTTCGTCGACGGCTCCTGCCGCGCCCGCCGAACATCGGTGAAAGATCGCCCGCCCTAGTTATGCTTGACCGCTCCCTCTGGTCGCGGCTCAGGTCGGGGCCAGACCGATATGCGAATCGATCCGTGAACCTTCATCTGGCATAACGTCAACAGCTGAAGAGCAAAACATCACCGACCCGAGCCGCGACCAGAGGGAGCGGTTTTTTCGCGGTCAATAACGGATATCCGCCACTTGCCTGATCCATAGCGGAGCGACGGAATGCCGAAATTTTCCGCCGGTGCCGCGCAATGCGCGCGCGATTAAGACGCGAAATTCGTCGGGCGTATAAGCTCTCCGGATCGACTGCGCTTCGTCGAGCACGTTCACGCGCGGCAGACACAACGGCGCGAACGTACGAAATAACGCGAGCGGCACAGGCTGACGCACCAGATCCAGAACGATGAACCGCCGGCAGGACCGTCCCACATTCGCGATCAGTTCGATGACTTCCTCGTCGTGCAGATGATGCACCATGCACACGCACACGGCCACGTCCGCATCCGGAAGGGCGCCGCGTACGGCATCTAGTTTCAGAACCGGAACGGGATTCCCTCCTTGCTCGGGCGGCTGCACATCCACGCCGACGACGTCCGCTTGCAGTTCGCCGCGGATTTTTTCCAACAAGGCCCCGTCCCCGCAACCGATATCCAGAATGCGTCGCACCGGTTGTTCATCGCTCTTCAGCGCCTGTAGAATCGCCCGATGATTTCCCAGCAGCGTGTGCGTGAGCAGCAGCCCGCGATGGGCGCGTGCGACCTCCTGCGCCGGCAACCCGCCTTTATCCAGAATCTCTTCGTCGAAGGAACGGACCATCGCTTCTATCTTCTTTCAAGCTGATTGGCTCCGTATAATCACAGTCAGGGAGGACGACGATGCCCGGCGCACGGAGCACGGTTCAGATCGTCGGCGCCGGTCCCGCCGGATCGATGGCCGCTCTCTCGGCACTGCGCGAAGGCGCCCGCGTGCGGATTTTCGAGAAGTCCGCGTTCCCTCGGCACAAAGTTTGCGGCGAATTTCTCTCTCCCGCGATCGTTCCGCTGCTTCGACGCGTGGGCTGCGAAACTGATTTCTTAAAGCTCGGGCCTGCGATCCTTCGCGAGATGCGCCTGCATTTCGGCGCGGGGACCGTTCGTCATCGGCTGCCCGAGCCGGCCTTTGGATCAAGCCGTTATGAACTCGATCGCCTGCTGCTGAATCGTGCCGTGGCATCCGGCGCGGAACTAATTCGCGAGCAGCGCAGCACCGCGTTACCGGCCAATACGACGGACCCCACCATCGTCACGTGCGGACGGAAATCGATCGCCCCTCGATCGAACGATCGTCTCTTCGGCTTCAAGGCTCATTTCACAGGTCCCGTGAACGATGCGGTCGAGCTTTTCTTTTTCGAAAATTGCTACGTGGGCGTGAGCGCGATTGAGAACGGAATCACGAACGTCTGTGGTCTCGCTCCCGAACGGATGCTGCGCTCCTGCGGCTTCGAACCAGGCAAGCTTTTGCATCGTTGTCAGTCGCTCGCCGAGCGTCTCCGCCCGCTGACACGGACTATGGATTGGCTCGTCACCGGACCGCTCGTTTTTTCAACGGGACCCGAGATCGCGGAGCCCCATGCTCCCGCGCTCTACCGGGCCGGCGACGCGCTCGCCTTCATCGACCCTTTCACCGGCTCCGGGATTCTCAATGCGATGCTGACGGGCGAGCGAGCCGGCCGCGCCGCTGCGCATGGCTCGCCTGTCGAAGAGTATCTGCGTCACTGCCGACGTTTGCTGCGGCGTCCTTTCCTGGTCTCGCGCGCCGTGCGAACCGTTCTCGCGTCCGGCCATGCCCATACGCTCGCTCCCCTGGTGCCGGGACGACTTCTTTTCTATGCCACACGTCCTGCCCTCTGAGGCAGCGGTCGGCGAATATGGAGTGGTGCCTCCTCTTCGATGGTTTCTTTGCGCGTTGTTTCTTCTTGCGTCCTGTGCTCGCAAGCCGCAGCCGCCCGTCGAGAATTTGCTCGGCGGGGAGAGCTTCGCGCGATACAAACTCGACGGTATGCGAGGCACGCGGGATGGCGACCATCTGGATGCCGAAGTTCAGTTCACCGACGGAGCGTCGACGCTCACAGTCCGGTTGCGCTTCGCGATCGGCTCTCCCACAAGCCTGGAGACCGGCCGATGGGAGCTCGCGAAAAACGACACGCTCCTCCGTGGAACGGTCGCCCAACGTTCGGTGATGTTCCTCGGTGGGCAGGACGGTCCGCCGAGCTTGGGCGGCCGTTTCGATTTACTCGATCCCTCGGGCATGCCGGCATACCGCATCACGATCCCCACCACGGAGCTGAAACTCAAATTCCGTTGAAAAAGCGGGCTCCCAGAAAACTTTCCCGCCCATGCGGCAACATTTGCAGTCGCGGCCGGCGTGGCTGAAGGAACGCGCCGCTGCGCGATCAGCAAGTTACGTTTAGGACCTGGGCTTGCACGGTTATGCTCCGGGCAAATACTGCCCGCGAGAATTCCTCGATGCAGCTCACCGCTCGTCTGTGTACTGCGCTGATTCTTAGCGTGGCGGCCGTTTCCTTCGCCTTCGCGTTTTTCCAGACGCGCGCCAGCACTCTCGGGTTGCAGCGCGATCTGGAACGGAACGCCCTGGTGCTGGGCGACAGTCTGGCAAAATCGGCCGAACCACTGCTGCAGAGCCGTTCCTACACGCAGCTTCAGCGCCTCGTCGATCGTTTCAAAGCCAGGCAGCCGCTCACCGGAATTGCCGTATACGGAATGTCCGGCGAAGCATTGGCGATGAGTTCCAGCCTGGTTTCCCGGCTGCAACGGAATCCTTCCGTCATCGGCGAAGCCGAAAAGGATGGGGCGGCTCACGCGAGTTACACCAAACTCGATGGGTCTCGGACGCATGTGGTCGCTGTGCCTTTGCGCGACGATTCCTCGGTGATCGGCGCGCTCGCCATCTTTCACGACGCCACGTATATCGACATGCAGGCCGCCGCTTTGTGGCGTCGCGCGGTCTTCGGCGTTTCGGTGCAAACCCTCCTGATCGCCGGCATCACCTTGCTGACGCTTCGCCTGGGCTTCGGCAGACCGCTGCAAAGGACCGCGGAGTGGCTGCGCGAACTGCGAGCCGGCGCGCCCATCGCTTCGCTCCAGGTTCCCGAACGTGCCGAATTTCAGCCGCTGACCGAGGAAGTCGAGCGCCTGGCCTCGAGCCTGGTGGCAGCGCGCGCCGCGGCCAGCGAAGAAGCACGCCTGCGTGAATCGGGTGAATCCAACTGGACTGCCGACCGGCTGCGCGTGTTTGTGCAAAGCCGGTTGGGAGGCGACCGGCTGTTCGCGGTGTCCAATCGCGAGCCCTACGAGCACGTGCGGCGCAACGGCGTCGTCGAATGCGTCGTACCCGCCAGTGGCCTGGTTACGGCGCTCGAACCCGTGCTGCGTGCATGCGCCGGCACGTGGATCGCACAAGCCACCGGCGATGCCGACCTGGACGCGGTAGATGATCACGGCCGTGTGCGCGTTCCGCCGGAGCATCCCCAGTACACACTGCGCCGCGTCTGGCTCACGAAAGAAGAAGAACAGGGATTCTATTTCGGCTTCGCCAACGAGGGCCTCTGGCCGCTGTGCCACATGGCCCACACCCGCCCGACGTTTCGCATCGAGGATTGGGAGGCGTATCGCCGGGTCAACGCGAAGTTCGCGGACGCCCTGCTCGATGAAATCGCGAACGAAAAAAGCCCCGTCATCCTGGTGCAGGATTATCATTTTGCCTTGCTGCCGCGCATGGTCAAAGAACGGCGCCCGGACGCGCGCGTCGCGATTTTCTGGCACATCCCGTGGCCCAACTCCGAGGCCTTCGGCATCTGTCCGTGGCGGCAGGAACTGCTCGACGGCTTGTTGGGCGCGGATCTGATCGGCTTCCATATTCAGGCGCACTGCAACAACTTTCTCGAAACCGTGGACCGCACTCTGGAATCGCGTGTCGATTGGGAGCACTTCTCGGTGACGCGCGGCGGACATCACACCCAAGTCCGTCCTTTCCCGATCAGCGTGGCGATGGAAGAGGGTCATTCGACCCCGAAATCCGTGGACTTGCCGCATCTGGAGCGCGCTTCGCTGCTGGCGAAGCACGGCGTGCGCGCCGCGTTCATGGGCGTGGGCGTCGATCGCATCGACTACACCAAAGGCATTCCCGAACGCTTCCGCGCGGTCGAACGATTTCTCGAAAAATGCCCGGCCTATCGGCAGGAGTTCACCTTCGTGCAGATCGGTTCGCCCAGCCGCACGACCATCGCCCGCTATCACGAATTAATGGATGAGGTGGAGCGCGAGGCGGAGCGCATCAACAACCGCTTCCAGACCGGCGATTGGAAGCCCATCGTGCTGCTGACGCGCCAGCACAGTCACGCCGAAATTCTGCCGTACTATCGCACCGCGGATTTGTGCCTGGTGTCTTCCTTGCACGACGGCATGAATCTGGTGGCGAAAGAATTCGTGGCGGCGCGTCCCGATGAACAGGGCGTGCTGATCTTGAGCCGCTTCGCGGGAGCGAGTCACGAGCTGGCCGACGCGCTGCCTGTGAATCCCTACGATACGGAGGAGATGGCGCATGCCCTGCTGCGCGCCTTGGAAATGTCACCGGAGGAGCGCCGCGTTCGCATGCAAAGAATGAGAATGACGGTAAAGGAGCGCAACATCTATCGCTGGGCCGGCAGCTTGATCGGAGAGCTGTGCGAGATTCGGACGGCCCCCGCCGCGAGCCCCGTCCTCCGCCGGAAACCTCCCGCGCGCATGCGGATGCTGGTGGCGCGTTCCTGATCCCATGCCGCACGTTTTCAAATCCTGGAATCACATCGCGGACCGGCTCCGCAGCGCGCCGTTGATCGCGCTGTTTCTGGATTTCGACGGCACTTTAGCGCCTCTGCGTCCCCTGCCCGACGAGGTCTCCGTGGACCGCGCGGCTCGCCAGTCGCTGGCCGCGCTCGCACAAAGCCGGCACTTTCGCCGTGTGGGTCATCAGCGGCCGGCGGCGCGCCGACGTGCGCAACCGGGTTTGCCTCCCGCGCGTCCGCTACCTCGGCCTCCATGGATGGGAAGGGCGCAACGGAGCTTCCTTGCGTGAGGACACGCATCGTTCGCTGGCATGTCTCTCCGCCTGGATGGGCGCGCTCACCACCGGCTCGGACGGCGTGTGGGTGGAGAAGAAGGAATTCGCGCTGACCGTTCACCACCGTGAACTTCCCCCGAGCGAGCTGAGCCGCACCCGCCGCATCGTCGATCATATCGTCGAGCCGTTTGCCGACACGTTCCGCGTCGAGACAGGCAAGAACATTTGGGAGATCATACCGCGTGAGCTGGGGAATAAAGGTTCCGCCGTCGCGCACCAGCTTGCCGGCCTGCCCGGCGGCACGCTTCCGGTGTATTTGGGCGACGACCAGAATGACGAAGCCGCCTTCGCCGCCCTGCCGCGCGGAATTACGGTGCGTGTGGGCGATGGGCGCCCTACCCACGCTCAATATCATTTGGCCGGTATCCCTCAAGTAAGGACATTTCTACAGAGATTGAAAACGGAATTCGTATGAGCATCACCGCACAAACCACCGAGCAACCCTTTCAATTCGTAACCGCGTCCTACTTGACGCGTGTCGATAATCAACGCGCCCGAACCATCAGCGAACTGCGCGATTGCCTGATGCAGGCGGGGGACGCGACAATCTTTTATCACACGTTCCAAAGCCTCGGGCGGTATCACTTCCTCACCGAAGGCTTCTCCAACGACTTCGCGCAGTGGGTGCTCACGGCGCTGAATCAGCCCGCGCTGGCCGAGCGAATCGCCGGCATCGACGTGCGCGATTATCTCTCGATCGCGGAACTCCGGGCGGACCTCGGGCGCATGCTCGCGGAGTTTCAAGATCGCCATCCGCTCGAAGCGGAGCATACGGCTTTCGAACCTTTCTACTTCATGCAGGCCGTGGAGGTGGTCCAGGCCGCTCCCGTGGGACGCGCGTACCCTGGCGGGATTCCGCGCCGGGCTGGAACGCCTGAGCCACGCGTCGTTCTATTACCACTTCATTTCCTCGCGTCTGCGGCTGCAGTTGCGCACCAACGACTTTTCTCAATGGTTTGAAAAAGAACTGGGGCTGACGCAGCTCGCCAAACGCGCGAATCGGATCGACATTTACACCAACACGCTCGATACGGCTCGCCAGGAACTGATCGAGCTTGTCGAAAAGGAGATGGGCGCATGACCACAGCGATCGAGTCGACGAGCGCCACGCTCGATAAATACATTCCCGTCGTGGGTTCGCCCGAAGTGGACGAATTGCGGACGCTGGCCAAAGCGCTCGAAGGTTCCACGGTGGAGATGGTGAATTCCACCGCCGTGGGAGGCGGTGTCGCGGAACTTCTGGCGCGGCTGCTTCCGCTGATGCGCGAGCTTGGTTTGGACGTGCACTGGCGCGTTATGGAAGGTGGCGCCGACTTCTTCGAGGTCACCAAGGCGTTTCATAACGCGCTCCACGGCAGCGCCTATCAACCGAAGGCGCGCGATTTCGAAATCTTCCTGGCGTACAACCAGCGCAACCGCGAGCGTCTCGCGCTGGACGCCCGCTTCGTCGTCATTCACGATCCGCAGCCCGCCGGTTTGATCGAAGCGCGCAAACCAGGCAACGGCAGCCACTGGATCTGGCGCTGTCACATCGATCTATCGCGTCCCGATCCGACGGTATGGAGCTTCCTGGAAAAATACGCGTCGCGCTATGACGCGGCCATTTTTTCCTCGCCCGAATTCGCGCGCCAGCTTCCCATCCCTCAGTATTTGTTTTATCCATCGATCGATCCGATGGCGGACAAGAATCGTGAATTGGATCCCGAATATGTGAACGGCGTCTTGGAGAAGTTCGGCATCTATCGCACGCGTCCCGATTCTCACCCAGATCTCGCGCTTTGACCGATTGAAGGATCCCCTCGGCGTCGTGCGCGCGTATCAGTTAGTGAAGCGCTACGTCGATTGCCAATTGGTCCTCGCGGGCGGCGGCGCCAGCGACGATCCGGAAGGCGCGGAAGTGCTCGCGGAAGTGTTGGAACGCCGCCGCCGGAGATCCGGATATTCACGTCCTGGAACTGCCGGCCACGGCCCACTTGATGATCAACGCTCTGCAATCCGCATCCACGATCTTGATTCAGAAAAGCCTGCGCGAGGGCTTCGGCCTCACCGTCACCGAGGCTTTATGGAAGAAGAAGCCGGTGGTCGCCTCCGCCGTCGGAGGCATTCCGCTACAGGTGATTCACAAGCAGACGGGCCTGCTCGCTCATTCCGTCGAAGGCACGGCGTATCAGATTCGATTTCTGCTCTCGCACCCCGAAATCGCACAGCGCCTCGGCGAACAGGGACACGAACACGTCCGCGAGAATTTCCTGGTCACCGGAAATCTGAAGCGCTATCTGACGTTGTTTTTACATGAATCCGAAGGTTGACTGTGGGCGCGAATCGTAAGCTGTCCCGGCGATTTCGGTCTCATTCAGAGCCGCCATGCGTAAGCATGCGGCAGCAACAATCGGAGTTGCCCGAATACTGTCGCATGCTCACGGGTGGACATCCCCCTGGGGCTTCACGCTTTCGCGACGGCGCCCAGCGAGCCGGTAGTTGCGGACTCAGCACTTCAAAGCGTCGCCAGTAACTCGGTCAGCTTCTCCAGGCTTTGCGTCCAACCCGCCTCCATTCCTTTGAGGTAATTCACCGCGTAGTCGACCATCGCGGTGCCGCGTGTGCGCAGTATGAGTTTCGTCTTGCCCTCGTGTTCGGCGAAAATCACCGTGGTGTGTCCGTTGATGATTGGGTTCCCTTCGCGATCCAGCGCATTGTTCGTGAACACCAGCCGCTCCGGCGGGCGGACTTCGTAATACACGCCTCCGCATGGAAAGTCCTGGCCGTCCGGGGAACGCATCACCATGTTCCACGGGCTGCCCACGTTCGCATCCACTCTGCACACCGGAATCGTGAAATTCTTCGGACCGAACCACTTCGCCAGGTGCTTCGGATCGGTCCACGCCTGAAAGACAAGTTCACGCGGCGCATCGAAAATGCGCTCGATCACGATCTCGCGTTCGCGAGGACTCGCGGCATTATTGCCGGGCTGAGCCACATATTCATCCAGCCGCGCGAGCGTCTGATTCCCGCCCTCGATCGCGTGGACTTCCTTGGCCATCCGATCGCGTTCCTCCGCCGACGCGTACACCTGACGGATGGTCACCCGGGTCTGATTACCCATAGCCTCGAACGTCCACGTCATGTCGAACTGAATGACGGGGCCGTCCTTCTTTCCGCCGCCGTGCGAGAAGACGATGCGTTCGGGTTTGACCACCTCGGTGAACGTACTGAAATTCTGATAGTCGACGCCGTTCGGTCCGTGCATGGTATGCCGCCACACGCCGCCCGGCCGCACGTCCATCATGTGGATCGTCGTCGTGAATCCCTGGGGACCCCACCACTTCGCGATTTGCTCCGCATCGGTCCACGCTTCCCACACGCGCTCGCGCGGCGCGTTCACCACGCGGGTGATGACGATCTCGCGTTCGGGGGCGGCGGTCGCCACGGCGGATTCACTTCTTCTTTCGGCCATGCTGTTTCTCCTGTTTTTGAATTTCTGCAAGATATTCTTCCAAACGATCCAGACGCTGCTCCCATAGCTGGCGATACTGCTCCACCCACTCCGACACGTCGCGCAACGGCCGTGGATTCAGACGGCAAGGCCTCCACTGGGCCTCGCGTCCGCGCTCGATCAGTCCCGCGCGCTCCAGCACCTTGAGGTGCTTCGAGACGGCAGGCATACTCATCTGGAACGGCTCGGCAAGTTGCGTGACGGACGCCTCACCGGATGCCAGCCGCGCAAGAATCGCGCGGCGAGTGGGATCGGCCAGGGCGGAAAACGTGTGATCGAGAGCGTTGGGCTGCATCTTTACTTCACCGTTTGGTTATTTAACCACACGGTTAATATAAAACGGGGCGGACCGGCTGTCAAGAACTTTCTGCGGAGAAAAATGCACAGAACGTCAGACTTTTTGCTATGAGAACGCAGAGTTTGAACGACGTCGTTTTTCGGCCAACGAAAGCGGTGTTTCGTACCGCTCCGTAACCGTCGCGGCTCAGTACAGGAGCAGCGACAAACACGCGGCGGAATAGTTTGTGTTGGATCGATCGGCCGTTTCCGAGCCGCGACGGTTACGGAGCGGTACCGAAATCTTCCTTGGAGTGCGGCAGTCTTCGTGGGCGTTGCGAGTATTAACGGACCTTCGCTTCGAGCTCTGCCCAGCGCGCGTAGAGCAGATCGATTTCATCCTGCGCGGCTTCGATTTCGCGATAGAGCTGTTCTAAACGCAGCGGCTCTTTCATCCCGACTTCCTGCAACGAATCGCGCTTGGCGTGCATGGCTTCTTCGAGCGCAAGCAGCTTCTCCTCCATGGATTCATACTCGCGGCTTTCGATGTAGGAGAGTTTCTTCTTCTGCGGGGCCGCGGCGGCCGCCGCAGGCGTTGCAGCCGCCTTCGGCTTGACCTGCTTGCGAGCCGCTTTCTCCGCGGCCCACTGCGAATAATCCGCAAAGCGCTCGGCCTTCCCATCGTCGAGTCCCAACACAATTGTCGAGACGCGATCCAACAAATAACGATCGTGCGTCACGAGCACGAGCGCGCCCTCGAATTCGAGTAGGCTCTCCTCCAGGATCTCCAGCGTAGGAATATCGAGATCGTTGGTCGGTTCGTCGAGCAGCAATAAATCCGCCGGCTCCAGCATCAAGTTCGCGATCAGAACGCGCGCCCGTTCGCCACCCGACAATTTGCTGACGGGCTGATCGAGCTGCTCACTCGCAAACAGAAAACGCGAGGCCCACGACGCGACATGAATCACGCGATCGCGATAGATCACCGAATCGCTATCGGGCGCGAGCGCACGCCGCAGCGTCAGTTCAGGATTGATCTCGCGGCGCTGATCGAAATACACAATGCGTAAAGCGTCAGCGCGTTCTACTTTCCCGGTCTCCGGTTCGATCTGGCCGCGCAGCAGTTGCAACAGCGTCGTCTTTCCGCTGCCATTCGCTCCCACCAGACCTACACGCATGCCCGATAAGATCGTGAAATTCAGATTCTCGAACAGCGTCTGCCCTTCGTACCCGAAGGCTACATTTTCCAGATGAACCAGGCGTTTGGTCTTGCGTCCGGTCGCCGCGAAATCGAACCCCGCGTTCGCCGTCTGGCTGCGAGTCTTGATGTCGGAAAGTTCCGCAATGAGTTCGCCCGCGTTATCGATGCGCGCTTTCGCTTTCGTTGCGCGTGCTTTGGGACCTCGCCGCAGCCACTCCACTTCGATGCGGACGCGATTCTCCAGCGCGCTTTGGCGCTTGGCCTGCGCGTGCAAGAACTCGGCCTTCTGTTCCAGGAAGCCGCTGTAATTGCCGGGGACGTAAAACAGTCCATCGGGATATACGCGATTCAGTTCCGCCATCCGGGTCGGGACGTTTTCCAGGAAATAGCGATCGTGGCTGATCACAACGCAGGCGAACGGAGCTCCCTGCAACGATTTCTCCAGCCACTCGATTCCGGCGAGATCCAGGTGATTCGTCGGTTCGTCGAGTAGCACGATATCCGGCTTTTGTACCAAAGCCTCGGCGATGGAAAGCCGTTTGCGCCAGCCGCCGGAAAGCGTCGCGGCTTCCGCATCCACGTCGCGGAACCCGGCGCGGCCCATGGTCTCCGCTTCGCGCGCGGGCCACTCCGATTCGGGAACGCCGGCTTGGCTCAGCGCGCGACGCAGCGCGCTGCGAACCGTGTCGCCCGGCTCGAATTGAGGATCTTGAGGGACGTACACGAGCTTGGTTCCGCTGCGCAGCACCAGATCTCCGGAATCCGGTTCGATGCGCCCGGCGAGAATCTGCAGCAGCGTGGATTTGCCGGAGCCGTTGGGGCCGATCAATCCCAGCCGGTCGCCTTCCTGAATACTGAGCGATACGTTACGAAACAACGGCGTTACGCCGAAGGATTTCGAGACCTTGTTTGTGTTGAGTAAAAGCGCCACGTCGAAAAAAGTTGGAGAGCCGGATTCCGCGCACATGTGCCGCGAACCGTTTCCGTTCGAGGGTGTACTCCTTTATTGTCCAACAACTGGACTTCGAAAACCGATAATTCTTGTCGCGGCGTGATACTTTTGTGAAAGAGGATTCTGCATGATCCAACTCAAAGTCAATGGAAGCGCGCGGCAATTCGACGGCGATGTAGAGATGCCGCTGCTGTGGTACCTGCGTGATCTGGTCGAGCTGACCGGCACGAAATTCGGCTGCGGATTAGGCGTATGCGGCGCGTGTACGGTGCATATCAACGGCAGGGCGATGCGGAGCTGCACGACGCCGATGAAGGCCGTGGCCAACAAGGATGTGCTGACCATTGAAGGTTTGAGCCCCAAGGGCGACCATCCTTTACAAGTCGCCTGGAAAGAGTTGAACGTCCCGCAGTGTGGCTACTGTCAGAGCGGACAAATCATGCAGGCGGCGGCGCTGCTCAAGGAAAAGCCGAAGCCGAATGATCGGGAGATCGACCTGGCGATGCAGGGCAACATCTGCCGTTGTGGAACGTACCAGCGTATTCGTGCGGCCGTAAAACAGGCCGCGGGGGTGAAAGCATGAGCACCGCTACTGTGAGAACCGCTCCCGTGAACACCGATACCGTTTTCACCATTCGCAAAGTCAGCCGGCGTGGATTCCTCGGCAATATCTTTTCCGCCGGAGCGCTGGTGCTAGGCGCGAGCGCGCTGCCCGCTTCCCTGCTGGAGGCGCAATCTTCGAATGCGGATTATCCGGCCGATGCAGCCGCGTGGCATCCGAGCGTGTATCTGGGCATGCAGCCGGATGGAACCGTGCTGATCGTGGCGCACCGCTCGGAGATGGGCACGGGAATTCGCACGTCGCTGCCGATGGTGGCGGCCGAAGAACTCGACGCCGACTGGAAGCGCGTCAAGATCGTGCAGGCCGTGGGGGACGAGAAATACGGGTCGCAGGACACCGATGGATCGAAATCGATTCGTGAGTTTTACGATCCTCTGCGCGAGGCGGGAGCGGCGGCTCGGCTGATGCTGGAACGCGCGGCAGCCGCGCAATGGAACGTTCCGGCCGCGGAATGCAAGGCGAACAATCACGAGATCGTGCATGCGAAATCGAATCGCAAAGTGCCGTTCGCCAATGTGGTCGCGGGCGCGGCCAAGCAACCGGTGCCGAAAAAAGAAGAGCTGACCTTCAAGCCGGCGTCGGATTATCGGTACGTCGGAAAGCTCATGCCGGTCGTCGATCTGGACGGTCTCGTGAACGGCCATGCCATGTTTGGGCAGGATATGAAGGTTCCCGGGATGGTTTACGCGTCGATCGAACGTGCTCCGGTGTTCGGCAGCACGGTGAAGAGCGTCGACGATTCCGATGCGCGCAAGGTTTCTGGCGTGTCGCAGACTTTGACCATAGCGCCTTACACGCCTCCGTACGGGTTCCAGGCGTTGGGCGGCGTGGCGGTCATTGCCGACAACACGTGGGCCGCGATGCAGGGCCGCAAGAAGCTGAAGATCGAATGGAACCAGAGTCCTCACGCGAGCCACGATTCGGCGGCGTATCGCAAGGAACTGGAAGCGACCGTTCGTCAGCCCGGCAAAGTCGACCGCAGTGAAGGCGACGTCGATAAAGAATTCGCCAGTGGCAAGAAAGTCATTGAAGCGGCGTACTACGTTCCGCAACTGGCCCACGCTTCCATGGAGCCGCCCGCCGCCATCGCCGAATTCAAAGACGGCAAGGTGATCGCGTGGGCCCCGACGCAGAATCCGCAAGCCGTGCAGATCACGGTGGCGAAGGCGCTCGGCATCAAGAAGGAAGACGTCATTTGTCACGTGTCTCTGCTGGGCGGCGGATTCGGACGCAAATCGAAGCCCGATTACGTCGCGGAAGCGGCTTTACTTTCGAAGCAAGCGGGCAAGCCTGTCAAAGTGGTCTGGAGCCGCGAGGACGATATCCATTTCGACTATTTCCACTCCGTCGCCGCCATGTATTTGAAAGCGACGGTGGATGAGAGGGGACGTCCGACAGCGTGGCTGGGACGGAGCGCGTATCCGCCCATCGGCTCGCAGAACGATGTGAATGCGCGCTATGGCGGTCTGGGGATGATGGGCTTCGCCGACGTGCCGTGGGAAATTTCGAATATTCGGACGGAGAACGGGCAGGCCGAGGCGCACACCCGCATCGGCTGGCTGCGCTCGGTGGGCAATATCTTCCACGCGTATGGAGTGCATTCCTTCGTGGATGAATTGGCCGCGCAGGCGGGACGCGATCGCGTCGAATATTTATTCGATCTGATCGGCAACAAACGCATCATTGAATTGCGGCCGGAGGCGCAGCGCACGCAGCCCAATCCTTATCCGATCGACACGGCGCGCACGCGGCGGGTGCTCGAAATGGTGGCGGAGCAATCGAACTGGGCCAAGAAGAAATCGGGCAACGGCCATGGATTCGGCGTGGCCGTGCATCGCAGCTTCCTGACGTACGTCGCGTCCGTCGTGGAAGTGGAAGTCGATAACAAAGGCGTGGTTCGCATTCCGCGCATCGATACGGTCGTCGACGCCGGCAAGGTGGTGAATTTCGACCGCGCGAAATCGCAGTTCGAAGGCGCGGCGGTGTTCGGCGCGAGCCTGGCGCTGATGAGCGAGATCACGGCCATGAACGGCATGATCCAACAATCCAATTTCCACCAGTATCAAGTGGCTCGCATTGCGGAAGCGCCGGTGTTCACGAACGTGACGATCTTACAGAGCGACGCGCCCCCGGCGGGAATCGGCGAGCCGGGTGTTCCTCCGATCGCTCCGGCGCTGTGCGGCGCGATCTTCGCGGCCACGGGGAAACGGATTCGCGAGTTGCCGATCAAGAAGCAACTGGCGTAGGAGCGCAGATCCTCACTGGATAAAGCAGATCTCGACTGCATTCGGGATGACACACTGTTTCCCTCGATTACGCTCGGGATAACAAGTTGTGGCCGGGGAGATCGCTAGTCTCCTGTATCTGAAGTGTCGTTACCGCTTGTTGACACGCGCGGCTCGGAAAATGGGATCGAGTGGACGAAAGATCGATATCGACACTGGGGATACGTCACGCTAGGGATGCAGTTCGAAGCTGACTTTTCCCGCGGCGCCGGAGTACACCAGCTCGATGCTGCGAATCCCGTCGGCTTTCCCGCGGTAAGGGAAATACAGCAATCCGGCCTCCGGCAGAGCGCGATCGCCTTCGGGCATGGAAGCTTTTTGCACGCGCTGCTGCATGAGTCGTTTCATTCCGATCGGCATTTTAGGAGGCAAAGGCGGAGGTTCGCCGTTCTGTCCCCCGCCCCCACCGCCGAGGCTGGTCTTGGACTTGGATTGTGCCGCAGCCGGCGGCTCCCATTCCGGATCTTTGAGCGACTCGAAAACCAGTCCGTAGGGCTGGGCGGGGGTGGGCATTTTCTTTCCGTTGATGCGGAGTGAAAAGTCCCCAAACGCTAAATTGAGGCGGGTGCCTGGCGCTCCGAACAACCCGACCTCCACCACGACGTAATCTTCGGTCGATAGAATCGCCAGCGGGGTGGCCACCGAATGCGCCGTGAAATCGGCGGCGATGGTTACGTCGCCCGCCTGTCCATGCGCCTGGTAATCGCTGGGCCCGGCGCGCGGCGGCAGGTCTTGGCGCATCTGGATTTGGAGCATTCGGATTCGCGGCTTCGCGACTCGGTGCATCCTGACTAAATGCGACCGTCGGCGACAGGGGCACCAAAACGGCTAAACCGATCATCCAGACAAGGTCAGACCGGACGAGGCCAGCCAGTTTCGATGGTGATAAAAACTGCATCCCTCACAATCTATCACGTCGCTGAAGAGCGGGAGCGCTCCCCGGTGAACCCATCGGGACCCACAAAAAATTTGATGGAGGCGATCCGGGTAGGATGCTGATACGCTTGATGCATCCGATCCGAGAGAACGGCCTTTCGCATGCAGGAGTGGCCCCTGGGACTAACTGGTGCGGCACCGTCAAAAGGACTCTCCACTATGGAGCTTCGTCTTGGCTATGAATTAATTTATAACTTCCCGCAACCGACTCCACTCATCCTGTGCGTGAATATCCACCACTCGCGTGCGGCCGATATCGTCATCCCCGATCGCCTGTTGACGGATCCGTGGGCTCCGATTACGTCCTACCACGATCACTTCGGAAATTACTGCAATCGGCTCGTCGCGCCTTCCGGACGCCTGCGCCTTTCGACGGACGCCGTCATCCGCGACAGTGGCCAGCCCGACCAAATCTGGTCAAGCGCCTGGCAGGATACGGTGGAGGAGCCTTCCCGGAGGAAACGTTGCTTTTCCTGCTCGGAAGCCGTTATTGTGAAACGGATTTGCTGT
>CAVXVL010000033.1:0-15520 GCA_963765085.1 Terriglobia bacterium | reverse complement strand
TGTGGCCTGCTTCATTCATCTCTACGTATTGCTGGCCTCCGCAAACCAGACCCGATGATACAGGTCTGGAATTCTGGGGATCGTCGTTCATCTGCGATCCTTTCGGCCAGGTGATCGCGCAGGCGTCGATCGACAAAGAAGAAATCCTGATCGCCGAATGCGATCCCGCGCGGGTCGATGAAACTCGAAGGCATTGGCCGTTTCTGCGCGATCGCCGTATCGACGCCTATAGCCCGATCCTGAGCCGATGGCGCGATCAATAGTTCGCAAGTCGGTCTCCGCGATCTCGCAACGCCGCGCCGTTTGGGATATCGCATGCCCGCCGAATGGGAACCGCACGAAGCCACGTGGCTCGCCTGGCCGCATGAGAAATCCGACTGGCCCGGAAAGTTCGCGCCGATTCCGTGGATCTATGGCGAGATCGTTCGGCATCTTTCGCGTGTCGAACGCGTCGGCATTCTGGTCGACGGTCCAGACCAGGAACAAGCCGTGCGCCGTGTTTTGAAAAAGACGCACGCCGATATGGCCGCCGTCGATTTCTTGCATCATCCGACCAATCGCAGTTGGACGCGCGATTTCTGCCCGATTTTTGTGAAGAACAAATCCGGCGAAGTCGCCATCACGGACTGGAAATTCAATGGCTGGGCGAAGTACGACAACTACGAATTCGATAACACGGTGCCGCGTGCGATTGCAGCGGATTTGAATATGACTCGCTTCGAGCCGGGATTGGTTCTCGAAGGTGGCAGCATCGATGTGAACGGGGCGGGGAAGTTGCTGACGACGGAGGAATGTCTCCTCTCGGACGTGCAGGCTCGGAATCCGGGACTCTCGCGCCGCGAGATTGAACGAGCGCTTGCCGATAATCTCGGTGCGACGGACGTGATCGCTAGGGCGCGGCATCGAAGGTGACGATACGCACGGACACGTCGATGATATCGCTCGCTTCAGTCGCGCGATTTGGTCGTCACCGTCGTCGAACCCGATCAGACGAGCCCCAATCACGAGCCGCTCAAAGACAATCTCGACCGCCTGCGCGCACGCGCCCGATCAGAGAATGATCTCAAGATCTCGACGCTTCCGTGTCCCGAGCCCGTCTACTTCGCAGGCCAGCTTTTGCCGGCGAGCTACGCGAATTTCTACATCGCGAATCGCATGGTGCTCGCACCGATATTCGGAGATCCGCAAGATCGCGTGGCGTTGAACACGCTCGCGCGGCTCTTTCCAGATCGCGAGATCATCGGCATTTACTGTCGGGACTTAGTGCTTGGATTGGGGACGCTGCACTGCATGACGCAACAGCAGCCGGTGATGACGCATTTCCAAAACGGGTCAGGCTGATCTTTCCCCTTTCCAAGAGCGAAAAAGGAGGCAGATCGATCTGTTCCTTTTTTGGAGAACTTTGGGAAACTGCACGCACTGATTCTTTTAGAAATGCCTCGGGCCTTGCGCACGATTGAGCCGGGCGTCGCCTATCACGTGACGCAGCGCGGTGTTGACCGGCAGAAAGTCTTCTTCAGCGACGGGGATCGCCGCACCTACCTCAGCCTGGTGGGGGAGAACTTAGCGGACGCATGCGTCTCGGTTCTGGCCTATTCGTTGATGACGAATCACGTCCACTGGGTGGTCGTTCCGGGCCGCGAGGACGCGTTGGCCGTCCTCTTTCGCCGCGTCCACGGGCGGTATGCCCAATACGTCAATGCTCGGCGGGCGCGGACCGGGCACCTGTGGCAGAATCGCTACTTTTCTTGTGCGGTCGCGCGCGGACATCTCTGGAGTGCGCTTCGGTACGTGGAGTTGAACGCCGCCCGGGCCGGGATTGTGAAAGATCCGGGGAGCTACCGCTGGTCGAGCGCGGCGGCTCACTTGGCCGGGTCCGAAAAGGCCGAGCCGGCTCTCCCCTTGGACTGGGAAATATGGCGGGAGGCCGGCGGCGTGTCCGGCTGGAGGGAGTTACTGAGCGATCGGGAGCATCTGGCGGAAGTGGTCGAGCTGCGAAGGTGTACTTATTCGGGAAAACCCTTCGGGCCGCAAGCCTTCATCGAGGATATGGAGAAAAAGTTCGGGCGGCACTGGCGCGACCGGGGTCGTCCGCGCAAATCGGATTTGGAAAAAGGGACAGAGCACACTGCCTCGTTTTCGGGTTTCTGAAAAGGGGAAAGATCAGGCTGACCCGTTTTCCCTCAACGTCCGCTTCCGAACGTCTGCGAGATAGTCTTTATTGAACACACCGCGAGCTCGGGTGTCATTCATATGTTCCCAAGATGTTTCTGGGTCTCTATTTCTTGGTAGCAATCACCGCAGACCAATCTGACGGTAATAGAGCCTCACGCTCTTGTCCTAATCGCCTCCAGATGCGCCGCCCGGATGTCTGATCGGATGGCCTCACGGCAGATTCGGTCAGGACGCTGCGGCGATCCTTCAGACACCACATTGGCGTGCCCCTTGGAATCTAGATTACTAAAAGCATCTCCTTGTTTTTCGCCGTGGATCAGAAGATCGTCGACTCATATGCTTATGTCGGTGCATCCAGATGTCTGTGAGAATGAACCGTTTGGAATCCGTCCTTCCGGCGTTGTTCAGAACGTTCTCGTCCTTGCACCCCGCTGAAAACCACATACGGGCACTTACTGATTGCGTCTGCGGCGTTTCTTGGGCTGCGCCATTCGTCCATAAGCAATCCCATTTCGTGCTCTGTGGTTTGGTCGTCTGCATTTCTGGCCGTAATGCAGGAACGACAAGAGTTCACAGCGTTATCCGCACTGGTTCGACCCGCCCTTTGATCGCTGGAATGTAGTGAGCCGGGTTTGCCGATCAGATTCGGCGGCCGCGTCACGCCAGGCTGCGATTTCTGACCCGGCACACCAACGGCCCCACAGCTAGCATCCGCACTTCTCTACCCGCATTCGCATCAGTATAGACTTTCACACCTTGCGATAAGCCCCTAGCATTCGAATCTCGTATCGGCTAGATGTTCGCCGGTAGCACAGTTGAAACCCGTTCCGTCCTACCTGTTATCGTGATGCCCCTGACATTGCTGGACGTTCCAGCGAAAATCGGCAACCCTCCGATGCCGCATTTCCGAGAGACCGTATCCCGGTAATTGATCGCATCCGACCGTCATGAAGCGTGACGCTCGTCGACACCGTTGAGCAGTACGCCACTGCTCCGGCCACCCTAGGTCCGCGAGCCAGTCATACGCTCGTTAACCCCACCGCTACCAGCAGCCAATGCTACGTCTGCCTTCTCATACGAGCACGTCAAGCTTCAGACATGCCTTGTCCTGGGTCCGTGTAACGATAGCTGGACCCGTCCAGCACGTAAGCATATTTGTTGAGCGACTGCGGATTGGTGATGTCTGCGTAAGGCAGAGGCCCAGGTTGGCTCACCTGTTGACCCGTGAAGGTGGATCAACCGCTCCGCCCTTGAACTCATCTGGCGACGTAAACCTGCCCTGCGCCTGCGACATGTAGCGCGCCCTAAAGTAATCGAAGCCCGTCTCTGCATCTCGTTCTTTGGAGGTGAACCGCGCCGATACCATCGTAAGCGTACGCCTTGGAATCGTAGCCACAGAAAGGGCTCGCTAGAAAATAAAATTCAATCCGCCGCGCAAAGCTCTCGGCGACGCGGTGAGCACGCTGCGAGGCATGGCGGTCCCGAGCGGCACATAACCTTGCGCGAGCATGTTCCGAATTTCCGCGGTGAGTTCCATGCGCCACGGCAGATTCCACGGCAGCGGCTGGCGGATATAGATATTCGCGCCGACGTCCTGATTCACTTGCTGCGTGACAAAGAGATGATTCGGGAGCAGCGTGCGGGGATCGGTCCATCCGTAATCGGTCGTGAGGCGCGTGCCCGTGACCGGAATAATGACCGAGGCGCGGAGCGTCGCCCACGCAACATCTTTCTGCTGAAGTCCAACCACCAGGCCGCCCGCGTTACTCACGTCGCCGCGCGAATCGGCCGTCAAACCGCCGGTGCGCCCGACCGCGACAGCCAATTGCAGGTGATCGCCAATCATCTGCTTCACGCCCGCGTCGATTCCCGTGCGCTGGAAGGAGCCGACGTTCAGAATGCTGCTGTTCGAATTTAGATCCGGCATCAGATCGCCGGCCGGGAAGCCCGCTCCGGAAGAGGAGAGCATGAAGGCGGCATTCGTCGCCGACTCGTGATACAGGCCCACCGTCCACGTGCGCGAAGCCTCCACGCGCTCATAGCCGATTTCGACGTTCTGGGTGCGTTCGACGACCGCCCGTCCGTCGGAGAGCGAAACGCGCGGCACGAAAGCGAGCGCCGTCAAATCCTGATCGAGCGATCCGGATTTCTCGCCATCGCGCGCGAGCAACTCGGCGGGAGGAGCGCCGGAGCTGTAGGCTACGCGGATGCGTCCCTGCGGTCCGCTGCCGAAAGTCGCGCGTGCGAACGGGCTCCCGTAGTTGAGAACGTTCACGTAAGAAACGGATTCGTAGCTGAACCCGTAATCCAGCCGGATGCTTTCCGTCACTTCCAGCGAATCGAGAAAAGCCGTCGACATCGTGCGGAGCGGAGGCATTCCATCGGCGCCCAATGCGATTCCGGAAACGGCGCGCGGCGCCATGTACAACTGATGCATCGTCACGACGACTTCGGGGCTGGAGCCATCCTGCGTCGTCCTGGAATAGCTCGTGCGGAGGCCGGCGCCCGGCGACGCGAAATTATTCCCCGCATAACCTACATTGCCGCTGAGCTGAACGCGTCCCGCACCGGCGAGCGAGGTGGCCAACGCAAAGGCGGTGCCCAGATCCTCTCCCGCGCCCTGCACGAAGGATTGGCCGTCACCGGCGGAAAGCTTCACGATTCCCGTAGTGTTCGAAAACGAAGATGCGATCGTACGCGTGGTGCTCGAAACCTGGTCGGGCAGGAAGCGCAACACCGGCCGCGTCGATTGCGAGGTACGCAGGACCCATTTCCATTCATCGCTCATCAGCGTTCCGCGCGGCTTGGTGGGAGGCGCAAACGTAACCGTGCTGAGCACGGTGGCCAAGCTGATCTCCAGCCGGTTTTCCGAGTTCGGAAGCACGGAAATGTTGCGGCGCTCGGCCGGCGCGAAACTTGCCAGGAGCACGCGTAAAGAATAGATGTCCGGAACCAACCCGTCGAATCCAAAGCGGCCTTGCTCGTCGCTCAACGCGTGCCGGACCAGTTGATCGTAGCGATTATAAAGATAAACCGTCGCGCCTAATTGCGCGACGCCGCTGGCATCGTGAACATTCCCGAGGATTTGGCCTGCGAAGGGACCCGGTGCGGCAGATGCAGCGCCCGGGAGAGACAACAATGCCCCGACAAATCCTGCCGTGATACACGTCGTGTTCCACGCCGTTTTCCACGGGTTCATCCGCGTTGTCCGCGGCGGGGCGATCCGCAGGTGCATTGGCCTCAGTCCGGCTTGGCCGGTGGATATCCTTAGGTTACTGTAAACGTCGCGGAAGGCGTCAGCGTCTGGTTGCGCTTCTTGTCCACGACCTTCAGCTTCAAAGTATACTGCCCCGGCGCGAGCGATTGCAGCGGAAGCAATTTCTCCACGATGATTTGCGCCGCGGCTCCGGGACTGGAATTAATGTCTTCGCTATACTCGAAGACTTTCTCATTGGATCCGTTCTTCACGATTTCGTAATCGATCGTGCCTTCCGGCTTGCGCGTCTTTTCGTCAGCCTCGAAATTATAAAGCTGCAGATAGATCCCGAGCTTCTCGGTGTGGCTGAAGGTATCGCCGACGCGCGGTCTGACCTTGGAGGTCCCGATCACGAACTGGCCCGTACCGATACTGCGCGTGGGAACTTTTTCGATCATGTCGGCCAGGATCAAAGAGCTCTGGCTGAGTTTGTCGTCCTCCAGCCGCGGCACGTCGAGAGCAAGTTCATAGTTGGTTGTGTTGCCGCCGACAAGATCCTTGGCGGCGACGTTCAGGCGGTAGCGTCCCGGTTGCAACGGAATCACCTTCTGATACATCGATTGCCCTTGCACGGCCTGTTGCAATAAGTCGGTCGGGACGTCCACGCTGACGGTGTCCTCAAACCAATTGACCGGCCGCCGTGTCATGGACGTGATGCGTCCGTAGATGTTGACGGTAGCCGCGGAAACGCCTTCCTTCTGCTTGAACTGGAGGTCCTTGCGCTCAAACTGAATCGTGATGTTCGTCAACACGGAGGAGCCGGTGATCGGAATGAAATCGGCCCGCACCTTCATGGGCAGCAGGTTGTACTTGATGCTCGAATTAACGGCCGCTTCCAGATCCTTAAACTTCACAGCCGGCGGCGCCTGCAGCTTGGCCATCCGCTCGATGCGCGTGAACTCGTTCATGCTCTCCGGCAAAGGCTGACTGCCGGTGCCCAGATTCGTGCCGTCGGTGCGTTGGAAGCGTTGCGTCTTATCGCACTGACCGCTTTGCTCGCACAGCGTAAGACCGGCGCCCGGGACCATCTTCAGAGCGTCCTTTTCTGAAGGATCGGAGCTGAGGTGGAACTCACCGGTCATGGTCGTATCGACGAACTCCATTTCAACGTTCGTGCCGATGCCGTCGAGATAGCGGTAACGCCACTTCTCGTACGGATACATCGACGTGGTGCCGCCGCCTTCGGTGATGTCGCGTTCCTCGGTTCCGCCGTTATGTTGATCGCGTTCGTCGGGCGCGCCGTACTTGATGTAGATCATGCCGCGGTCGGATTTCCAGCCGGGAATTCCGGAAGCGAAATTATCGTTGGCGTAAGCGATGCGGCGATAATGCTCTTCGCGATATTCGTTTTCTTCGGTATCGGGGCTGGGGTCGCGGCGCAGCCAGAATTGCTCGATGAACTGTTCGCGCTCCTCGTCCGTCTGCAGCGTCTTGAACGCTTTCTTTTCCTCGTCCGTAATAATGTAGATGACGTCTTCGTTCAGCCACTTCTTGAAAGGCGTTTCCAGTTCCTTGCGCAGCTTGTCCGCCTGCTTTTTGCGCTGCTTGTCGGTCATCGGCTTGGAGACCGTCGGCGCTTGCCCATCCTTCTTAGGGGCGGGCGCGCCGCTGTCCTGCGCGAACGACGGGAGCGCTAAAAGACCCGACAGCGCCGCAAAAACGAGGAAGAGCTTGAGCCGCATAGCTGGATACACCTGCTGATGATTCTACTCTTATGCTGGGACGACATCAATAGGGATGCGGTTGCGCCGATTTTCGAGTTTTCCTTGCGCTGAGTGTCCTTGCGGGAACCCATCCAGTGAATGTCATGTTATACTGTCGCTTACGCCTTGGTCCCGGCGTGAGTACGGGCAGCCGTGGACTTATCCTTTCCTGGTTGCTTTTGTGTGTGGTTTGCTGCTTGTGAACGGGATTTTGTGGCGACGCGGACAGGTGGCCGAGTGGCTAATGGCAACAGACTGTAAATCTGTCGCTCCTTGCGAGCTACGGAGGTTCGAATCCTCCCCCGTCCACCAGAGTTTGTAGACGATGTTTGGGCCGTTGGTAGAGCGTCCGTGATCGGAAGGTGACCGTTCAGCTCCTGGCGAGCGAGGCAGCATGGGTTTTCGCCGTTGTAGCTCAGTTGGTAGAGCGTCCGTGATCGGAAGGTCACCGTGCGGTATTAAAGTTTGCCGTTGTAGCTCAGTTGGTAGAGCGCGTCCTTGGTAAGGACGGGGTCACCGGTTCAATTCCGGTCATCGGCTCCAGAGTTTTGAAGTACTTTCTGTACGTGCTTCGAAGTGTTCCGACTGGTGAGCATTACATCGGAATAACGGTAGGACGTTGCGAAGCGTCTGGGGGAGCACAATACCAGGAATGGACGGTGGACGAGTTCCTTCAAGCCGTGGGAGCTGATCACGACAGAAGAATATCCGGATCGATCTTCCGCTGCACGGCGAGAGCGATTTTTGAAGAGCAAAGCCGGAATGGGCAGACTTCGGAGAAGGAATTGTACTGGCGAAGGAAAAATTTGATCGAGTAAGCCGCACGTGAACGTAGGGACGATCGGACACATCGATCACGGCAAGACGACGTTGACGGCGGCGATCACCAAGACGCTGGCGAAGCACAATCCGAAGAACAAGTTCCGGAGCTTCGATTCGATCGATAACGCGCCGGAAGAAAAGGCCCGCGGAATCACGATCGCGGCCGCGCACGTGGAATACGAGACCGAGAACCGGCACTACGCGCACGTGGATTGCCCGGGTCACGCGGATTACATCAAGAACATGATCACGGGCGCGGCGCAGATGGACGGAGCCATTTTGGTTGTGGCGGCCACGGACGGTCCGATGCCGCAAACGCGCGAACATATTCTGCTGGCTCGCCAGGTGGGCGTGCCCTACATTGTGGTCGCTCTGAATAAGGTCGACATGGTGGACGATCCGGAACTGCTCGAACTCGTCGAGCTCGAAGTACGCGAACTGCTGACGCAGCTACGGGTTCCCGGGCAACGATCTTCCGGTGATGAAGGTTCAGCGCCCTGGGCGCGCTGAACGGCGAAGAGAAGTGGGAAAAGACGGTGGAAGAGCTGATGGACGGCGGTGGACACGTACATCCCGCATGCCGAAGCGCGAGAAAGATAAACCGTTCCTGATGCCGATCGAAGACATCTTCTCGATTCAGGGCCGCGGCACGGTGGTCACGGGCCGTATCGAGCAGGGTATCTGCAAGGTCGGCGAGGAAATGGAAATCGTCGGTTTCCGCGACACCCGCAAGACTGTCGTCACTGGCGTCGAGATGTTCAAGAAGCTTTTGGACGACGGGCGAGGCCGGCGACAACGTTGGACTGCTGCTGCGCGGAATTGAAAAGAACGACGTCGAGCGCGGGCAGGTGATCGCGAAGCCGGGTTCGATCAAGCCGCACAAGAAGTTTCAAGGGCGAAGTTTACGTGCTCAGCAAGGAAGAAGGCGGACGTCACACGCCGTTCTTCAAGGGCTATCGTCCGCAGTTCTACTTCCGCACCACGGACGTGACCGGAGTCGCGAAGTTGCCGGAGGGCATGGAGATGGTGATGCCGGGCGATAACGTGCAGCTCGACAGTGGAGCTGATTACGCCGATCGCCATGGATAAGGGCTTGCGGTTCGCGATTCGCGAAGGCGGACGCACCGTCGGCGCCGGAACCGTTTCGGAAATCATCACGTAAGAGGACAGGGGCCAGAGGCCAGGAGCCAGTTAGGAAATAGTATGCCACGGGAAAACATTACGTTTCAGTGCACCGAATGCAAGCGCAAGAACTATACCAGCACGAAGAATAAGAAGACCACGACGGAGCGGATGGAGCTGAAGAAGTTCTGTCCGTTCTGCCGCAAGCATCATCCGCACAAAGAGATTAAGTAGGATCAGTCGCCGGGAGTTCGGTCCAGCCCACTGAGTCCAGCCGGTTTCAGTTACACTGGATGGGCTGGCTACTGGCCCCGAGCCGCTGGCCGCTCAATTAGGGGCATAGGTTTAACGGTAAACCAGCGGTCTCCAAAACCGCCATTGGGGGTTCGAATCCCTCTGCCCCTGCCATCCTCCTTGCGGCTGGCCGCGCGGTGATGGATCATGTCGATGGCGAGCGGTAAAGGGAAACAAGGGTTTTATGGCAGTTCCTATGAGTAACGACGGAAGCGTAATGAAAAGTGCGGCCGCTTGGCCGACGCGGGTGAAAGATTATTTCGAGGAGTTGCAGCTCGAAATGAAACGCGTCACGTGGCCGAGTTGGACGCAAGTGCGCGCCACCACCGGCGTCGTGATCTTCGCGGTGTTTGCTTTCGCCGCGTATTTCGCGGTGGTGGATACGCTCGTGGGACGCGGAATTCAGAAGCTGTTCGATATCTTTACGAAGTAAAAGGACACCAAGTAGACGACACCAGGTAAGCCGACGACCAAGTGACGGCCATGCCAGAAGAATTAGACCCTAACGAACTTGACGGCGGCGAAAGCCGAGCCGGAGACGCACGCGGCCGTGGACACCGCGGAGCCGCATGCCGAGCCCGCCGAAGAGGCGGCTCCCAAGAACTGGTTCATCATCCACACTTACTCGGGATTCGAGAATAAAGTCGCGGAATCGTTGCGGACGCGCTCGGAAGCTTTCGGTTTCGCCGACAAGATCGGCCAGATTCTGATTCCGACCGAAGAAGTGGTGGAGCTGCGCAACGGCAAGAAGGTCACCAGCAAGCGCCTGGTTTATCCGGGCTACGTGCTGGTGGAAATGGAAATGAACGACGAGCTGTGGCACGCGGTGAAAAGCCACGCCGCGCGTCACCGGATTCGTCGGCGGCGGCAATCGCCGGTGCCGCTGAGCGCCGACGAAGTGAACTCGATTCTGTACCGCCAGGCGGCTTCCGGCGAGCGGCCGCGCCCCAAGATGACGTTCGAAAAGAACGATTCGGTGCGCATCGTCGACGGACCGTTCGCCAATTTTTCGGGCAAGGTGGACGAGGTCAACCCGGAGCGCAGCACGCTGCGCGTGATGGTCACCATTTTCGGCCGCGCCACGCCGGTGGAACTGGATTTCTTGCAGGTCGAAAAGGTTTAGTACCGTATGGCGGAATCAGATAGGAATTAGCATGGCAAAGAAAGTTACGGCCAGGTAAGTTGCAGATTCCGGCCGGCAAGGCCACGCCGGCGCCCCCGGTGGGCACCGCGCTCGGCCCGCAGGGCGTCAACATCATGGATTTCTGCAAGGCGTTCAACGCCAAGACGTCGGGCAAGGACCAGGAAGGCCTGATCATCCCGGTGGTGATCACGATCTTCTCGGACCGCTCGTTCACCTTCATCACCAAGACGCCGCCGGTGCCGGTGCTGATCAAGCGCGCGGTGAACCTGGCCAAGGGTCGGCCGAGCCGCAACAAGACCAAGGTCGGCAAGATCACCGACGCGCAGGTCGAAGAGATCGCCAAGATCAAGATGCCCGATCTGAACTGTTTCACGGTGGAAGCCGCCATGAACTCGGTGAAGGGCACGGCGCGCTGGATGGGCGTCGACGTCGTCTAGACGACATTCTTTCGTTCCTCTCATTTCCCGCCGTGGCCACGTAGCGCAACCGTCCGGCCTCACGTTCTGCGTGCTTGTTCTCGCGCGATAAACCCAAGCGTTTGGGATTATCGGTATAATCAAATGTGCCGACGGTACTGCGGTTAAACGGACTGCGAGTTGTAGCGTATCCCAACGACCATCGGCCGGCACATGTCCATGTGATCGGACGCGGTTGCGAGGCGGTATTCAATTTGAATTGTCCTTCCGGGCCCGTGGAGCTCAGGGGAAACTACGGATTTCCGGGCCGGGAGATGAATCATCTGCTGCACGTCCTGATGGCGAACCTGCAAGATCTGTGCCGCGCATGGGAGCATATTCATGGCATCGCGTGACAACTTAAAACTGGCGAGCCAGCGTGCAGAGGATCTGGAGGCGCGGATTCCCCGAGTCACCTCCGCGCATTACGATCGCAAGATCGGACGAATCGTACTTCATCTCAGTTCAAAGTTAATCGTGAGTTTTTCGCCCTCCGATGCGCAGGGGTTGGAGGACGCGCAGCCTTCGCAGCTCAAAGAGATCGAGATCAGTCCGTCTGGTTTCGGCATCCACTTCCCGGCTGTGGATGCGGATCTTTACGTGCCTGCTCTCCTGGAAGGCTTTCTGGGCTCCCAAAAATGGATGGCTTCTAGGCTGGGGCAAGCGGGCGGCCGATCGCGGAGTGTGGGAAAGAGCGCTGCGTCCAGAGCGAATGGAAAACTCGGCGGCAGGCCGAGGAAAGCGGTCGAACGATAGGCGCGCCCGATGAAGGGCACCGCGCGCTCGATGGGCGTCGACGTCGTCTAGCCGACGTTTTGGGGTAGGCCAGGCGGAACGAAGAAATGGGTTGCGTTCGCCCGAGCAATTCCGCGCCATAGGCGCGCCTTTCGCGCGTGACTCACAGCGACTGCTTGTAGGCATTGACCCCATCGTACAGGGCCATCCTGTATTGGGTCCCTTCCTCAGATTTCAGCAACGTGGTCTGCGCACCGGAAGCCTCGGCACCGCTCATTCCCAGTGTAGTCTCCGTCACGGCGTTCATTAGCAACTGAAATCGACCAGGGGTCATAAACGACTGCAGATCGGGGCGATTGTTGCTAGTGCCGGCAGTGCGGAGAAGCGGAATTAGAGGACTCCACGATGCGCCGGGTGGAGCAAGTGCTTGCCGGTGTGAATACGTCCTCGGAACTCGAAGTGATTCGCTTCGCCCGCGTGATTTAGAGCATCTTTGCGCATCGCCTGAGTCAAACGCCGCAGCATGCTCGTATCGCGTTAGCCGTGCAAGCTCAATCATCGTAGTTGCGTCTTCGCAAAGCCTCCCTGGTGGGCACACGATTGCCACACCTCCCGTGGAGGAATCCATGTACTCGCGTAAGGCGGCGACGGCGGCTTGAGGGACCGATGTGCTTTGCGAAACGCGCACGGTCGAATTACCGAGCGCGGGGAAGAGCGCGAGCGGAGTTACCTTCCGGTTCCCGTCAAGCTCACGCTCTGTGGGCTGTTCAGCGCACTGTCGGTGAACGTCAACGTTCCCGAAGCCGCGCCGGTCGCGGTGGGCTTGAACGTCACGCCGACCGAACAGTTGGCTCCGGCGGCGATGCTCGATCCGCAGGTATTGGTGCCGATCGCGAAGCCCGCGCTGGCGGCAATGCTCGAAAAGCTGAGCGCCGTGCTTTGGTGATTGGTTACGGTTACGGTCTTGACCGAACTGGTGCCGCCGACCGTCACGGTGCCGAAACTCAAACTGCTGGCGGATAGCGTGACCGCGGCGCTGCCCGTCCCCGTCAGACTCACGGTTTGGGGACTATTTCCAGCGGCGTCGGTAAAGCTGAGTGTCCCCGTAACGGCGCCGATTACGGTGGGAGAGAAGGTTACTCCGACGGTACAAGTTCCTCCCGCGGCGACGCTTGTTCCACAGGTGTTGCTTGCGACCGCGAAGCTCGCGGTGGTTGCGATCGACGAAAAGCTCAGCGCAACGTTTTCGTGATTGGTCAACGTAACGGTCTTAGCGGAACTCGTGTTCCCTTCCACCACCGTACTGAAGCTCAATGCAGTCGCGGAGAGCGTGACTGAAGCGCTGCCGGTCCCGCTCAGGCTCACGGTCTGTGGGCTGTTCAGAGCGGAATCGGTGAAGGTCAGACGCTTCCCGTCGCCGCGCCGATTGCCGTCGGAGTAAACGTCAGTCCGACGATGCAATTCGCTCCGGCGGCGATGCTCGCGCCACAAGTGTTGCTCGATATCGCGAAGCTGCCGCTCGCTACGATGCTCGCGAAGGTAAGGGAGGTATTCAGGCGATTCGTCACGGTGACCGTTTTCGCGGCGCTTGTGTTGCCGACGGCGAGCGTTCCGAAACTCAAGCTGGTGGAGGACAGAGAAACCGGCGCACTCCCGCTCCCACTGAGTCCCGCCGATTGCGTTCCTGCATTATCGGAGATGGTCAGAGTTCCAGACGCCGATCCGACGGCCGTGGGAGAGAACGTCACAGAGATGGTGCAGGACGATCCCGGCGCGACGGCTCCCGTGCACGTGTTCGTCTGCGCAAAGGGCCCCGACGCGACCACGCTCGAAACCTGCAAGGGGCCCGTGCCGGTATTTTGGACCGTCACAGTCTTCGCATTGCTGGTAGTTCCGAGGACCTGAGAAGAGAAGGAGAGCGAAGCCGGCGTGATGCTCGCCGCCGGCGCCGTGCCCGTGCCGGCCAGCGCGAGCGTCTGCGAGGGGCCCATGTTATAGGAATCGTCGCTCACGTTGATCGTGCCGGAGGCCGCGCCCGGCGCAACAGGTGTAAACATCACCGATACCGTACAACTCGCGGCCGGGGCCAGCACTGCCGGGCAATTGTTCGTTTCCGAGAACGGCCCCGTTGCGGAAAGTGTCAGCGTGTTGATGTTGCTGCCACCGAAGTTGGTCACGGTGATATTCTGCGGGGCGCTCGCCGAACCGGCATTCTGCGAAAACGTCAGCGTAGGAGGATTGAAGCTGATAGCCGAAGGACGCGGGCTCGGCAACGAGAGCGGCGCGGCGCCGTACACGCTCACATACACGCCTTGCACCAAGCCATTGATATTGGATGTCTCCACCGTGGCCTCGCTGTCGACGATCTGTGCATTGTATCCGTTGCCCAACACAACCATCCCGCTCGCATCGACGGCGATGGTGTGCGCCGGGAACGTGCCCACGCTGATCGAGGTCCAGTTGGCGCCGGTCATATCGTCGACACGAATGACGTTTTTGTCGCTGGCTGCGTAGATCTTGCCGGCGGGATCGACTGCCACGCCGTACAACGAACCAAAGGAAAAGATATAAGGGCCGACGGGCTGCGACTGGCTCAAGGTGGTCCAGTTGGTGAAGTTCAGATCGTCGAAGCGGACAATCCAGCGGTTGCCGGCGTCCGCGACGTAAATCCGGCCGAGCGTGTCAAACCCGGGGGCCGAGGACACCGCCGAGAACTGTCCCACGCCGGAGCCCGCGCTGCCCACCAGCGTCCAGTTGGTTCCGGTCATGTCGTCCATGCGGATCAGGCCTTGTCCGCCGTCCAGAACCCAGATGTGCCCCGTCGGGTCAATGCTGATGCTCTGCGGACTGAGGAACTGCCCGACGCCGGTGCCGTAAGAACCGAGACTCGTCCAATTCGTCCCGTTCATGTCGTCGATCCTGACGATCCGGTTGTTTAGATGTCCGCAATGTAGATCCGGCCGGCCGAATCGAGCGCAATCCCCTGCGGCCCGTAAATTGGCCAACACCCGAGCCCTGGGTTCCGTAGGCGATCGCGTTCGTGCCGCTCAGATCGTCCGTACGCAGAATCCGGGCGTTGCCGTCCGTGAAATAAATCGGCGTGTACGCTGAGTTGTAGCCCGTATTTCCACTGGGCACGCCGTTGCTTCCGTAAACCTGATACGTGGTGCCGTTGATCGCCTGTGGTGCCCCGTAAACGCTCAGCGTTCCGCTGAACGTTCCAGTGAAAGTCCAACTGCACGTTACGTGGCCGCCCTTGCCGCCGCCCGAGCAACTTTCCACCGTCGAACTGGTGGAGAACGTCGCAGCGATCGCCGTGCTGCCGTCTGTCGACAAAAAGGTTAGGTTGCTCCCCGAGATGGTCATGAAAATAATTTCTTTGGCTAAAAAAGTTTTATAATATGAGCGGTATAAATTTATTTGATAATTATTATAATAATAGAGTAAAAAAGATTTAATAGAAAAATTTAATATTACAGAAGGTATTAATATTCCAAAAATTAATAATATTTATATTAATGTAGGATTAAAGAATGCGATAATAAATAAAAAAATTTAGTTCCAGTATTATTATGTTTAGAATTAATTACAGGCCAAAAACCTGTTGTTACTTATGCAAAACTTTCTATAGCGACTTTTAAATTAAAAAAAAATATGCCTATTGGATGTAAAGTTAAATTAAGTAATGATAAATCTAAATTATGCGGCGCTCGGCGGCGCGCGGCGGCGGCGGCGGCGGCGCGGGTACGGCGCTCAGGCTCGCGTCGGCGGCGGCGCTCGCGCAGGGCGGCAGCGGCGGCGGCGTCGCTGTCGC
>CAVXVL010000032.1:0-17476 GCA_963765085.1 Terriglobia bacterium | reverse complement strand
CACGGCCTTCCCGGCGCGCAATTCTTCGCGGATCCGCTCGAAAATCAGCACGTTGGAGTCGACCGCCATACCAATGGTCAGAATCACCCCGGCGATTCCGGGCAGCGTCAGAGCCGCGTCGAAATAGCTGAGCGCCGCGATCAGAATCACGCGTTCAGAATCAGCGCCAGCGTCGCATTGATGCCGCTCTTTCGGTAATAGAACAGCATGACGGCGATCACGGCGATCACGCCGGCGATGCCCGCCGCGATTCCGGAGCGGATCGAATCGGAGCCGAGCGACGGTCCGACCGTCCGCTCTTCCAAATATTCCACACCCGCCGGCAACGAGCCCGCGCGCAAATTCAACGCGAGATCGGCGGCTTCATCGTGGCTCGCCGCGCCGGTGATCGCGGCCCGTATCGCTGATCTTCGATTGAATCGTCGGGGCGCTGAGAACTACTTTATCTAGCACGATCGCCAGTCGATTACCCGATGTTCGCGCCGGTGAAGTTCTCAAAACGCTTGGCAGCGTCCTGCGCCAGGACGAAATTCGTTTCCCAACGTCCGCCGTCGCCCTGCGCGGGACTCGCATCCCGCAGATCGCGGCCCGTGACCACCGGCGTGCGCGAAAGCAGGTAAGTTTCGCCGGGCGTCTCCGCATGCTGTTGCGTCGAAAGCAACTGGCTATTCAACGGCAGCACGCCGCCCTTGCTCGAGAGCGCTTCGTCGCGCGACGCGTAAGGCCCGCCGACCACCTGGTAGAGCTCCAACATGGCCGCTGTTTTCAGGATCTGCTTCACGCGCGCCGGATCGTCGACGCCCGGGAAGCTGCACTAACAATTCGGCTTCCGCGTCGCTGCGTCCGCGCTGTTGCACGCTCGACTCGGCGAGGCCCAGAGCATTGATCTTCTTCTCGATCGTGTGCATGCTCTGCGTCAGCGTGTCCTGGCGCAGCTTCAACGCTTCGCTGGTTTTCATCGTCAGCCTATAATCCGTCGAATTGACTGGACGGATTCCACACGCCGCCATAAGTATCGTTGACCATTGCCGGAAGTCGCCCGCCTGTGTGGCGGGCACGCCCTTCACATCGATCTCGATCGTATCGGCCGCCTGAATGGTCGCCGGTTCGTTGCGTGTCATCTCGCCATAACCGACGCCCGCCTTGGTCATCTGATCCTTCATGCGCTGGATCACGGAATCCGCTTCGGCCTTGAAGGCGTCCTGGATCTGCACCTGTAGCACGAGCTGGCTGCCGCCCTTTAAGTCCAGACCGAGATGGATATTGTGCTTCCAGTTCTCCACCAGCTCCGCGGTCGACTTAGGCAGGCCCACGATCCCGTAGACGCACACCAGAATGACGGCGATAATCGCCGCAACCTTAAATTTCACGTTATTGGCCATGATAAGGAGTACTCGCTTTACTTCTTTTCTTCGCTTTTGACGTCTTGAGTGACGACGCTCGCGACCGAGCCGCGGGTGACCTGCAACTTCACGTTGTCAGGCTTCACGCGCAATACCAGCATATCTCCAGAAATACTGACGATGGTGCCCACGATTCCGCCCGTGGTGAGAACTTCCTTGCCCGCCTCCAGATTCGAAAGCATCTGCGCCTGCGTCTTCTTCTGGCGCTGCATGGGCATGAACACCAGAAAATAGAAGATCGCCACGATGAAAATGAGCGGGAGAAAGCTCAGGACCGGGTTGGACGCCGGCGCCGTTTGCAGCAGAATCAATCCGAGAGGGGACATGAGAGGTGACTTCTATTCAGGCGCTCGGATTCCGCCGGTGCGCACGCGGTTAAGAAGCTCCGGGAACTTCCCAAGTAGTATACACTGCCTGATCTCGCGCATGATGTCAAGATAACGCTGCAAATTATGCAGGGTTGCGAGGGTCGCGAACGAGATTTCGCCCGCGAAATAAAGATGCCGGAGGTACGCGCGCGAAAAGTTCTGGCAGGTATAGCACGAACAGGCTGGATCGAGCGGTCTGGGGTCTTCCTTATATCGCGCCTGTTTGATCTGCACGCGACCCTCGGAAGTGAAGATAGAGCCGTTGCGCGCATTGCGCGAAGGCAGGACGCAATCCATCATGTCGACGCCGCGCGCCACATATTCAGGAAGCTCTTCCGGCATCCCGACGCCCATCACATAGCGTGGTTTTTCGATGGGCAGCAGAGGCGCGGTGAGCTCGACCATTTCGAGGCTGAGCGCGCGCGGTTCGCCCACGGAAAGCCCTCCGATCGCATAGCCGTCGGCATTCAGCTCCAGAAGCTTTTCCGCACAGGTTTGGCGCAGATCGGGAAACATCGAGCCTTGCACGATCGGAAAACACGCGCGCAGCCCGTCATCGGAGTGCGCGCGATAGTGCGCGTAGGCCGATCTTGCCCAGCGAACCGTGCGCTCCATGGACGCTCGTGCCGCTTCGTGGCTGGCCGGATACTCCAGGCACTCGTCGAGCACCATCATGATGTCGCTGCCGAGCGCGACTTGAACGTCGATGGTCGATTCGGGCGTAAACATATGCTTGCTGCCATCGAGGTGCGATTGGAATAGCACGCCCTCTTCGGTCACTTTGCGCAGCTCGCTCAGGCTGAAGACCTGGAAACCACCCGAATCGGTGAGAACCGCTCGCGGCCACTGCATGAATTTATGCAGGCCGCCGAGCTTGCGAATCGTCTCATGACCCGGACGCAGATATAAATGATAGGTGTTGCTCAGGATGATCTTCGCGTTCAAATCGTTGAGCAGATCGCGCGGCAGCAGAGACTTAACCGTCGCCTGCGTTCCCACCGGCATGAATACAGGAGTTTCAATATCGCCATGCGCGGTGTGCAGAATCCCGGCGCGCGCACCGGTGACGGGACAAGTAGCATGAAGCTCGAATCGGGACACAGATTTTATTGTAGGGGCTGCTGTTAAGTCGCTTGCTTAGAATTCCGTTCCCGGCAAGCGCTCGCGCCAAGTCCGCGAATCTCGAGCTCCACGAAAAACGCCGAAGACCGTCCCACGCTCCCCGAGTACTCGTAGAAGATTTGCGTATGGATTCTTCGAGCACGAACGCGGCATGATCTTCCGAAAGATCATCTACCAGGCGATGAAGCTCCTGCTTGACCGTCACGATCTTATTTTAACGCCGCGCGGTGCGCCGTCGAAGTCCGTCAGTTACGATAGATAGACACCCTCGCTATGGCCCTTCGTTTCTACAACACTCTGACGCAACAGGTGGAGCCCTTTGCTCCTCTGCACGACAACATCGTGAAGATGTATACGTGTGGGCCGACCGTTTATAACTACGTCCACATCGGCAATCTGCGGACGTTTACGTTTCAGGACATCCTGCGCCGCTGGCTGCAGGCGCGCGGCTACAAGCTCGACCACGTGATGAATATCACGGATATCGAGGATAAAATCATCCGCCACGCGGCGGCCGCTCATCAGACCATTTACGAGTACACGCAGAAATACACCGACGCGTTTCTCGAAGACATCGACACGCTGCGCTTGCAGCGGCCCGAGCGCCTGGTCAAGGCCACCGACTGCATCGACGACATGGCCGCCGCCGTTCGAGAAACTGGAAGAAAACGGCTACACCTATACGAGCGACGGTTCCGTTTACTACCGCATCTCGAAGTTTCCGGAATACGGCAAGCTTTCGCATCACGATTTCAGCGGGAGCCTCGCCGGCGCGCGCGTGGACGTCGACGAATATGACAAAGCAGACGCCCGCGATTTCGTTCTATGGAAAGCCAAGAAGGACAACGAACCTTCCTGGGACACGCCCGTCGGCAACGGCCGCCCCGGCTGGCACATCGAATGTTCCGTGATGGCGATGAAGTACCTCGGCGAGACGCTCGATATTCACACCGGCGGCGTGGATCTCGCGTTTCCGCATCATGAGAATGAAATCGCGCAATCCGAAGCTCTCACCGGCAAGCCCTTCTCGCGCTTCTGGCTGCACGCCGAGCACTTAAGCATCGACGCCCAGAAGATGTCGAAATCGCTGGGCAATTTCTACACTTTGCGCGACCTGCTCGGCGAAGGTTATGCTCCTGAAACCATTCGCTACCTGCTCGCGTCTGTGCCTTATCGCAAGAAATTGAACTTCACTTTTGAAGGATTAAAGGCTGCGGCGACTTCCATCGAGCGCCTGCGAAATTATCAGCTTCGTCTGAAAACCGCGACGTTCCCCGAAGGATTGAATACAGCTTTGGTCGAACGAGCCAATGCCGCGACGAAAGCGTTCGACGAATCGCTGGAC
Source organism: Terriglobia bacterium (assembly GCA_963765085.1). Taxonomy (GTDB): domain Bacteria; phylum Acidobacteriota; class Terriglobia; order Bryobacterales; family Bryobacteraceae; genus Palsa-187. Next base: position 13,238 of record CAVXVL010000032.1, on the reverse strand, counting down.
GACGACTTGAACACAGCGGAGGCGCTCGCGGCCGCGTTCGAATTTATCCGCGACACCAACACCGCGATCGACAACGGCGAATTCAAAGCCGGAAACGCTGCCGGAGCGTTCGCGTTTCTGCAGCATTTCGATTCCGTGTTTGATGTCTTGCGGCCGACCGAACAAAAGGGTGGTTTATCCGACCCCGAAATCGACAGTCTGGTTGCAGAGCGCACGGCCGCAAAAAAGGCTCGCGATTTTGCCCGCGCCGATCAAATCCGCAAGGATTTGGCGTCACAAGGTGTGATCCTGGAAGATACAAAGGATGGGGTTCGCTGGAAGCGGCAGTAACCCCGACTCATAAGCGTCATGAAATTCGAAAGTAAGACTGTTCACGCGGGCGACCGGCGCAAAGCCGGCGATTACATTCCCGTCACCACGCCGATCTATACGGCATCGAGCTACTTCTACGATTCGATGCACCAGCTCGACCGCGTCTTCGGGCGCGAGGAAGAAGGTCCGTCCTACGCGCGCTACGACAATCCCACGACGACCGCGCTCGAAACGCTGGTGAATGAACTCGAAGGCGGACACGCTGCCTTCGCGTGCTCCTCCGGCATGATGGCGATTCACCTCGCTTTGCTCGCCGCGCTGATCGACCGTCCGAAGCGCGTCGTGGCGGGCAGCGTTCTCTACGGCGCGACCACACACATGCTGTTGACGATTTTCGGCGCGCTCGGCATCGAAACGGAATTCGTGGATATGTGCGATCTCGCGGCCGTGGAGCATGCGCTTACGTCTGCGAAAACCGGCGCGCTGGTGCTTGAAACGATCACGAATCCGCTGCTGCGTGTTCCGCAAATGGACAAGATCGCGGAGATCGCCCGCAAGGCGGATGTTCCAGTCATCGTCGACAATACGTTCGCGACTCCGATGCTGATACGCCCTCTCGAACTCGGCGCGAGCATCGTCATTCACAGCGCGACGAAATATCTCGCCGGCCACGGCGACGCTCTCGGCGGAATCGTCGTGTGCGAGCAGTCGCATTTCGAAACGCTGAAGAGTCTGACGCGGACGATGGGGCCGAATCTAGGACCATTCGAAGCCTATTTAACAATGCGCGGGATCAAGACGCTCGCGCTGCGCATGGAGCGTCAATGCCAGAACGCCTGCAAAGTTGCGGCTTGGTTGAAATCGCATCCGAGAATCGCGCGCGTGCATTTTCCCGGCGACCCTGCGCATCCCGATGCAGCGACGATCGAGCGTCTGCTGCCGAAAAGTATGGCGGGCGCGATGATTGCAATCGAATTGAAGGATGCTGGGAAGAACGAAGTCTTCACTTTCATGGAGAATCTGAAAATGATCGTCCGTGCGACTTCGCTCGGCGACGTGCACACCATGGTGCTTTATCCCGCCATGGCGTCGCATCGCGATCTTTCGCCGAAACATCGCGAACGCCTCGGCATTGGTGAGAACTTGGTCCGCATCTCGGTCGGGATCGAGGCCTTCGACGATATCGTCGCTGACTTAGAAAACGCACTCCGAGCGTAGTGGGTGATTTCTCCAGAAAAATGCTAAGGCAGACGATCGGAAGTCTGCTATAGTGAAGATTCATGTTCGCCGCTCTCCATCACGGACGCCATCATCACCATGGACATCCCCTGTCGCAGCGGACTCACGATTAATCCCGAAAGAAAGTAGAAAGATTTTCGAGAGCCCGCCGGTTAACCCCGAGCGGGCTTTCTTATTGGTGCCCCAACTATGCAACTGGACTTCAAGAAACTGGATGGACTGATTCCCGCGGTGATTCAGGATCACCAGACCGGCCGCGTGCTGATGGTCGGCTTCATGAATGACGTGGCTTTTCAGAAGACCGTCGAAACCGGCTTCGCCACCTTTTATAGCCGCTCCCGCAATAAGCTGTGGCTGAAGGGCGAAAGCTCCGGTCACCGGCTCGTCGTGAAAGAAATCTCTACCGATTGCGACCTGGATACTGTGCTCGTCAAAGTGGAAGCGCAAGGGCCGGGCGTGTGCCACGAAGGCTACCAGAGCTGCTTCTATCGCCAACTCGAAAACGGCGAATGGAAGGTCGGCGAGTCGCAGACATACGATCCGAAAGCGGTCTACGGAAATTAGGACAGGATGAAACTCAAACTAGGGATTCCCAAAGGCAGTCTCGAGAACGCGACCGTCGATCTGTTCCGTCGTGCCGGATACCAGATCACCGTCAGCAGCCGTTCCTATTTCCCCGCGATCGACGACCCCGAGATCGAATGCATGCTGATTCGCGCTCAGGAAATGGCTCGCTACGTGGAAGACGGCATTCTCGACGCCGGCCTCACCGGCCGCGACTGGGTGGAGGAAAATGATTCGAAGGTCGAAACCGTCGCGGATTTAATTTACTCCAAAGTGAGCTTCGGCAAAGTGCGCTGGGTTCTCGCCGTGCCGGAGTCTTCGTCCATCCATTCCGTGAAGGATCTCGAAGGCAAGGTCGTTGCCACGGAACTGGTCGGCGCGACCAGGCGCTACCTCGCCAAGCATGGCGTCACCGCGAAGGTGGAGTTCAGTTGGGGAGCCACGGAAGTGAAGCCGCCGCAACTGGCCGACGCGATCGTGGAAGTCACCGAGACCGGTTCATCGCTGCGCGCGAACAAGCTTCGCATCGTCGAAACGCTGATGGAATCAAACACGCAGTTGATCGCGAACGTGAACGCGTGGCAGGATCCGGCGAAGCGCAAGAAGCTGGAAGACATGAAGATGCTGCTCCAGGGCGCGATCAACGCGCTCGGTAAGGTCGGTCTGATGCTAAATGTGGAGAAGGCCAATCTTCCGCAAGTGCTCGGCGTGCTGCCTGCGCTGAAGCGTCCCACGATTTCGACGCTCAGCGAAGACGGCTGGCTCGCGGTGAATACGATCCTCGACGAATCCACGGTGCGCACCATCATCCCGCGTCTCAAGGAAGCCGGAGCGCAGGGCATCGTCGAATATCCGTTGAATAAGATCATCATGTAGCGGGTTCATCAAACCATGATTAGGATTTTGAACACACGGGAAGCCTATTCGCTCATCCAGCGGAAGACGATACGACTGGAGCAAGCCGAGCTCGCGGTCATGCCCATCCTCACCGATGTGCGCGAACGCGGCGACGCCGCGCTGCTCGATTACGCGCGCAAGTTCGATCGCTTCGATGGCGAAAGCGTTCGCGTCCATGTCGTCGGTTCTCTCGAACCAGAGTTTCAGCGAGCCGTGGAAGTTGCCGCCGACAACATTCGCGAATACGCGCAAGCGCAGTTGCCGAAGGAGTGGTTCGTAGACTACGCGGATGGCCGCCGCCTGGGGCAGATCGTGCGTCCGCTGGATGCCATGGGAGCGTATGTTCCCGCCGGCCGTTATCCGCTGCCATCCACGGTGCTGATGACGGTGATCCCCGCGCAGGTGGCCGGCGTTTCCACGATCTGCGTCGCTTGTCCGAATCCTAGCGTGGAGATTCTCGGCATCGCGCATCTTCTTGGCGTGAAGCACATGTTCCGCATGGGCGGCGCGCAGGCCATCGCGGCGATGGCGTTCGGTACGGAAACCGTGCCGAAGGTCGATCGCATCGTCGGACCCGGAAATATTTATGTCGCTGCAGCAAAGAAATTGCTCGCGGGTGAAGTGGCCATCGATTTCGTCGCGGGCCCCACCGAGATTGTGGTGATCGCAGCCGAAGGCAATCCGCGCTGGATCGCGGCGGACCTTCTCGCGCAAGCCGAGCACGATGTCGACGCGTCGGCGATTCTACTGACCACTTCACGTGGTCTAGCCACAGCCGTCGCCAACGAAGTGGAGGAGCAACTGGCGACGCTGCCCACGGCGCACGTCGCACGTCCTTCGATTGAGGCCAACGGCGCGATCGTCGTGACGGATTCGATCGACGAAGCAATTGAAATCTCCAACGCGTTCGCGCCCGAACATCTTGCGCTACACGACGGCGGTCTGCTTTCGAAAATCCAGCACGCGGGCGCGGTCTTCATCGGTCCATCGAGTCCCGAAGCTGCGGGCGATTATGTCTCCGGTCCGAATCACGTGCTGCCTACGTCGGGCGCGGCGCGCCAGCGCGGAGGGCTTTCCGCTGCTGATTTCGTCAAGGTCATCGCCGTACAGGAGCTTTCGCGCGCCGGACTGCAACGCCTGACGCCCGCGATCACCATGCTCGCGCGAGCCGAAGGCCTGGAAGCACATGCGCGTTCAGCGGAAGTGCGTCGCCATGACTAGTTCTCGCGATAAAGCAAAGGACGCGGTTGCCGCTGCCGCGCTTCGTCCACGGCCGGCCGTGCGGAAGATGGCGCCGTATTCGCCCCCCACGGGTGGCCGCGCCGGCAAGCTGCGTCTCGACTTCAACGAAAACACCGTCGGCTGTTCGCCACGCGTCATCGAATTTCTGCGCGAGAGACTCACGGCGGAGGCGCTGCCCGTTTATCCAGAATACGTTGAGGCGATGAACGAGCTCTCGGCATTTTTCGGCGTCGCGACCGATGAATTGCTGCTGACCAACGGCACCGATGAAGCGATTCAGGTGATGATCAACACCTATGTCGACGATGGCGACGACGTCCTGCTGCTGCGTCCCTCGTACGCGATGTATCGCTTTTACTCCGAACTGGCAGGCGCAACCGTTCGTGAACTGGATTACCGTCCCGACGATCTTTCGTTCCCGCTCGAAGAACTGCTGGCGGCGATTCGCCCGGATACGCGCGCGATCCTGATTGCGAATCCGAACAATCCGACGGGCACTGGAATCGATTTGGATGCGGTGCGAAAGATCGTGGAAGCCGCGCCGCACGCCGCGGTCCTGATCGACGAGGCGTATTTTGAATTCTGCGGCATTACAGCGCTCGCTCTGATTCGCGAATATCCGAATTTGTTCGTGAGCCGCACGTTTTCAAAAGTCTACGGGATGGCCGCGATGCGCTGTGGCTGCCTTTTTTCGCGCGCCGAAAACGTGCGCTGGATGCATAAGGCGCAATCGCCGTACAGCGTCAATATGCTCGCCGCGCTCGCCGCGCGCGCGGCAGTTCGTGACGGCGAGTACGTCGCGAATTACGTGAAGGAGATTCTCGCGGCGCGTGAATTGGCTTGCGCCGGTTTGACGCGGCTCGGCATCCGCTTCTACCCGAGCCGCGCTAATTTCGTTTTGTTTTACGCGGGCGATCGAGCCATTCCCATTCGCGATGCACTGCGCGAAAAGGGCGTTCTGATTCGCGATCGCAGTTATGAAATCGCCGGATGTGTGCGCGTCACCATCGGGACTCGCGCGCAGATCGAGCGTTTTCTCGCCGAATTGGAGCTGTTGTGGAAAGCCTAGTCGTTTTCGATATGGACGGCGTGCTCGCCGAAGTGACCGAGTCCTATCGCGAAGGGATCGTCCAAACCGTCGAGTATTTCACTGGCAAACGCATTGAGCGCGAAATGATTCAGGATTACAAGAATCGCGGCGGCTGGAATAACGACTGGGCGCTTTCGCAGAAGATCTCAGCGGACCTGGGTTTCCCAATTGATTACGACACGGTCGTCGGTCAGTTCAACGTTTTCTTTCTCGGCCCGAAAAACGACGGCGACGGATTGATTCAGCGCGAGGGTTGGTTTCCGAAATCCGGCTTCTTAGAGCGCCTTGGCAAACTTCACGAACTCGCGATTTACACGGGCCGCGTGCGCTATGAAGCGGCGATTACCTTGCGTCGATTCGCACCGCGCGTAACGTTCGACCCGATCTTATGTGCCGACGAAATCACCGTGGGCAAGCCCGCGCCCGATGGCCTGATCGAAATCCAGCGCCGCAAGCCGGATCGCAGGCTCTGGTACGTCGGCGATACCGTGGACGATGCACGTTGTGCGCGGGCCGCGGGTGTGCCGTTCATCGGCGTCGCCGCCCAATCGCACAGCAAACGCGACGCGCTGGTCGATTTGTTTCGAGCAGAGAATGCCGTCACGGTTGTCGAAAACGTAAACGAAATCGAGGAGGCGCTGTGCCAAAATCAGCAGCAAACCGCGTAGCGAAGCGTCCCGCAAAGAAGGCCGTAAAGCGTTCGGCGAGCCGCACGAAAAGCTCGCGACGCGCTTCCATCGAACGCATCACCAAGGAAACGGAAATCCGCGCGAGCCTCGCGATCGAAGGCCAGGGCACGTATCAAATTTCTACAGGCATCCGCTTTTTCGATCACATGCTGGAGCTGTTCGCCAAACATGGGGGCTTCGATTTGACCCTTGAGGCCAAAGGCGATCTCGACGTCGATCAGCACCACACCGTCGAAGACGTGGGCATTGCGCTCGGTCAGTTGTTCTCGCAGGCGCTCGGAGATCGCAAAGGGATCAATCGCGCCGGCTATTTCGTGCTGACGATGGATGAAACGCTCGCCGTGGTCGCGCTGGATCTCGGTGGTCGGCCCGCGCTCGTTTATAAGGATCTGGTGCGCGTGCGTCTGGTGGGCGATTTGCAAACCGAATTGGTGGAGGATTTCTTCGGCGGCTTTGTGAATCACGCGGGCGCGAATCTGCACGTGAAAGTACTGTACGGACGCTCGAATCATCACAAAATTGAAGCGATCTTCAAGTGTTTCGCGCGGGCGCTGCGCTATGCGTGCTCGACGGACGAGCGGCTGAAAGATCAGTTGCCGTCGACAAAGGGTCTCTTGTGATTTCCATTTTCGATTACGGCGCTGGAAATCTCCGCTCCGTGGAAAATACGCTGGGCGCGATCGGCGCGGAGTATGAATTGATTCGCGACGCCGAAGGTTTGCGGCGCACCACTCGCCTGATTCTTCCCGGCGTCGGCCATTTCGGCCAGATGATGCGCGCCCTTGACGACATGCAGGTGCGCACGGCGTTGATTGAAACATTACGCGCAGGAGTTCCGTTTCTCGGCATCTGCCTTGGTTTGCAGGCTCTTTTTACGTCGAGCGAGGAAGCTCCCGAGGAGCGAGGCCTCGGCATTTTTCCCGGGAGCGTCCGCCGCTTTCAAGGCACGATGAGGATTCCGCACATGGGGTGGAATCAAGTGGAGCGGCTGCACTCGTCGCGGCTACTGGAAGGCACGGGCGACAAGCCGTTCCTGTATTTCGCGCACAGCTATTACGCGCCGGTCGTTCCGGGAACCGCCGCGATCTGCGAATATTCGGTTCCCTACACGGCCGTGCTGGAACACGACAACATCTATGGCGTCCAGTGCCACCCCGAAAAGTCGGGCGACTTGGGCTTAAAGATAGTCCGCAATTTTGTAGAGAGCTAGCGTTCCCACTATGACGAAATTCACCCGTTGTCATCCCGAGCGAACTCGAGGGATCTGCTTTTGTCCTGACGTGAATGGCTCATCGATGTGCACGGTTCAAAAATGTTAGCCAAGAGAATTATTCCGTGCCTCGATGTCACCGGCGGACGCGTCGTCAAAGGCATCAATTTTGTGAACCTGCGCGATGCCGGGGATCCGGTCGAACTCGCCGCCCGCTATAACGAGCAGGGCGCCGACGAGTTGGTCTTTCTCGATATCACCGCTTCGAGCGACGAGCGCGACACCATGGTCGACGTTGTCGCCCGCACCGCGCGTGAAGTTTTTATTCCGCTCACTGTCGGTGGGGGCATTCGCTGGGTCGCCGACGCCCGCAGGATACTGCACGCGGGAGCGGATAAGGTGAGTGTAAATACCGCGGCGGTGCGCCGTCCCGAACTCATCACCGAACTCAGCGAAGAGTTCGGAGCGCAGGCCGTCGTGCTCGCCATCGACGCGCGTCGTCGCCGCACCAGTGATGAAGAAGGCCCTGGCTGGAACGTATACACGAGGGGCGGCCGTCACGATGAAGGCATCGACGCCGTGGAGTGGGCGGCTCGCGGCGAACAGCTTGGCGCAGGCGAAATCCTGCTCACGTCGATGGATACTGACGGCGTGCAGACAGGTTTCGATTGCGCTTTGACCCGCGCTGTGCACGATGCCACGCAGATTCCGGTGATCGCTTCCGGCGGAGCAGGGAAGCCGGAGGATTTCGTCGAAGTCCTCGAACGCGCGGGAGCGGACGCCGCTTTGGCCGCCTCCATCTTCCACTACGGAACTTACACTGTCGCGGATCTCAAGCACTTTCTCGGTGCGCACGGCGTTCCGGTGCGCGATCAGGTGCGCCCATGATTTTCCCTTGCATCGATTTGATGGACGGCAAGGTCGTGCAGTTGGTGCAGGGCCGCGAGAAAGCCCTCGAAGGCGACGCGCCGTTAGAGATGCTACGCAAGTTTGCGGCGTTTCCCGAAATTCAGGTGATCGATCTGGATGCGGCCATGGGCAAAGGCGAGAATGCGGTATTGGTCGAAATGCTCGCGAGCCGCGCGCGTTGCCGCGTCGGTGGTGGCGTCCGTACTCCGGAACGCGCCCTTCGCTTGATCGAACAGGGTGCTCATCGCGTGATCGTGGGAACCGCCGCGTTCACTCCCGTGATGCAGGAAATCGCCGCGGCCGTTGGACCCGAGAAGATTCTGATCGCGCTCGACTCAAAGCACGGGAAGATCGTCGTGAAGGGTTGGCAGGAGGCCACGACCTTGACGGCCGAAGACGTGATCCATCAATTGGAACCGCTCTGCGGTGGATTCCTGTGCACCTATGTCGATAAAGAAGGCATGCTGCAAGGGACCGATCTGGACTGGTTCCGTCGCCTGCGCGCAGCGACGACGCATGAGATCACCGCCGCCGGCGGCATCACCACGATCGACGATGTTCGGGAGCTCGCGGCAATGAACGTTCACGCCGCGCTCGGGATGGCGATCTATACGGGACGTCTCGATCTCGCGGAATTAGCGCGGTTGCAGCGCTACTCCGCTTAGTTATTCGCATTGATGGGCAGGCTATACGATAGTCGTCATGGATGTCGCGCAGTTGGAACAGGAAGCTCTTAAGCTTGCCCGCGAAGAGCGGGCTCGGCTGGCTGCGAGCCTCATTTCCAGTCTTGATTCCGACCAAGATGAATCCATCACCGACGAGGAATGGTGTAAGGCGTGGGGGGCCGAAGCGGAGCGACGGCTGGCAGAACTGAAATCCGATCCTTCATTGGCCATTCCCGCCGAGGAAGTGTTTCGCCGAATCAAAGTACGGCTCAGGTGAAAGCGCGCCTCCGATTTCATGCAGCGCCCGAACGAGAGCTGAATGAAGGGAAGCGCATTACGCGGCGATCGATCTTGAATTGGCTCAGTCGTTGATCCAGGAAATTGAAAAGTGTGCTTCCTTGATCTGCGACAATCCGCGAGCCGCTGCTGTAATCGCCGGCAACTTGCGACGGCGAATCGTACACCGATTCCCCAATGCGGTTGTTTACGCCGGTGATTCTAGCGATGTCATAATCGTCGCAATCGCGCACTTCAAACGGCGGCCATTTTATTGGGCAAGACGGGTTTGAGTCAGTAATCCGGCAGCAGCTCGTGCGGACCATTCGCCCAGAAGTCCGGCTTCGCCTCCGCGAGCTCTTCGGGATCTCCATAACCCCACGTCACCGCGCACGTCGGCATGCCCGCGCGATGCCCCGCTTCGATATCCGTCGGGCAATCGCCGATAAATAGACAATCCCGCGCGCGAACTCCTAGAACGTCCAGCGACTTCACCAGCACGTCCGGCTCGGGCTTCGCGGGAAATCCATCCGTACCTTGCACATGATCGAAGTGAGAGAGGAGTCCGAAATGATCGAGGACAGTTCGCGTCGTCGGCGTGCCCTTCGTCGTCGCCGTGGACTTGCGGCCGCCCAATCGCGCGAGAACTTCCGGCACGCCCTCGTAAACGAATGTGCTCGCGTGGAGACGTGCCGAATAAATCGCACGATACTCCACGATCATTTGCTCGATATCTTCGTGCGTGAAGCCCAAATCCAGGAATTCGTCGATCAGGTGTCGACCGATGTACGTTCGCAACTTCTCGTGCGTAAACTCGGTGCGTCCGCGCGCTGCGAGCACTGTCTGAATCGCGCCGCAAATATCGAGCTGGGAATCGAGCAGCGTACCGTCGACGTCGAACAGATACACCGGGAACGCGGGAATCATAGGGTGGTCTCAATAAAAGAGGGACAGATCGCTCTGTCCCTTCTAGGAAATACTGGATCGCGAACTGGGAGCGGCTACGCCGGCTGCGGGCCGCCTTCAAGCATCCCGGGCATTCGCGTCGGCGGAGCAGGCTTGATCACCTGCTGCGTCTCGCCGCCTTCCGGTTTCGTCGGAGGAGGCGTCGGCATGGCCGCGAGCGTTTCACCCGCGATCAACTGCCGGACTTCCGCGCCGTCCAGGACTTCGCGTTCGAGCAGCGCCAAAGCGATCCGTTCCAGGGCCTCGGCGCGCTCCTCAATGATCTTGTGCGCGCGTTCGTAGCCTTGCTGCACTAGCTTCTTGACCTGCTCGTCGATACGGATCGCGGTCGCTTCGCTGTAGTCGCGATGCTGCGCGATTTCGCGGCCCAAGAAGATCTGCTCTTCGCGCTTGCCGAAGCTCATCGGGCCGAGATCGCTCATGCCCCACTCGCATACCATCTTGCGCGCCATGTCCGTGGCCCGCTCGATGTCGTTGCCGGCGCCCGTCGTGATGTGATGCATGAACATCTCTTCCGCGATGCGGCCGCCCATCAGGATGGCCAACTGCGCCTCGAGATAATCCTTGTCATAGCAATGCTTGTCGTCGAGCGGCAGTTGCATGGTCAGACCGAGCGCCATGCCGCGAGGGATGATCGTGACCTTATGCAGCGGGTCGGCATCCGGAGTGACGGCGGCCACCAGCGCGTGGCCGGCTTCGTGAAACGCCGTATTCTTCTTCTCTTCGTCGGTGATGACCATGCTCTTGCGTTCCACGCCCATCATCACTTTGTCTTTGGCCAGTTCGAAATCGAACTGCGTAATGACTTTGCGATTTTGGCGAGCGGCCACCAGCGCGGCTTCATTCACCAGGTTGGCGAGATCGGCTCCTGCAAACCCCGGCGTTCCGCGGGCGATCAGTGTGAGATCGACGTCGTCGGCCAACGGCGTTTTCTTGGTGTGAACCTTCAGGATCTGTTCGCGACCCTTCACGTCCGGACGTCCGACCACCACGCGGCGATCGAAGCGGCCCGGGCGTAGCAGCGCCGGATCGAGCACGTCGGGACGGTTGGTGGCTGCCACTAAGATGACGCCCTCATTCGATTCGAATCCGTCCATTTCCACGAGGAGTTGGTTGAGCGTCTGTTCGCGCTCATCGTGACCGCCGCCGAGCCCTGCTCCGCGATGGCGTCCCACCGCATCGATTTCATCGATGAAGACAATGCACGGTGCGTTCTTCTTGCCCTGCTCGAACAGATCGCGGACGCGGCTCGCGCCCACGCCGACGAACATCTCCACGAAATCTGAACCCGAGATCGAGAAGAACGGTACGTTCGCTTCGCCCGCGATGGCGCGCGCCAGCAGCGTCTTGCCCGTGCCCGGCGAACCGATCAGCAGGACGCCCTTGGGAATTCGGCCGCCGAGCTTCTGAAACTTCTGCGGCTCCTTGAGGAACTCGATAATCTCCTGCAGTTCTTCTTTGGCTTCTTCCACTCCCGCGACGTCTTTAAACGTTACCTTCTTTTGCTGCGACGAATGCAGCCGCGCGCGAGATTTGCCAAAGCTCAAGGCCTTGTTCCCTCCGCTCTGCATTTGGCGCATCATGAAGATCCAGAAGCCCAGTAGCAGGACGAACGGAATCGCGTTGACCAGGATGGAGACCCAGTTCCCTCCGTTGTCCTTTTCCACGGTGATCGAGACGTTTTTGTCGATCAGCAACGTGGTGAAATCGTTGTATCCATGGGGCACGGTGGAGCGGAACTCATCGCCGTTCTTATACTTGCCGTGGACGTCGCCGGTGGCGCTATTGAGGACGATCTTATCGACCTTGCTGTCCTTAATATCCTTCACCAGTTCCGAGAACGTGGGCGTCGCGCCGGGCATCTTGCTGCTCTTGAAAACAGCCCACACCAACACCACCAGGCAAAGGATAATTGCCCATAAAACAATATTTCTTACGCTTGAATTCATGACCTCTCCAAACTGCCGGTCTCTCTGCAAAGAGCGCGTTTTGGCGACCCTTGCTATATAGGACGAAATTTTTCCTGTGAAAGATTCAATTGCTTAGAATCTCTTCGGAAATCCGCAGGACCCGATCCGACTGACCTTCCGCCGCGAACTCCGCCGCTACCCCGAACCGCCTGGCCCACACAATGCCGGTCCCGCTCATAATGATCGGCCATTCGGGCCTTTGCCATGAGGGGATGCGAGCCTTCGCGAACATTTCCGCGACCTTCCGGACCCGCGTGTCGCCCGTTGGACGATAGCGATCCCCAGGTCTCCAGCCGCGAAGATGCAGCTCTCCAGGAATTCGATTCAAACCTAGTACTACCGTTCTCAATGTAGCACACGCCCGACGTGAGCCCGGCCCGTCAGGCTCTCCCGGAATTTTCACAGACGGAGCGCTCTCCTCTTTCCAGGCCGACCCGTCTGCGACTTCCAAGCGCAATAGAGAATTTCCATCCGGCGCCGCGTACGAACCCGGAATCGTCAACTCGATGGGCCCCAAGTTGAGCTTGTTACCGGGAACCGCGAGCCGGATCCAATCGAAGGAGCGCCGGATCTCCACGCCGGGCAGAACGATCCGACCCTCGCCTGCCTCCAGGCTGACAAGGTCCAGCACCCGCTCCACGTGATCAAACTGGATTTGCCGCAGGTCTCCCTTGGCCCTGACGATAGCTCTCCGGATCGCCCTTCGCGCGACGGATCTTGGCGCGTTCGCCAATTCGTCTGCGCGCAATTCGATCCCTCCCGCGCGGCATTCTTGACCGATGGCCGCCACGGGAGACGCCGGTCCGGCCCACCACCGCTCTTCCTCATACGAAAGATCGGCCAGATGCGCCAGCGCAGCCGTCAATTGTGGATTCCACGCGGCCGTGAGCTGGGGAAGCAGTTCATGCCGGACGCGATTGCGCGCGAACTTCAAATCTCGATTGGACGAATCCTCGCGCCACGCAATATCGCGCTCGCGGAGATATCGAGAATCTCATTGCGAGAAACCTTCAGCAGGGGACGAACCATCCCCGCCGCGGTCACCGGAAGAATCCCCGCCAGCCCTGCCAATCCCGAACCACGTAAGAGACGCAACAGCACTGTTTCGGCCTGGTCGTCGCGCGTATGCCCGGTTGCAGTCCGCGAGCCGTCCCGATTCAGACTGGCGAAGAATTTCTGACGCGCGCGCCGGGCCGCCTGTTCGCGGTC
>CAVXVL010000031.1:0-16720 GCA_963765085.1 Terriglobia bacterium | reverse complement strand
CATCTTCAGCGTGGGAGCCCGAACGCCGCCTGATCGGGGCGCGCACTTTGCGGATAAACCACCTCAAGGTCATACTTGCCCTGATCAACAAGAGCGTTGATGCGGATGACCGGGTGAAGAAGACTGTGGCGGCGAAGATTGCATTCGTGGACAATGCCTGATTACGGGAGCTTGAAGATCGCGCCGTGGCGCTCCACGGAATGTTACCCACGAAAAGCTTCATACGCTCAATTCATAACGTCCGTGGGCCGCAGATGGTCTCTGCCGGTCTGCCGCGGGTTCTCGCTTCGGCTCTTCGGCTGGCGTTTCGACGGCCGGTTCATCCGGGAGCACTTCATGGATTTCGGCGTGGCAAACGCCGGTAACGCGATCGAGCGAGATATCCACGATGAGGTGGTCGCGTCTCTCGGCACCGAATTGTGCCCATTTTTGTGCCCACCCCCTGCATAGAAGCCTTGCGTAAGGCTGCTAGGGATCAAAAGGACGCTTTTCGCGGAAGTCTTTGATAACTAGCAACATTGCGCAAGTCGTGGCAACAAGTGCGAATGCCGGGGAAGTCAACGAAAATGGGAATTTTATTATTCGTAATCAGCAGGTCGCCAGTTCGATCCTGGCGGGTGGCTCCGAGCTACTCTTTCCCCGCCATAGGTTTACGGATTTTTTAGCGATCCCCAAAAATCAGCCGCTTTGCCGACCGTTCCCATCTTATTGGGCGGCACGCTTTACCGGATTGGCCTGGAGACTTGAATAGACGGCCTCGATGAACATATCTGTTGTCCACGGACCCGAGGTCGCCCCGAACCGGGGATCATACTCGACCGTCAGGCGCGCGCCTTTCACTTGATCGAGCGTTGCGCCTTTGTCCATCAACGCTCGCACGCGGTCCCGAATCACGACCAGCATGTCGCGGTACTCCGCGACTTCGAATTCATCGCACAAACGCCCGTGCCCTGGAATGACCAGCGTCCCTCCTTCCTCATCGTGTTTGTAGACCGTTCTGTCGAGAATCTTATTGAGCGCGGCGATGAGCCCTCGCAGGCTGCCACCATTCTTGATATCGATAAACGGATACTGCGTGGTGTTGAATAGATCGCCGGTAACGATCACGTCGGAGCGCCGAAAGTGTACGAAGCTGTCGCCATCGGTGCTCGCGTTCGGCGTCCACAGAACTTCCACGGCTTCGTCGTTGTAATATTTTCGGCGCCGTCCTTCCAGGAACGTGTCCGTCGGCCAACCCTGCGAATCGGTGGGAGCCACTTTCCCCGTAGGTGCACTCATGCGGGTCTGCACGTTTTGCTGCGCGATGATCGTCGCACCTAAACCTACGTACGGATTCGATCCCGAAAAAAACGATCCCGGGAGGCTCGGGTCAGAGCCCGCCTCCCACATCTTTGCGTTTCCGCCTGTGTAGTCCGAATGAAAGCTGGTATTAACCACAAACTGGATTGGCTTGTCTCCGATCAGCTTGCGGATCGTCGCAATGGTTTTATCGATCAGTTCGCCCGCGCCCGTATTCACCACGAGCGCACCCTGCTCGCCGGTCTGCACCGTGATGTTTCCACCGTCCCCGACCAGCATATAAACGTTGCCCTGCACGGGCAGCACGTGTATCTCACCGTCGTGCGGATCGGGATCCACGGCCTTACTGGCTTGCTGCGGCCTGGCCGAAGGGACCAGCAGCGTCTTCGCGGCCTCCTCCGCACTTTCTCGATCTCTCAACTTCGCCACCATCTCCGGATACTGCGATTCGACGCCGCCCATCGCGCCGAGCAGCGGAATCTTGTATTTGTCCGCATACTCCCTCAGATACGGATTCGCGCCGAACTGATAGGCGGGCACCTGGTCGGGAGCTCTCCCGATAATCTGCTCGCCGTCGTCGCACGCATATAACCACGCATCGGGATTTCTGTCATTGCGCCGAAACAGCGAGGTGCGGATCAAGGCTCGGCCAAATACACGGGGTCGGTGATGACGCTGGTATAAGTGAGTATCTCGCCGTGGCGCATGAAGTGTTCCACAAGCGTTGCTTGATCGCTCATCGCCACGCCGTTCGTGCGGATATAGTTTCGCTTCAGATGGCTTGTGTACACCGTCAGAACGTTGCCTTCATACTTGCCCGTGGAAAATCCCAGAAAGCTGTGTTTGGCGTACGCCGGAGGATGAGGACGCCCGTCCATCCAAATCGTTCGCGTACCCTCTGTGATTTGTCCGTACATCTTGATGTCGATCAGTCTCTGCGTAAAGGGATCGCGATCCTCCCAGAACCGGTCGTTACCGCCGCCGTGCAATAAGCGCGTCGGTTCATACGCCATGCACTGCTGCTGCCGCGAGGTCCAGCGCGACGGATCCCACGTGAGCGCGTACAGGCGTCCTGCTTCGTTGAACGGAACGCCGCCGTAGTCGGTCAGCATCACCGCCGCCCCGCCGACGCCAGTCTCCGCGACGGTGGACCAACTCCCGGAAATATCGATGCCCGAGGTTTGCGTTAGAGAAACTTGGCCGGACAATCTTCCGACCGTCATGAGAACTGTGAACAACGCTGCGGTGCCTAGGCTGCATTTCATCGCACTCGCTCCTTGCCTAAATTAGCCGCCGCAAGTATACATCAGAACGACGTGGTCCTGGCTCATCGAGGAGTTGCAAAGAGTGGCCTTCACACGTCCAAGTCGATGAGATTGAGTTGCCACGAGCACCTTTTGGATTGGATACCCGCTCGACGAATTAAGAGGTGGCAAATGCGCCTGCTGGGTCCGAGACGTCACGACGCGGCCCATGAACCTCGTCCCGGTCGTCGAGGCCTGCGGCTTCCAAGACGGCAAGACACTTGTGATCTAATCGGGAGCATGCGTCGCGACACCTGGATTCGATTTGCCTTGTTCGGAACCTGTTTATGCCTGCAAGGGCAGTGGCTGAATTATCCGACGCCGGGAATTCCGAGGACCAAAGATGGAAAGCCGAATTTGACGGCGCCGGCGCCGCGGGCAGTAAACGGCAAACCCGATCTAAGCGGGTTGTGGGTGGTGGAGGCGACGCCCTTGTCGGATTTCCACCGCAGGGCGCCTCCACGATTGTGTTTGAGGGGCCGGCCGCAGCGCCCATTCGCAATCGGTACCTGTTCAACATTCTGGCGGACTTCAAGCCGGAGGATTCTCCCATGCTACCGGCGGCGCAGGAGATCTACCGGGAGAGACGGCGGAACGAATCGGCCGACCTTCCTTCCAGCAGATGCCTGCCAAGCGGAGTCCCGCTCAGCATGACGCTGCCTTATCCGTTCAAGTTCGTTCAAACGCCGGAGCTATTGATTGTGCTGCACGAAGGCGATTCTGCGATCCGGCAAATCTACACCGATGGCCGCAAGCATACAGCCGATCCGCAGCCGACCTACATGGGGTACTCGATCGGAAACTGGGATGGAGACACGTTGGTTGTCGATACGGTGGGATTTAATGACAACGGATGGCTGGACAACCGCGGCAGTCCGCACAGTGATGCCCTGCATACGGTGGAGCACATCTCCCGCAGGAATTTCGGGCACCTGAATATTGAAGTGACGTTGGACGATCCCAAGATGTATAGGCAGCCGTTCACGGTGAAGTTCGGCGCCAATCTGGTGCCCGATTCAGACCTGCAGGAGTCGGTTTGCGCGGAGAACGAGAGGGACCGGCGGCATTTTAGGTAGCAATCCTCCGTGTCTCTGGCTGCGGTTCGAATCCACTCGCCGCCGACTTTCGGCTCTTCGTCATCGCGGAAATCACGCCAAACTTTATTTGACCGGAATCGAGTCCTGGTAGAACTGGATATAGCGGCCGAGCGTAATGACTCCAAACCACAGCACCAGAGAACTCATGGCCATGATTTTCGCCGCTCTCGGAGCGTCCTCGCCGCGCCCAACCCTTTGGACCGCGTGGAATGTATCTGTCAAGTAGAACGCCGCGGCGTTCAGGCCGAGGAGCACAAGTCCGAAGATCTTCAGCCAGAAAGCGATGTCGTGGCTGTAGTAGGAAGGCATTCCGATGTAGGCCAGAACTCCGGTCGTTACGTTGATGGCAACGCCGGCCAGCCCCCAAGGGATCAAGCGTTCGAGCGAAGCGAGTGGGATTTGTTTGAAAAATCCGAGCGTGCGCACATCGAGAAATCCAACGGCTCCGATGATCATGGCAAGGCCGATGAAATGTAGATCCATCATGAATGCCCACCAGAATTTGTTCGCGGTCATCAGGCGCAGCATTTTCGATGGCGATGGCTCAAATTTCTGCACGAGCGCGCCAAGAGGTCCTTCGCCCGCCGATGGCCCGGCGCCGTCCGAAATTTCGGGGTGACGAATATCTCCGCCCGTCGTGCCGACGCGGGTCATCAGGCCC
Organism: Terriglobia bacterium; assembly: GCA_963765085.1. GTDB lineage: Bacteria > Acidobacteriota > Terriglobia > Bryobacterales > Bryobacteraceae > Palsa-187. Next base: position 12,359 of record CAVXVL010000031.1, on the reverse strand, counting down.
ACGGTGATCAGGGACAGCATGAGAACAACGGTGACGTTCCAGCGCGCAGGCCCACCCAACTTGTGCGATTGCCACAAACCGGCCAGCGAGAACGCTCCCGTGAATTCCATGAAAAAGAGGGCCAGAATCGCGGCTCCTTCGTGTCTGCTCATCAAGGCGCGGGAGACGCCAGGCCGTGCATCCAGCGCCGCCTGCGCGCCAGCGCCGCTGAAAAAAGTAGGAAGCGACACCAGCGCCATGAACGCAAAAATGATCAAGGCCGCCCTCCGAAAGCCATCGTTCTTCCTACCAAGGACACGAGAAACAGACCGAGACCGATGATGGTGCCGATGATCGGGAAGTGATTCAGCAAAAGATGTAGGTGTGGGAGATTCACGAGTGGCCTCTGGGTCGATGTTCTTAGAACGGATAGAGGATGTACTTATATGTGTACGCCAGCAGCCGGCCGCCGGTTATTACTGCGATCCACAAACCGAGCGACCACTTTGCGAGCGTCGCGCCTCTGGCTACCAGGTCCGCGTCGGTTGCCGCCGGGTCGGCGAACACCGCGCTTAGTTTCGTCAGGACCCAGATCGCGAAGCCGATCGCGGTCAATTTCGCGTAGAACACCGGATTCGTGAGGGCCTTGGTGGGATACGAAATGATCAGCAACACGCCGGTCACGACGTTGATTCCAAATCCAACCCACATGAGGCGGAACAAGCGCTTGAGCGGAGCGACCGGGATCTCCCGCAGAAAACCGATCAGCCGTAAATCAACCAATCCATTCGCGCCTACCAGGAGCGCGAGGCCGAAGGTATGGCAGAGAAGGACCAGGTAGAACACAAACGGCGACTCCGATTCACGCAACCACGTGCTGAACGTGCTTTCTTCGATAGACCGCAAGAAAACCGGCAGAGCCACATTTCCCCCTGAAGCTACGTCGCAGCGATACGGACTCCGTTTTCATGCGCCGCCGTATGCAACGGACGATTATACTCCAGATCGAAATGCGGCAAAGGAACGGAGCGAAGTTTCTCGGCCATCATCGCTCGCCGCCGAGAGATGGTTAGTGTTCGTTGTTTGGTTTGGCGGTCAAGCTTTTGTAGACGCGCTCGATGTAGTTGTTCGCCTTCGGGCCTTCCCCGATGTACGACCACGTGTCGAGGACCTTGTCGCGCTGGAGTTGTTCCAAGCTCTTGCCCTGATCGATACCCGCCTGAATCGCGGACGCCGTTCCGTTGAGCACGTCGAGATATTTCCTCAACTCGGCTTTGGTGGCCAGGTTGCCATGGCCGGGAATGATTTTCACGTCGTCCGGGGTATGGGACAACACATAGTCGCAGGCGGCGCGGATTCCTTGCACGCCGCCGCTACCGTCGTTTTCGAAATCCACCGCCGGGAAATTGGCGGGAACAAAATTCGTAAAGATGTCTCCGGTATGCACGACCTTTCCCCCGGGCAGGAAGACGATCGTGTCGCTCGATGTGTGCCCCTTCTTGAAGGAAATGGCGTGGATATCGCCGCCCTGCATGTGCAGCGTGAATTGATCGGAAAAGGTGAAGACGGGAAGGGAGACGGCCAGGTTCGTAATGCGGCCCAGGCGGTCGGGTTCGGTTTGCATGGTCTTGCGCACGTCATCCTGAGCAATAATCATGGCGGTTTTTCCGAAATAGGCGTTGCCGCCGGTGTGATCACCATGCCAGTGCGTGTTCAGAACATACTTCACCGGCGACTGTGAAACGGTCTTGAGAGCCGCGTCGATTTTCGGCCCAAGCTGGACCTGTTCCGTATCGATCAAAACAATACCGTCGTCACCGACGTAAGCGCCGATGTTTCCGCCGAAGCCCTGGACCAGATAGACGTGATCGTCGAGCTTCTGCAGTTTGATCTGAACTTTGTCCCAATCCGGCTGCGGCTGCTGCGCCGGCAGGGGCAATCCGGCAAACGATAACAGAACCAAAACCAAGTGGCGCGTCATGGATGAGATGCCTTGTGTGATGAATTCTTTAGGGGGTTCGCGGGGCGATGTGGCTTTTGTCACGCGATTCGCAGGAGCTTTCGAGCAGGCGGTCCTCCGGCGCACCCAGGAACCAATGGCGCGGAGTAATCACCCACGGTTCCGTGAAGACCCCCGGATCTTCCACCATAGCTTCGTACGTAAGCAGATTGCCATGGCGCGTGTATCGTTCAACGACGTGCTCCTGGTCGCTATGAAGAATTGCGAACTTTTCGACGATCTGGTGCCCATACTTTTCGCCGAACGCAGGCGGCTCCGTGTGCCCCTGCCCTCCGCCTAGCCAGGTTTCGTCGTTGAGGCCGGTTACATCGACCACCAGAGTGTCGCCTTCCCAATGGCCGATCGAGTCGCCCAAAAACGAGGTATCGAGATCCTTCGGATGCGGACGCCCATCGGTGTAGATGATGCGAAACGTCTGGCCGATGAAGTTGGATTCGTAAAGAATCACGACCAACTTGGGACTTTGAACGATCTGAATCGCGTTCATCGACGCGCGCGGAACACCCATGGGCTTGCAATCGTACTGCGGATCCAAAGGCGTGCTGGCGCCGATCTGGCTGTCGACAACCGCCTTCATCTTTGCTGCATACTCCGGCTTGTAGGAAGGCTCGCTCGGTAAGGGGTATTTCACGGAGGTTCTTGCTCCTCCGATATCAAAACTAACGGTGCCGTTGTCGCTCTTCTCGGAGGTCGCGGGGAAGGGGTTGATCCAAACCCCGGAAAGGTCCGGATGCAAGTCCGTTGCGCGCGGTGTCGCGAGTTTTGCGATCGCGAGGTCCGCGTACAATTTCTGAAGTTCTCCGTTCGTGACCACCGTCGCCGGCTTGCCTGCCGGGGCTGTTTGAGCCGCGGCAGACACGAGCACGGCCAACGATGCCGACAGCAAAATTGTCGCGCGGAAAATTTGCAGGTGCAGGCGGGATTTCATATCGAAGTCGTTTTACTCGCGCGCGACGCCGAGCCGAATTTCATGCCCGTCGGCATACTTATAAACTTTCCCAAATCCCAGGTTTTTCGTTCCGTCGTTGGGGGGCATTGCAGTCACGGTAACAGTCTCACCCACCTTGAAGACATCTTTGGTTACGCCGGCTCTATGTAAAAGACCGGGAGGATTGCCCTCGAAACCCCACAAAACCAACTTGCCGTCGTCGCCCTTCGCTTCCACCCAAACGTAGATATGGGGGTTCGTCCAATCGACGCGCTTCAAAACGCCAGTGACCGTCAATTCTTTACTCGTGTCGAATTCCGCGTTGACAGAATGATGCGCGAATGCGGGCGCTGATAGAAGCCCGATCCACGCAAAAACTGTCAACCCGATCCATTCACATTTCTGCTTCATGCCTAAGACCTTAGTGTTAATAAAAATACCATCAGCGAAACCGGTATTCGAACGCACTGCCTCAGATCAAAGCGTCGCCATAGGCCTTATGAGATATCCTCGGACACGCATTGTCAAGCATCGGGTAGATTTGCGCCACGTCCGGAAGCTCCTCACCCGTGGGTGGCGAAATGCTGCCGGACGCTGATTCCCGGTGTGGGAACGGATGTCGCGGAATTCGATTTCGATACGACGCGGACGGTCGTGAGCCTGCTCTATAGCGGAAGTCTTTCCAGAACCCGGACGTTCGATTTATCATCAACCACTCAGGCGCGGCGGTTCCCACGCTGGAAGGCCCAGAACGGTTTTTCACCGATCGAGAAATTTCGTCCGCATTTCGCGCGGTGATCAGTTACGCGGGGGACCGCCGCAGGCCCGTTCGCACTTGGCGGGTCTCACGTACGTGTCCTTGATTTTCTTCCGGAAATCGGGGTACATCGTTTCCGCGCCGCCCAGCACGGCTTCCTTCGGAACGTTGAAAACTTTCGTCACTTCGTCGACGAAGGGATTCTTGCCTGGGAGATAATGCGGCACCTCTCCCTCTTTGGGCCCTTCGTTTCCTTGCAAGCAGGGCGGACCCGCCGAAGCGATCGGCGCGGTCTCATCCAGTTGGAACATTCTGGTCCAATGGACGGGCTCTGACAGGTAGACCGGATCGTCGACGGAGGCGGTCACCGTCATCAGATCGTCGTGCAAGATAAAATGCGCCGTCATGCTCGCCCGGTCGCTGCTCGGCGCGCCGTTGCGGCGGATGTAGCTTGCCTTTATGTGAGTCGTGTATGTAGTTAAGACGTCCCCTTCCCAAACGCCGGTTGTGAAACCTGCCCGGTCGTGCAGCGCATACTTGGACGGATGCGGCCGTCCGTCCATCCAAATTGTCGTCGGCGCGCGATCTTCCCAGCCGCCGATTTTCCACGCGACCGTGTTGCCGGAGTTCGGATCCGTTTCATTCCAGATCTTCATGCCGAACGGCCCCAGCATCAGATACGTCGGCGCGTAGAACAAACACTGGCGCTCCGGCATGGATAACTGCGATTGAGAATAACTCAACGCCCGTGCGCGGCCCGCGTCGTTCAGGGGAAGTCCCGCATAGTCCACGGAGTTGGGGCCCCCCACATTTCCCAAGCTGCTCCGGTACGCCCACGATCCGGAAAGGTCGACTTGAGCGAATAAAGGAGTGCTCAAGGCCACGATCGAAAATGCGCAAAACGTTTTCGTGCGGATCACGATTTTCCTCCAGCACCGGGAACTCTCACTGCCTGGTCACCATTTCGAGGAGCACGGCGTAGGATCCCATCCGGATGCGTCGGGCTGCTGCTTGAACTGCGCGGCCGTTATATAAGGTTGCCGCAAGTAGCGGGGATCGCGAACGGTCGTCGTCACGATCAGCCAAAGGATTCCGGTGCGCTCGCGCACCACGTTGTAATACTCCGTCAAGTTCGCGTTCTCGCTATAAGGGACGCCATTTTTTCGCAAGTATCCGGCCCGCAGATTCGTCGTCGCGACCTTCAGGCTGCCCGACTTGTCCCATTGCCCCCGTGAATCGCCCTGCCACGTCGGCGGGCCGCCGGGCGCTTTCCAATCTCCAAAGTGAAAGAGCCGCGCCTGCGTTCCGGCATCAATGTCCATGCGCAGGGTCGTGTCGTCCTGCCAGGTGATGTGAAGGCGTTCGGGCAGGCGCATCACGCTCGCGGCGCCATACGATTTGCATTGCTCGCCCGCCGCCTCGTCTTTCGCCGGGTCCCAAGTATCGGCTACCGATTTCGATTCGATCGTCAAGGGAATCAGCAGGTAGTCGCCTTTGGGGGGAGTCACCATGCGATACCGCCATTCTTCGGTGATGACCGAAACCCAGTAGCCGGTGAGATCGATAGGAGCCGCCGACTTCGGAGTCTGCGCCGCGCCGCCCCGGCCGCCTCGCCCCTGCCCGTGAACGAGCGGAACGAGAAGCGATCCCATGAGCGCGAGCAGCAACAATCCCGTCCGGCTATTTTTTGAAATCGAGAAATCCAAATTGCTGATCGCCCTTCCCGCTACTTTTTCGCCGCCAGGCTTTTGTACACGGCTTCAATAAACGCGTTCGTCGTCCATGGCCCCGATTCCGAACCATATTCCGGCGCATACGGTTTTGCCGGAGACGCGGCTTCGATCTGCGTCAGTGTCATTCCCCGCTGCATCATGTCTTTAATGACGTCCCGCATGATCACCACCATGTCGCGATATTCCACCACGTCGGATTGATCGCAAATCCGGCCATGCCCCGGAATGACATCGGTTCCGCCTTCCTGGAATACAAAGGGACCGGGCGGAATCGCCAGCTTAATCAGACGATTCAAGGCGTCGATTTCCCCTTGAATACTGCCGCCTTTGTCCACATCAATCTCCGGGAAGCGCGTTGTATCCAGAATGTCGCCGGCCATCACCACGTCCGAAATGCGAAAGAATACGGCGCTGTCGCCGTCGGTGTGTGCCGCCGGCTGATGCAGGACTTCAATTCCTTCGTGATTAAAGTAAAAGTTTCTGTCGCCGGTATTATACGTCTGGTCGGCCACGCGTCGCTCGAAAACGGTGACGTCTTGCCGGTCGGGGCGCTCATGCGCAGCAACACGTTTTCGTGCGCCAGAACCGAGGCCGCGCCTCCCGTCATCGCCTTCATGAAATCGGACCGGCCGCCGCTCTCAACCGGGAAAATCGTCTGCCCGGCTTTGGCCAAATCCGCGTTCCCGCCGGCATGATCGGCGTCCGCGCTCGTGTTGACGATGTAATGGATCGGTTTGTCGGTGAGCTTGCGAATCTCAGCGAGAACGCGAGCCGATGTTCCGGCCGACCCAGCGTCTACCAGGAGAACTCCGTCCGCGCCGATTTGCACGCCGATATTGCCGCCCGCGCCGGCGATCATATAGAAGTTCGGACGGACGTGCAGCACCTCCATGTCTTCGGTCGCTTGTGCGCGCGCGGTGACGTTCAATGCGAAGACACCGACGGCAAGGCCAAAGAGCAGCCGCGGTACGCTCCGCACCGCGCCCCTGACGACTGCTGAGTTCACGTATGTATCTCGCCGCGAGTCCGCTGCTTTGTCACGAGTAAGCAGTTTATCCATCCGCGCCAATCGTTGCAAGGGCGCGAAGAATGGGCGCGAAAAATGGGCGCGCATCCGACCCTACTGTTTCCGGGAGGATCTATGTATAATAACTCTCGCGTTTTCGGCGACCCGCGCGGAGACGTCCGCCAACGGAGAACACAACGATGATCTATTTCCACAGGAAGCTACTCGGCGGCGCTTTCGCGCTGCTCGCGATCGGTTGCGTGCCGATCGCCGCACAGTCCAACGCGGGTCAGGGCGACAAGAATCAAAAGCTGGCATTGACCTGGTATCACGACGTCGTGGTCTTGGGACACGTGAGCGAGGCGGCCAAGTACATGGCTGACGATTTTGTCGATCACGATCCGCGAGTCTTGGGCGGCCGGGCTGCTTTCGTTCAACACTACGAGAATACTTCGGCGCGGCCCGCGGAGGGCAAGCAGATTGCGGCGTTTGCCCAAGGCGATTACGTCGCGATGGTCTGGCAGCGCGCCGATAAAGATCCGAAAACATCCACGCCGTACATGTATACGACCTATGACCTGGTCAGAATCAAGAACGGCAAGATCCAGGAACATTGGGACAACGCCAAGAAGAATACGCAATGGCGGTGATGGAGATCACAAGATGAATACTTCGAAACTCTGCGCTGGATTCGCGCTGACGGCACTCGGTGGCTTTTTGTTGCTGGCGCAGGCTCCTTCCAACATTCCTCCGATTATTCCAATGAACACCACCTACGACGTGAGTTCGTTGAAATATACACCGCAGGAACAGGACCATATTGCGGTCGCGGACCTTTTCTTTCGCGCCTTGCATTCCGGCCACTTCGAGTTGGTGACAAATATCATCGAGACGCACGATGCGATCAATCACAACCCCAATGATCCGAAGACCCCTCCCGGTTTGATGGCTCTGTTGCAGACCCGCATTCCCGAGCCGAAGCCGCTCTTCAAGGAGCAGGATCAGATCCCGAGTCTTGTGCTCGCAAGCGACAACCTGGTTATGTTCATGTGGGACCAGAAGGTCACGGAACCCAACGCGGGCGCGTATCAGTCGAACCGCTTCGAACTGATTCGCTTTAAGGACGGCAAAATCGTGGAGCATTGGGACGTCGCCAATCGGCGCGAAAACGCGCAGGACTGGAAAATCGAATGGTGCATGAAAGCCGGCAGGACCGATTGTCCGACTCCGTAGTATTTTCCTCGATTTGATCGAGCCCGTGCTCCGGCATGTGAATGACGCAGCTGCTCGAAGTCGCGCCGGGCGCACCGGCTAACTCGAAATTTTTCCTTTGATTCGGAAACCCACGATGCAATTCTCTGCGATAAGATAAGGCGATGCAAAAAGCGGTCTTCTGCGCGATCTTCGTCTTTCTCGGCGCCTCGTCCCAGGCGCAATGGCTCAACTATCGAACGGCGGGAACTCCGACCACGCCGGACGGAAAGGTGAATCTCTCGGCGCCCGCGCCTCGTGCCCCGGATGGCAAGCCGGATCTCACCGGCGTATGGCATGTCGACAATAGCAAGCTACCGGCCCGGCCTGCTTCCGCCGAGCCCGTCCTGCCCGGAAGTCCGGGCGGACCCAGTTACTCGGGTAACATCTTCCGCGACGTGAAACCCGAGGACGTTCCGGAGAAGCCCGAGGCAGCGAAACTCCGCGAAGCGCGCATGAAGAGCGGAAACCGCCCCAATCCCTCGGTTTTCTGCTTACCGATGGGATTTCCGGTGAACAACCTGGTGGCTGAAGTGGTGAAGTTCATTCAGGCGCCCAAGGAAATTATTGTGATCCATGAGGTGGATAACAGCTATCGCCAGATCTATCTTGACGGCCGTCCGCTCCCCGCGGACATGTCACCTTCGTGGCTCGGCTATTCCACGGGACATTGGGAAGGCGACACGCTCGTGGTGGAGACCGAAGGATTCAACGACCGGACGTGGCTCGATTTCATGGGCCATTCGCATAGTGAAGCTCTGCATTTGACGGAGCGCTACCACCGCGTCAACTACGGTCACATGGACGTGGCGATGACTTTCAACGATCCGGTCATGTACACGCACCCGTTCACCATCAAGTTCACGCACGCGCTCGTTCCAGATTCGGACATCCTCGAAGCGTACTGCAATGAGAACGAAAGAGACCGCGCGCACATCCAGGATTTGAAGGAAGTTCCCGCAAAATAGCGGAATCGGTTCGCCTTGAACTTGTCCTAATCCTGTTCTCCGGACGTCTAACCCTCCACCATCGACTCTCGTGTGGCCGATAGAGTCAATTTGTTGACGTCTCGTTCACCGATGCCCATAGTCCGTGAAGACGTAATCTCTCGTTCTCACGCGCGTGTGGCAGGCGTACCCGCACTTCGCGTCGTTCCCCTGCGGCGGCTTACCAGCCAAGGTCCCGGGGGTGAATGTATCGGACGCACTGTCGTAGTCGAACACGGCGTATCCCCACCCGCCGCTGTCCGCGAACCTCTTGCCGTCCTTCACCATGAAGTCGACGTCATGCTGGGTGCCTGGCACCGTCGCTGCGGGGAACGCCTCCATCTTTTTCGGATTCCAATGGACCTTCGCCAACTTGGCGCCGTCGGGGAATGGCTTGCCGTTGCCCGGAACGCCAGCCATGTAGGCATTGATCATCACAGGATTCGCGAAGATCGCGGCAATAAGCTCCATCCTGACTGATGGAGACAACCTGCCAGGCCTCGTATCCTCTGAACTCAGAGAACGAGAGGCCGTTCGGCACCTTCACCGCGTATTTGTCCTGGGCAGCCAGGGCGAACGCCGCTAGTACCGAAAGAAATACTGCAACGAATACGGTTACCCGTATACTACGCTTCATCTGTCAATCTCCTTTGCCGAAAGCAATGCTTACCTCCCACTAGATTCCCGTGGGCCGTTGCAAGCTTCAAATTATGCATTGGCGATATCGCCGAGCCGGATGCGTCGCTGGGCGGATCGCCGGCCCTTGCCTGCTCTTCGCTCACGCACTGCAGTCAAGAGACGGCTCTGACGATAAGACGATCGTGGATGGACAACTGACCAACGCCCTGTGCTTCGTGCTCGCGATCGTCGTCGGTTACTTCGCCGGACGCACGTTCAGCGTGCGAGATCGAAATCGATCCGGCCCCGAATAGCACCGGACCGGAATCGAATTCTCTCTTGGTTCTTACGCTTTCGTTCCGCCTCGCGGATCGCTTCAGGCCGCGCGGCGTATCGCGTGGTAGACGACAAGGACAACGATGGCGCCGACGACGGCCACCATCAGACTGTAGAGGTTCAATCCGGAGACGCCGCTCGCACCGAACATATTGAACAGCCATCCACCCGCGATGGCTCCGACGATTCCGAGAACGAGATCGAGGACCAGCCCATCCCCTCGCTTGTTTACGATCTTACTGCCGATGAATCCGGCAATCAGTCCCAAAATAATCCAGGCGAAAATCGACATGTTCTCTTCTCCTAAGGAATTGAGTCGCCGAAGTCGTGAAACACCGAAATTCGACGCCTGCAAGTATACATGAGATTCCACGCCCGCACGACCAGTTGCCGGACGAACGCGGAATGCGTCTCAAAACGGCCGAGCTTTTGCTCGTCCGGAATATTGGAATCGCGCTACGCGGTGGCCGCCATTTTGTCGCGCACGGCGGGTTCGGGCTCCGTGGCGAAGACCGAATAGACAGCGCCGGCGAGCACAGCACCCACGATCGGCGCCACCCAGAATAGCCACAACTGTTCGAGCGCCCATCCGCCCACGAACACCGCCGGAGCCGTGCTGCGCGCGGGATTGACAGATAAGTTCGTGACGGGTATTCCGATGAGATGGATCAGCGTCAATCCGAGGCCGATCGCGATCGGGGCGAATCCCTTCGGGGCGCGCGTATCGGTGGCTCCCAGAATGATCATGAGGAACATGAACGTCAGGACCACTTCGGAGTCGTCAGGCACGCCGCTAAGCTGTAACCGCCGGGAGAACGCGCGCCGTAGCCGTTGGAGGCAAATCCACCGGCTAAGTCGAATCCCGCTTTGCCCGAGGCGATGATGTACAGCACACCCGATCCAGCGATGCCTCCTAACACCTGCGCGACGACGTACGCCGGGAGGTCCGCTATCGAAAAGCGCTTCCCTACGACTAATCCCACCGACACGGCGGGATTCAAGTGGCATCCCGAAATGTGGCCGATGGCGAATGCCATGGTCAGAACCGTGAGGCCGAACGCGAGAGCGACTCCCGCGAAGCCGATGCCGAGACCGGGAAAGGCCGCGGCTAACACCGCGCTCCCGCAGCCGCCGAAGACGAGCCAAAAGGTTCCGATAAATTCCGCAAACGCTCTCTTTGGAAGGGACATGACGAAAATCCTCTCTTTCCGGCCTGCATTACACCCCGGAAAGAATATCATGATCTGCGTTACATGGCTATGTCCGGCGACGATGCAGGACCGATGAGTCAAATATGCGCGGGTCTTTAAGGTTTAGGGACGGACAGGATTTCGAGCACTCGAAAATCATCGTCCTCCGGTGTTCGGGTGAGCGTGACTTTGGCCTTGACTCGCGCCAGCGGGGAGAACCGCTCGATCTGGTCCTTGGACGTGCGTGCCATGTAGTCTTCTAGCTCATCCCAGCCATTCATTCGAGTAGGGGGGATGAGAGCGATGCTCATCATGCGCCGGGGACGCATGTTTGGAGGGTAGGCGGGCAAGTGCGCCAGATCCACGGCCAGGTTCCTGCATACGGAGACGTTCTTGCTCGTGGTGCGAATGCAGAAATCCATGGAGGCGCATTGCTCGTGGGTTTTCCCGAGGCAGTATTTCTCGAGCGGCTCCGGAATCCAGACCAGTTGAACGGCGCCGGGGACGCTTTTGCCTCCGGGAACCTGCACGAAAAGAGACGGCTCGAGTACGAGACTGCTTTCGCCGGGGCGAGGGCTCTGGGCTACGGCGACCACGCAGAGCGCGGCCGCGGCGGCCAGTTGCCGCGGCCAACGTCCGATTCGTTTTGCGTTTCGCTCGATCACTTCGGCGTCACGTGGATCAGAGCGCCGGGATTGGCGTCCTCCAGCATCCACAGCGAGCCGTCCGGTCCTTCTTCCACGTCGCGGATGCGTTTGCCGACATCCCAGCGCTCAGCGGATTTCGCGCCGCCATGGCCGTCAAAGATGATGCGGTTGAGCGTCTTGGTCGCCATGCCGCCGATCAAGCCGTTGCCGTTCCATTGCGGGAAGGTCTGTGTGCCCGTGTAAAACATCAGATTGCCCGGCGCGATCACCGGCGTCCAATAGAGCACGGGTTTCGCGAGGTCCGACCGCGTGTCGGGACTGGCAATCGGCACGCCGTTGTAGTTCGTCGCATAGGATACCAGCGGCCAGCCGTAATTCTTGCCCTTCTCGATCAGGTTCAGTTCGTCGCCGCCCTTCGGGCCATGCTCCACCTCCCACAATTCGCCGGTGGGCGAAAACGCCATGCCGTAGGGCGTGCGATGGCCGCTGGTCCAGGTTTCAGCGGGCGTCAGGTTCTCGGCGGTGAAGTGATACGTGCTCACGACCGTGGCCGTCTTGGCGGCTTCGGTGTCCTTGGGCGGATCGATCAAGGGGATCGTGCTGGCACCGGTTTTGCCGAAGTTGGGATTCCCAGGCGCGGGCTTGCCATCGAGCGTCAGGTGGAGGATCTTGCCTTCGGGCTGGTTGGGATCCTGGGCCGGGGTGAAGCGCTGGCGATCGCCGACCGTCAGAAAAGAGAGTTGCCGTCGGGCGCGAACGCAATTTGCGCGCCTTCCTGGCCGCCTTTGCCCTTCGGCAACTGACGCCACAACACGTCGAAGTTTTCCAATTTGGCCGAAGTCGCGGTCGCGGTTAGTTTTCGCGCGCGCGAGCGCGAGGCCGCCGCCGTAATCGCCCGGCTCGGCATA
>CAVXVL010000030.1:0-12689 GCA_963765085.1 Terriglobia bacterium | reverse complement strand
TCCACGCCGAATCCGTTCGCGTACATCACACCCAGATTGAATTCGGCATCCGGCATTTTCAAATCCGCCGTGATCTTGTACCACTTCACGGCTTCCTTGTAATCGCGAGGCACGCCCAATCCGCCGTCGTAAATCACGCCGATATAAAATTTCGCCTCCGGCAATCCCTGCTCCGCGCCCGCGCGAAACCAGCGCAGCGCTTCCGTGTAATTCTGCGGGATCATGTCGCCTTCGTAATACAGCACCGCCAGCGCCTGCTGCGCTTCGGGCATGCCCAGCTCGGCGGCCATTTTGTAATAGCGCTCGGATTCTTTTCCGTCCGGCGTGACGCCCGCGAGCCCTAATCGATAATCCTCGCCCAGCGAATATTGCGCGCTGCGATCGCCGGCCGCGGCCTTCTTCTTGAGGTCGTCGACATTCGCGTTTGGGCCCTGCGCGAGCAACGCGGGGAGCGCGAGAAACGTCAAAACAGCAGCGTGTCGCATCACTAACGCTAATGTACCAAGCGGAACGGGCGGCTTCGCCCGCCGCGTACGCGTGACCTCCGGCCTTGTCCCTTGGGCGTGCTTCGGCGGCAGCTTCGCGGCCGACCCGCGACAGATGACCTTCATTCAGAACCGCGAATATCAATGAGCGGGCCGGAAAGCTCCCGTTAGGGTCGCACGTATACTTGGGCAACAACTTCGCGGCCGACCCGCGAGAGATGACCTTCATTTAGAACCGCGAATGTCAATGAGCGGGCCGGAAAGCTCCCGTTCGGGTCGCACGCATACTTGGGCAACAACTTCGCGGCCGTCCCGCGAGAGATGACCTTCATTTAGAACCGCGAATGTCAATGAGCGGGCCGGAAAGCTCCCGTTCGGGTCGCACGCATACTTGGTAGCAGCTTCGCCGCTGTTCCGCGATAAACGTCCTTCATTTAGAACTGCGAATATCAATGAGCGGGCCGGAAAGCTCCCGTTCGGGTCGCACGCATACTTGGGCAACAACTTCGCAGCCGCCCCGCGATAAACGTCCTTCATTTAGAACCGCGAATATCAATGAGCGGGCCGGAAAGCTCGCGTGCGGTCCTACGCGTACTTTGGAAGCAACTTCGCGGCCGTTCCGCGATAAATTCCCTGCAACTCGCTCGCGTCAAATCCGCACTTATCCAGCCCCTTCAGCGTGCGTGCGGCCGTCACGAACGGATAATCCGTCCCGAACACGATCTGCGACGATCCCGCGATCGTCTTGAGGCCACGCATCTGCACGACGTTCACCGATTGCGCCGTGTCGTAATAGAAGCGCCGCAAGTGATCCAACCTCGAATTCGGCGCGGCGGGACCGGCGAGATTATCGTTGATCGTGTCGGGAGCCCCGACGCCGAAACGCTCGATCAGCGACGTCATGGTGCCGCCGGCGTGCGAAAAAATAAACTTGATATCGGAGTAACGCGTCGCGGCCGCCTCCTGAGGCGCGCCCACGATCAAACTCAAAATCGTTCGCGCCGTGTCCGTGTTGTATTCGATCGTCGTCGGATTCACGCCCGGCATCACGCCCGTGCAGCAAGGCGCATCGATGGGATGTGTGTAAACCACCGCTTTACGGCGATTCAACTCGTCGAGCACAGGCCGGAACGTGAGATCTCCCAGCCAGCGATCTCCGTAACTGGTCATCAGTCCGACGCCATCGGCTTTCAGTGTGTCCAACGCGTATTCGATTTCCTTCAAACTCGCGTCGATCGTCGGCAGCGGCACCAGGGCGAATAATCCGAAGCGGCCCTTGTAATCCGACGCCATTTTCGCGCCGAATTCGTTCATCTCACGGGCCAGCGCGGCGCTCTCGGCCGGATCGCCAAACCAGATGCCCGGCGTGGTGCAGGAAAGCATGCAGGTGGCGACGCCTTCCTGATCCATCAGTTCGATGTCTTTCGCGGGCGTGTAGCTGGTGAGCACGCCCAAATTGAAATACGGCGTGAAGCCCTGGCGATACTGTCCCTGCTTCGTGCCCAGCGCCTTGATGTAACCAGGCGCCGTGAAGTGATGATGGCAATCGATCACGCGCGGATTCGCGCCCTGGCCGCGCAGAACCTGACGGCCCGCAAGCGTTGCCGCCATACTTCCGCCGGCGACAAACGTTCGCCGTGAGATGCCTTCGAACGAATCGGAATTCATACCGGCTACGCGAACTTCGGGATGAACTTCGCCGCGTTATTGCGATAGACGCCCTGAAGCTCGGCGGGCGTGAAGCCGCATTTCTGCAGACCCGTGACGATCGCACCCACATTACCGAACGGATAGTCCGTGCCGATCACGATTTGCGACGCGCCCACCAGAATTTTCATCGCCGTCATCTGCACGATGTTCGCCGACCCCGCCGTATCGTAGTGGAAGCGGCGCAGATGATAAAGCTTGGAATTCACTTCCGGCGTCTTCGACATAATGCTGTCATTCACGTCGGGCAAGCTCTTCGTGCCGAGCGCGAAACGTCCCGCGAGCCCCGGCAGCGTCCCTCCGGCGTGCGACCAAATGAAGTTGATGTTGTTGTAGCGCGTCGCCGAGCCCGTATACAGCAGGCTGTAAATGCTGCGCGCGGTGTCCTGATTGTATTCGAGCACGGTTGCCGAAAGCCCGGGCATCAGTTCCTGGCAGCACGGCGCGTCGATCGGATGAACATACACGGTCGCCCGCCGCCGGTTCAACTCATCGAATACGGGCCGGAACTGCGGATCTCCCAGCCAAACATTCCCGTAGCTCGATACGAGGCCGACCCCGTCGGCATGCAGCGTATCGAAGGCGTACGAGATTTCTTTCAAGCTCAATTCGATCGAGGGCAGCGGGAGCAGCGCGAACAATCCGAAGCGTCCCTTGTGGTCCACCACCTGTCGCGCGCCGAATTCGTTCATCTCTCGCGCCAGCATGGCGGTCTCTTCCGGATCGCCGAACCAGATGCCCGGCGTCGTACAGGAAAGCATGGACGTGGCGCAATGGTCGCGATCCATGGCCTCCAGGTCCTGCTGGACCGTATAATTCTTCAGGCGATCCAGCGCGAACCAGGTCGTGTATCCGTTCACCTTCTTGCCGTCGTGCTTCGCCAGGGCCTGAATATAGGCAGGCGAAAGAAAATGATGGTGGCAATCGATGGCCCGGGAGTCGATCACCTGCGCCGAACCTCGTTCGATCACAGCGCTCGCGCCCGCGGCAGCCGCAACTCCCGTTAAAAACTTTCGCCGCGAAGGACGAAATGTGAAACCATTCATGTCGATGGGACCTCGCCTTTGTAGAAATTAGAATGCGATTACGCCTTCAGCCTCGGCAGAATCTTGAGTGCATTTTCGCGATGGATCAGCCGCAGTTCGTCCTGTGTGAAGCCGGCCTTTTCCAAGCCGATCAGATGCTTGCCCATGCCCGCTCCGAACGGATAGTCGCTGCCGAAAACAATCTGTCCGATCCCGACCACGGTTTTCAATCCCTGCATCTGCACGATGTTCGGCGACTGCGCCGTGTCGTAGTAAAAGCGCCGTAAATGATACAGCCGCGAATTGACCGCCGGCGTCCCGGCCAGCGCATCGTTGATCGTATCCGGTCCGCCCACGCCGAAGCGTTCGATCAGGGACGGCATGGTGCCGCCGCCGTGCGAAAAGATGAACTTGATGTTCGCATAGCGCGTGGCCGGGCTCGGCAGGCGGCCTTGCGGAGTCTGCGTGTCGCCGGAAATCAGGCTGTAAATCGTCCGCGCCGTGTCGGTGTTGTATTCGATCGTCGGCGGCGAAACACCCGGCTGAATGTCCTGGCAGCACGGCGAATCGATGGGATGCGTGTATACGATCGCGTTGCGCCGGTTGAGTTCATCGAACACCGGACGGAAAATCACATCCCCGTGCCAGTGCAGATCGTGGCTCGACATCAACCCGAAACCGTCGGCGTGCAGCGTATCCAGTGCATATTCGATTTCTTTCAAGCTGTCGTCGATGGTCGGTAGCGGCAGCAATGCCCACAGTCCGAAGCGCCCCGGATAGTCCGAAACCATGCGCGCGCCAAATTCGTTCATCTCGCGCACGATGCGCTTGGTCTCCTCGGGATTGCCGAACCATGCGCCCGGCGTGGTGCAGGAGAGCATGCAGGTTTGCGTGCCCTGCTTATCCATGTCCTCGACGGCCTTGGCGGGCGACCAGCCCTTCCAATTCTGCAGAGCGAACCAGGTGGTGTAGCCAGCGACGTGTTTGCCGTCCTTCGCCATCAGCGCCTTGATATACGCGGGCGACCCGAAATGATTGTGGCAATCGATGGCGTGGGCGTTGGGAATCTGCGCACTGCTCTTGGGAACCAGCGCGGCCGCACCCAGCGCCGCCATTCCCGTAAGCAAATCCCGGCGCGATAAGTACGGATCTTTGCGAGAGCCCATGGATCGTGAGGCTAGCGAAAATCGCTCTCTGTGTCAATGGGAGAGCTCGCTCTGACGACGAAGAAATGGGAACTCCTGATATACTCACTCTTCGAGAGGACACCGCATGAATCCGCAACTTTTGAATCGCCGCGAACTCCTTCGTGCGGGCGTCGCTTTGCCCGCTCTCCTCGCCGGGCCCTGTGATTTATGGGCCGCGAAGTACGATCTGGTGATTCGCAACGGACGCGTGATCGACGCGGCGCAGCACCTCGATCTCAAGCTCGATATCGCGATCCGCGACGGGAAAATCGCGGCGCTCAAGCCCAAAATCGAAGCTTCCGCGGCCAAAGAATCGTTCGATGCGGCCGGAAAACTGGTGATGCCCGGCCTGATCGATATCCACACGCACCTGGCCGACAAAGCGATGCCTCCGGCCACGTGTCTGCAAGACGGAGTCACGACGCTGGTTGATGCCGGATCGAGCGGCTACGAAAATGTGGACGATCTCGTAAAAATCGTGCAAAATACGCCCATTCGGGCACGCATTCTGATCAACATCGCGCACCGTGGCGTGGAACCGAAGGGCGAGTTGATGGACCTGAAAAACGTCAACGTCGCTGCCACCCGGAGCGCCATCGAGCGCAATCGTCAGTGGGTGATCGGGATTAAGGCGCGGCTTTCCCGCAACGTAGCCGGCGAGAACGATATGGCCGCGCTGCGCCTGGCGCGTGAAGCGGCGGACGCCACCAAAGTTCCGATCATGATTCACGTCGGCGATACGTTCACGCCGCTCACCGAAATCGTTGGTGTATTGCGCCCCGGCGATATCGTTACGCACATGTATGCGCCGGCGCCGCACGGCATCCTCGACGAAAAAGGCAAGGTCTACCCTCAAATTCGCGAAGCGCGCCGCCGCGGCGTGATTTTCGATTTCGGCAACGGGCGAAATCTGCATTTCGATTGGTCCACCGCCCGCTATGCGATTGACGAGGATTTTCTTCCCGACACGCTTTCCACCGATATGACGCTCGCTGGGCGAACGAGTCAAATCTTCAATCTTCCGACGGTGATGTCCAAGCTTTTATCGCTGGGAATGAGGGTCGACCAGGTCATCGCGTGCGTCACCGCGAACGCTGCCAAGGTGTTTCCAGAGTTCAAGGCGTACGGAACGTTAAAGCCCGGCGTGGCCGCGGATGTAACCGTACTCGATCTGAAGGACGGCGATTTTGAGTTCGTGGATAACTACGGAGGGAAGCGGAACGGGAGGCAGAAGCTTGATCCCGACACCGTCTTCGTCGCCGGTAAACGCATGTCGGCGTGACGCAGGGCTGACAGCCCAATAGCACCCGTTATTCCAAGCGCAGCGAGCAAACTGCTGTTCAAGATTTCCAGATACACGGGCAAACATCAGATCCCTCGACTTGCGCTCGGGATGACATACTCGGTGGTTTGAATGATCGAGCGATCGTCATTAGCGTGTGATTGTCACGATTGCTTGCGCTTCGGCCGAGAAACCCAAGCCCACCGGTCCCACACGCTCCGCAGTTTTGAATTTCACGGACACACGGTCCAACGGAAGGCCTACGATCTCCGCGACCGATCCGCGGATCAAGGCGCGGAGATCCTTCAGCTTTGGAGTTTCGAGAATGATCGTCGAATCCACGTTGCACACAGTGAATCCTTGCGTCCGAACCAGTTCCAGCGCGTGCTCCAGGAATTTGCGACTCGCCGCATCTTTCCACCGAGGATCGGTATTCGGAAAATGCTCGCCAATGTCTCCGAGCGCCGCCGCGCCCAGCACTGCATCCGTGATGGCGTGGAGCAAAATGTCGGCATCCGAATGCCCTTCGAGGCCGTAGCTCCAGGGAATGTCGACGCCGCCCAGAATCAGCTTTCGTCCGCCGGCGATGCGATGGACGTCCCATCCCTGGCCGGTGCGAATCTCGGAAAAACTCACAGTGTTGTTCTCCCGAATCCCGCTTACGACGCCGTGCGTTCGGTGGCCTCTTCCGAGAGGAATAGCCGTGCCAGATCCATATCGGTGGGACGCGTGATCTTGATATTGCGATCCGTGCCCTGCACCACGCTTACTTCGATTTCGTCGAGCCGTTCCACCAGGCTCGATTCGTCGGTGCCGAAGAAATTATCCTCGGCGGCGTGCGCGAATGCGCGTTTCAGCAGGTCGAAGCGGAACACCTGCGGAGTCTGCGCCAGCACCAGATTCTCGCGGGGCAGGGTATCGCGCACTTTATTTTTGTGAACGCGCTTGACCGTGTCCACCGGAACAATGCCGACGATCGCGGCGCCGCATTCCGCCGCCTCGGCGATCACTTTTTCCACCAGCGCTGGTTCGATAAAAGGCCGCACCGCATCGTGGACAGCCACGAGATCGGTGTCCGCGGAGAGCGCCGCGAGAGCATTCTGCACCGACTGCTGACGGCTATCGCCGCCTTCGACGAAGCGCACGGGTTTCGCGCTGTGGTCGGGATGCTGCTGCAGCAAGCCGCGCGCCCAATCGAAATCTTCCTTGCGCAGAGCGACGACAATCTCGCTCACGGAAGGACAGCGAAAGAATTTGCGAATGGTATGCACCAGGATCGGCGAACCGTTCAGCAGCATGAATTGCTTCCTGCTGGTGCCGGCTTTTTCCCGGCCCATACGCGTGCCGAGGCCCGCCGCGGGGAGGATGACGGAGACTTTCATGGTAGCCCTACGATTGTAGCCCGACGGGCGGGGGCGTGTTTGAAAAGGGCTTCCGCTCCTTAGTTCTTCGCGGCGGGTTTCATTCCCGAGGCCTTGATTGCGGAGGCTGCCTTCGCACTGGTCAGGAATTTCACGAATGCTTTAGCGCCATCGGCGTCCTTTGCCCCTGTCCCAAGGCCGGCTGTCATCACGACTGGCTTCTGATATTCCTTCGGGAACACGCCCAGAACTTCGACGCCCTTCACGGTCTGAATCTCGCTGACGGGTCCAAAGATCAGCTCGTTCTGGCCTTCCGCCACGCTCTCTGCGGCGTGGCCGGGACTTTTCTGCAGAACGATTTTGGACTTCAACTGGTCCTCGATGCCGAGCCCTTTGAGCATCGCGACGGTCGCCGCGCTGGCCGCGCCTCCGTCCGTCCACGTAAGTGTCTTCGCGGCCAGCAGGCGCTTCTGCATGACGTCCGGCTTGCTCACGTCGACTTTCGGCGAGCCGGCTTTGATGCCGACGCCGATGTCGGCGCTCGCGAGATTGACCTGCGATCCCGCAACAACTTTTCCGGACTTCGCAAGATCGTCCACAATTCCGGGCGTCAAGATCGTGAGATCGAACGCCGCGCCGCCGTCGATCTCTTTCTTGAGGACGGTGGATGCTGAAAACTCAATGGAGAGCTTGCGTCCAATCGCCTTCTCCGCTTCCGGCGTGAGCTGTTCGACGGCCGCGCGAATGCCGTTGGAGCAGAGGACGCGAAGCGTTCCATTCTGCGCCGTCGCGTGGGTCGTCCACATCGCACCGGCCAACATCCACAGCGCAAATCGTGATCGGATCATCATTTTCTCCCTCTGAGTAACGTTAGTCAGTATGCCAGAAGTTGAGGGGCAGGCTTGGCCGGCGGACTCTACCGCGAGAAGTCGGCGCTCACGATCGCGCCGATTTGTGCGCGGAGCGCGGGGGCGTCACCCGTCGCCGTCTGCCACACCAGCGGCCAATAGATTCCGAAGTATTCGCGAACGAGAATGTTCCGGAGCGCGACGATGTCCGTCCACGGGATCGACGGATACTTCTCGCGGACGTCGATGCCGATGCGGGCCGCCGCTTCTCCCACTACAGTCAGGCGCTGCGCGATCGGATAGCACAGTGTCTCATCGCGCAGAAAATCAGTTCCCCTCGACCTGCAATCATTCTTGCGATCGAATCCAAAGCTTCTAGAATATCGAGCAGGCGTTGTTCATCGCGCCGCATAAATCAAACGGGCGTCCGCAAGAACGGCGGGGCGAATTCTGGGCTTGAGAGCGGCCTTAACCGCAAGGTCAACGTGCCTGCCCAGAAGTTCGGACAACTCGCGGCTCATGGCGGCAAGCCCCAGAAGTCCCGGACGCGCGGAAGGCTTAAATTCCACGAGTAGATCGATGTCGCTATCGGCGCGCATTTCGCCGCGGGCGGCCGAACCGAAAACGGCAAGTTCCTGAACATCGTAGCGAGCGCAAATCGCGGCGATGGCCGTTTCGGGCAACTCAATGCCAGGAGCAATGGTCACAGGGATTCCTTGGTTCTATTGTTTCACGTACTTCTTCGAATCGTTCGGCACCACTTCTCCGCCATAAATTACGTCCTTCGAATCGATCGCGATGCTTTGCCTCGCACTTCCCTCCGTGATGCTTGCGCGAACGGATTCCGATTCGGAATCCGCGACGCATATCGTGTCGTTCTCATTCATGGCGATGCCGCTCGGCCCGCTGAACTGTGTGAGCCGCTCCAGAAACTTTCCGTTCTGATCTGTAAGGCGTGGCATATGACACCTAACGCCTGTTCTGACAAACTGTTTTACGAAACAACGTCCCGTCGGTGGACCAGCGTTGGCGTATCATGATGAATTCGTTAGGAGAGTGCGGATGCATCGAAAACTGATCATATTTTCGGCGGCGGCGGTGATGGCGATCGCCATTTTTATTGCGGGCGGGGTAGTCGCGACGCGACGGGAGATCGTTCACGGAGCCGCGGCCGGCGCTGGTTTCGCCGCGGTTCCCAGCACCAAAGGCGGTTTCGATCTTACCGGTCCCTACGATGTCGTGAAGGATTGGCCGAAATCGATGGGCACGTTAACCGGCCACGACGGATGGGACTGGGGTTCGGTCGAAGGCGTTTTCGCCGAAAGCCCGAATCGCGTTTTCATCGTCCAGCGCGGCGAGCTGCCGGTGGTGAAGCGTCCTCCGCAAACGCCGGTGCCGCAGTTCGGACCGAGCCTGTCATTTCCCACGGCGCAAGTGCCGTTTCGTAATGCCTCGCAAGGCCCCGTCGCGGCGCTTCCCGGAGGCGGCGGGCCCGGTCAGTTAGCCGAGGATGCCGAGAAGAACTGGAAGGGCAGGATGGGCGTCGATGCGCGTTGGGAAGACAACCTCGTCGTCGTGGACGCGCAGGGAAACATCACGGAGCGCTGGACGCAATGGGATTCGATGTTCAAGCGCGCGCACGCGGTTTACATCAGCCCGTACGATCCCGAAAAGCGCGTGTGGGTGGTGGACGATTTCAGCCACGCGATTTTCATTTTCTCGAACGATGGAAAAAAACTTCTGCAGACGATCGGCACGCCCGGCGTGCATGGCGCGGACGGAACCTGGCCGGCGGCAAACGCCTACTGACTTCGAGTACAGACAATTCGGTCGGTCAATGGGACGTCGCGACTGGCCAAGAACTGACCTCACAAGTGCTGAAGCACCCAGAAGGTGTAACCGCGATGACCGTATCTCGCGACGGGCAGTTCGTGGTCACCGCTTGCGAAGATCATCGCATTCGCCTGTGGAAACTGGACGGACCGCGATCCTCCGCGAAATCAGACGCAGCCGGATGCGCGATTTCTTCGGTGGCTCTGTCGTCCGACAGCCGGCGCGTGTTGACGGCCTGCGCGGATAACAAAGTTCGCCTGTGGGACCTCTCCTCGGGCGCCGAGATCCACGGAGCCCGCGCGGGCGGTGCACAGGACGCTCTGATCGATACGGGTCGCAACGCGGTTTGGTCGGCGATCTTTTCACCCGATGGTTCGCACATCGCCACGGCGGGAGGCAATGATGCGAAATTGTGGCAGATCGACAACGGGCGCGAGGTGCTGGCCTTCAGCCCTCACGGCGCCGTGGCCGGGGCCGCCTTCTCGCCGGATGGCCAGCATGTAGCCACGTGCAGTTGGGACGGCACGATCAAGATGTGGAATCCGACGACCGGCTCGGTCGAGCTTAAGTTCGTAGCCTCGCCGGACAAGTATGTAAACTCGATCATGTTCTCGCCCGACGGCTTACAGCTGCTATCGGCCAGCGACGATAACACGGCCAAGGTCTGGGACGCCAAGACCGGCAAGCTGCTGTTGTCGCTGCCGGCCGGCGGCGCCGACGACGGTCACAGCGACTCGGTGCGGTCAGCTCGCTTCTCGCAGGACGGCAAGCGCGTCGTGACGGGCTCGAGCGACAAGACGGCCCGCGTTTGGGATCTGGCGACCGGTCGATCGATCGCCGTGCTCAAGGGGCATGATTGGGACGTGCTGGCGGCCGTCTTCTCTGCCGACGGAACGAAGGTCATGACTGGCAGCGAAGATAAAACCGTCGCATCTGGGATGTGGCGACGGGGCAAGTGTTGCACGTGCTGCAAGGCCATACCGCGGCGGTCACCACAGTGGCGTTCACGCCCGACGGTAGCCGTGCTGCCACGGGAGGCCAGGACAACGCCGTCAAACTGTGGGACGCCACGACCGGCAAGGAAATTCTGCACCTCAAGCAACATTCGCAGGAAGTTTCCTCCGTTGCCTTCTCGCCCGACGGCAAGCTACTGCTCACCAGCAGCCGCGACGGCACGGCGGTGCTGTGGCCGGCGGTCGATTGGCATTAGTAGCCGGCGAACGGCGGGCGGAAATTCAACGGCGGCACGATCTGCCTCCTGGTCTACTCGCCGGGCGCCTCTCGCGACGGTAATATTGAGGTGAAAGGCCCGACTGGCATAGCCGACGCCGCTGCCGGCTGGGCCGCGCTTGCTGAATGTGCCGCCCGCTACGCTTTTACTGTTGCTTTGACGAATTTGGGGCGTACATAACAGAAGACGGCATGCCGACTGGCCTGTGCACCACCCACGATATCGATTTATGAATTGTGCCGATCTTGAGGCCGTGCAGGAACACGCGATGCGCCTGGTCGCTTGCGCCCGTGGCTGTTGGTTATGCCCGCCATGCTCCTCGCGAAACGCTGCCGGCGTTCGCGGAACCGCCTGCGCGACCGGCAACGCGAGTCCCGTCTCCAATGACGAAACGTCGCTGCGCAAGGCGATAGCCGACTACCGTCAAGCGGTTGACCATGGGGACGTCGAAAGCATCGCAGCCTACTGGGCACCCGATGCCGACTATGTCGACCACTTGGGACATGCCTACAAGATTCAGGCCGCGATTGTCGCAGTCGAAGAACCGACCAGACGACGATGGCCACATTTCCGAGCCTTCGCAAAAGACCGAAACGCTTGCCATTCGCTTTGTTACCGCCGACGTGGCGTTCGAAGACGGCGTCATCCAGCGAACGGCATCGACGGGAGATCACCCTGCCGCAGGGACGCACATCTCGCCGTGTGGGTCAAACGTGACGGCCGCTGGCTATCGACGGCGTGCGCGAGTCCTTATATCGAGCCCCGCCGTCGGCCGACCATTTCCATGACCTGGCGTGGATGATTGGCGATTGGGTTGCCGAAGGCCCCCATGCCACGGCCGAAGCCACCTGCACCTGGGGACCCGATAAGGCATATATCTTGCGACAGGTGAAGGTCGCCCCTAAGGAAGACAAGCCGATCTCGGCCACGCAATGGATCGGCTGGGATCCCATGCAGCAGCGTATCCGCTCTTTTGTATTCGACTCGCGAGGAGGATTTGGCGAGGGCACCTGGGCGAAGGACGGAGATGCTTGGGCTCGTTACCTCCACCGGCGTCCTGCCCGAGGGCAAGCGCACGTCGGCCGCCAACTTGTACAGCCGCGTCGATGACAACACAGCTTTCTGGGAATCAGTTGATGAAGTTGTGGACGGCAAGCCGGGCTTGGACTTCCGGTTGTGCGCCACTCGCAAGCAACCACCGAAGTAACCGCCCTCGTTGAGCCTGTCGACAGTTGGCCGGCAGGTCTACGAAAGGAGCACAGGTATGTTCAGCTATTCAAAAACACGCACGAAATGGCTCGCGTCGTTGGTTTCAGCAGGGATTTGCGCTGCCGGGTCGCTGCTGGCGTCGCCCACGGATGCCGCGGCCCAAGCTGCCGGGGCGAAAACCGCTTCGCCAAAACCCGCTGCCACGGCAAAGCCGGGCAAGGCAGGGCCAGCCAAGGCGGCCGCTAAAGCTGACTCGACGCAACCTGCCGAGTTCTCGGCGGCACGCGAGCAGATTTTGCACAGCAAGGACTGGCTGCAAATGATGGAACGGTTCCAGGACTGGCTGGACAACCAATCGCTATACGATGCCGAACAGGTGAAGCAAATCAGGGCGGGGCTCCAAGTGGGCATCAAGCGTATGTCGGCCGCCCAGTTGCAACGGTTCTTGGTCTGGCATGACGAAAAGCTCGACACCTTGTTGGGCCAGCGAGCGATCGACTGCGCAGGCGTATCTGACCGAT
>CAVXVL010000029.1:0-9898 GCA_963765085.1 Terriglobia bacterium | reverse complement strand
ACAATAACGCCGTGACTCAGATATGATCATTGTTCGTGCATTTACAAGCCGAAAACTGAAAGCGAAGGCTGGAATATGAGGGATGCCTCCGCTTGCGCTTTAGGCTTGTCGGACCCGTAAAGAAATCAAAGCCTGTGGTTTGTAGGGTGGGTCAGCGAAGTCAACCCCACCCGGCGCCCCGGGGCCCCGCCCGCGGTTCTCGGCCTCCGCGGGATCGGACTCACGCCCGAGGTCGGCGGATGCCGCCCGGTCTGGACCACGGACTGCCGCCGTGGTCAGCGTGCGCCCCGTCTCCAACCTCGGTCTCCAGTCAATGCCTGGCCCGTGCCGAGGCCATGCGGTGGCAACCGGAGCACATCGCCGATCAGTTCGAGCGGCTCTTTAAGTCGCTGGGCCGGGATAGGGACAATAACGCCGTGACTCAGATATGATCGTGTTTCATGCATTTACAAGCCTGAAGCGCAAGCGAAGGCTGGAATTGAGGGATGCCTTCGCTTGCGCTTCAGGCTTGTCGGACCCGTAAAGAAATCAAAGCCTGCGGTGTGGGGCTAGCGAATCGCAACCCACCGGCGCCGGGCTCTGGCCCGTGCGCGCCAGCCTCCGCGGGATCGGACTCACGCCCGAGGTTCGGGTTTCCGCCCGTCTGGACCACGGACTGGCGCCCGTGGTCACGCGCCGTCCGTCCCCAGCCTCGTCACGCCAGCGAGATCTGGCCCGTGCCGAGGCCATGCGGTGGCAACCCGAGCATATCGCCGATCAGTTCGAGCGGCTCTTCATGTCGCTGGGACGGGATAGGGACAATAACGCCGTGACTCAGATATGATCATTGTTGGTGAATTTACAAGCCTGAAGCGCAAGCGAAGGCTGGAATATGAGGGATGCCTTCGCTTTCGCTTCAGGCTTGTCGGACCCGTAAAGAAATCAAAGCCTGCGGTTTGTAGGGTGGGTCAGCGAAGCGAACCCACCGCCCGGGCCTGCCCGCGCGGCTTGGCCTCCGCGGGATCGGACTCACGCCCGAGGTTGGCGGCTTCGCCCGTCTGGACCACGGACTGCGCCCGTGGTCACGCGCGCTCCGTCCCCAACCTCGGCCCCATCGAGAGCGGGCCCGTGCCGAGGCCGTGCGGTGGCAACCCGATCATATCGCCGATCAGTTCGAGCGGCTCTTCAAGTCGCTGGGCCGGAATAGGGACAATAACGCCGTGACTCAGATATGATCGCGTTTCATGCATTGACAAGCCTGAAGCGCAAGCGAAGGCTGGAATTTGAGGGATGCCTTCGCTTGCGCTTCAGGCTTGTCGGACCCGTAAGGAAATCAAAGCCTGTGGTTTGTAGGGTGGGTCAGCAAAGCGCAACCCACCGGCGCCGTGTCCTGCCCGCGCCTCAGCCTCCGTGGAATCGGACTCACGCCCGAGGTTGGCGGCTCCGCCCGTCTGGGCCACGGACTGGCGACCCGTGGTCACGTGCGCCCCGTCCCCAGCCTCGCACGCCAGCGCGATTTGGCCCGTGCCGAGGCCATGCGGTGGCAACCCGAGCACATCGCCGATCAGTTCGAGCGGCTCTTCAAGTCGCTGAACCGACATGTTCCCAATAACGCTGGGACATAATCTGTGATCACCGGCCATCTGAGTGCCGCGTTGAGAAAAATTCAGCACGTAGTATTTCGCGAAATCGGGATTGGGTTTGTCGTCGGCGCCGATGCGCAAAGCTTCCTGATAGGGGACGCGGATTCCCATCGCAAGGTCGCGTGATAGGTTCGCGGACCGTCGTTGGGGTAATTACCGCCGTTGGGAGATCCGCCGCCCGGATATCCGCCGCCATTGGGATAACGGCCGCCGCCAGGGTATCCCATGCCGCCACCGCCGGGAAATCCAATGCCGCCGCCTGGGTAGCCGATGCCTCCTCCACCGCCGGGATAGCCGCCCCCCGGATACCCACCGCGCCGCTGCCCGTTGTTGGGATAGGCGTTACGGTTGCCAGTCGACATGGTCACTTCCTTGGCCCACGGAGACTTGGTGATCATGCGCTCCACTTCGGAGGAGCTCCATTCGGTGGAAGGTTTCGATTCCCAGAATTCCTTGGTGGCGAAAGCCCAACCTGGCATGGCCGCGAGGCTCGCTGGCACGCCGATTCCGAGACGGATCCAGTCACGTCTTGTCAACATGGCTGTGAGACGCACGGCGTCCCCTTCCGGTTTACGGAAATGACGCTTTTGTCATGATTTTTAAAGAGATAGCCAGCGATTTTGACGACTTACTGTTTCTCGCGTGGCGACGTTCGATCGAGCGCACCAATCAGCCTGCGGCCCGCGCCGGTAGGCTGAGCGGCACCCGCCACGATCTGCCGGTTTTTCAGACGGCGGCCGTAAAGCTCGACATTGTCGTCGATATCCTGGCGCAGCGCGCGCCCTGCAAAGAAACTCCCGCGAAGATCCCACGCGAGCGTGACCAGGATAGGATCTCGGCGGTAAATTTGGCGTCGGTTTGCGCGGTAGTCTCCCGGCCGACGGGACCTGCGGCGATTTCACCCTCACCACCGAGCGTGAACTGACTTTCGAGCATCCTGTTCGCGCCGCGATCGTTCATCACGAGCATGACCACGTCGGTTTCCGAGCCGCCGATTTGAAAGCCGAAGCTGCCCCCCTCCATCCGGATCGCTGCGGGAGCCGACCAGTTGCGATCGTGCTGACGGCAGCTGATGAAACCCTTCCCGTACTGGGCTCCGACGATGAAGGCCGCTTTCTTCACGCCCGGCACGATGACCACGCAATGAGCCCGGTTCAACAGGTCGTGGGGGATGCCTTTGTCGGGTGCGGACATAATCTCTGAAAACGTCACGGCTGCTTCGTCGAGGCGCCGGGAAGCGGCGTTGTCCGTCGCCACGGCTCCGTGGAGCAGCAGCGGAGCTGCCGCCAAAATGAACGCGATTCTCATAGATTGTGCTCCCTCCGACCGCAAAATCAGCGTGTTGCCAGCCTTGGCTGCAAACCGTGCGCCATTTGTTAAATCCTTTTATTTCAGTCGAAAAGTGGCGTGAACGGGCGGTAATATCTCCTGCTCCCGGCATAAGTTACGAGGTGTTTTCCGGCCATGCTAACGTGGAAAGTCCGCATGCCCATGGTCCCGCATCATCCCGAACTGAGCCTTTTGCAGGGAGCCGTTGCTTTCGTGGTCGCCTTCGCGGCCGGGGTGATCAATGCATTGGCAGCGGGAGGAACTCTCGTCACGTTTCCCACGCTGATCTGGCTGGGACTCGATTCCGGTGACGGCCAATGCAACCAGTACGGTCGCGCTGTGGCCGTTCAACATCGGCGCCGGACTCGGATACGCGAAGGAAACGCGTCAAATCGAACGCCGGATGCTGTATATGATCGTTCCTGGCGCGCTCGGCGGATTTTTCGGAGCCCTGCTCCTACGACTGACGCCGGTGGCGACGTTCGATCGTCTGGTGCCGTACCTGATCCTGTTCGCGACGCTGCTGTTCATGGCGCAGGAACCGATCCAGAGGACCCTAAAGGGGATGCATCCGGAGGCGCATCAGAGCGCGAAATGGTTCACTTATGCCCTGATTTTCGAGCTTTTTGTGGGTTTGTATGGAGGCTATTTCGGAGCAGGCATCGGGATCATGATGCTCGCGGCCTTCGGGATTTTGGGGATGACGGATATCCATCAGATGAACGCGCTGAAGAATATTCTGGGCGGGTCGATCAACGCGATCGCGGCCATTTATTTTATTGCGCATCGGATGGTGTACTGGCCGTACGTCGGGCTGATGGCCGCAGGATCAATTGCGGGAGGATTTGCCGGTGCGAATTTGGCTCGGCGAATCGGGCGTGCGATGGTACGCAGGATCGTGGTGATGGTCGGGTTTGCGATGGCGATTTCGTTGTTCTTCAAGCACTGAGACCGGTACGACCTGATAGAAGTGTTGGACCGCTCCCTGATGGTCGCGGCTCGGGTGGAGTCGGCTCCGTTGGGCTCCGAATAACCAGCTGTCCGGCTGTTTTTCGCAAAATTCATCGATTGCCCGCCCAGACTGACGATACCGACCTGAGCCGCGACCATAGGGAGCGGTGGAGCAGCCGGGGATCCGTTGGGCGCCGGATAACCATCTGTCCGGCTGTCTTTCGCAAAATTCATCGATTGCCCACCCGATTGATGATACCGACCCGAGCCGCGACCAAAAGGAGCGGTTTAACGGCCGGAGCTCAACGCTCTCGCGCCGGTACTGTATCCGCCGGATCTGTGGTATTCTACAAACTGAAACAAAACGATTAAGGATAGACGAGGAGTATCGATACTCGAATGGCACTGGCGGGCGCGGAAAAGATTAACGTAATTTCGAAGTTCAGGGTCCATAAAACGGACACCGGGTCGCCCGAGGTACAGGTAGCCATTCTCAGCCGGCGAATTCTGGAGCTGACGGAGCACTTCAAGACCCACAAGAAGGATCACCATTCGCGCAGGGGTCTGCTGCAGCTAGTCGCGCGCCGCCGCCGGTTGTTGGATTATCTTCGGAGCCGTAGCCCGGAGCGTTACAAGACGCTGATCACGAGCTTAGGTATCCGTCGTTAGTCTATAGAAACCAGTTTCGGGCGATCGATTCTCGAAAAGCCGGTAACGTAACCGGCCAGACGCGACAACCCTCCAAATCTTCTTTGATCAAAGCAGGCCGGGCCCGCGCCCTGAAGGCGCGCACGCGCCGGTCTTGATTAAAGGAAGTCTCTCAAACATGTTGCATTCCGTTGAAATTGATCTCGGCAATGGCCGGATCGTGACTATTGAATCCGGAAAAATGGCCAAGCAGGCCAACGGTTCCGTGATCGTTCGCTCCGGCGAGTCGGTGGTCCTGGTGACCGCCTGCTCCAATCCCGAGCCGAAAGTGGGCGCCAACTTTTTCCCCCTGACTGTCGATTACCGCGAGTACACGTACTCCGCCGGGCGTTTTCCCGGTGGCTTCATCAAACGCGAAGGCCGGATGAGTGAGAAGGAAACTCTCACCAGCCGCATGATCGACCGTCCGATCCGCCCCCTGTTCGCCGAAGGCTACACCAACGAAAGCCAAATCATCGCGTTCGTGCTCTCGGCCGATCCCCTGCGCGATCCGGCTCCGCTCGCCATCATGGGCGCGGGCGCCGCGCTCGCGATCTCCGATATTCCGTTCGATCACGTGCTGGCCGGCATCCGCGTCGGCATGGTGGACGGCAAGCTGATTCCGAATCCGTCGTACGAAGAAGCAAAAGCTTCTAAGATCAACCTCACGGTGGCCGGTACCGACGAAGGCGTCGTCATGGTGGAATCGGGCGCGCAGCATGCGACCGAAGCCGAAATGCTGGCGGCCATCGAGTTCGGTCACAACTGCTGCAAGAAGCTGGCCGCGGGCATCCGCGACCTGATGACCAAGTGCGGCAAGAAGAAGCGCGTTTACACGCCCGCGCCCATCAACGATGCGCTGTACCAGCAGATCACGGCCACCTCGGCCGCCGATTTGAAGGACGCGATGAACACGCAGAAGTACGAGAAGCTCGAAAGCTACGCTCGTGTCGATGCGGCCAAGAAGAAGGCGATGGAAGGGCTTCCCGACGAGCAAAAGGCCGAAGGCAAGGCGCTGTTCGATCGTTTGAAAGAGCGCATCTTCCGCGATGAAATGCTGAAAGACCGCCGCCGTCCGGACGGCCGCAAGTTCGACGAGATCCGCAAGATCGATATCGAAATCGGTGTTCTGCCGCGCACGCACGGCTCCGCGCTGTTCACGCGTGGCGAAACGCAGGCGCTCGTGACCGCGACGCTCGGAACGAAGGACGACGAACAGCGCATCGAGCTGCTCGATTCCTCGGAAACTTCCAAGCGCTTCATGCTGCACTACAACTTCCCGCCCTTCAGCGTCGGCGAAGTGGGCTTCATGCGCGGCGCGGGCCGTCGCGAAATCGGACACGGCGCACTGGCCGAACGCGCGCTGAGCGCGGTGGTTCCCGACGATAAAGCTTTCCCGTACACGATGCGTCTGGTCAGCGACATTCTGGAATCGAACGGTTCCAGCTCGATGGCCTCGGTCTGCGGCGGTAGTCTCGCTCTGATGGACGCGGGCGTGCCGATCGCCGCTCCGGTCGCGGGCATCGCGATGGGTCTGGTGCTCGAAGGCAAGGACTACGCGGTCCTCACCGACATCGCCGGCGCCGAAGATCACTACGGCGATATGGATTTCAAGGTGACCGGCACCAAAGACGGCATCACCGCGTTGCAGATGGACATCAAAGTCCCGAACGTAACGCACGCGATCCTGACGGAAGCTTTGGAGCAGGCCCGCCGCGGCCGTTTGTTCCTGCTGGACAAAATGAATTCCGTGATTTCGACGGCGCGCGAAAAGATGTCGCCGTACGCTCCGCGCATCTTCACGCTGCAGATTCCGACCGATAAGATCCGCGAGTTGATCGGACCGGGCGGAAAAGTCATTCGCGGTATCGTCGAAGCCACCGGCTGCAAGATCGACGTCGAGGACGATGGATCGGTGAAGATTTACTCCACCGACGGCATCGCGGCCGACCGCTGCATTCAGATGGTCACCGATATTTGCGCAGTCGCGGAAATCGGAAAAACGTATCTCGGGAAAGTAGTGCGGATCGTCGATTTTGGGGCGTTCGTCGAAATCTTCCCCGGTACCGACGGCCTGCTGCACATCTCCGAGATTTCGGAAAACCGTATCAAGCAGGTGCGCGATGAGTTGAACGAAGGCGATCAGATCCTGGTGAAGGTGCTGGCGCTCGAAGGCAACAAAATCAAGCTGAGCCGCAAGGCGGTACTGAAAGAACAGCGCGATAAGCTGAAGACCGAAGCGAAAGCCTAACAGAAGAAGTCAGAAATCAGGAGTCAGAAGGGGTTCGGCGAAAGCCGAGCCCTTTTTGTTTGTCAGCGCGAGACTCCTGGAGAACCGCGAATGTCAATGAGCGGGCTGGAGCCGGGCCGCTGGGAGCGGTGGCTTCGCCCGAAGGACAGAACGGTCCCCGAGGCGGATCGGACATCTGCGGCAGGCGGAAACGTGTCGCGCCAGACCGCGCCATCCATAGATCCCGCAGTCATGTCGCTAAGGGATAGCAGACGGGCTCCGAGACGGATAATCTATGAAGATGAATTACGCGTACTTCGATTCGCCGATCGGGCCGCTGTTGATTGTAGGCGATGCGCAGGCGATCACGAGAATCTCTTTTCCCGAAAAAAACGGGAAGCCGGCATTGCCCGAAGCGGGTTGGGCCGAATCGGCGAAGGGGGTTATGGCGGAGGCGATTCTGCAACTGCGCGAATACTTCGCGGGACGGCGCAGAGAGTTTGATTTACCCCTCGCGCCGCATGGCACCGAGTTTCAGAAATCCGTGTGGCGGCGCTTGCAGGAGATTCCGTATGGCGTGACCATCTCCTACGGCGAACTCGCTAAACGCGTCGGCAATCCCAAGGCCTCGCGCGCGGTGGGTGCGGCGAATGGGAAGAATCCACTGCCGATCGTCGTGCCGTGCCATCGTGTCATCGGTTCGAATGGAAAGCTGGTCGGTTTTGGCGGGGGATTGCCGGTGAAAGAAATTCTGCTGGAGATCGAGCGAAAAGCTAGCCATGAGAATGTCGTGGCGCGCGGCTGACGCACCGCTTCGCGCGCCGCGGATGGTGTGCGTGTAACACGTCGTCGTGAGAAGATGTCTGTAAATCGACATGCGGCTCAATACCTATCTCAACTATGGCGGCAACTGCGCGGAGGCGTTTCGCTTCTACGAAAAGCATCTCGGCGGGAAGATCGCGATGATGTCGACTCACGGTGATGTGCCAGGCCCAAGTCAGGTCCCACCAGAGTGGAAAGACAAGGTCCTGCACGCGCGAATCGAACTGGGAGGCACGGACCTTCTCGGGGCGGACATTCCGCCGGATCGGTTTCAACCCATGCGCAGTGCGTATCTGACGCTGACGCTCGACAGTGTGGACGAAGCAGAAAGCATTTATGCCCTGCTTACGGAGGGCGGCCAGATCTACATGAAGATGGAAGAGACGTTTTTCGCGAAGCGCTTCGCCATGCTGCGCGACAAGTTCGGCACGTCGTGGATGCTGCTCCACCACAGTCCCCAGGCGGACAGCGTCTAGAACGTCGGGGGAACGGCAGCCACAAGCTGCGCCGCTCCGCCTTTCCCGCGCGATATACTGAATCGAATCGCCGAGACTACGGTTCGTGAGTTGCGCCCGAATGTTTCGACGCGATATCTCGCGAATGCTCGCGAGAAAAGAACTTCTTGGCAGGTGACTGGAGGTCATCGAAATATGAGACGCATCATCCCGATGGTAGTTGGTGTATTGGCGGTATCGGCCGGCGCCTTCGCGCAATCGCCGGAGATCGATAAGGCTCTGCTGGCAGCGCCCGGTAATTTGAAGATGACGGCCACTGTGATCAAATGGAAGCCCGATTACACGTACGACACCCTGAAAAAGGGCACCAGCGATCTGGTGTGCTACGACAAGTCCGGGATGCCGAATCAGCCGCCCTTCATGGTGGAATGCACCAGCCTGGGCAATCTGGATCGCGCCGCGCAGAACATGAAAATCGAGGCGATGGGCGATAAGGCCGCCGTGGCGGCCAAGTTTGAAGCGGCAGAGAAGGACGGAAGCCGCGTGAAGCCGAAGTACGGGTCGGTGTGGTATCACGTGATGGGCGCGGATCAGGAACACGCGCGCAATCACATGACGATTGCGGTTCCGGGCGCGACCACGGCCTCGATCGGACTGCCGGATAACAACAAGTCGGGCGGTGTGTGGATCATGAACGCGGGCACCTCTACCGCGCACCTCATGACGCCGGGCGAGTAATTCGCGAGATTCCACGCGCGGACGCTGACTCGAGTTTGGGGAGTCGCGTCCGCGTTTTGTTTTTTAAAGTTTATTTTCGGGTAGACCCTCGATGAAACCTCTCCTTCTCATCCTCCTCGCACTAGTCGCATGGGCCGCCGCCGCCGAAACCCAAACAGTCACTGGCGTGATCACCGACAGCATGTGTCCGACCGGCGATCATTCCGGCATGCGTATGGGCCCCACCGATGCCGAATGCACGATCGCGTGCGTCATGGAACACGGCGCAGAATTTGTTCTCTACGACGGGAAGTCGGCGTACACTTTGAGCGATCAAAAAACGCCGGAGAAGTTCGCCGGCCAAAAGGTCAAGGTAACGGGGACGCTTGACCTCAAGACCAAAACGATTCACGTGGAATCGATCGCCGCGGCGGAGTAACCGGCTGGATTTCGACCGGGATTCAAGACGAAATCGCCCCCTCCTCGACTGCAAAATTTACAGACTGATTTTGGCGTGTTGATCGGCCGTAACGTCCGGCGTTTCTTTTTTTACATACGCCTTGGCCGCCTTGAACATATACTCGAGCTTGTTCATGCCGCGGTTGTCCCAATACTCCGCGTCGATGAGTTCGACGCTGACCAACGCGATGTCGGGATCTTCGGGACCGAGCGGAAACCATACTTTGTACGGTTCTTTCCATAGCTCTTTGATCCGGACCCGGTCGTGGTCGATTCGCGCTCTCCCGCGCAGCGACAGATAAGCGGAATGATCGTTTTGGAAAGTCAGCAGGGCCACCGATTCCTTTTGAAGTTCGTCCGCCAGCGTGCCTCGTTGCCCCGTGAGGAAACAGATCTCGCCGGCGTCGTCTTCGATGTGCGCCAACTGCATCGGCCGCGCCTCCGGGAGGCCATCGGAATCGAGCGTCACAAACATTGCGGTGGAGAAGCTTTTCAGAATCTCATGAACCTTTGCTCTTTCATCGATTATTTGACTCATGGCACTACTGACCATGCAAGTCGCTGACCAAAAATCGATACTGTGGTTTGCACGAGTATTTCCGGCAAAACCGGAATTTCGATTCAGC
>CAVXVL010000028.1:0-8442 GCA_963765085.1 Terriglobia bacterium | reverse complement strand
AAGGGACTCGGATCGAGCGCGGCGGCGCTGACGGCGGGCGTCGTGATCGCCGACGAAGCGCTCGGACTATGTTGGCCTCCGCAGCGCGTGCTGGATGAAGCCGCCCGCATCGAAGGACATCCCGATAACGTCGCGGCTTGCGTGTTGGGCTCGATGGTCGCCAGCACGGTCGATTCCGCCGGTGTCGCGCATGCCGTGCGCCTGGAGTTACATCCGCGCTATGCGGTGGCCGTCGTTGTGCCCGATTTCATTTTGCCGACGGTGGAAGCGCGCCGCGTGCTTCCTGAAATGTATTCGCGCGCCGATACGATTTTCAACGTCCAGCGCAGTGCGCTCCTGATTACGGCGCTCGCAACCGGGGCGACCAGCGCGTTTCCGACGGCGCTGGAAGATCGCCTGCACCAGCCGTATCGCGCCGCGCTGGTTCCGGGACTCGACGAAATCACGAAGCTTCGCGCGCCCGGACTGCTCGGATGTGCGTTGAGCGGCGCCGGTCCGTCGATCCTCGTGTTTTACGAGCGCGGGCACGAGAAAGTCTGCGAACTGGTGTGCCAGGTGTTCGCCGCGAAGGGCCACGCCTCCGAAATCATGTGGACGGAATTGGCGGCCGACGGCTACGAATTGATCTGATTTTCGATTCGCTGTGACGTTTGCCGCGCAGGGGAACCGCGAATGTGAATGAGCGGGCCGACCACTACCGCTCGGCTCCGGCCCGCTCGATGACTCTCGCGGTTCCCTGGCTGTGACGAACCGCGAATGTGAATGAGCGGGCCCGACTACTCCCCGCTCTGTTCCAGCCTGCTCGATGACTCTCGCGGTCCCCCTGGCTGTGACGAACCGCGAATGTGAATGAGTGGGGCCGACCACTACGCGCGAGCTCCGGCCCGCTCGATGACTCTCGCGGTTCCCTGGGCTGTGACGAACCGCGAATGTGAATGAGCGGGCCGACTACTCCCGCTCGGTTCCGGCCCGCTCGATAACTCTCGCGGTTCCCTGGCTGTGACGAACCGCGAATGTGAATGAGCGGGCCGACTACTCCCGCTCGGTCTTCGGCCCGCTCGATAACTCTCGCGGTTCCCTGGCTGTGACGAACCGCGAATGTGAATGAGTGGGCCGACCACTACCGCTCGGCTCCGGCCCGCTCGATGACTCTCGCGGTTCCCTGGCTGTGACGAATGAACCGCGAATGTGAATGAGCGGGCCGACTACCACCGCTCCGGATGCGTTCCGGCCCGCTCGATGACACTCCCGGTTCCCTGGCTGTGACGAACCGCGAATGTGAATGAGCGGGCCGAATACTGCCGCTCGGCTCCGGCCGGCTCGATGACTCTCGCGGTTCCCTGGCTGTGACGAACCGCGAATGTGAATGAGCGGGCCGACTACCACCGCTCGGTTCCGGCCCGCTCGATGACACTCCCGGTTCCCTGGCTGTGACGAACCGCGAATGTGAATGAGCGGGCCGAATACTGCCGCTCGGCTCCGACCGGCTCGATGACTCTCGCGGTTCCCTGGCTGTGACGAACCGCGAATGTGAATGAGCGGGCCGAATACTGCCGCTCGGCTCCGAATACTGCCGTTCGGTTCCGGCCCGCTCGATAACTCTCGCGGTTCCCCCTTACGCGGCAGTACGCGGCGAGGCTAGGTCATTTAACGAAATAATTTCGCGAATCATCCGCCGCCCATCGAGCATCTAACCGATTCATGTCCACCAACCGCCTGGCGGGTGAAAAAAGTCCGTATCTGTTGCAGCATGCGCACAA
The DNA here is from genome assembly GCA_963765085.1 of Terriglobia bacterium. Lineage (GTDB taxonomy): Bacteria > Acidobacteriota > Terriglobia > Bryobacterales > Bryobacteraceae > Palsa-187. Next base: position 6,682 of record CAVXVL010000028.1, on the reverse strand, counting down.
CCCCGTGGATTGGTATCCGTGGGGCGAGGAAGCGTTCGCCAAGGCCAAGGCGGAAAACAAAGCGATTTTTCTTTCCATCGGATACGCGACGTGCCACTGGTGTCACGTCATGGAACGCGAATCGTTCGAGAATCACGGCATCGCGAAAATCCTGAACGATCATTTTGTTTCCATTAAAGTGGACCGCGAAGAGCGTCCGGACGTGGATCGCGTCTATATGTTATCGTTCAGGCGTCGACGGGCCAGGGAGGATGGCCGATGTCGGTGTGGCTGACTCCCGATCGCAAACCTTTCTTTGGAGGAACGTATTTCCCGCCGGATGCGCGCTTCGGCCGTCCCGGATTTGCGTCCATTCTGCAAGGGCTCGCGCAGGCGTGGAAGACGGATCAGGAACGCGTGGAGACGTCGGGCACAAAGGTGCTGGAGCAGCTCGGCGAGTATACGCGTTTCGATTCGCGCGGTCAGTTGCCGGGGCCGGACGCGCTGGACAAAGCCTATCAGGTATTCCGCAGAAGCTTCGATCCGAAGCACGCGGGTTTTGGCCGCGCTCCGAAGTTTCCGCGTCCCAGCGTTTTTAATTTCCTTCTCCGCTACCACGCGGCGACGAAGAATGAGGAAGCGCTGGAAATGGTCGCCGAGACTTTGCGGGCCATGGCGAAGGGCGGCATGCACGATCAGATCGGCGGCGGCTTTCATCGCTATTCCGTCGATGAGCGCTGGTTCGTTCCGCACTTCGAGAAGATGCTGTACGATCAGGGGCAGCTCGCGACGTCGTACGTCGAGGCGTTTCAAATTACGCGCGACGGCGAGTTTGCGGCCACGGCGCGTGACATCTTTACCTACGTCCTGCGCGACCTGACAGATAAAGAAGGCGGTTTCTATTGCGCGGAGGATGCCGATAGCGCCGTCGATCCCGCCGATCTTCACGACAAAAGCGAAGGCGCGTTCTACATCTGGAGCAAGGACGAATTGATCGCCGCGTTGGGCGCGGACGCCGCTGCGATTTTCGCTTATCGCTACGGAATGATCGACGGCGGTAACGTCGACGAGGACCCGCAGGGCGAATTTATCGGCCGCAATATTTTGTTCGAGGAACATACCATTGAGGAGACCGCGGCGCATGCGGCGCGGCCCATCGACGAAATTCGCGCCGAATTGCAACAAGCGAAAACGAAACTTCTCGCGCTACGTTCCCAGCGGCCGCGACCGCTGCTCGACGACAAGATTTTGGCCTCCTGGAACGGTCTTATGATTTCCGCCTTTGCGAAAGGCGCGCAGGTCTTGAGCGAGCCGCGATACGCTCAAGCCGCGCGCTCGGCCGTCGATTTCCTCAAACGAAATTTGTGGGATGAACCGCGGCGCGTGCTGCGGCGTCGCTATCGCCAGGGGGAGTCCGCGGTGGATGGATTCCTGGACGACTATGCACTATGCGGCCTAGGACTGCTAGATCTGTACGAAACGACGTTCCAAGCCGCGGATTTCGAATGGGCCGTGGAACTCGCCGAACGCGCGCTTGCACTGTTCCAGGACGAGAAGGAGGGCGGCTTCTTCGCGACACCTCTGTTTTCGGCGCCTTCAGTCCCTTTCGACGCCTTAAGGTCGGAGGGCAGCTTGCAAAATTCCGTGCCCGAACTGGTGCTGCGGCTCAAGGACGATTACGATGGCGCGGAACCCTCCGGCAATTCGTCCATGACGCTGCTGCTCGCGCGCCTCGCACGGATGACCGGGCGCGAAGATTTTCGCCTGGCCGCCGAGCGTACGCTGCAAGCCTTCGCTTCGCGCATGGAGGAAGGCGCGGGCGGCGTTCCGCAAATGCTGGTGGCGCTCGAGTTCGTGGAAGCGCCTCCGCGCGAGATCGTCATCGCGGGCCTGCCGGCGGAGAATCCGGACCACCCGATGCTGGCGGCAATCCGGCGCCGGTTCCTTCCGCAGGCCATCGTCATGCGCACCGAGCACACCGGGCAGGAGTTGCCCGCCATCGCGGGGCAGCCGACTGCCTACGTATGCGAAAATTTTGCATGTAAACTCCCCGTCACGCGAGCGGAAGATTTGGAGCGACTGCTAGAATGAGCACCATGGAAAGACCTGGAGCAACCACACTAAGAGGCAACCCCTTCACACTCCTTGGACCTGAGTTGAAGGTCGGCGACAAGGCGCCGGATTTTGAAGCTATCGATAACAGTTTAAAGCCGGTTACGCTGGCCACGACGGGCGATGGAGTACGTATTTTCAGTCTCGTGCCGTCGCTGGACACACCGGTTTGCGACGCGCAAACCAAACGATTTAATGAAGAAGCGGGAAAACTGCCGGACCTCTCCATCTATACCTTCAGCATGGACCTTCCCTTCGCCCAAAAGCGCTGGTGCGGGGCGTTCGGGGTGGATCACGTGAAGATGGTGTCGGATCACAAATCGGGCTCCTTTGGCGAGCACTATGGTGCTCTTATCAAAGAACTTAGGATTCTGAGTCGAGCGATTTTCGTAGTGGATAAAAATAACGTAATTCAGCACGTCGAGTACGTGAAGGAAGTCGGAGAACATCCCGACTACGAGGCGGCGCTCGCGGCGGCAAAGCGTCTGGCTGCGTAAATTTTACGTGACAGGTTTAATCGGGGTTAGTCCGACAAAGTACCGCCAAAGAAAAGGCTTGCAGGTCTTGGCGTACTATGTTAGATTAGCCTTGCAGCACTAGTAAGGGTTTCAGGGATTTTCGGACACTAGAGCACTATTTCCAGTCGGAGGAAATGTAAATGAAAGTTTCGCTTAGATTATTTGCGGTGATCGCGCTGACAGTTGGAGCCACATCGTTGGCTTCCGCCAACTCGTTCACGATTGGTGTTAGCCCGACCCAGACGTTCGGAACGCCGGGAAATCCGACGACTCCGACCGGTGTGACGACGCCGAATGTGATCTCCCTGGGCACCCTCGGCACCGATCTCGGCTTGAGCGTGACGCCGGGCACTACCATCGATTTCAATGCGGTCGGTGAAGCTTGCTACAACCCGAATTCGCAGGGTTGCAACGGCAGCAGCGCAACCAACGAGCGGTCGGTTTCGGCCATCACTTTGTATCCTCCGATCGAAGGTCTCTTCATTTGCGGCGGCGGCAACTGCGCCATCCCGAGCGGCGCGACGGCGTCGGACCTGAGCGCGGGCGGATTGGGTCAGTGGACCGGCAACGTGAGCGGCATGTTTGACATCACGGCCACCGGTACTGGAAACATCGTGGTCCCCGTGGGCGCGACGGGCGTTGAGTTCTCCTTCGTGGATAGCTACTACGCGGACAACAGCGATTTCAGCGGCACGTTGGGCGTACAAGCGAGTGTCGCCTCCCCGGCTCCCGAGCCGGCTACCTACGGCATGATGATCGCCGGACTCGGCGCGCTGCTGGCATTCAAGCGCGTCCGCCGCAGCTAAGCGTTTTTCAGTTCTTTTCGCGGGGCCGGGGATTCGTTCCCGGCCCTTCGTGTTTTTGTAGGGCGGGTTTTGCCGGCCGCCGCATTTCCTCGTAGGTTTCAATGAATCGATCCAACTGGACCTCGACTGAGAACTTCCGAAGGGCGATCTCACGGCCGCGCCGGCCCATCGCTTCGCAGCCTTCGCGATCTCCCAAAAGCCTCACGAGCGCTTGCGCGAGCTGATCGGGCCGGTTCGGCTCCACCAGCAAACCATTCTCCCCATCCTGCACGATTTCCGGCAGCCCGCCGATGCGGCTCGCGATCACCGCCGTTCCCCGCATGGACGACTCCGCCGCCACAAGTCCGAAACTCTCCAGCCACATGGACGGAACCACGGTGACCCAGGCTGGTCGCGCCACTTCCTCGACGCCCGAATAAGGGACATGTCCGACGAAGGTCACTCCGCGCCCGGCCATCTTCTCATAGATAGGGCGATCCGGACCGTCACCGGCAATGATCAGCCGCGCCGCGGGAATTTGTTGGACCACCGTTTCCCAGGCCTGGAGGAGAACGCGCACTCCCTTTTCCTTGACCAGTCTTCCTGAAAAAAAGGCAGTCGGCGGCTCGCTGAGTGCGGGCCGCGCGGCGTTCAACGGGACGCCATTCGGAATAATCGTGGCCTTGGGAAGTCCCGCGGATTCGATGACCGAACCTGTGAACTCACTGGCCGTCACGAATCTGTCGAAGACGCCGCTCCAGTGGCGCCACAGACGCATCTGCGTCATTGCCAATGTCCAGTCGGAAAGAGCAAGACAGCCGGACTGATGGCACGTCCAGCCGGCGGGCTTGGTGCAGTCGACCCGTTCGGCAGAAGCTTGGAGCCAGTCGGGCAGATCAGGCGCATCCAGGAGACGTGATATAGGCTGGGTACGTCTTTGAGGAGCGGAAGAACCAGCGGAGACAGTTCCAGGAGGAACATTTTCACATGGACGACGTCCGGCTGGAACTCACGCAGGACTTGGCGGAGCTTCCGCCACGCGAATGGGTTGGCCGTTGCCAGGGGCATCTGTCCGCGGCCAAAGGTTCCGAAACATACGTGATCGGCGAGGATGGGCAGATCCGATTGCTTCGCGGAACTCGACAGCAGCTCCGCTTGATGCCCGCGAGCGCGCAAGCCGTCGCGCAAGGCCAGTGTGGAGATTTCCGCCCCGCCGTGCGCGCTGCCGAAGTCGCAGAGAAACAGGACCTTCATTTTAAGTTCGGGCGCATAAGGGACTGGCCTTGCGCGGCGGCTCGGATGCGGCTGATTCCCTACAGTCTAGCAGCACACCCCGCAGTTTGCGTGATAATGAGCTGACACGCATGACACTGGATTCCCTGCATCAGGAGAATGCGAATCTTCGGCAGCGGCTCGCTCGCCTCACCACCCGGCCGGCGCGCTTAAACGAGGGCATCGACGTGGTCGTGACCGTCAACGAAATCAACGACCGTCATGGCACGGGTCCCTTGTTGCAGCGAGTACTCGAAGGCCGGCGCAGGGTGCTTTCGATTCGTGCCCGTACGGACTATGGTTATCAGGAATTCGCGGATTGGAGCGGAGTCCTTTCCCACCGGAACAAATCCGTCGAACGGGTTCGCGAGGAGTTGCGGGAGTTGCTCGACGGCCGCAGCGTGGAACGCGTTTTGTGCGTCCCGTATCAAGCCGATGAACTGCGGACATCGCTGGCGCTTCAGGAAATATCTCAGGCCCCGCTGTGCACCTGGATCATGGACGACCAGAATGTCGCCGTGAATCTGATCCCGGACGATCTGATGCGTGAGGCGCTCGGGAAATCCTCCCTTCGGCTGGCGACCCATCCGGAGTTGTGCCGCGCCTACGAACGCAAGTTCGGGTTCCCGTTCCACATCCTTCCGGCCGTCGTACCGCGGCGCTTGCTGTGCGATGAGCCTGGTGGCGGGACCGCCCCTTTGCGCGCGGTGCTGGTGGGAAGTATATGGGACCAGGTGTGGTTCGATCGGCTATGTACGACGGTCGCGGGCAGCGGCTTGACGATCGACTGGTTCGGCAATCACCGGTCGTTGTGGACCCGTTTCAGTGAGGGGGCGCTCGCGCGGGCGGGGATTCGACCGCAAGGCGTCGTCTCCGAGGAGCGATTGGCCGCGGAACTGCGAAGGGCCACTTTTGCCATCGTTCCCGTGAGTCCGCTCGACGGATCGGACTCCAATCCCGGCATCGCGCGTCTCAGCTTGCCCGGACGCATCCTATTTATAGCCGGTTCCTCGCACACGCCGGTGTTGATCGTGGGGAGCGGCGAAACTTGTGGAGCGCGGTTTGTGAAACACTTTGGAATTGGCGAAGCGATTCCTTACAACCGGTCGATTTTTCTTTCTACCATGCGACACCTGGCGCAGCCCGAGACGCAGGCAGACATGAGAGCTCATGCGGCCCGTGTCGGTCAGGCGCTTTCCGACGAGGGAGTCTCGCGCTGGCTGCTCGAATCGACGCTCCGCGGCGCTCCGGTGGACCGGCGATTTGAAGATTTGTTCGCCGGCTATGACGCCGGATCGACCGCCGCAGAAAGCCGAGCCCACTGACGTGGCGGTCCTGGACGGCATCAAGAAAGTCTTGAAGATGTGCGGTCACGCGTTCACCGTCACGGTGCACGATCGCTTGGAAACCATGGAACAGCGGCAAGCCGAGACCGACAACGTGATTCTGCGTGCTTCCATTTACCTGGCGGAACAGGTTCGACGCGGCGGCCGATACGAAGTCGTTTCCTCCGCAAGTCCGAGAGATCTTGATCCCGCACTCGCGTTGGCGCGACATCTTTATCCGATGTTCCCTCGCACGCGGCACGGTTGATCGGTTGCGGGCCGGACGATTCTCCTTGGCCGGCGGAACTCGCGCGGATGGGTTATGTGCTCGACCGCGCGGATACGGCTTCCGCGCACTTGGCGCTCCTCAGAATCTGCGGGCCGGCGGATTTCAATGCGATCGGCTTGAGCGGATCGCGGCCGTCTGCGGTGATTGCGGATCTGGAAGCGGCGTCCGAAGATCGGGTGAATGCGATGAGGACCATGGATTACGCGTGGTTCATCGTATTGGAGCGTCCACAGGAAACCCGGGCGGCCAGATTTTACGCGAATTATCCGATCATCCTGCCGGAATGGTGCGGCGAAGTGATCTTTTTCCGCGATCACGCTACCTTTCTTTATGCTCTCCACTGGTGCGAAGCGGTCCTGCGCCATGTGTATTTCAGCCCTTCGGAGAAGCGCGAATAAATGA
>CAVXVL010000027.1:0-32671 GCA_963765085.1 Terriglobia bacterium | reverse complement strand
CTCGAAGAGGTGGTCTTCCGACTCAACAAACCAATCATCAACAGACAAACGGAAGGGAGAAAATTCAACCGAATAACCAAACTCAGAAAAAAGAGTCAAAATGTTGTTAAATGCAATCATCATCATATCTTCTTTGGTATACCTCTTCTCCCTCCTCCTCTGATTCCTACCATTTATTTCTTCCCCTCCTCTCTCCCCTTCCGTCTCTCCTCTCTCTCTCTCTTCTTCTGTTGTGTACTCAAAATATTTACATATTGATATTCTTTTATGCATATGTATCCATACGTTTTTTTCGTAAATGTTTAATACAAATAATTAATCAAATTGTTTTTGTTATCGAGATGAAAAATCTTCTCAAGCACCTCACTCGTCTTCTCCCTTCACAGCCTTCCCTTCTCTTCTCTTCTCTCACCAAGGAGCCCTCTTTCTTCCCTCATTCTTGGCGCAAATTCCATACTCCCGTATTAATAGTCTATGTCGATGCCACTATTTGCGATTTTTTTGTTGTTTTGTTTGTTTGTTTGCAATCCATTATCTAAAACACAAAATAAAGAATTTGGTAAATTGTTCTTTCAACGCGCATTCTTTCAGTCCATTTGCGTTCGTGGAGTAATTTTGTGTGCTTGCGGTAGGCTTCTGTATATGAATTCGAGGAGATAGCACAGTGATCACTGCGTGCAGACTACGATCATTCTCTCCAGATGCATCGCAAGCATGCATTTTCCATTTGAAGTGTGGAGATGGCATTGTGAGTTGACAGTGAGAGTTGACAGTGAGAAACAAGTCGTTTTGAGTTTCCCTTACTGCTTGATTACTATCAGATCAACACCTGTCAATAGGAATAGTGAGGTAAGAGATAATCTCACCACACGGCGCTATACATGCCAGGTATTTGTGTACCTCCATTCCTTCCTGTGTATTCCTTTTTCTTTGTTAATTATTTGTGTGACTTGTTCCTGTTTGAATTGAAGGAAGAAGAAGGATTTGAAATGGAGTTGCTGTTGATGGTTCACACAGAGCAGAGGAGCAGCTGAGAACAGTCGTTCATTGCGCAGTGTGTTCAACGTTTTGTGTTATATGTGTGTCTCTGTTTGATATTGTGTGCTCTTTTCTTTGTTCTCTTTTCTCCTCCTCTTCCTACCGTTGCTGCTCCATTTCCTTTTTCTTCTTTTCTTCTATCTCGCATCAACTAGTAATACACTGAAATTCAGAGAGGATACAATACTACTATAGTGGCCTCTGTATCTTCTTCCTTGTTATTCCCCCCATCCTCCTTCCTCTTCTTCTCTCTTCTCTTCTCTTCTCTTCTTTTCCTTCCTGGATCCCAATGAGTGACGGAATAGTCGGTGGTGTGCCAGTTGTATCGAGTGGTGTGTCAAGTAGTGGTGGACAATCTCGTCAGGTTATTGAAATATTACGATTACATTCGAATGAAGCCCCGAGATGAAGAGCGCTTTGTCCCCCGACAAGTCGAGAATATCATCAAGGACATTATGGAAAAAAAATTGAAAAAGGCAAAATTCGATGATCAAAAATGTAAAGTGCTAGCTTTGGAATTATGCACAGAAATCAAAGAAAAAGTCAAAGGTTAGCATAGAGATATTCAATTAAACAGCTAGTCAGCAGGCGTGTGAGCTTGTCTGCATACTATTTCGCCTTGTGTGAGGCGATGGTTTCAAGTTGCTCACTCATTTCGTCTTTTTGTAATTTTCTCATTCGTGATTATGTTGTTGGTGTATTGTGTGACTTTGCACAGACTTGAATATTCCTCGTTACAAGGTTGTATTGCAGAGTGTGATCGGTGAAGTGAAGGGTCAGGGTGCGTACATCGCCAGTCGCTGTCTTTGGGACACTGAGACTGATAACTATTCAAGCTTCTCCCATGAAAAACTCTTCTCTCTTCTGCGTTTTGATGGTGTTTGGATTGTACCTGGAATAAATCATTATCCCCCTGATTCCCACTGTCATCCACTGTCCAATCCCACTCAACCAGTTTTGTAGTTCCTTCACCTCCGCTTTTCTCCTTTATTCTGTGTATATTTCCATTTTTCTATATTTTGCATATTCATATCGTCTTGTTTTTTTTCATTTCATTGTAACCTTAAAAATAATGTGTTTTTTGTGTTGCTTACCAACTGCACAATAACTCCATACAAAAGACATCCCAAAAATTAAAACAACAAGCGCAATTGCTCGTCGCAGCGGGAATCTGCTTGCCGCGTCTCAAAAAAGCAGGTCAGCTTCCATTGAAATAGAAAAGAAAATGCATTAGATAATAAATTTAGACACAATATTTGATGGAATAATAAAAAAAAATGCAGCGCAGCAACAAAGAAAACAAAGAGGAAGGATATATACTGCAGAAAAAGACTATTAATTACAGAGAAAGGAAGGACAAAAACACGAACAAAGAGTAGCGTTTTTGTTAGTCACATCAGACATCAAATGTGCATTCACAACTTGACGTTGATACAAAAATAAATATACATGCAAAAGAAAGAAAATATAAATGCAGAAAAATCGCGAAAAAGGTACACTGAGACAATAATAAAAAGGAAAGAATAACAAGGGAAATGGAGAGCACACACACATCGAGGAAACAACAAAACAGACCGACAGAAGAGGACAAGAATGATCACGGAAACAAGGCATGAACAAGAAATGAGAAAAGAAAACCAACAGGGCGAATTGATTGGGAGCGGAGGGGGAGGGGACCTTCGCCGGTTTTCATTTCGGCGATTTTGCCGCGATGCAGAACGACGCCCCCGATCAACTGGACATCGAAATGCCGCATGTTCAGGTAGCGGCGTCCGGCTTCGCGGACCGTGGCGAACGCCGGGACGAGCAAATCGTCGAGCGGCGCTCCCTGCGCGATTTGTTCCTTGAACTTTACCGTTTGCGCGGCCAGTTCGACATCGGTAAGCTTCTGTATCTCCGGCTCCATCTCGTTGATGGTGGCCACGATGGGACGTAGAGCTTTGACTTCGCGGTCGTGCTTGGTGCCAAACACCTTGGCAAGCGCATTCTCAAACATGCCTAACCTCCAATTGAACTCAGTGAAAAATGGATTTCCGCGATCGGAAAAGGGATCGAATGGAGGATAAAATCAGCAGCGGAGCAGGGAAATGAGCGCGAGGGAACGGATCGAAGGATGATGGTCGGTCATCCAGCGATCACGGACCATCCAGATCGAACCACGCAAGGAAGTCTGGGCTTCCCATCCGAGGATCGCGTACGGATGAGCCTGCACTTGATGCGAGGAAGCCGCGCCGGCCACCGCCAAACTCAGCAGCGTGACCAGGGGATGGAAGAAGCGCGCGGAATCGGTGGTAAGACGATGCTCGGTGGCATTCGCCGCCCGGTTCCACGCCGTGAGTGGCTCCGCGAAAAGAGGCGCACTAATGGCCAGCAGGCCCATTAACGGCCCCAGCCCACGCAACACTCTACGCACCGCTTCGCGTTGGTGCACAGCTTGGTGCGCAATTTGCGTCGAAATCTCATGCGTGCTTCTACGGCCAGTTTAACACAGCGTCGAAATTCGACCGGTTCGCCAATCGCGACTTGGCTTGCGGGCGGTTCCGATCCGAACTCGTCTCGGGATCACGACGCGCCCTCTTAGGCGCCACTCACCGAGGACCTAGGGCCAGGCCTTTGCGGGCGCGTCTGATCGGATCTCCCATAACTACCGCAATAGATTCATTGTGAACGGCTTATGGTCTTGTCGGAGGTTTCGTGCCGGGCTAAACTTGGTTTGCAACAGAGCCAGACGTAGCCGCCCGCATAAGGTGTCCGGGGCTATGAACTACGGCAGTTTACCAAGGCAATTCACCAAATCATCTTATAGGTCCGGTGGATCGCTAGCCCGTAACATAGGTTAGTACCGGCGACGTGGAGAAAGCTATGCAAGACCGAATCCCCCTCAGTCAGAAGCGGCGCAGGAAGTCGGGTGGGCAAACCATTGTGGAATCCTCACTCACGATGCTGCCGCTTTTCGCCCTCATCTTAGGCACCGCCGATTTCGGATTCATGATCTTCCGTTGGACGACGCTGCAAAACGCGGTGCGCGAGGGCGTGCGTTACGCCGTGACGTTCCAGGTCGACTCCTCCGGGCACCAGGATACGTCGATTGAAGACCAGGTCCAGACCTTCGCCATGGGATTCGTGAAAACCACCGACAATCCGCAGACGATTTATGTGAAGTATTACAACCCCGGCACTCTCGCTCAGGTGACGAGCGGGGGCAATGTCCCCGGAAATCTCGTCACGGTTTCCGTGCAGAACAAACTTTTCACTTGGCTTTCCCCGCTCTCGGGGACGTATGCCCCGCGCTCCAGCCCCGGTCTGACGTTAAACGTCAGCTCCTCCGACATCCTCGGTGGATATCCGGTGGGTGTGACGAGCGTAACGGAATAGAGGCGCACGAGGAATGCTCAGAAGGATTCAAATCGCGCGGCGCCGGTCCTTGCGTCAAAAGGGTCAGGCCGAGATGTTCATGTTCGGCCTGATGGCCCTCTTCGTTTTTATGCCTTTGTTTTTTTGGATGTTCATCATGGGGATGAATCTCGTCTTCAACATTCAGGCCAACACCATGGCGCGAGATTTGGACAACATGTACATCCACGGCACGGACTTTTCTTCGTATAACGCGCAGGCCCTCGCCGTACAGATCGCGAGCGGTTTGAACCTGCAAGTTCCGGCGTTCGGCTCCGGTGTCACCAATCTGGCGACGAATACGGGGACCTCCGGAAATGGGATCGTATGGGTGACTCAGCTCATGTACGTGGGGCCGACCACCGGCACTTTATGTAGCTCCGTGGGAGCCTCCAACTGCACCAATGCAAGCAGCTTCGTCTACACCCAGCAAATCATTTTCGGCAACTCGAGTCTCACGACGCAGAAGAATACGACGGTCGGGAGTCCCACGGGCGCGACGCTCAGCGACGCGGGCGTGGTGGCGAATCCTCTGACCGATAGCCACGCGCAGCTCACCAGCACATATCAAACAGCCATGACCAGCTTGTGGCAGACCACGTCCAACGGGCAAGCGAGTCTGACGGATGGACAAGTCGTTTACGTAGTAGAAAGCTTCTTTCAGACGCCCCAGCTCAGTCTCGGCCCTTACGTCAGCAAAGGCGTGTATGCCCGGTATTTCTTTTAGCCGGTATGTTTAGGAGGATGCTCCCGTGAAAGGTTTCATGATTCGTCCAGCCCAGCCGAAACGCGGCGAGAGCGGCAATTCGGCGTTTCTCGGCACCATATCCCTGGTGTTCCTGATTCCGATGATGGGTCTGACGATCGACGCCAGCTACCTGTACGCCGCCAAGGCCCGCCTTCAGGCGGCCGTGGACGGATCGGCCCTCGGTGCAGCCCGCTCTTTGAATCTCGGGGATACACTCGTGTCGCAGCAAACCAGTGCGGCGCAGAACGCCGTCAATTGGTTTTACGCGAACTTCCCGCCGGGGGCGTGGGGGACGACTGGTACGAACATGAGCACCACGGGCGAGGCCAACAACAGCTCGGGCTTCGGTGCGTCGGGCCAAAGCGTCTACATCTATCCGGACCCGACAAACCCGCAATTAGACCACGTGAACGTGACTGCGTCCACGAAGGTGCCGACGTATTTCATGAGGTGGTTCGGCGTGCAGAACACGACCATCACCGCAATCTCCTACGCCACGCGGCGCGCCGTCGTCGCCATGATGGTGCTCGACCGCTCCGGGTCCATGTGCATGCATAGCGGTACGCAAAGTTCCCCGTGTTCTTCCGCGCAGTCGACTTACCCATGCGCGCAGATGATCACCGCCGCAAAGCAGTTTACAGGCCAGTTTGCGGCCGGCCGCGATTACATTGGGCTCATTTCCTTTGCCCATAACGCCTACGTTCACTCCGTCCCAAGCACCAGTTTTCAGACCACCCTGGGCTATTCAAACAGCTTCGGGAGCGGCAGCGGACAGCTCGACAATCTGGTGTGTAACGGCGGAACCGGAACCTCCGCAGGCCGTCTCCATGGGATATCAGTTGCTCTATCAAACCGGTCTTCCCGGCGCGCTGAATATCCTCCTGCTGGAAACCGATGGGTTGCCCAACGCCATGACGATGAATTTTTACGACTCGACCAATAGCGTCGTGGGCTTGAGCAACTCAAGCGCATGCAAGGATTTGAGCACCCCCACCCCCAAGACTTATTCTGGGGGCGGTTTCTCTTCCGCCGCGAAGATTCCTAGTTGGACGTCGGGCCTGACTTTAAACGCCTCTCCGTTTTTGACCACGGCGGGCGTTCTCTCGAATGTTCCGGCCGGAATGGTGGGCACGGTTCCGTCATCCGATCCGAGTTCGAACAACGACTTCTGGCTAATGGATAAATACTTCACGACGTCCTCGGCCAACAATTTCGATACCTACACGACTAATGGCGGCGATTATCTGACCACGACCACGGCCCCGAGTTGCGGCTTTGACTCGTCGAACGGGACCAATATCGGGTATTCGGGCACGAATCCGACCGACATCGCGTGGTGGCCGGCCGCCGACGTCTACGCGAACTCCGCCATCGACGGCGCGGGTGGAACCAGCCTCTCGGCCGCCTACAAATCGGGGATCACGACGGACGCCAAGGGCCACGTCACTCAAAGCGGATCGTCTCCTGCAAACTGGACCAACTATCACAACGCGGTTCTAAACGCGACGGATAATTCGGCCTACACCGCGCGCGCCAACACGACGAATCCGGCGTACGTGTTCGCGATCGGACTGGGCGGTAATTCCACCACCGGTCCTCCGATCCCATCCTGCTGCAGCGGATGGCAAACGATCCGAACGGCGATACGTTCAACTCCTCGCCGTATTATTCGGCTTGCGCGAGTGAGACAGGCTGCCTCACTTATTCGGGCCAGCTGCAAGGTACGTTCGTCTACGCTCCGACGACGTCCCAGCTTACGGAAGCATTTCTGAAGATCTCCTCGCAGATCCTGCGGCTGAATAAATAAGTCGCCGCACGTTTTTCGAGGTCGACGAGAAGGCTGCTGTGGCGCAATACCCGCGTTATACTGGGATTGCGCGTGTATCCTAAGCTCTTTCAGTACGGCGATTTCTTCCTTCCGACCTATGGCGTCCTGGTCGCGCTGGCGTTCCTGGCCGGCCTGTGGGCGACGCTGCGGCTCGCCCGGCGCACCGGCGTGAATTCGGAAGTAGTTACAAATTTGGTGGTTTACTCGGCGCTTTCGGGGATGCTCGGAGCCAAGCTCCTGATGATCGCCTTCGATTGGGACCACTACAGCGCCAACCCCGGCGATATCTTTTCGTTTGCTACGTTACAGGCGGCCGGCGTGTATCAGGGCGGCCTGGTCCTCGCGATTCTGACCGCCTTTGTGTATTTGCGGCATCACAAGATGGCGTGGCTCCCGACCTTCGACATGTTCGCTCCCGGCGTCGCGCTGGGGCATGCGATCGGCAGATTGGGATGCTTCGCCGCAGGCTGTTGCTGGGGCAAGGAAACCGATTTACCCTGGGCGATCACGTTCCGCAATCCGGACGCGAACGCGCTGACCGGCGTCCCTTTGCGCGTGGCCCTGCAGCCGTCGCAGCTTTATGAATTCGCCAGCGAGCTGATTCTGTTCGGATTCCTGTGGTGGCGCTTCGGAAAGCCGCATAAGCCCGGAACCATCATCGGACTGTATCTGGTGATCAGTTCCATCATGCGGTTCCTGATCGAATTCACGCGTTTTCACGAACAGGCGCTGCCGTTCGGGATGCCGTTCTCCATCACGCAATGGATCGCGATGGGTCTGGCGCTGGTGGGAGCCTACCTGCTGTGGGCGCCTGCGTCGCGCACCTCGCAAGTCATTCCTTCTCACGCACACTAGCCTGTGGCGCGTGCGCCACAACCACCGAGCGGATTTTAGCCACTGACTCGAATTTATTAAAGAAGCGGAGGTTTCCGGCCGTTCTATTAGGAGGTGACCAATCTCCACAGCCCGGCCCGCGCCTCCAAGAGCGAGCGAGGCTTCGTCCTCATCGTCATGTCCGCCTGCATGTTTCTGTTGCTCGCGGTGATCGGGCTGGCATTCGACCTGGGACGTGTGTACATCGCTCGCAACGAAGCGCAGGTGTTCGTGGATGCCGCCTCGCTCGCAGCCGCGCAGCAGATGGATGGCACGGCCGCCGGGCTCGCTCGCGCGCGAGCGGCCGTCGAGCGGCTGCCGAATCGCTGGAATTTGGGGAACGAAGCGTTCACGGGAATCGAGGTGGAATTTGGTCCCGATGAGGAGCATTGGCAGGCGAAGCCTGAAGGAACGGAACCGAAAGACGCCGAGACGAAAGAGGTCGCCGCGCTGCGTTTCGTGCGCGTGACCGCTCCCGAGAATCACCTGGGAATTGTGTTCCTGCGAGCCGTCGGCGGACCCGAAAGCTTCACGGTCCCGGCCCGGGCCGTCGCCGCGACCGATCCTGTAAGGCTGGCCGAATGAAGTTTGCGAAGCGCACTGCAAAATCCGAGCGCGGTCACGCGATGCTGGAGTTGGCCATATCGGCCGGCGTCCTGGTGACATGTCTCGCAGGGACCTTCCAGTTCGGCTACACATTTTACGTCTATAACCAACTGGTGAGCGCCGTGGGCAACGGCGCACGTTACGCGTCCCAACGAACCTACCGCGCGGCGACCCCCGACGATGTCGATCGCGGAAAAGCGGCCATCCGCAACATGGTCGTCTACGGCGACCCGCAACCTTCCACCGATGCGTCTCCGATGGTCGTGGGGTTGAAGCCGGAACAAGTCAACGTCGAGTGGGTCGCGGGCAAGGAAGGCGCGCCGCAAGCGGTCGACGTCTCGATTCACGATTACATGGTCGACGCGATCTTCCGGGCGTACACTTTCGACGGCAAGCCGTTTGTCGAATTTCCGTTCATCGGACGCTATGCTCCGGGGGAGCGTGAACCGTGAAGTTGAAAATGGTTCCCCGAAAGACGCGGGAGCGCGGCCAGTCCAAGCGCGCGGAATCCGAGCGCGGTCAATCCAAGCGCTCATCCGAGCGCGGTCAATCGATGATCGAAAGCACGCTGGTGATGCTGGCGTTTTTCGCACTCTTATTCGGCGTCATCGATTGCGGTCAGGTGCTGGTGACCCATCAGGCTCTCGTCGAGCGCGTGCGTGCGGCAGTGCGTTGGGGAGTGGTGCGGCCGTGGGACGGCACCGGCGATCAAATCGCAAATCTGGTGCTGTACAATCAGGCGGACGAACCGCGCACAGCGACGGACGGATATCTGGGGTTGACGCGCGAAAATCTTCAAGTGCGTTATCAGCCGTCGACGCCCGCGCGTCCCGACGATGAAACGCTGAGCGTTGCCGTTGTCGAACTATCATTACCATTTCATGTCTCCGTGGGTCGGACAGACGTTCGTCAATCCCCGGCCGGTGATGATCTCGGCGCCCATGGCGTTTCGGGAAACAGCCAGTTCGAAATAGCGCCCCGCGCCCCTCTCCGGGCCTTCGCGGCGAATTCCCACATCGTGAAAATGATGCAGCTCAAAATCGGGTCTCCTTGGTATGCTGGTAATTGGCTACCGTAAAACCTTTCCGACCTTTTCGCTACTCGACCCAAGCAGGCGATCCCGCGAAGCTGCTGACCCAGCCCTACGACAAAATCAATCCGGCCATGCAGGCGAAATATCTCGCCGCCAGTCCGCATAATCTGGTGCGCGTGATTCTCGGCGAACGCCGGGACAGCGATACCGACGCGGACAACGTCTATACGCGCGGCGCGAAATATTTCGAGGATTGGATCGCGCAAGGGATTCTCGCGCAGGACGGCGCGCCCGGCTTTTACGCTTATTTCCAGGAGTTCGAAGTTCCGGACTCCGGCGAACGTCTGACGCGCAAGGGATTCGTCGGTCTCGGAAAAGTGGAGGACTACTCGGCGAACGTCGTGTACCGGCATGAGAAGACGCTGGCCGGCCCGAAGAAGGATCGCCTGCAGGTGCTGACGCACACGCGCGCGCATTTCGGCCAGATCTTCATGCTGTACCCGGATCGCGCGGGCGCCGTCGATCGCGAGCTGGACGCCGCCGGGAACAGCACTCCCGTGCTGGACGTCGTTGATGAATACGGAGCGCGGCACACGCTCTATGCGATCACCGATCCGGCGCGCGTGGCGAAAATTCAAGAGCTGATGAAGCCCATGAAGCTGCTGATTGCCGACGGCCATCATCGCTACGAAACCTCGCTGAACTACCGCGATCAGCATCCCGAGGATCCGGCCGCGTAGTACCAATGGTACATAAACATCGACGAAGACTATTTGTTAAGATGTTCGCCGGGTCTGCGCATTCTCGCGACGCATCGCGTGCTGCGCAGCGTCGAAAAATTCGGCATGGGCGATCTGTTGGCGCAGACCAATGGCCGCTGGGCGGTGCATACGTTCGATTCGATTGCGGATTTAAAGCGCGCGCTGGAACAGCCGAAGCCGAAGCTCGTGCGGATCGGGATCGTGAGCGTGAAGCACACCATCCTGTTGGAGCGCCCTCGCGAGCGAGACGAGATGGACGTGCCGGTGCTGCACAGCGAAATCATCGGCAAATGGCTTGGCATCAGCGAGGAAGCCGTGCGCGACGAGAAATTCATCCAATACGTGCGCGGCATCGACGCGGCCGTCGCCGAAGTGCGCGAACGCGGGGCGCAGGTCGCGTTTCTGCTGGAGCCTACGCCCATCGACGACATGGCGCGCATTGCGTTCGCGGGCGGAGTCATGCCGCAGAAGTCGACGGACTTTTATCCGAAGCTACTGACGGGCGTCGCGATTTATAAGCTGTAGCCGGTGTGGCGCGCGCACTCCTGCGTGCCGCGTCGCCACTCACGGCGACGTTTGGCCAATCGAAAGCATCACCGCCGTGCGTTCGTAGGCAGCGCGGCGTCAGTCCCGCGCAAAGGCAAAACTCCGCTCTTCACCACGTCGTCGAGCAGAATCTTCAGTTCGTGCTCGGCATCCTCGGGAAGCAGCAACCGCCCGGCGATCGCTTTGTTCGCGGCCTGCACGGCCATCGAATAGTAATTCAACAGAGTGCCGTAGCGTTCTTCCAGCGACAATCGCGGATCGTTCTTCGCCAAACGCTCGGCCTTCGTTTTCGCGAAAGGAATCGTCGAGGCCTGCAGTTGGCATTCCTGGCCTTTCAGCGGACCGCTCGCGATCGGATTCCAGCCGGTTAAGTTCCCAGCGGCACCTGCAACAACAAAGCATGCACGCCCGCGATTTCATTTCCATCCGCATCCACCTTTGCGGCGAGCGTCGGGATCACCTGCTTCACGATCGGTGGCGCGTTATCGATGATCCCCGAATGATCGTTGTAGCGAAAGCGTGGACCGAAATCGTAATCGAGCACCGGATTCAGCACGCCATCGGGCGATGCGACGGCCGGAATTTTCGGCCAGCCGATGGCGGCCGCTGTCGCGGGAACCAGCGTGCCATCCGTGACGCGCGGATAAGCGCTTGGCGGCGGGAGCGTGCCTTTCGTGATCCAATCCTGCATGGCGACGAGGAGCGCGCGCTCGGTTTCGAACCACGGCAAGGGATTCGCGGGCAGCATGCACCCCGCGACCGCGGGCTGATCGTAATTGAAATTATCGGTGCCGCCGGTATGATTCGTGCTCGTCATATAGTAGCGACGGACGTTCGCGGGTAGCGGAATATCATCCTTCCCCGTGGTGCCCGCGATGCCGAGCGATCCTTTGACAAAGAAGAAATCCGCCCCGCCCTCGACTTCCATAATTTGCGGACAAGTATTGGTCGCGCGGCAGCGATGCAGCATGCCCCACGACGGCCGTCCGCGAACGGTGTCGGTGTAATCTTCCCACCACGCCGGTCCCTCGGCGATGGGATCGTACAGGCCCGCGATGTTGCCGGGCTGCGCGAATCGAATATTGAACGCGCCGGCGGATGCAGAGGCATCGAGGAAAGCTCCGTCCCACACAGGACGTCCCGCTTCATCTTCATTGAAGCCGAGATTGATGAAATCGCGCATCATGCGGGCGGGCTGCGAGACGCCGAAGCCGATCACGTTGCGCACAGCGCCCGCCAGAGGATTGGCCGTGCCCGCGTCATCCTTCGCTTCGCGGCGGAAAAACGAAACAACGTCGCGGAGAGCGGCGAGACCCACACCGAGGACCAAGGGATCCTTGGCGGTGTAGACCAATTGATAAACTCGCGCGGTGTCGAATCCGTTCCTCAGACAAATGCGCGACGGATCCGGTTTGCCGGGGAAAGCTGTCGTGCGGCAGTCGGCGAAGGCCCAATCCGAACCGGGAATCGTTTCAACTCCAGAGCTCGCGCCCGTGTTCGATTCCGAAGCCTTCGAAATGAGCGTGGCCTTCGATGTTTCCAGACTCGCGGGCATGCGTCCGGGACCCGGAAGCGAGGCCGTGTTCATATTCGCGGAGATGTTGACCTGCTCGTAGCCAGGAACGCCGGCCGCGAAGCGCACGGTGACGGGACCCGTCACGGGAGATCCATCCGCATTCTTTGCGATCGGGACATCGACAGCTTCCCGTCCGCCCGTCGTCGACGCGATCGACATATCGCCTTGCCAGCCGCTCGCGAGCACGATATAGCCGGCCTTATAAATCGATCCATCGCCGGCATCGGTGACATCCGGATCGGGCGTAGCGGCGGCCAGTACGAATTTCGT
Source organism: Terriglobia bacterium (assembly GCA_963765085.1). Classification (GTDB taxonomy): domain Bacteria; phylum Acidobacteriota; class Terriglobia; order Bryobacterales; family Bryobacteraceae; genus Palsa-187. The sequence continues at coordinate 19,999 of CAVXVL010000027.1, read as the reverse complement.
GAAGCGCGCGGCGAAGCGCACGTTGCCGCGATTGACCACGTCGTAGATGAGCGTGCCGTTGGATTTCGCGGGATCGACAGGCTTGAGAATCGTGAACGTGGTCGTGTAGGAAACTTTGCCGTTAGCATTACGCGGCGCGAGCTGAATATCGGTGATCACGGCGTTGCGGCGATCGGAGGGATCTAGCTCGCCGGTCGCGGTCCCGCGCACGATTTCATATGGACCGGCCTTGCCAAAAGACTGTCCTTTGAGGGCGGGTGTCCTGCTGGTGATCGCGATGTGAATCACCTTGGCGTCAGCCGCCCTTGGCAGGATGAGTGTTGCTCCGGCGAAGGCCGCCATCGCGACGAACCAAAATCGAGACCGGTATGAAAACATCGCGAACGAACCTCCTCAATCGAGCGGCCCAACGTGGCCTGCCGTGAATCATAGGAGAAGTGTCCGAGACGAGTCAAGCGCGGGGGCCGAGTGCTTTCATGCCATCTTCGTTGCCAGTGTGCTATTCAAAGAGAATGCGGTCAAGGATCAACCGGCGGCAGTTCGCGGGCGCCGCTCTAAGCGCGGCCACAGTCGGGCTCGGCAAGCTCCGCGCGGGATCGGACGGCTCACAGGCGATGGACGAAACTTTGCGCACGGGTATGCAGCGCCGTGGAATTCCGGTAGCCCTCGGGATGGTGGCGAACGGCCATTCGATTCTTTACTCAGGCGCGTTCGGCGTGCGCGATGCGGCATCCAAGATCCCGGTAAGCCTGGATTCGATTTTCTCCATCGCCTCCATGACCAAAGCGATTACGACCACGGCCGCGCTGCAATTGGTGGAGCAGGGGAAACTGAAGCTCGACGAACCGGCCGCGCGCATTCTGCCGGAGCTCGGAAAGTTGAAAGTGATCGCGGGATTTGACGAGTCCACCGGCGAGCCGATGTTACGGCCCGTTTCCAAGCCAGTCACGCTTCGTCACTTACTGACGCACACCTCCGGATTTGCCTACGATACGTGGAACGCGACGATGTTCCGCTACGCGCAGAAGACCGGAACGATCGATTCTCCCGCGATTACTGATCCTCCTTCGCCGCTCGTGTTTGAACCGGGTACGGCGTGGCAATACGGAACCAGCCTCGACTGGACGTCGCGTATGGTGGAAGCCGCGAGCGGAAAGTCGCTGGAACCTTACTTTCAGGAGAACATCCTCAAGCCTCTCGGCATGAACGATACCAGCTTCATTCTGACCCCAGAGAAATTCGATCGGCGCGTATCCGTTTATCAACGGCAGCCCGATGGTAAGCTGCGCGAGAATCCCCGCGTGCTTCCTACGCCTCCGGCGAGACCGACGGGAGGTGGAGGACTGTATTCCACCGCGCCCGATTACATTCGTTTCACCCAGATGATCCTGGGGCGGGGAAGTCTCAATGGCGTAAAAATTCTGAAGCCCGAAACCGTCGCGCAGATGAGCCGCAATCAGATTGGGCCGCTCGGAGCGGGGAAGCTAAAATCGTTCCGGCCGGATCGTTCGTCTGAAGTGGATATGCACCCCGAAGCAGTGGACAAGTGGGGCCTCGGATTCCTGATCAACACGGTCCCATACGAAGGTGGCCGCTCCGCGGGAAGCCTCGCGTGGGCAGGCGTGGATAATACGTTCTACTGGATCGATCCGCATCGGGGCTCGCAGCGGTTCTGATGATGCAGTTCCTTCCTTTCGTGGACAAAGAAGCGGTCGGGATGCTCGGAGATTTCGAGCGCGCGGTGTACTCGAACGTAGCGGGACGGACATAAGTCACCAGGCGTCGGCGCGGAGCGATATAGTGTATCCGATGCCTACACGTAGAATGGTTCTCATGGCTCCTTTGGTTCCGGCGGCGGCTTCCTTCCTGGAAGGCGCGGACAAGAAAGGCGGCGCGGGAAAAATGACGCTCTGCCTGCATCAGAATACGTCGGCGGGCGCGGGATATCGAAAATCGCTCGAAGGCTGGGCGCGCGCGGGGATCAAGGAAGTGGAACTTGTCTCTTCGATGCTCGACGAGTTTCTGAAGACCGAAGATCTCGCGGCGGCCCGAAAGGTCGTGACGGATTTAGGATTGACGGCGGTCTCGTGCTCGCCCGGCCTCAACGATTTCTGGAATCCGGCCCCGGCGCGCGCCGCGAATATGGAAACGCTGAAGCGGCGCTGTGAGCAGTACGCGACGTTCGGCATCAAGAAGATTTACAATCCCGCGAACACGACGACGAAGATCACGCGTGACGATTACAAATCCGGCCTCGATATCATTCGTGAGACGGGCGACATCGCCCAGCAGTTCGGCATGGTCGCGGCGATCGAGTTCACACGCGCGTCGGGATTTCTTTCGAACCTCAGAACCTGCGTGAATCAGATCCGCGCGGCCGGGCATCCAAACGTCAAAGTGCTGTTCGATTTTTATCACTTCTGGTCGGGGCCGAGTAAATTCGAGGATATGGATTTACTCCAACGGGGCGATGTCGCGCACGTGCATTTTCAGGATGTGCCGGATATGCCGCGCGAACTTCTGACGAATGCCACGCGCCTGATTCCTGGCGACGGAATCACGCCCATCGCGAAGATCTTGAAAAAGCTCTTAGAGATGGGCTATTCAGGACCGCTGTCCGTGGAGCTCTTTCTGCCGGAATTCCAACAGGGCGATCCATTTGAGGTCGCGACGAAAATTCGTGAGAAGGCGACTCGTGTGATGCACGACGCGCACGTCGCGTAGGTAGACTCGCTCTTTTGGCACTCGTAAATTGTGCAAGGGTTAACCGCTCCCTATGGTCGCGGCTCTGGTGGGTTTAGCTCCTTCGTCGCGCGTCCGTAAAACTTGTCCATCGACAAATCCCGACCCGAGCCGCGACCAGAGGAAGCGGTTCAACGCCCGGCATCTGAAATCGCCGCTAGAGATTCACCCGCGGCATCTGTGCTACGGGATAACGAGTCCCCGCCGCCGCTTCGGGTGGAAACGCCGAGTTGAGCTCGTCGAGCTCACCGGGCGTAAGGGTGATGTCCACGGCTCCGGCGTTCTCTTCGAGATATTTTCTACGCTTTGTTCCCGGGATGGGAATGATGTCCTCGCCCTGCGCGAGCAGCCAGGCGAGCGCAAGCTGAGCCGCAGGAACGCCGCGGGCTCCCGCGAGCTTCTCCACCGTCAAAACAAGCGCGCGATTGCTGGAAAAATTCTCGCCCTGAAAACGCGGCGAGTTCTGGCGATAGTCGTCGGCGGGAATGTCCTCGATTTTAGAAAATGCTCCCGTCAGGAAGCCACGGCCGAGAGGACTGTAGGCAACCAGCGCGACTCCGAGATGCCGGGCCATCGCGAGATTGCCATGTGTCTCGATATCTCGGCTCCACAGCGAATATTCGCTTTGCAGCGCGGTGATCGGATGGATTTTGTGAGCGCGTTCGAGCGTTCCGGCGGACGCTTCGGAAAGACCGAGGTAGCGAACCTTGCCCTCTTGCACCAACTCAGCCATGGCGCCGACCGTGTTTTCGATCGGCGTATTCGGATCGACGCGATGCAGATAGTACAGATCGATCATCTCGACGCCGAGGCGCTTCAGGCTCGCATCGCATGCGGAGCGCACGTATTCGGGGCGTCCGTTGACTCCCGAGATCGGTCCGCCGTGGCGCACGAAGCCGAACTTGGTGGCGAGGAAGACGCTCTGGCGCTTGTCTTTGCTCAATCCCCGCAGCCAACCACCGATCAGTTCCTCGTTGGTGTGCGGGCCGTAGACGTCGGCGGTGTCGAAGAAATTGATTCCGAGCTCCAGCGCGCGGTCCAACGTGGCCAGCGATTCGCGGTCGTCGCGTCCCGAGTAAAACTCGCTCATGCCCATGCATCCGAGGCCGAGGGCGGAAACTTCGGGGCCGTTGATTCCCAGGCGTCGCTTTTCCATGGTCTTATTTTACGGGGAGGCCGAGTTCGGAAGGGGAGTGTTCGAACGGATTGACGACGGTAATACCGTCGAATCGCCGCCCTGCCTGGAAATCTTCACTCAGTAGGCAGCGGCATCCGGCCTGTTCGGCAGAGGCGACGATGAGGGCATCCCAGAAATTGATTTGCGCGTGATCGCACCAATACCAGGCTCGTGCGAGCGCAGATGGACTTGGTAGCTCGGGCTCCCACTGCAAGAGCCGGCTAACGGCTGCCCGGGCGATATCAGGTGCCAGTTTGCTTTTGCGAGTGGCGTTCGCGTAAAACTCGAAGACCACTTGCCAGCTTAAGCGTCCTGCGCCACTGTCCCACAGCGCCGAAAACCAATCTCTAGCGCGCTGCCTTTTCGCATGATCCAGATCGTCGAATCGATAAAGAAGGACGTTTGTGTCCACGAATACCGGCGTCTTATCGGAAACGGGATCGATCATGCACCTCCTCGCGCGTCAGACGCTTTGAAGCGTCCAATCCTGGGATGCTGCCGAGCTTCTCCCATTGCTCAAACGCAGCCCAATATTCGGGGCCACGCCGGTCGCGCTTCTCGGCGACCACTTGGCCGAACCATTTCGCAACGGAGACGCCTTTCTCGGCGGCCTGATGGCGCACCCAGCGCAGGTCCTCTTCGTCCAATGTGATCGTGACGTTCTTTAACACGAATCCAGTGTAACACGAACTTTGTGTTGTCTGTGCGCGCCAGTGGCTGATCAGAGGGGATGAAGAAATAAAAAACGGCGACCCGAAGGCCGCCGTCTTTCCAAACAAGTGATGTAGTGTCGATTACTCGGCCAGCGTTTCCTCGACGTTGGGCTCGGTTGTTTCGGAAAGTCCGCCCGCATACAGCGCGCGCGTCTCTTCGTCGTAGCCGGGGATGACGTCGATGGGAGCCTCTTGCTCCGCGATCAACTCCTCCTCGACATCCTCGCCCGCGATCTTCACGGTGCGATAATACGCCATGCCGGTTCCGGCCGGAATCAGGCGTCCCATGATGACGTTTTCCTTCAAACCGCGCAGGTAATCGACCTTGCCGTTGATGGCGGCTTCGGTGAGCACGCGCGTGGTTTCCTGGAAGCTGGCCGCGGAGATGAACGAATCGGTGGAGAGCGACGCCTTGGTGATGCCGAGCAGCACGGTCTTACCCGTAGCCGGACGGCCTTCGGCGGCGACCACGCGCGCGTTCTCTTCGCGGAACTTGAATTTGTCGACGACTTCCTCGGGGAGGAATTCGCTATCGCCAATGTCTTCGATCTTCACCCAGCGCATCATTTGACGCGCGATCACTTCGAGGTGCTTATCGTTGATGTTGACGCCCTGCAGACGGTACACTTCCTGGATTTCATTGACCAGGTAGCTCTGCAGTTCTTTTTCGCCGAGCACGGCCATGATGTCGTGCGGGTTGCGCGGGCCGTCCATCAGAGGATCGCCGGCGCGGACGCGCTCGCCTTCCTGCACGTTGATGTGAACGCCGCGGGGAAGAGCGTATTCGCGCTGCTCGCCGTCATCGCCGGAGATGTACAGCTTGCGAACGCCTTTGCTGATTTCGCCGTATTTCACGGTGCCATCGATTTCGCTGATGACCGCCGTTTCGCGCGGCTTGCGCGCTTCGAACAGTTCGACGACGCGCGGCAGACCGCCGGTGATGTCCTTGGTCTTGGTGCTGGCGCGCGGAATCTTCGCGAGCACGTCGCCGGCGTGAACATCATCGCCGTCGACCACCGTCAAGTGAGCGTGCATCGGCATGAGGTAACGTTTCTCGTCATGCTTGCCGCCGCCGGCCGGACGAACGACCAATGCGGGAACGCGCTTTTCGTCGGGCGAATCCGTCACCACCCATTGCGAACGGCCGGTGATTTCATCCACCTGCTCCTGCATGGTGATGCCTTCCTGCAGATCGCGGAAGTGCACCACGCCGCTCACTTCAGTGAGAATCGAGAACGTGTACGGATCCCATTCGAGCAGATCCGTGTTGGCTTTGACCTTGGCGCCGTCCTCGTAATAAATTTTGGCGCCGTAGACCACCGGATAGCGTTCTTTTTCGCGGCCCTTATCGTCGAGGATCGCGATAATGCCGTTGCGGTTCATTGCGATCAGCTCGCCTTTGGCGTTCTTGACCGTCTGCACGGCCAGGAACTTGACGAAGCCGTCGGACTTGGCATCCTGCTTCGATTGCTCGGGCGATCCGCTAGCCGTTCCACCGATGTGGAAGGTACGCATGGTGAGCTGCGTGCCCGGTTCGCCGATGGACTGCGCCGAGATGATGCCGACCGCTTCTCCGCGCTCGACCAATCGGCCGGTGGCGAGGTTGCGTCCGTAGCAGAGCTGGCACACGCCGCGTTTCGATTCGCAGGTGAGCACGGAGCGGATCTTGACCCGTTCGATACCGGCCGCCTGAATCGCCGCCGCCAGATCTTCGGTGATCTCGTGATTCACCTCGACGATGATGTTGCCTTCGTAATCGACCTGATCTTCGAGCGCCACGCGTCCCACGATGCGGTCGCGCAGAGGCTCGATGATTTCGCCCGATTCGATGATGGGCTCGACGTAGATTCCGTCGCTGGTTCCGCAATCGTCTTCGGTGACGATTACGTCCTGAGCCACGTCGCACAGGCGGCGCGTCAGGTAGCCGGAATCGGCGGTTTTGAGAGCGGTATCGGCCAATCCCTTACGGGCGCCGTGCGTGGAGATGAAGTACTGCAGCACGTTCAGCCCTTCGCGGAAGTTCGCCGTGATGGGAGTTTCGATGATCTCGCCCGACGGCTTGGCCATCAGTCCGCGCATACCGGACAGCTGGCGGATCTGCTGTTTCGATCCGCGGGCGCCGGAGTCGGCCATGATGTAAATCGGGTTGAGGTAACGGCCGGTGCGGTCGTCCTCTTCCATGGTCTTGAACATTTCTTCCGAAACGCGTTCGGTGACCTTGGACCAGATTTCGATGATCTTGTTATAGCGTTCGCCCTGCGTGATGGCGCCTTCCTGATACTGCGATTGCACTTCAATCACAGCCTTTTCGGCGTCCTTCACCAGGCCGGCCTTCTCACCGGGGACGATCATGTCGTCGATGCCGATGGAGATTCCGGCGCGCGTCGCGTAGTTGAAGCCCAGGCTCTTCACGTCGTCCAGCATGCGGACGGTGATGGCGCGGCCGTTTTTCAGATAGCAGTAGTGCACCAACTGCGACAAGCCCTTTTTCTTGAGCAGGCCGTTGATGTAGGGCATTTCATCGGGCAGCGTGTCGTTGAAGATCACGCGGCCGACGGTGGTTTCCATGTACTGCTTCACGAATTCGATCGGCTCGGTGTGCATCAGATTCTGGTTGTCGAAAGCCTTCACCAGATCGATCACACGGCCGGTATAGCGCAGTTTGATGGGCGTGAGCGTTTCCACTTCGCCCATTTCGAGCGCGATGAGAACGTCGTCCATCGAGGCAAACGTTCGTCCCTCGCCCTTCGAACCGGGACGGGACTTGGTCAGGTAATACAAGCCCAGCACCATGTCCTGCGTGGGGACGGCGATGGGAGCGCCATGCGCGGGCGACAGAATATTGTTCGCCGAAAGCATCAGCGTCGATGCTTCGATCTGCGCTTCGGGCGACAGCGGAATGTGAACGGCCATCTGATCGCCGTCGAAATCGGCGTTGAAAGCCGTGCACGTCAGCGGATGGAGTTTGATCGCCTTGCCTTCGACCAGCACCGGCTGGAACGCTTGGATACCCAGGCGGTGAAGGGTGGGGGCGCGGTTCAACATGATCGGGTGATCCTTGATGACTTCCTCAAGGATGTCCCACACGACCGGATCCTGCTGCTCGACCAATTCCTTGGCCTGCTTGATCGTCGTGCAATGGCCGCGCTGTTCCAGACGATGATAGATGAACGGCTTGAAGAGCTCGAGCGCCATCTTCTTGGGAAGACCGCACTGATGCAGCTTCAGTTCGGGACCGACGACGATCACCGAACGGCCCGAGTAATCGACGCGCTTTCCGAGCAGGTTCTGGCGGAAACGTCCCTGCTTGCCTTTGAGCGTATCGGAGAGCGATTTGAGCGGGCGATTGTTCGCTCCGCGCAGCACGCGGCCACGGCGGCCGTTATCGAACAGAGCGTCGACGGCTTCCTGCAGCATGCGCTTTTCGTTGCGCACGATGACGTCGGGAGCGTGCAGGTCGATCAGTTTCTTAAGACGATTATTGCGATTGATGACGCGGCGATACAGATCGTTGAGATCCGACGTCGCAAAGCGGCCGCCATCGAGCGGGACAAGAGGACGAAGCTCCGGCGGAATGACCGGGATGACATCGAGAATCATCCACTCGGGCTTGTTGCCGGATTTGCGGAAGCTCTCGGCGACGCGCAGACGCTTGGCGTACTTCAGCTTCTTCTGCTGCGACACCTCGGTCTTCATCTTTTCGCGGATTTCGAGGCTGAACGCTTCGCAATCCACTTTCTTGAGAAGTTCCTTGATGCCTTCGGCGCCCATCATGGCGACGAATTTGCCGGGGAACTCCTGATCGAGCGCGCGCTTGCGCTCGTCGCTGATCACCTCGGCGATCTTGAGGTCCGCGACTTCGCCTGGATCGACGATCACGAACGCTTCGAAGTACAGCACGCGTTCCAGTTCGCGCAGAGTGATATCGAGCAGGTAACCGATGCGGCTCGGCAGGCCTTTGAAGAACCACACGTGCGAGCACGGGCTCGCGAGTTCAATGTGGCCCAGACGTTCACGGCGCACGCGCGACAGCGTCACTTCGACGCCGCACTTATCGCAGATCACTCCGCGATGCTTCATGCGCTTATATTTGCCGCACAGGCATTCCCAATCCGCGATGGGACCGAAAATACGAGCGCAGAAAAGCCCGTCGCGTTCCGGCTTGAAAGTCCGGTAGTTGATCGTTTCGGGCTTGGTCACTTCGCCCAGCGACCAGCTCCGGATTTTTTCCGGGGAGGCGAGCGAAATGCGAATCGAATCGAAATCGGCGATGACGTTGGCTCGATCGTAAGGGGAAGACCGGTACATAGTTAGCTCCTCGTTTCGTTAGTTCGCATCTCCTGGCTAATCCGCAGCCAGAGCGGTGTCGGGGACTTCGATCTGCTTCTTCATCAGTTCGACGTCCAGACACAGAGATTGCAGTTCGCGGATCAGCACGTTGAAGCTTTCCGGAACTCCCGGTTCGGCCGCCGCCTCGCCCTTGACGATGGCCTCGTAAATTTTCGCGCGGCCATAGACGTCGTCGGACTTCGCGGTCAGCAGTTCCTGCAGCACGTAAGCAGCGCCATAGGCTTCGAGCGCCCACACTTCCATTTCGCCGAAGCGCTGGCCGCCGAACTGCGCTTTTCCGCCCAGGGGCTGCTGCGTGATCAACGAATACGGTCCGATGGAGCGCGCGTGGATCTTGTCATCCACCAGGTGGCTCAGCTTCAGCATGTAAATGTATCCGACGGTCACCGGCTGCTCGAAGAGCTGGCCGCTGATGCCGTCGAACAGACGCATCTTGCCGGAACTCGGCAGATTGGCGTCTTTCAACTGCGTCTTGATGTCCTTCTCGGTCGCGCCGTCGAAAACCGGCGTGGCGAAGCGAACGCCCAGTGCGTGCGCCGCCCATCCCAAGTGGGTTTCGAGAATCTGACCGACGTTCATACGGCTGGGAACGCCGAGCGGATTCAGCACGATCTCCACCGGAGTTCCATCCGGCAGATACGGCATGTCCTCTTCCGGAACAATGCGCGCGATCACGCCTTTATTGCCGTGGCGGCCGGCCATCTTATCGCCCACCGAAAGCTTGCGCTTCATGGCGATATAGCACTTCACCTGCTTGATGACGCCGGGAGGCAGTTCGTCGCCCTTGCGAAGCTTGCCGATCTTTTCATCGGTGATCTTCTCGAGCACGGCGATCTGGCGCGAGGTCATCTCCTCGATTTCGTCGATCTGCTCGTTGACGCGCGGATCTTTATCTTTCAAGCCGCAGGCGCTTCAGGTCGCGCGCGCGGAGCTTCTCGATCATGTCCGCGGACAGGTCGGTACCCTTGGCGAGCAGCTTTTTGTTGGTCTTTTCGTCGTGCAGGTCGACCAGGATTTCCTTGCCGGCCAGGATCGCCGCGAGGCGCTTGGTGCGCTCGTCGCTGAGGATGCGCTTCTCATCTTCGAGATTGCGGCGCAGGCGCTCTTCGGAGCTTTCAGAATCAGCTTGGAACGCTCGTCGAGCTCCGCTCCCTTGCGCGAAAACACCTTGCAATCGACTACGGTGCCTTCGATGCCGGGAGGGCAGTAGAGCGAGGCGTCCTTCACGTCCCCGGCCTTTTCGCCGAAGATCGCGCGCAGTAGTTTTTCTTCCGGCGTGAGCTGCGTTTCGCCCTTGGGCGTCACTTTGCCGACCAGAATATCGCCCGGCTTCACAGTTGCGCCGACGCGAATGATGCCGCTTTCGTCGAGGTTCCGCAGGAAGCCTTCGGCGATGTTCGGAATATCGCGCGTGATTTCCTCGGGCCCCAGTTTCGTATCGCGGGCGTCCACTTCGAATTCCTCGATGTGGATCGAGGTGTAGTAGTCTTCCTTGACCAGCTTTTCGCTGACCACGATGGCGTCTTCGAAGTTGTAACCGCGCCATGGCATGAAGGCCACCAGCACGTTGCGTCCGAGAGCCAGCTCGCCCAGATCCGTGCAGGGACCATCGGCCAGCACCGCGCCCTTGCCCACTCTCTGGCCCTGGCGAACGATCGGCTTCTGGTTGATGCAGGTGTTTTGGTTCGAGCGTTTGAACTTGGTGAGCGTGTAAATATCGGCGCCGACTTCGCGGGAAAGCTGACCTTCGTGGATGCCGCCATCGACGCGAACAATAATGCGTTCGCTATCGACCGAGTCCACGATGCCCGCGCGTTTACAGATCACGACCGCGCCGGAATCGCGCGCGGTGACGCGTTCCATGCCGGTGCCGACGTACGGAGAATCGGCGCGCAGCAGCGGAACGGCCTGGCGCTGCATGTTCGATCCCATGAGCGCGCGGTTGGCGTCGTCGTTTTCGAGGAAGGGAATCAGGCTGGCAGCGACTGAGACGAGCTGCTTCGGACTGACGTCCATGTACTGAATTTCAGCGACGCGCTCGAGCACGAAGTTGCCGGCTTTCCGGGCGTTAACGAGTTCGGCAGTGATGTGGCCTTTATCGTCGACGGCCACGTTGGCCTGCGCGATGATGTACTTGTCTTCTTCCCATGCCGAGAGGTAATCGCAATACGCCTCGTATTCGGCGGGCTTGGCTTTGGCGGCGTGGTTCGCCTTTTCGGCGTCCGGACGCATGATCACCTGGCCGACCTTGAATTCGGTGTCGCCGGGATTCGTGATGCGCACTTCGTCGACCAGCTGGCCATCCTTCACGCGGCGGTACGGGCTTTCGATAAAGCCGTAATCGTTGATGCGCGCAAAGCAGGACAGCGAGCTGATCAGTCCGATGTTCGGACCTTCCGGAGTTTCAATCGGACAGATGCGGCCGTAGTGCGTGGGGTGCACGTCGCGGACTTCGAATCCGGCGCGCTCCCGCGACAAACCTCCCGGTCCAAGGGCCGAAAGACGGCGCTTGTGCGTGATTTCGCTGAGCGGATTGGTTTGATCCATGAACTGCGAAAGCTGCGACGAACCGAAGAATTCGCGGATCGCGGCCATCACCGGCTTGGCGTTGACCAGATCGTGCGGCATGGCCGTCGACATTTCCTGATACACGCTCATCTTTTCCTTGATGGCGCGTTCCATGCGAACCAGGCCGATGCGGAACTGGTTTTCGAGCAGTTCGCCCACCGCGCGCACGCGGCGATTGCCCAAGTGATCGATGTCGTCCACCGAGCCGATGCCGCGGCGCAGCTTCAGCAGGTAGCTGATGGTGTGAATGAAATCGCCGTGATCCAGGATCTTGCGATCCAGCGGTCCGCGATTCTTGTTGGCCGGGTCCTGCAGCCAATGTTCGGGAGCATAGTCCGCGCGGTCGTGGATCTTGATGTTGAACTTCATGCGGCCCACGCGCGAGAAATCGTACTTGCGCGCGTCGAAGAACATGCCCTGGAACAACTGGGTCGCGGTGTCGACGGTCGGCGGATCGCCGGGACGCAGCTTGCGATAGATTTCGAGCAGCGCGTCGTTCTGCTGCTTCACCGGATCTTTCCGCAGCGTCGCGGAGATTACATTGCCCGCGTCGTCGAGCTCGGGAAAGAAGATGTCGAACGTCTTGATGCCGGCTTCGATCAGCTTGCCGGAAACCGTGGGCGTCAGTTCATGATTCGCCTCGATCAGGACTTCGCCCGTTTCCATGTCGATGACGTCGGCGGCTACATAGGCGCCTTCGAGATCGTTGGAGCGATTTCCACCTGCTCGATATGCGACTTCAGAATTTCTTTGTAAACGCTATTGGTGATCTTGCGGCCCTGCGGAACGACGGTATCGCCGCTCTTGGTAGTCACTGCGAAGGAAAGCTTGTGGCCGATCAGGCCATCGGAAACCTTCCAGAACATCTTCTTGTCTTTGATGACAATGTCGCTGCACTTGTAGAAGGCGCGCAGAATATCGCGCGTCGGTCTTCAATCCCAACGCCCGGAGGAATACCGTCCCGTAGAATTTCCGCTTGCGGTCGATACGTACGTAGAGGAGATTCTTGTTGTCGTATTCGAATTCAACCCAGCTTCCGCGATAGGGAATGATCTTGCCGAGGAAGTAACCCTGCGCCTGCTGGCGTTCGAAGAACACACCGGGCGAACGGTGCAACTGCGAAACGATGACGCGCTCGGTACCGTTGATGATGAAGGTACCGTTGTCGGTCATCAACGGAATTTCGCCGAAGAAAACTTCCTGTTCCTTGATGTCGCGGACGGTCTTGACGCCGGTCTCCGGGTCCTTGTCGAACACGGTGAGGCGGATGGTGACCTTCAGCGGAGCGGCGTAGGTCATGCCGCGCTCTTCGCATTCGGGAACGTCGTACTTCAACTGCAAACCCACGGGATCGCCGCAGCGGTTGCAGAAGGTGACGATGTTCTTGTTGAACGTGCCGCAACGATGGCACAGCACGTCGCCCAAGTGGAACGGATCGGTCTTAATAGTCGCGCCGCAAGCGGGGTTGCGGCAGGTCGAGCGCAGGTGATGCAGCCCCTTGAGGTTGCCGCACTTGCATTCCCAGTTTCCGATCGCGTAGTCGACGAATTCCAGCTGGCTTAAGCCGCGGAAATCGGAGATCGGGAACACGCTCTTGAAAACGCTTTCCAATCCCGTTTCGTCGCGCTCGCTCGGCAACAGATCCATTTGCAGAAAGCGTTCGTACGATTTCTTCTGAATCTCAATGAGATTCGGGATGGGGATCGACGTCTTGATCTTGGAGAAATCGACTCGCTCACGAAGAGTCACGCCATTCGCGGTATTTTCCATTATTCAATCCTCGATTCGAAACGGCAGGCGCGTGGAAGTGCGCCGCCGGCAACAGAAAAAGCCCGAAGCATCTCGTGGCGGACAACGCCGATCTCCATGAGATACACTCCGGGCGAATGATTTTTTCGCAGGGCAAACCCTAGCGGTAGTTCTGACGAACTGCCGAGCAGAACGCGGGGGTCCAAATTCACCTATAGCCTGACGGGCTCACTCAAAAGCACCAGTCCGCGCACGACGCTGCCACCGCGCGCTAAGACCGATAACTAAATCATAACAAGAGCCGGCTGCTTGTGCAAACGGCCCCTAAGCACGCTAATCTCCATTCGCCAGCCGACGCCGGCGAACGCCTGCCGGTTCCCGGAGATCTTCCAGGCTACTTTACTTCAACAGTGGCGCCGACGTCGGTGAACTTCTTCTTGATCGCCTCGGCTTCGTCCTTGTTGATGCCTTCTTTGACGGTCTTCGGAGCGCCGTCAACCAGGTCCTTGGCTTCCTTCAGTCCGAGGCTCGTGACCTCGCGAACAGCCTTGATGACGTTGATCTTATTGGCGCCCGCCGCCGTCAGAACCACGGTGAACTCGGTCTTCTCTTCCACCGGAGCCGCCGCCGCCGCGCCGCCGCCCGCCGGAGCCGCCGCCACCGACGCAGCCGCCGCCGACACGCCCAGCTTTTCTTCCAGGAGCTTCACGAGCTGAGACGCTTCGAGCAGCGTCAGGCCCTGAATCTGTTCCGCAATCGCATTAATGTCTGCCATGTTATTTTCCTAACCCCTTTCCTAAATTCGTTCGCCCCGTCGCGACTTCTCTCCGCAGCGAAGCCGGACGGCACTACTCGCTAAACTTGTTCTCTTTCACGCCCTGATCGATGACCACGGCCATATTGCGTCCCACGCCATTCATGACCGTCACCAGCCGCTGCGCCGGCGCCTGGATCAGATACAGGAGCTTCGCGTAAATCTCTTCCTTCGGCGGCATGGTCGCCAGGGCAGTGATGCCCGTGACATCCACGACGCGGCCTTCCACCAGACCGGCTTTAAAGTAAACGCCGGATTCGCTTTCGCGTACGTGCTGAGCGCCTTCGCCAAAGCCACCGGATCGCCGGAGGTGTAGGCGATCGACGCACATGCCCTTCAAGTCCTTCAGTAGATCGCCTGCGCCCTTGCTGAACCTTCGGCCGCTTTCTCGGCGATCCGATTTTTGATGACCTTGTAGTTCCCGCCCGCGTCGCGAACGGTTTTGCGTAGCTCGAATCCTGCTGGACCGTCATCTTCTCGTAACCCGCGAGAAACACCGTACCGTTGTCGGCCAGCTTTTCGCGCAGCGAATCGAGATCTTTTTTCTTTTCCGGTTTCTTCTTCATTGGGAAAATCCTTAAACGATTACGCCGTGGCCTTTAAATTATAAGGAGTCACGTCGAGCGAGACGCCTGGTCCCATGGTGGAGCACACCGTCACGCTCCTCACGTATTTGCCTTTGGCGGCCGCGGGCTTCGCGCGAACTACCGCGTTCAATAGTGTGGAAGCGTTCTCCACCAGCTTGGTCGCATCGAAGCTCACCTTGCCGAACGGCACGTGAATCACGCCCGTCTTATCCACGCGGAATTCGACTTTACCGGCCTTCACTTCCTTCACCGCCTGCGCGATGTCGTTGGTGACGGTTCCGGTCTTGGGATTCGGCATCAGGCCGCGAGGGCCGAGAACCTTGCCGAGCCGTCCCACGCTGCGCATCATATCCGGCGTGGCGATGACGGCGTCGTAGGCGGTCCAGTTTTCGTTTTGAATTTTGGCGACCATGTCGTCGCCGCCCACGAAATCGGCGCCCGCTTCGGTGGCTTCGCGCTGTTTATCGCCGGAGGCGATGACCAGCACGGTTTTCGATTTACCAAGTCCGTTCGGAAGCACCACGGTGCCGCGGACCATTTGGTCGGCGTGCTTGGGATCGACGCCCAGGCGCATGTGGAGCTCGACGGTTTCATCGAACTTGGCGAATTTGATTTTCTTGACCAGCGGCACGGCCTCTTCCAAGGCGTACGGCTTCTGTTCAACCTGATTGAACGCGGCGGTATATTGTTTTCCGGCTTTATTGCTCATGTTTTTGACTGGTCCAAACGGCCGAGTCCGACCACAACTCGACCTCCCAAGGTGATAGCGAATTTTTAGGTTACCAAAGTGCTGACGGTTGCGCAAGTGCGATCGCCACGGTCGGGAAGTCCGATCCGTCGGAGTCTGCGAAAAGCTTCAGCGTTAGACCGCTCCCTGTGGTCGCGGCTCGGGTGGGCGCTTTCGACAACTTGCCGGCGCTTGGGACGAGACAAATTCTAATTGAGGACGTCTCCTTCTTCCGACGTCCACACCCGACCCGAGCCGCGACCACAGGGAGCGGTCCGGCATCGACTTTCACGCAGGCTCCCAAGCAGGGCTGGCATGGGTATTGTGAACGACGCCGTGCGAGCGTAGGCTTGTAGCTAGGCGCACACGATGGCGACGTCCACCAGCACACCCGTCATGACCTGGGAGGCCTTCGAGCGGCTCCCGGATGGCGACGGGCTGCACCGCGAAATTCTCCAAGGAGAGTTGCAGACGTTGCCTCCTGTAAAATCCATACACAGCAAAATCGCCAGCAAGTTATTCGAACTCCTTTTCCCCTTGCAGCAACGTGGAATTGGTTCCGTTTACTTGGAGGCCGGCTTCAAGCTCTCCGAAACGCCGCCTACCTGGATTCAGCCCGACGCGTCGTTCCTGAAGATCGATCGAGTGCGCGAGACGGCAGAAGACGGATATTTTCTGGGCGCGCCTGAACTTGCCGTCGAAATCGTTTCGCCGTCGGAAACCGCGGCGATGCTGCAACGCAAGGTGGAACTGCTATTGAGTAATGGCGGGCTCGCAGTTTGGGTGATTTATCCGGAAACTCGAACGGTGGTCGTCCATCTACCGGATGGGACGTCGTTCACGCGCAACCCCGGTGAAAAGCTGACCGCTGCTTTTCTGCTCGAAGGCTGGGATTTTCCAGTCGCCGCATTATTCGAATAGTCGCTTCGAAAAGGTCCCAACTATTCCTTGACCCGTACGCGGATCACGGGTAAACTAGCCCTACTTGGGTGGACCATTACTCAGGTAATGGTTCTAGTCGGCCCAGGCAAGCGTTTTCGGAGGAAATCGGATGTCCACTCAGTCGTTCGGAAAACGCACGGCGATGCTCGGAATCGCTGCGTTGACCTTGCTTGCCGCTCCTGCGATCTACGCAGGGCCCATCAACTGGGAACTCAGCGACGTCACGTTATCGGATGGGATCACCGTCACTGGGTCGTTCACCTTTAACGCCGACACTGACACTTACAGCAACGTCGACATCACGACCACGGCCGCCGGACCTTTTTCCGCGTACACGTTTTTGGACACCTGTGGTACGGATGTTTCAAGCTGCACGGGCGTCAGCCCGAATTCCACAGAGGCCCTTTTTCTGACATCGAATGCGTCGAACCAAAGCGGGCTGCCGGCGATCGCCTTCTTCTTCACCGGAGTCGGCGGCGTCCCTCCTGCCGGTCTCACGGATGCGGGGGGAACGATCGATATCAGCAATTCGAGTTTGTCCGTCGGAGCAGTTCAGGAGGCGTTTTGCTCAAATTCGGCCTGTTCATCTCCTGCGGAGGGAGGCGCGACTAGTACCTCCGGATTTGTGACAACGGCGCCCGAGCCTGCGAGTGTGGTCCTCGTCGGGAGCGCGATGCTCGGATTGCTCGCGCTACGCCGCCGGATCACACGTTAAAATCGCAGGCTCATAACGATTTTCGGATTTGCTTCCAGCCCCATGCGTGAGCGTGGGGCTTTTTCGCGTTTGGACGAACGTGCGGGTTGCTATCATGGACTTTCCTCTATGCCAGAAGCGCACACCGATCTCGCTCCGATCTCCGAAGCCGTCACCAACAGCGTAAAGGTCGAGGTTCTTTCGCAATATTCGAAAGAAAACTCGCGGCCCATGCAGGGCGAATGGGTTTTCGAGTACACCGTTCGCATCACGAATCTCGGGACCGAGACGGTTCAACTGCTGAGCCGGCACTGGATCATCACCGATGGGACCGGTGTGGTCCGGGAAGTCGAGGGGCCGGGTGTGGTCGGCGAGCAACCGGTACTCGCGCCCGAGCAATCGTTCCAATATTCGTCGTGGTGCCCGCTGACCACGCCGACGGGTGTGATGCGCGGCAGTTATGGAATGGTTCGCACCAACGGAGTGAAGTTCGATATCGACATCGCCCCGTTTGCGCTGAAGGCGCGCTATACCGTTCACTAAATCCGCTATACGGTGGAATCATCGAGGACGGAATCATCGCGGTTCCAAAACCGCAGCCGCTTCATTGCGGGAATGATCGCGGGTCTCGGAATCGCTGAGGGAACCGCGAATGTAAATGGGCGGTCCGATCAGCACGTCGAATCTTTTCGGCCCGCTCGATGACTCTCGCGGTTCCAAAAACCGCAGCCGCTTCATTGCGGGAATGATCGCGGGTCTCGGAATCGCTGAGGGAACCGCGAATGTAAATGAGCGGGCCGGAAAGTGCGGCTTAATTACCGCTGCCGTTCGTTGCGCTCATCCTGAACACTTTTCGGCCCGCTCGATGACTCTCGCGGTTCCAAAACCGGGGCCGCTTCATTACGGGAATGATCGCGGTTCCGAAGACCGGGCATCCCCCTACCTGTGATTCCTCTGTGACTCGCCGCGCTATTCTGAAATGCAAGAGGCCGCATGCGCATCGCGATTCTTGCTCTCCTGTTTACTTCCGTTCTTACCTACGCCGCGGATGCCTCCGCATCCAACGCAACATCGTCTTATCCGGAATCGATCGCCCGCTGGCGCGCCGATCGCGAAGCTCATCTCAAAGCCGACGATGGATGGCTGACCGTTGTCGGGCTCGCGTGGATCAAGGACGGCGAGAGCACGGTCGGCTCCAATCCGTCATCGAACGTCGTGCTGCCGAAGTCGGCGCCCGATCGCGTGGGAACGCTGACGCTCGCCGGCGGGAAGGTTCGTTTCAAACCGGCGGGTGGTCTTCCGGCGAATGCCGTTGTGATCAACGGCCAGCCCGCTCATGAAATGGAGTTGAAGCCGGACCTCGACGAATCGTATACGCGCGTAGTTGTCGGGCGCGTGAAGTTCTTCATCATCCAACGCGAAAATGGCGGCGCTCCCGACAAATTCGGCGTCCGAATCAAGGATAACGACAGCGCCACGCGCCGCGCGTTTACCGCGTTGAAATGGTATCCCGCGGACCTGTCATGGCGCATCACCGCGCAGTACGTGCCTTTCGATACGCCTCGGCAGCTGCATTTTGAAACCGAAGTCGGCGTGACGGAACACGATCCCAGTCCCGGGTACGTGCAATTCGAGCGCGATGGAAAAAGCTATCGCATGGACGCGGTGCTCGAGGATAAAGAGCTGTGGTTCGTGATGCGCGATGCAACTAGTGGGAAGGCGACCTACGCTGCTTCGCGTTTTCTCTATACGGAATTGCCGAAGAATGGCGTGAAGAAGCCGGGTCCCGTGGTGCTCGACTTCAACGAAGCGCAGAATCCTCCATGTGTGTTCACGGCCTATGCGACGTGTCCTCTGCCTCCGCCGCAGAATCGATTGACGCTTGCGGTGACGGCGGGCGAGCAGATGTACGGAGCTCATCACTAGAGGTTGTGGGGTAGCCCTTGCGGGCTGCAGCCGAGCTTGGCTCCTCGTAATCGAGAGCCGGCTAAAAAGCCGGCTGCGGCCTGAAAAGGCCGACCCCACAAAACAGCTAGATCGGAACTTCGGAAAACTAGACCTTCTGCATGCGGCGGAGCGTGTAGAGGTCGGGCTTCAGAGACGAGTCGCGCAGGCGTTTCCAATCGTCCTGCACGTGGAGCAATCTTCCGCTGATGTGATTGGATTCCTCTGAGCCTAAAAACAAAGCCAGGTCGATTTGTTTATCGGCGGTGACGCCTCCGGTGAGCCGCACGTGCTCGGCTTCCTCCACTTCGCGCCAACCGGCTCGATCTCCCGCCGCGAGCACCTGATCGGTCATATGGGTATAGCTCGAACCCGGCGACATGCAGTTGATTTGGACGTTGTGGTCGCGCAACTCCTCGGCGAGGCTTTCGACGAAGCTGACGGCGGCCGCTTTGGTCGCCGCGTAGAGCGCGAAATTGGGACGCGCCTGCGATCCATGCCCGGCCGTGAGGATCACAATTTTCCCCTTACGATGCTGGATCATCTGCGGCAGCACGGCGCGGCACGCGTTCATCACGCCGATCAGGTTGGTTTGAACCGCCTCGGTCCAGGCTTTGTGGTTCGAGTCCGCAAACGGTCCCACCGGGCCGAGCGTTGCCGCGGCGCAGACCAACACCTGTGGGAAGCCGCCGAGCTGCACGCGCATGCGCTCCACGGCGGCGGTGACCTGTTCGTAGTCGGCCACGTCGGCGCGAATCCGCAAGGCATTGCCGCCGGCGTGCTCGATCTCCAGGTGGCACAAGTCCAGTTCCGGTTTGCTGCGCGCCAGCAGACCGACGCGCGCCCCACGCGTGGCGAAACCGATGGCTAACCGTTTCCCGATGCCTCGGCCCGCACCCGTCACCAGGACCGGCACTGTCTTGAAGGAATACACAAACATCAAAGTAGTACAAATCGAAGGGGCCAGGGGACAGGGGATAGAGGTCAGACGC
>CAVXVL010000026.1:0-16478 GCA_963765085.1 Terriglobia bacterium | reverse complement strand
TGAAGCTCCAGTTTTCCGTGACGAACCGAGACGTTTGCTTCCGCGAACCGGCTTGGCTCTCTCCCTCTCCAATAAGGATGATGAGGCGTCCATTTGCCGGGATCGAGTTGGGTGTCGTTGAATTCGTCCGACAGCTCCGCAACCGCTTCCCAGCGATATCCCGCCGGTGGGGAAGGCAAGTTCTGGACGAAAGACCCGAGCAGCAGCAAAGGCAGGATAGCCGTCATCCGTATGGATCCCTCTACGCCACTCTCGTGCGGACAGTGGCCTTTGCCGAGGCTTTTTCCAGGATTTCCTCGAATGCATCGGCAATGCCGCGAATCTCGAAGGTGCGCTCGGCATAACGGCGCGCGCGAATTCCGAGTTCCTCGCGGCGCGACCGGTCTTGCGCAAGTCCCACGGCCGCCTTGACCCACGCATCCACGTCACTCGGATCGATCACGACGCCGCCTCCGCTCCGGACCACGACGGTGGCCGCCAGGTTTTCTTTCGGAGCGGCGAGCAGGACCGGCCGCCCCGCGCAAAGATAGCTCAGAACTTTCGAGGGCACCGCAAACTGTCCCGCGTCCGCCTCCAAAGTCGCAATTAAAACGTCCGCGCTCGCCAGCACTTCCGACAGCCGGTCATAGGGTTGAAAACCAAGCAGCGTGAGATTGTCGAGCGCCGGCCTGGCTACCAGGTACTCCCGCCCGGGCCCCTCCGTGAGCACAACGACTCTGGCGAGACCTTGCACGGACTCGGCGAGCTTATACAGCAGATCGGGGCGGTGTTTGATGCCCAAAGTTCCGGAGTACAGAAATACCGGCTCGTTTCCAAAGCCCCGTTCCCGACTCCACAGATTGGAGCGAGGGAAAAGCTTCACTTCATCCAAGGGCGCCCAGTTTTCAATCACCGCCAGCTTGTGATCGGCCAAGCCCCAGGAGGACAAGAGCGTCCGAAACCCCGGCGCGATCGCCACGACCGAGTCGCTGCTCAGCACCACATCTTTTTCGATTTGCTGAAAAGGAAACACAACTGCTTTCGCGAGCGGTCCGATCTTCGGCCGTAGCAGATATTCCAGAGCGCGGAAATAAACGTCCTGAACCCAGTGAATGAAGCCGATCTTCTGCTCTTTGCAGAACGCCAAAAGATTGGATTGCACGTCAATCGGAGTGTTTCCCGAGAGCACGACATCCGGTCTTTCCTCGCGAATGACATCGCATAACGCCTTCGCATAAGCGCGTTGAGTCCACAATCTTCGAAACGGCGAATATTTGCGGAAGTGAGCGCCTAGTTTTACGCCGCGGATTTTGAGCCGCGATGAGTCGGCCGCATTCGGTTTCAATTTACCCTTTGGTCCCGGGAGTCCGTCCGCGTAGACGTGCGTGACCCAATGCCCGCGCGAGGCCAATTCCCGGCTCAACTGGATCTGAAACGGATGACCGGCGAAATCGTGAATCAAAACGCGCATATGGCTCTCCCGAAGAATTGGTCTGTGATACGGGTTACGTTTAACGGGTCGCTGCGACGGTCTCGACGTGGAGGGAACGGTTCTGCGAAGCGGGTAGCGGATCGCGATCGCGTACAAACTGGGCTGGATTGCCGGCCCAGATCTCATGAGCGGGGACGTTCCTGGTGATCACCGAGCCGACGGTCACAATCGCTTCACGGCCAATCACAACTCCCGGGCATAGAATCGCCTTCGCGCCAACCCAGCTCCCGTCTTCGATCCTGATTGGCTTACGGAACAGTTTCATATTCGGCGTCTTCCAATCGTGATTGCCGGTACATAGATAGACGCCCTGCGATACGCACACATCGGACCCGATCGTGACGGTGGCGAGATTATCGATCCACAAGTCTTCGCCGAGCCAGCAGTGATCCCCGACGGACAAATACCACGGAAACTTCACTCTGATTCCAGGCTTGATATAGACGCCTTCGCCGATTCGCGCTCCGAAAATCCGGAGCAAGCCGGCCTTCATTGCAGAAATAGGAAGCCAGTTGGAACGCACCAGTGGAAATCCCACAAAGTGCCACAGGAGGCGAACGACGAGTGAGCGCCCTTTGTCGTAGGCGCTGTTGTCTGGTTGCGAGAGATCTACCATATCGTTCAATGAACTTCTAAAACACGCAGCTTGGCTTAGGACCGCCCAGCATCCACGAATACGCGGCCCCGAGATTCTTCGCGATTCTGTCCCAATCGAAGCGCTCGCGCGCCAACCGGACGGCTGCCTGACTCATGCTGGTCCACTGTGAATTGCTCAACGACAGACTCTGGGAAAGCGCGTCCGCCAGCGCGGCAGGATCGTTGGAGGTAACCGCTCCGGCGCCGGCCTCCGCGACTCCGTCCACATTGCATTCCGGCGTGATCACCGGCGGAAGACCAATCGACAGCGCCTCGAGCGCCGCCATGCTCAGTCCTTCCGAATACGAGGGCAGGCAGAACAGCCGCGCCGCCGAGAGCGCCTCTAATTTCCGATCGCCACTGATGGTTCCGCAAAATGTGACGGAGTTGCTGACACCGCTGGCCGCTGCCATTTCCTCGGCGCTCACCATTGTGTTTTCGTAGTCCGGCCCCGCGACCAGCAAATGGGCGTCACTGCACTTGCGGACCACGTCGGGCCACGCGTTCAAAAGGTTCAAAATGCCTTTCTTGTAGTGAACGCGGCTCAAATAGAGGACGATCTTCTTCCCGGCCAGCTCCGGAAAACGCGCGAAGAAAGGATCGAGCGGAACGCGCTCCAAAGCGGCGACGCCGTTGGGCACGATCACCACCGGGTTCTTCAGACCGTAGCGGCGGTAATCTTGCGCCTCACGTTCGCTGAGCGCTCTCAGACAATGCGATCTCCCGAGCGAGGGCCTTTCCAGAAAATACGAATACATAGCCTTTTTGAGTTTCTTGTTATTCAGCTCCCACTTTTCGAGCATCCCGTGGACGGAAGAAAGAATGGGTTTCTTCATGGCGTGGGCGATGCTCCTCGCGCTCAGCGTATGCGGAAGCCATAAACCGTGAACGTGACAAACATCGCAAGCCGCAATCGCTTCGGATAATTCGAATCTGAGTTGTAGATCGCTCAGGCCCCGGGTGCCGGAAGCACGCACGACTTTCACGTCTTTCGGAATCCCGTCGCTCCACTCGTTTTCGCCGGGATTACACACGGCGAGCAACGAGCTATGCCACCCCGATTGCCGCCCGATCGCGGTCGCCAATCCCGCCGCGGCAGGACCAACCCCACCGTAACGCGCCGATACATGCGGCCAAACGTCTAATACGCGAGCTTCCATACGATTATTGCCTCGCCTCCACGGGAGCGCCGGCGCCGGCCGATCGCGGCGAATCCTCCGCCCCTCCCAGTTCGCTCAACGACTTTACGATGATCTCCGCGCAGTTCGCGGCCGAATATTCTTGCGCCAGTGCATGCGCGGAATCTCCCATCTGCCGCAAGCGTTCGGGCGCCGTGCGGGACAGCTCGAGAAGCAAACCAGCAAATGCTTCTTCGTCCCAAGGCGAAAACTTCCATCCGGTTTCTTCGGTTACGACATCGTCAGCGCAACCGCATTGCGTGGAGATCAGCACCGGAATACGCGCCAGCATTGCTTCCAGTGCGACCAACCCCCACGGCTCGCGCGTACTGGGAAGGACAAAGGCGTCCGAGTTTTCATACAGCTCGCCCAGATTCTTCTGCGGTGTGTAGCCTTTGAATTCCACCAGGTCGTCGATGTCCAGTGAGAAAGCCTCTTCTCGCAGACTGGCCTCCGATGGGCCCGAACCCGCCAGGACCAGGCGCATCGGAGGCCCCGCGGCCCGCTGGACATAGCGCGCATAGGCGCGTAGCAGGAAGGCGAGGTTTTTCTCAGGAGCCAGCCTCCCCACGTAGAGCAACTGCAAGCGGCGCCCATCCTCGTTCCTCGCGGGTCTTGGCTCCGCCAGCGAAAAGCGATCGACATCCACGACCGCCCGCTTAATGTCGATGCAATCGAAGGGCATTCCTAATTTGGCGAGATAAGCTCGATTGGTGCGCCCATATACATGAGCGCGGTCGCATCCTTTCACGAAGATGCTTTTGAGAACTTCCAAGGGCCGGTGACGGGGATAATCGAATTCGTTGCTCTCGTACCAAAGAACGATGGGCTTCCGGTGAATTCTCGCCCATAACCACGCCACCCAGCATTCGAGCGCGTAGTATCCGCTGATGACGGACACGTCGGGACGCAGCTCTGCCATTTTTTTCCACGTAAACCACGCACGAGTCCCGGCGGGCGCCTCTTCATAAGGACCCGCATAGGCGATGTGACTGCGATACAGTTCGTCGGACAGATCGATCCGCTCATGCCGGATGGAAGACTGGCCGCCCTGAAACAGGACGTCGAAATCCAGGCCCGCCTTCTTCAGTTCGCTGAACAGCAGATGCTTATAGTGAATGGGATGGTTGTGAACGATAGTGACTTTCACGGGTATTGTTCCTGCTGCGTTGTAAAACTGCCGCCCAATCCCTGGACGCTGGGGAACCGGTCCAACGAACCGGCTTGACGGGCACAGTGCTGGTGCGAAGAAGCGGCTTTACGTTTCTGTCGAGCCTGCAATCCGCCGGCGATCAGAAAGCACCAAGCAATGACAGAGGCGGGATGCGCGAGATTCAGAAGTCGAGGTTCCACCATGGCACTGGTGCAATAGGCCAGCACATAACTGATCCCGAGCTGCGAACCCGGCTGGCTTGGATTCGAGTCTCGCCACAGTTTGCGAATTCCGATCGCTATAAACCAAAACAGCGGAATGGCGCCAATCAGCCCGACTTCGACAAGCGTCCCCAGAAACCCGTTGTGCACCGCTCCGGCGGCCTGGAACCGTGCCGGAAGCGCTTCGTCCTGCAAACGAAAACCGACGCCGAGGAGAGGGTTTTCCAGAAATATATCGATGCCCGCCTCCCACAGATCGACTCGTCCGCTGAGCCCCGTGCCCGCTCCTCGATATTGGTCGTTCATGTTGAGCGCGGACGATACGCCGGAGGCGATTTGATCGAAGGAAGCCGCGACGGCGCCGCAGACGAGCCCGCCGGCAAGCATCGCCGTCAACACGGCCTTTCGATTCTTCAATTCGAGCGCCATGAAAACGGTGATCATGACCAGCGAGCTGATCAGCGAAGACCGGGACTGCGCCGCCGTGATCATGGCGATCATGGCGCCGGAGATCGCCAGCCGCACGGGCCAACTCCGCCACGCGAACGACGCTCCCAATATGCTGAAGCACACCAGCCCGAAATGATTGGGATGGTCTCCCTCACTCACTGAGAGCCTTCCCCAATTGGCGCCCGCAACCGCGCCGCGCAGGTAAAAAGGAAGATAGGCGAGCGTGCCTAGAACTGAATACCATCGCAGCGCCCACTGAAAATAGCCGCCGAGATAAGCGCACAGTTCATACTCAAGCGCGAGCGTCACCACAGTCGCGAGCAGATAGCCGACAGACTTTAGAGTGTCTCCTGACGTCACCGCGCTGAGGAGCGAAGCGCATACGAAAACAAGCAGCAGGACGGAAGCTCGTCCTTTTCCACCGGTGAGCGTCGCAATACTGCTTCGTAGAAACGATCCGGGAGCCGCAAAAAACAGAGGCACGGCGATCCAAAAGACGCATACCGTCAACGCCAGCTCATAGGACCCGCCAATCGTGAACAGAACATCGAACATCTGGATCGCTAACCATACGGCGACAATCGCCGCGAGGTATCGACGTCCGCGAAGGGCCGCTTGCTGCTTCGCGATTACCCACCGATGGGGAGCCACGCTGAACCTGCGCCAGTGTCCACGAAAGCCGTCCGCGGGATGAGTATCCGATAGTTCCATAAAATGGACTTGGCGGGTGTTATCCGATCACTTTCCGCAGGGCGAATTCTGAATCACGGCCAGCAGCTGACGCCGTCTCTTCACGACGGAAAATACGTGACAAAGCATTTCGAACGCTGGGGCCGGGAGAGTTTGCCACAGCGCGTCGACGCGCGGAGGCCACGCGTGAGTGAGCACGGCAATATCGTCCGCGCGGACTTGGAAGCCGGCCTCGGCAAGAGTGTGCCCCAGTAACAGAGGCGTCCAAGTATGCAGATGGTGGTTGACGTCCTGCGGATCATAACGCCTCTGTGTTCGCCAGTCATCGAAGGGTACGCACAACGCGAGAGTACCCGTAGGTTTCAGCTTCCGCCGGATTTGTCGGAGAGCTTCAATCGGAAAGGGAACGTGCTCGAGTGCATGGTTCGAGATGACCACATCCGCAATTCCATCCTCCACCGTTTCGAGCGTGGAATGACAGCGTATTCCGTTTGCGGCCGCCTGTGACCGCGCAGCGGGATTGATTTCGACTCCGATCTTCTGGCCGCAATTCAGCGCTTTGAGGAGATATCCTCCGCCGCAGCCGAAATCAAGAACGCAAAAGCCAGGCTTGACGTAGTTTTCGAATTTAAGCGCGAGCAGCGCCCCTCGAGACTGCGCCACCGTTCTCTGATAAGTGAAATAGTCCTCACCCCGCGCTTCGAGATAGCGTTCAGACGCTCCGTAGGCCACGTTCTGGTTCATATTCGATTGCCTCCTTTGCAGATCTCATTTGTAAAGCGGATCTAGACTGCGCGACCCTCGATCCACGAGACGCAAGAAGCTCTGCGTGCCAAGGATCTCCGTGTGTACGCCCCCTAGCAGATTCCCGCGGCCACGGTTCGCATTTCATTGGCTGCGACCGTGCGCCGGTGCGCGAAGTAATACCAGGCGGTGGTGACCGCAATCGCCAAATTCGCCAACAGGACGCTGGTAACCGCCCCGGGCACCCCCCATAGACGGCTCATGGGCAACGCGGAGGCGAAGCCCACGACGCACCCCACAACCGCCGACGTCAGAAGATGTTGCGGCTTCTGATTGGCCCGGAGCAGCACGGAAAATCCCGACGTGAGCGCGATCATCACGGGGATCAGCCCGTTCAACGGGAGCAACCATACGTACTGCTTGAACTTCCCGCCATAAATGATCGTTTCGAGAGGACCCCGAAAAAGCAGCAGTGACAACGCGTAAGCACAGGTCACCGCAACCACCACGCTTAAGTAAGTCGTGGCCTTCCGATGCGCGGATATAGTTCGTCCAGCGCTGACGTCACGCGACAACACGGGTATGACGAACATGCCCAACGCGGAGACGATCTGCTGGGCGGGCATTACCAGGTTCTGCATGGCGCGCAGAACTCCCGCTGCGCCGAGGCCCGAGCTGAAGGCCACTAAAAAAGTCTGCATATTGGAGGAGCCGATCGACAAGAAGCTGGCGGCCACTGGAAACTTGCCGTACTCCCAGTGCTCGCGTGCCGCTTCCGCGATGTCTTTGCGGCACCAAGCGACGCTGCCGAAGCACTTTCGGTAGCTGTGAATACTCGCCACGAAACTCGCGAGACCCAAGGCGAACATCGCGGATTCGGTCGAAAGATGATTCATTGCTCGCAGAACGATGGCCAGAAGCCCTAGGGCCACCGCGTAGACCAAGCTGGAAAGAGCGGCGGCCGAGGCGGCCGAGTCCAGATAGTAAACGCGGCGAAGAAGCCAGAAGCCCATAATGAACGGCCCACTCACGGCGCAACTGATAAGCGTGCGGCCCAGCGCCGGGTCTTCCGAAAAGCGGCCCCAAATCGCCAAAGCTCCCGAGAGTGTCAGCGTCAAAAGAAGATTGAGCCAAAAGACCGAATGGCGATACCGCTTCACGGAGTCGAGCGACCGATAGGGACCCAGCACGCTCATGGGCTCCAAAATATAGGACGACTGAAACCCCATCGCCACCAGCAACATGGCGTAGGCGACGGAGAACGCGCCGTATTCCTTGGTCGGGAGGCTTCTCGCCATGAGAATATTCATCCCGAAATTCGCGGCCGAGCTTAGCCCCAGGTCCGCGATACTGCAGGCTCCCTTCGTCGACCAGGCTCGCCATAGCAGCATTTGTTCGCGAATGTGGGAGCGAAGCTGCCGGGGTTCTTTATCCAAACATTCTTTATCCAAGCCAGCGCGGGGCTCGGCTCCATACCGATCGTGTTGCTTGCTAATAGGTGCGGTAGCCACCGTATTTATATCCTTGGTAATAACCACCACCGTGATAGCCGTAATAACCGCTGGGTGCTTTCGACGGATCCCAATCGTTCAAAATCGTCCCGAGGATAGGAATCCGATCCTCGGTAAACCGCTGATGCGCGGCGAGTGCCGCTTCCCTCGTCGTGCGGCCGGCGCGCGCCACAAAGATGACTGCGTCCGCGCAACGGCCCGCCACGCGGGCGTCTGTCATCGTAAGCATCGGAGGCGTATCTACCAACACCATGTCGAACTCGCGCTTGTATTTCTTGAGTACTTCACCGAAGTTCGGCGAGTAGAGTAGGTTGGCCGCGGCGTGCGTCGATGGGCCGCTCGGCAACACGTGCAGGCCGGCAATCGCCGTCGGTTGCACCATCCCGAGCAGCGCGGCATCGAGCGTGCCGTTGGTCGCCGGCGGTGATTGGAGCACGTCGGACAGCCCGCGTTCGTTTTGCAAATCGAAGAGCTCGTGAAGGCGCGGCTTTCGAAGATCCGCGTCGATGACCAGAACCTTCTGTCGGACCTCAGCGAGCGCAATGGCAAGGTTGCTGACCACGGTTGTTTTGCCTTCCGCCGGACTGGGGCTCGTGAAGACCAACACGCGCGGCCGCCCCCCGTTCTCACCGCTGAACATAATGGACGTCAGCACCGCTCGAAAGGCTTCCGCGACAATACTTGGCTTCTTTTCCCAGGTGATCAACTCGACGCGCTTGGTCAGCTTCTTCGTTCCCAGAATCAGAGCGGGGGCCCCGTTGTGCGCGTCTTCTGACGACGCCGGACTCTTGCGCCGCGCGGCGTAGTAGATACGCTTTCCCGACTCCGCGCTTGCGCTCGGTATCGCGCCGAGTTCGATGGAATTCGTCCAGAACTGCAGATCGCCGGGCTGCTGTAGCGTGCGATCCGCACGCTCCCGGATGACGATAAAGGTCACGCCAGCCAGGAGCCCCGAAAGCAGGCCTAGCGCGGAGTTCAGAAGAAAGTCGGGAGAGTATGGACTGCGCGGCTGCTTCGCCGGATCCACAATGCGAATGTTGCTGGCGCGAATGGCGGCCGCGACGCTGGCCTGGCGAACCTGGTCAAACATGGACTCATAGAGCTGCCGATTGGAATCCACCTCGCGTTTCAGGATATTGTATTGGATCGATTTTTCCGCTTGATCCGTTACGATTTTGGATTGCGCCGCGTAGTCTACCTGAAGCAGACGTTCTCTCCCCAGCGCGGTCGTATAGTCGTTGTGGATTCGCTCCAGAATTGCGTCGCGCTCGGCGGTCAGCGCGGACTCAATCGGCGCGATCTGGGCCTGCACCTGTTTCACTTTTTGATGCTTCGGCGTGTAGGTGGCAATCAGCTCCGCCTCCTGCCGCCGGAGTTCCGTGAGTTTGTCCTGCAGTCCCCGCAGGGAAGTATCGTTTAGAACATCCGCCAGCGTGCCGGGCGCCGCGGATTTCGCGATCTCATAACGCGACTGCGCTGCCGCACGATCCGCTTGAGCTTTGGAAAGCTCATCTTGTCCCATCCTTAATTTTTCTTCGGCTACGTTGGTCTTCTCTCCCGAGCCGGATTGAGGAGTGGTGAAGAGAAGCCCGGATTTACGTGCGTACGCTTCGAGTGCATCTTCGGAACGTTCGAGCTTGACGCGCATGTCATCCAGTTCGCGCGACAGCCACTCGCCGGTGCGCTGACTCATCTGCCAACGCGCCTCCATGTTGGACTCAATATAGTTGGAGGTCAGGGCGTTGAGGAAATCGGCCGCAAGCTTTGGATCGGGAGAGCTGTAGAGTACTTCAATCATGCGGGTTTGGCCCAACTGCTTGACCGTGAGGTTCTTCATCGCCCCTTGACGAACCCGATAATCCGCGTCGCCAGGCTGGTCCACGGACACTTTCAAACTCTTCAGCCACGTCGAGATCGCGCCCGGAGCCACAGGGGCGGGCCGAAGTTCCCCTTTCGCGGAGAGTTGATCCACGACTTTGTCCACGAGTGCTTCACTTTGGACAATCCTCATCTGGGTCTGAACGTCGGTAAGGGCGCTTCCTCCGCCTCCATCCTCACTCACCGGGTTGATCTGTTTCGAGTTTAGGAAGTCGCCGTTGATATCCTGGATTTCGAGCGCGGTTCGAGCGCGGTAGACTCGCGTCTGCGGGAGTGTGATCAGGATCGCCGCCAGAACGCCGATGACGGCCACGACGAGCAGCGTCCCGCGACGCCGGCGGATGATCCGCCAATACTCCACGAGCCCCCCCGTTTGTATTTCAGCCGAGCCATCCGAAGGAGTCCCCTCGGGGTAGCCAACACCTTGACGATTGTAGGCGCGATGGGAGACGGGTTCGGGACGAAACACTTCAGGTTGCAGTGTGATTGGTATCTGTTCCATTGGTTCCCTAGAAGGGGCGATAAACCGCCGCGCCCGTGCTGGCCTGGATGATTGCTTCCAACGTTCTAAACGAAGCGCTTTTCACCGTGCTATTGGGGACGAAGAGAATGTCGTCGGCGGCAAGCGGGATATCGGGCAGCTTCGCCGCCAGAATCTTCGTGACGTCGACGTGAATTTCAGTGCGGCCGGGCGCCGTGGAACCGCCGCGAATGATGGTCGCTTTGCCCGCGGCAGCGGTGCGTTCCAATCCTTCCGCCATCGAGAGCGCCTGTAGTACCGACATGTTCGCTCGCTCAGAAAGAACAAAACCACCCGCTTTTTTCACGGCGCCGATCACGTAAATTAAATCTGCCTTGGGAACCGTAATCACGTCGTTCGGCTTCACTTGAATGTTCTCGGCCGGATTTTGCGCCTCCATCACAGATCGAATGCTCACTTCGGCGACACTGAACTGATTGCTGGCGTCGGTCACGGCTCCGGGAAGAGGAATCGCTCCCCACTCCTTGCGGCGCGTGATCTTCACGGTGCTGCCTGCGTCTGGCTTCAATCCCCCCGCCTCCGAAATCGCCTCGAAGAGACTCTTGTCACCTTGAATCTGATGCACGCCGGGAAGAGCGACCTGGCCGAGGACCGATATCCGCTGACTATGAAACTCCGCCACCGTGACAGTGACCATCGGATCTTGCAAGTATTCTCTAAATCGATCCGCGAGCTCCCCTTCGAGCTGCTCAAGCGTCATGCCCGCCGCGTGGATCCTGCCCACCAATGGGACATTGATCGAGCCGCGCAAATCGATTGGATATGGCAATGTTCCCAGTTCGTCCTCATTCAGCACCTTTATCAGGACCGTGTCCTGCGGACCGAGAATATAGGCGGTTTGAAGTTTCTCATTCGATGCGACGGCCGCGACCACGCTCTCCGTGGCCGGCGAGGCGACGAGCGGTGTTTGGGCCGATGCTGCAATGGCCCCCGAGATTGCGCAAATAATTCCGACTAAACGGCGATACATCACCCGATTCCTCCTCAAACACAAGTTTTAAATCCCGATTCTCAATTTGTGATTTGAAACGCAAACAGCCGCAGTCGTGCACTTCGGAACTCTTCACGCTCTATGCGGCACTAGAAGTCGTCCCCAGCGGCGCGACCATATCCGCATCCACTTCCGCGTAAACCGATCGCTGCAGCACGTGCACCGAAATCACTAATCTGAAATCTGCTTTGGATCGGACGAGAATTCCCCTGCTCCCTCGTAACGGGCCTCGCAGGATTTCGACTGTTTCTCCTTCTCTTAAATAGGTGCTCGGATGCACCCGCTTGGTACCCGAAAACAGCGTGCGAAGCGAATCGATCACCTCGCCTTCAATCGGTTCCGGCCTCCCTGGGCCCAGTACCTGCTGTACGCCTGGCGTATTCAGCACATGGAAAATGTCAGCGAGCGCGAAGTGCCCAAAGGTGTAGCCGGGGAAAACGGAAACACGCTCGGCGGCTCTTCGCCTCGAGGAGGCGCGTCGTTCCTCCCAGTAGGGTGTAAAGCACTCCACGCCTTTATCGCCAAGGAGCGTCGCCACGTTATGTTCCGAGCGCACCCGCACGCGCAACGCATACCATGCGTGCTTGCTTCCAGTGTCTTCCGTTATCGATTTCATCTTTCGGCCATGCTTCGCCATTTTTTGTCGCCAAGCGAGTCACTCTCGAACGGCCGATGCGAGTTTCTCGGCTTCCTCCCAAGCGTTCCGGAGGGAGCAGACATTGAGGGCGAGTACCTTCTCGATAGCACGCGGCTTGCCACGAGCAGCGCGACGATCTATGCCGCCGCTCTTTTGCGCACGAGCGCATGACGACGACCCGAAGACATCCACTTCGTTGCGGCTTATTGGGCTTCTTATTCACGCTAAATACGTGAGAATTACCGCATTTAAAAAAAGCGAGGAGAAACTTTCGAGCAGCGTGAAGAACGGATCGACCGCGCACTTGATTTTCCGAGGTTTTCCGTCGAGTGCAAACTCACGTACCGCAAGCCAAAGTTGCCTGTCTCACCGGCGCACATCGTCTCAAATTGAGACACGCATAAACGAAAGTTATTAAATGAATAGTGAATATTTCTGGTACTTTGGAGGCGGCTAGGGCAGCGCAGGAATGCAGTGACTATGCCGCGCTGTTGCTGGCTATTTAGGGGCGGGACTTTTGAAAATGAGGATTGCAGCTTCGCGCGAAACGGAAGAGGGCGTGGGCCGAATACCGACGGCGATCCACGATCGAAGAGTTGGGAAGCCGACCATCAGGACGAAGGGCCGCTGGTTGCAGATCGCCGCAGCGGCTTTCCTGCGACCCGCGAGTTTGCAATGTGCGAAGGTGATTCCCGATCGTTTCCAGAACCGGACGATGAAAGCTTATCGCGTTCCGTTCGCGATCAAGCTGGCATGGGCGAAAACGCCTTTCATGTCGGTCCAGATGCTCGCCGCGGTCGACCCATTCATGACCAACAAGCCTGCCGCGGCAATGACGAAGCAGCTTACCAGGATCGTGAAATCGGTAAGGTCTTGCCCTTGCTCGTCCGTCCAAAAGGTGAGGTCGGCGTCTCCACAGGTAGCGTTTCGCTCAGAAAATCCAAGATTGAGTGTTCGCATGCCATGAGTTTAGCGGCACGGCATACGTTAGGGAATGGTCTATCGGTGCCATCCTGATTAAGCGTTCTGCCTTAGCTCTTCTGCGGCGAGTCCCATCGAAGGAGCGGCTCGGAACGCAGGCTACAGCCAGAAGTGATTCTATTCGTAAGAGAATGATCAAAGCGGCAGCGTCTGCGCGCAGACCAAGCGACTCGCTTATTTAAAGATCGATTTCGGCAGCATGGCGTGAATCCCTTTTGTGCCGTCGACAACCTGAGTGACGTTGAGGTCCATCGCGGCGCTGGCGAGAAAATACGCGTCGTCCCGCTTTAGTCCCTTCATTTCGACCATCCAGTCCAGCATTTCGCGTGTCGCGATTTTTGCGGCGACGTTGAGGTCGGGATCGAATCCCATCGTCATGTAATGAGTCGGCGTTTCGGCGCGAGGCAACTTCAGCGATTTTCCCTTGTGGAGGATCACCTGAACTTCGCCTTTCAGCGAAGCTTCGATGGCCGAAAGACACACTTCACCTTCGCCTTCGGCGGCGTGGCCATCGCCGATCGACAGCAGCGCGCCCGGGGCGTAGACCGGCAAGTAGAGCGTGGTTCCCGCGACGAGGTCTCGATTGTCCATATTTCCGCCGAAGATGTTGGGCGGCCCGCTGGAGACTCGTCCCATACTGGGCGGCGGCGCTACCCCGATAATCCCCCAGAAGGGTTTCAACGGCACTACGATGCCGGGGGCATACTCGACGGTTTGCTTGGCCAGATCCAGAAAAAGTACCCGGTGCTTTTCGTAGGGAAAGTCCTCGGTCAACAGCCCGCGATCCGGCACGAAACTTTGGGCGGCGATCGGTAACCGAACCTGGACCGATTTGATGCGGACCTCAAGGACATCCCCCGGAGCGGCGCCGTTC
This sequence comes from Terriglobia bacterium, assembly GCA_963765085.1. GTDB lineage: Bacteria > Acidobacteriota > Terriglobia > Bryobacterales > Bryobacteraceae > Palsa-187. The sequence continues at coordinate 2,522 of CAVXVL010000026.1, read as the reverse complement.
ACTTTGATGGGACCGTCCAGCGTGGCGTCCGCCCGTCCTCGATCAGGTCCGGAGACGTCATACGGGAGCCCGTTGAAGGCGGTGTACAATTCCTGCGGGATCTTATCCTTCGGCACGCCGTGCTCTTCGAAGTACTTTGGATTTCCAGTTGCCGTTTCCAGTCGCACGGTTCCCCGGAATTGATCGTCAGCACCGGCTTCAGCGACGCATCGAAAAAGTTCTGATGAACGGTTTTCGCCGTCGCTTTGAGTTCAACCGTCTTTTCCGTTGCTTCCGATGAGGCTCTCGTGCATGCGGAGACGATGGATAAAAGAGATACGAGTACGAGTGAACTCGCCATTCGTCTCCCCGTGATTCGTTTCATAGTTGCTCCTAAATGAGAAGAACTTCGGCCCACGCAACGAGGACGTCTGGGACTCATGTTCTAAATGGTTTTGGGGTCGCTCAGCGCGGGCCTGGTTTACGAATGAGTAAACGCCGCGCGTCCACGTGGACTTGTCCTGCAGTTGCTTCGACGGGGGCGGCGTGGACGGATGGTTACGGCCTGACTGCCGTTCAATGCCGCCTCGCCCAGTTTATCCATTATTAGCATTCTTTTGAAGCCGGCGAAGGTGTTTCCCGCCTGGCGGAACGATTGGCAATACCTTTGCGAAGCGCGAACGGGGCCATGATTCCTTTGTCATCTACGTTCTCACGTGGTGCGTGAGAGCCCAGGGCACGCAGCGGACAATTCTGCCGATCATGCCTTTAGGCTCAGCAACCTCCAGAAATCCCCGCCCGCTCCAGATCGACGTGAATCCGTTCGGGCGAACCACCTTCGGGGCGTTCTTAACATAGAATATCCCGGCTTTCGCGCAGCCATAACCGTTATTAACTTGTTTGCGGCACCCTTCGTGCTATCTTCAAGAACGATTATGAGCAGGATATCGAGAATTGCGGTTACGACCGCCGTGTTTGCCGCAGTAGCCTCCGCGCAATGGCTGAGCTACCCTACGGCTGGCCTTCCACGAACGAAGGACGGGAAACCGAACCTTACGGCCCCTATGCCGAAGACGGCGAGCGGGAAGCCGGATTTATCCGGGGTGTGGTTATCAGACACGGGCAAATATTACAGAGATCTCGCGATGGATCTCGGGCCAGAGGGCGCTCCGATGCTCGAATGGGCCAAGAAGTACTCCAAGGAAAGGACGAAGAGCTCGGCCATCAGGTTGAGGATGGCGGCAACATCCGCGTGGAAATCGCCGGACCCAGGCCGCCGGGAGCAGCAATGCCCGTTATCTTGCCGAAATTGCGGGACTGTACCCGCACCGCCAAGCCGTGCTGCGCGCCCTCGAAGAAGGCTTGACCCCGCTGCTGCTTGGCGGAGACCACCCCATGGCCGTCGGATCTGTCTCCGGTGTGGCCGATTTTATCGCCGTCAGGGCCACAAGATCGGCCTCCTCTGGATCGATGCCCACTCCGACATCAACACGCCTGATACCTTGCCCTCCGGCAACGTTCACGGAATGCCTCTGGCAGCCCTGCTCGGCCTGGGCCCGGATCCGCTGAGCTGCATCTACGGCTACTCCCCCGAGATCGCCCCGGAAACACCGTCCTCATCGGCGTGCGCGACATCGACCTTGCCGACGCCAGACATCCCCTCGCCGGCGTGGCCGGCGTCTTCACCATGCGCGACATCGACGAGCGCGGCATGCGCACCGTCATGGAAGAGGCCCTGCGCATCGCCGGAACGGACCACCGGCTATCACGTCTCGCTCGACATGGGACCGCGTTTCACGACGCTCTCGGCGCCCGTCCGTCTCGCACGGCGAGCCGGTGCGCGAAATCTGAGCTGACGCGGCCAAACTCTTCCGCGTTGCTCGCGGGCGGGGTTATACTGGCGGTTTTCAGGCCGGCTCGCGTCGAGTCGCACCACCATTGGCAAGTGTTGTGGCTCGTTGCAAACAAAGGGGATCGTGATGGCTGACACGACGACGGAAGAGGGGCGCTGGCGGGAGCGGTTCGCTCGGTAGGTCTCCGGGTCGCTTGGCAGCTTGACGCAGAGTGCACAGATAGAAGAGCCTGCATCGGCCCGAGGGATTTTCGTGGTCGTCGGGCTGCTGACCGCCGGCTTCAACGTGTTCAGCCTGGTGACGGCCGAGGCTGGTCGACAAAGAGCTCAAGACGCAGGTCGATGACTTGCATCGCCGCGGGATGCAGGTGGATCCTGTAAAGTTGCAAGAGATCCGGGACTCGCTCGTCCGCTCGATCAAGTTGTTGTCGATCGGCATGATCCTGGTCGGCCTGGTTTACGCGTGTTGCCGTGGTGGTGGCGAAGTACCCCGTGCCGATCACGATCAGCGGACTGGTCGCGTTTGCATCAGCAGCAGCGGCATTCGGGATGCTCGATCCCTCGACGTTGTTTCGCGATCATTTTCAAGGTGTTTATCATTATTGCGCTGGTCAAAGCCGTGCAAGCCGCGATTGCCTACGAACGCGAACAGAAACAAACGGTGGTCGGGGCTGCGTAGCGGGCGGTTGAA
>CAVXVL010000025.1:0-54629 GCA_963765085.1 Terriglobia bacterium | reverse complement strand
TGATTGTGAGCTTCTTGGCCGAAACGACGTCCCTTCCCGACAAGTATCGCCTGCAGAGACGACGTCACTTCCAGAGACCACGCCCCTGTTTAGAAACCGCGTCACAGACGACGGTACCGGACGCCTGGCGCTCCTCGGCGGAGGATTCCGGTTCCCGACCGGAAGAGCATCGCAACGATCGAAGCGGAGATCCGGGTGGAGGCAGAGAATCTCGACTGTGTGCTCCGGCCGATGCACCAGTCGAAGAGATTCAGACCGGCGAACCGCTCGTAGCATCCGCCCCGGAACATAAACACGTCACGGAACATGCAGACGAAGCCGCCCCGCTGGTTGACTCCGTCTTCGCGGCTCCAGAACAATTTTCGAGCGAGGGAACGAGCCACACCCCACCCGAGACGGCCGTCGCCCCGGAAATCGCGACAGAGGCGCCGGAGCACGCGAGAGAGGAAAATGAACCGAAGATTGCCTCTACGAGTGCAGGACAAGCAAGTTCCGAAAGCGACGAACCGCCGCTCGCCGCGGCCTTCCCGTTGCTCCCCGCGGCTGCAACCCGACCGAGCGAAGTGCGAGTCGCTCTCCGGTCGCGCCGCAATTCGGTCCGGCTTATGGCATGGCGCCGACCGGAGATGTGCTGACACCGATCTCGACCATGCATGAAACGTTGCAGGAAACGGCGCAGGAGACGGGGCAGGTCCCGCCCGTCAAGCCACGTTGGATTGTTCCGATGAGCGTGGCCGCTGCCCTCCTCGGTCTGGCCGCCCTCGCGTTTTATTTTGGACCGTTCCGGCCCAAGGCTTCGAGCGCCCCTTCCACGGCCACGACGAAGACTTCCGAAGCTCCTTTAACGATTCCGCCGGCGACCGAACAAAAGAAGGCCGCGCCCGCGGTCGCGAACGTCGCAAAGAAGATCGCAAGCAACGCTGCTCCCGGCGCCGTTCCCCAGGCCGCCGCGAAAGCATCCGCGGTCCCCGCTTCCCCGCAGCAAGTCCCGAACGCGGCGAAGGCAGCGCCATCCAAGCCGACGCCGGCCGCTGTGACCGTAGCCACGTCATCGCCTTCCGGCGAATCGCGCCGTGCGACGGTAAAAGCTTCCGGTGTGAACTGGATTTCCTCTTGTTCCGACGGCAAGCCGGCTTTTGTGGGACTGCTGAATGCCGGCAATACCCGAGACATCGATTTCCATCGCACCGCGGTCGTGCGCGTCGGGAACGCGGGGGCTGCGGAGATCTACGTCGACGGCAAATCCATCGGCGCGCTGGGAGCTTCCGGAACCGTGAAGATTTTAGAGATCAGCGGGGCGGGCGTGCGCACGCTGCCGCCGAACTTGTCGCCGGAATCCGAATGCCAGTCGAAGCCGTAGAGAGGTAGGAAGAGAGAGACGGACAGCTCTGTCCCTCTTCGGACATCTCCATTTTTCGCTCCCCTCTTCTTTTAGCTCCTCTCTCGGGGCAGCACGACATTCGCAGGCGCATCGGCGAACAAGGGCCGGATGTGGTCCTCTGAAAAGCCGGCGATGCCGCAGCCGACTTTCGTTAACAGAAATATTGTTTCGGGGTGAGCGCGAGCAGTTTCGAATAAGCGAGCGCGGCTCGACTGGAGAGCGGCGGGCGAAACCTTCTGAAAATTCTCGGTGAGCGTCCGGAATGCGTAGCTGTGCCCGGTGAGGCCTTCACTTACGCCTTCGCGGGCGCCGAACTTTTCCTTGGCCAGGCGTGCGGCGCCTCCGGCGTGAAGACCCGCGCGATTCGACCCGAAAACAGAAATCTGGTTAGGTTTCAGCTCGCTGATCAACGAGAGGCCTCTTGGGGCTGTAAAGACCGCGCAAGGCATTCCAACGGATTTCCGCCAGTTCACCGAAGGAACGCACTCCCTGGGTCAGGCTGACTTTCGTGCCTTCCACGTTGTTCCATCGAACCGGAACCTCCACCGCCTGGAGGCCAAGGCATTTGGCGATGACCAAATTCTCCACGTCGAATCCGAAACCGTCCAGAAGCTGACGTGGGAAGATCTCACGCGCGGCGTCGCGCCGGAACAACTTGAACCCGCACTGCGTGTCGGCGTAGGGAAGGCCGGTGACGATTCGCATGACCCGGTTGAAGACGATGCCTGAAAACTCACGCCCCGCGCCTTGGCGAACGCCGATCAACGAGCGATCGAGCGCTCTGGATCCGATCGCAATCCGGGCATTCGTCGCGGCCGCGGCCTCGACTAATTTCGGAAGTTCGGCGATGGGCGCGGAGAGATCCGCATCCGTCATGAGGATCCACTCGCCCTGCGCCTCCATCATCCCGTTGCGAACCGCGTAGCCCTTGCCGCGATTACCTGGATTTTTCACAAGCCGGAGACGGCCATCGGCACGGGAACGCATTTCCACGATGCTTGCCGTGGCATCGCGCGAGCCGTCGTCGACCACGACAATTTCCGTATCGCGGTAAGAATTCGCGTCCAGCCACGAAAAAACGGCATCGAGAGTAGAAGGGAGCCGACGCTCTTCGTTATATGCGGGGATGACAACCGAGAGCGTCATCGTTTTCATTATATCGGACAGCCTGGCGGAAAACTCCACGTAAAATGAGCTCCTGGAGCAAGAAAATGCCCAAATAAAAAGCACCCGATGCGAGTACGAAAGAGATCCGTCCGCGTCGGCCGGTTCCTTCGACCCGCTCTCGGGTGCAATTCAAGAGCCAAAGAGCTCGCTGATCAAGCTATTGGAGGAGCTTCAACACCTGCTGTGGCGCGGAGTTCGCCTGCGCCAAAGCGGCGATACCGGCTTGGAGCTGAATCTGCGACTTGGTCAGATTGGCCGATTCGGCCGCCAGGTCCGCATCACGGATGCCGGATTCGGCGGAGGCCAGGTTGGTGAGCTGGGGATTGCGCGAGGTTGGTCGCGTAGGTGAATTGATTCTCCCCGCGTCCGACGACCGCTTGCGCGTTGCCCAAGGCGGTGACGGCGTTCGCCAGCGCGTTGACCGCAGCCGTCGCGCCGGTGATATCGGCGATCTCCGCGGTAGAACCGCCGGTGGTGACTGCCGAAGCGGCCGTGGTTCCCTGCGAACCAATACCCGCCCCAGACCCCGTCTTGCCGACGGCGACCTGGAAATTGTTCACGGTGCTGATCAAGCTGATTTTTTCGGTTCCGGATGAATCGTCTTTTACAGCCGTGATCTGTTGCAACGTGGGGTTATTGGATTGTTGCAGCGCGGTGTTGATGGCGTTCACCGCTTGGTCGATGGAGCTGCCATTGGTGCTGGTCGCGTTGTTGCTCAGATTGACGGAAAGGGATTGCTGCGCGCCCGTTGAATCCGGAGCGGTGATGGTTACGGTCTGCTGATCGGAGCCATACACGATGGGCGTGAAGGCAAGGTCGGCCGTCTGGCTGGCGCCTCCCGAATCGAACGTGGGCGCGGCGGTGGGAGCCGCCGTCGCAACCGTGCCGGTGAAGGTCGAACCAGAGACGCCGAAGCCGGTCTGCGCCGCGCTACCGGTATAAGTTGTTCCGGCGGTCAGGCCGAGCGTCGCGTACGCGCTGTTGGCGGTCGTGTTGAAGACGACAGAGGAAGTTGCGCCGGTCGAATTCGAAGTGACCTGCAGCGCGCCGTTGTTCACGGATGCCGTGGCTCCAATGTTATTCGTCGTGAAGTATGTATTGAGGTCGCCCTCGACGTTGGTGGCTGTCTGATTCGCACCGTTGGTCAGAGTGATGACCTGTGCGGCGCCCCCATCGACCGAAAGCGAGATCTGATTGTTCGCGCCGGTGATGGCGAAACCTGCGACAGCGGCAGTGCCATTGTAAGTATTGGCGGTCAGGCCCAGGGTGGCGAGAGCGCTATGGGTTCCCGCGGTGAGAATGATTTGGGACGTGGCCCCGGCGCCCGTGGTGTTGTCGGTCAGCACCAGGTGGCCGGTTGTATTCACACTGGCCGTGACGCCCGCCAGGAGTGGATTCGTGTTGAGCTCTGCGGCAACCTGCGCGATGGTTTGCGCGCCGCCGCCGCCGCCAGGAAAATATCCTGCGCGGCGCCGCCGTTGATGGCGATATTGAAGTCGTCATTGCTTCCGGTGACGATAGTCGCGCTAGTGGTTGTTCCCGTGGTGGTCGCCGCCGTCGCCGCGGTGCCCTGTTGCGTGGCCGCGAGGACCGAAGCCGATGCGCTGCTGCCGTAGGAATCGAGCCGGAAGTAGGTGCCGTTCGCCGACGAAACGACGATGTTGCCGCCGGTGTAGGCGGCCGTCAATCCCGCCGCCTGCAAGGTGGCGTTGGCCGCGAAGGATTGATTGAGGGCCTGCGCGACGCTCGCTCCGGTCCTGGATGTTCCGGCGACGGGGCCAGCAGTTGCCAGTCCAAGCAGAGTATTGGCGGTGCCGTTCTGGATCTGCACGCTGCCGCCCGCGCCTTTGGTGTTGGACGTGATAACGATCTGGTTGTTGCTGTTGACCGTAGCCGTCCCTTGCGCGCCGATGACCGTGTTGATCTGGTTGGCGATGTCGCTCTTCGTGACGCTGCCGCCGATGGTCAGACTTACGCTAAAGCTGGTCCCGTTGACGGCCAGGTTCAAGGTGTTGTTGTTCCCGGTCACCGCGAGCGGCGTAGCCGTGCTGTCCGTGCTGGTCACGGCGGCGGCCGTGGCGTCGCCTGCGGTCAGATCAACCGCGACGGGATTCGCGCTGGAAGGCTGCGCCGTTCAGCGAAATTTGGAAGTTGTCGGTTTCCGATCGCTGTCGCGTCGTTGTAACTGGACGAACCCGTCGAGGCTCGTATAGTCGTACGCTCCGTTCGGCCCGTAACAAACGAACCGAAGCCCAGCGGGTTCTGCGTGTCGCCCGTAACGCCTACGCTGAACGGCTGCCCGCTGGTGGAGCTGAAGGTGAGGGCGTTGGTGGCCGTCGAGGTGGTGAGCGGAATGCCCGCCGTCTCCAGCGCGGAATTCGTGGAAACCGCCGTGTTCAAGGCGGCGATCGCCTGGGTGACCGTTTCTCCCGCTGTCACGGCGAGGGCGACGTTTGTCGGTGAAGTTTGCCGCCGCCCTGGAACTGAAAGGTGATGGTGCCGGCGCCTGCCGTGCCGAATGGTGGTTCCTGCTCCCGCGGCGGTATTGTTGGCCGCTGTTACCTGCAGTCGGTTCAGCTCGCTCCGGTCGAAGCATTGGCCGCGGTCGCCGTCGTGCTCGATAGGCCGAGGCTGGTGGCGAGCGCAGTGGCAGAGGTAATCGCGATGCTCGAAGTGGCGCTGTTGGCGTCGCTCTGAATGGTGACTTGATTTCCTTGCAAGGACGCCGTGGCGACGGCGTTGAAGCCGCTGATGCGTTTAGATCCGTTCGATCTGCGCTTTGGACGTCGCCGCGCTGTTGGTGACGACCACGCTGATCGGGTTTGCGCCATTGACGGCGAGCGTCAAGGTTCCAGTGCCGCAGCGCCGTTGGTTGCGACGGTGGGTTCGAGTCCGTGCCCTGTGATCGAAGCATTCTGCGCGAATTCCGAAGCAGCGCGTTCGCGACCTGGTCGCCCGCGGTCACCGGAACGCCGCGGTCGAACTAGTGAAGGCGAGCTGCTGCTGAGCCGTTCGCATCCGTGTTGATGGCTCGCGCTGATACCTGCGTTCGCGATTGCGCCATCCCGCTTGGGTTCCGTTGTTCCCGGCCGCCGTGATCGCCGAGTTCACAGCCGCGACCAAATCGGACGTACTTCCTAAATTCGCCGTATTGACGCTCATCGCTACGCCGTTGCCCGCAAATCCAGGTCCTTTCAAACGAACGTTGTACCGGGCGTCGCTTCGGTGCCGGTGTTGGCGGAGTTGGCCAGGATATCCGAAAGATGGTGTCGCCGAGCCCCGGCCGACTGTCCGGTGCTAGCCGCGCCCGCCGCCTGCACACCCGACGAGGCCCAGGCTGGCCGCGTCGACGGTCGATCGCTCAGATCCAGATTCACGGTTCTTCCGTTTTGCGTGGCGGACATGCCATTCGACGCTTCGCCGCCGCCGATGAACACGTTCAACGTTTTCGGCGAACGACTCTCGCCCTGATTTAATCCGATGGCTTGCGCCTGGCGGGTAATTTCGCCGATGCACGCTCTGGGAAATTCTGAGTTCAGCACGCCGCGGTTGCCGGTGAAAGGTGCCGGAGGCCGATTCGGTCGCCAATGTCCGCGCCCGGTCCAGAAGTTGTGAAATGTTGCGACTGATGCCGCCGTCTGCAATCTGCAGCTGGCTTAAACCATTGCTCGCGTTTTGGACGCCTTGCGTCAGCACGGCTTCATCGGAACGATAACCGTTGGCGATCGCGAGTCCGGCGGCATCGTTACCGGAGTTCACGATGCGCAGACCCGAGGTGACCTCCTGAATGGTCTGGTTCTGGAAGTTGTTCGTCTGATTCAGGTAGTTCTGCGCCTGCAAACTAGCGATGTTGGTGTTAATGTAAAACGCCATTGTATTCTCTCCTTGAAAGTTTTAGGGGGGAATCCTTTCCCGCCTTTCTACACAGGGCTTATCGGAACGATCCTGGGGAGCGTGAGCGCAAAACCGCCTGGCCGGAGCGTACTTCCCGAACGGCGGGGGCTAAACTGGAGGTTGACCTTTTATTTATCGAGTCACGTCGCATGAAAGACGAATCCTATGAAAACCGCTGAAAGCACTGCGGTCCGGCCCGTTCCTCTACTGGATCTGCGGGCGCAATACGCTACCTTCCGTCAGGAGGCCGCGCAGGCGATTGAGCGCGTCCTCGATTCGCAACACTTCATCCTCGGCGGAGAGGTGAAAGCGTTCGAGCAAAGGGCCGCCGCGATATTGTGGAGTGGCTGAACGCGATTGGCTGCGCCTCGGGATCGGATGCATTGCTGCTGGCGCTGCTGGCGCTCGAAATCAAGCCGGGCGATGAAGTCATTACCGTGCTGTTCACCTTTTTCGCGACGGCCGGCGCGATCGTGCACGCGGGCGCGAAGCCGGTTTTCGTCGACATCGAGCCGGCACGTTCAACCTGGATGCCGCGCAGCTCGAATACGTGCTGAACCGGCATCCTAAAGTTCGGGCGATCATCCCGGTTCATCTCTACGGCGGACTGCGCGGATATGGATTCGATTCTGGCGCTGGCACGCGAACGCGGAATCGCCGTGATCGAGGACGCCGCGCAAGCTATCGGTTCGGAATAGAAGGCCGTCGCGCAGGAGGAATCGGCGAGCTCGGATGCTTCAGCTTTTTCCCGAGGAAGAATCTCGGGCGCGTTTCGGCGATGGCGGGATGGTCACCACCAATGACGATCGGTTGGCGGAGCGTCTGCGCGCGCTTGCGAGTCCATGGCAGCCAGGCCAAATATGTTTACGAATGGGTGGGGTTGAATTCTCGCCTGGACGCTCTGCAGGCGGCGATTCTTCGCGTCAAGATCGAATATCTCGATGGTTGGACCGCGGGCCGCCAGCGCAATGCCGCGCATTACACGGCGAAGCTCCACGAACTCGCGGCGCCCGTCGTCACGCCGGGACCCTCGCGAGCTATCAAACCCGCCATATTTACAATCAATACACGTTGCTTTGTCCGCGCCGCGACGAACTTCGGCAGGCAGCTCGCGGAACAGGGCATCGGTACGGAGGTTTATGATCCGCTGCCGCTCCACGTGCAGAAATGTTTCGCCGACCTGGGTTATCGCGCCGGCGATTTTCCGGTGAGCGAGAAATGTTCCCAGGAAGCTCTTTCGCTGCCGATCTACCCAGGCTGCCCCTCGAGGATCTCGACCGCGTAGCCGCGGCGATCGCCGACTTTTATAAATCAGACGGCCAGTGAGTATCGCGCGCATCCACCCAAGCCGTACTGTCCCTTTCTTCGCTCCAGCTGACATGCGCAGCCCCGCGGAAATCCGATTTCGTTTGGCCCAGGAGGCCGGCAACGCGTGGGCGTTTCGTTTCCCGCCGGAACCGCCGAAATTAAACGAGCAGCCTCGGCTCGCCGTGTTGCCCGAGCCTGAAGCAGTTGCAGCCGCTCTCCGCGGGAACGCCGTCGGCCGAGCGATTGATCGAAATTGCCGAAGGAATTCTCGCCCATCGATTTATCCTGCTCGGAAGTACGGTCGATACGGGCCGCGAGGTCCGCTGGCGGAGAGATCCGATTCACGGGGTCGAATCCGAGCTCTCCTACTTTCGTCTGTTGCCCTATCTGGATGCCGCCCGCGTCGGCGATCACAAGATTATCTGGGAGCTGAATCGTCATCAGCATCTGGTGACGCTCGCGCAAGCGTGGACGCTTACCTGACGCGTGGAATTTCGGGATGAACTGGCGCGTCTGCTCGAAAGCTGGTTCGAACAGAATCCCTTTGGACGCGGAATCAACTGGGTCAGCGCGCTCGAAGTCGCGTTTCGTGCGCTTTCCTGGATCTGGATCGATCATCTTGCCGGCGGCACGCTTGCACCGGAATTACGTCTGCGTTTGCGGCGGGGCCTGCATCAAAGCGCGCATCACCTCGAACGCAATCTTTCCGTTTATTTTTCTCCCAACACGCACCTGCTTGGGAGAAGCCTGGCGCTGGTGGCGCTTGGCGATTACTTCGGCGGAACATCTCGCGGCAAGCAGTGGGCGGCGCTCGGACGGCTACACATGGAAGGCAACTGCGGGCGCAGATTCGTGCGGACGGAACCCACTTCGAGCAGTCCACTTACTATCACGTTTACGCCCTGGACATGCTTCTGTTCTACGGCGTGCTCAACGGCGGCCTTTCCAAGGAACTCCAGCAGAGGGCACGCGCGATGGCCGATACTTATGGGCTTTGCTTGGGCCTCCGGCGAGATTCCGTGCCTCGGCGACGACGATGGCGGAAGATTCTTTCATCCTTGGGGTAATCGCCGGGCTTTTGGACGCGGACGCTCGCGACGGCCGCCGTACTGCTCGGCGAAACGAAATGTCCGTGGCCCTGTGAGGCCGACGCGTTATCGGAGATCGCGGCGTGGTGGCTGGGACCACGAGTACTCGAACACGCCTGTTCCGGGAATGCGTGGCGGGGCGGCACGGTTATTTACGGACGCCGGAGTGACATCGTGGGCGGAGTGCCGAGACCATTCCATCGCGAACACGTGCGCCTTTGGATGGGCCCGCGCCGGTCACGGGCACGCGCACGCGCTGGCGATCGTCCATCGCGGAGGCGACCGAGAAATTCTGATCGATCCCGGAACATACACCTACGTCGGCGAGCCGGAATGGCGCGATCGTTTTCGCGGAACCGCGGCGCACGAACACCGTTCGTGTGGATGGATTGGATCAAGCGACGCCGGCCGGTCCGTTTGCCTGGAGCAATCTCTACCTGAGACCGGCGTCGTCGAAGGGGATGCGGAAACACCCTCTATCAAGGCATTCTGCCGCTCTCGCGGAATCACGCACACGCGGGAGATCCGGTGGATAGGGCCAGGAAAGATTCTGATCATCGACGATCTGGAAGGCCCGGCGGCGATTCCATTTCGCATCACGTCGAGCAGTTTTGGCATCTCGGCGATGCCGCGGCCAGCGAGCTGTTGCATTTCTTGCCGTCGGAGGAAGTGAACATGGTTGCAGATGCATGGAACTCCCCCGTCTATGGCGTGAAGATTCCGGCAACGGTTCTGCGCGTTCATCGAACCGGAGCGTTCCCGATGAGATTGGTCGCATGGCTGGATGCGACTGGATCGACCCGGTCCATTTCCGCGAGCGGTACTGAAATAAATATTCAAACGGCGCAGGGCGATCAGTGGTACAGCATCGCACGGATTTGATCGTGTTACGCTGAACGGGATTTTGAACGACGTTTCAAAAGCAGTGAGGGAGCGTGTATGCAACATAAACTCGTAGTCGCCGCAGTCTTGGGGATCGCGCTCGGTTCAGTTCCATTGGGAGCGCAGACCATCGGCGTTCCACCGACTCCGATAACGACGCCGTGGCGAGGCGCGGGGGCCATCCCTTGTGTCGGGTCCGACGGCGGAGTGCAACAATGCCGGCCCGCTCCGCGAACCATGGCGATCCGCGCCGGACACTTGTTCGACAGCAAGAGCGGATTGATGCTGAAAAACCAGGTCGTCGTCCTTTCGGGCGAACGAATCACGGCGGTTGGACCGGAGGGACGCATCAAAATTCCGACCGGCGCTTCCGTCATCGATCTGCGCCAGGCGACCGTGCTTCCCGGCTTGATCGACGCGCACACGCACATGTTCAACGCGCGTAAACCGAAGGGCACAACCGAAGATTACATGCTGATCGGAGTGCAGAATGCCCAGTTCGATCTGCGCGCCGGATTCACGACCGCGCGCGATATGACGAGCCACGGGAACGGATACGGCGACGTCGCCATTCGCAACGCGATCAACGAAGGGCGCATCGACGGTCCGCGTTATCAGGTGTCGACGCGCGGCATTGTGTGGGGCGCGAAGCCGAAAGATCCGAATGTACCTGAAGATCCTCTTGCCGCGGCGATCGTACGTTCGCCGGAGGAAGCGCGCGCTGCCGCGCGGGATCAGATCGCGCACGGAGCGGATTGGATCAAGCTGTATCCGGCCGGCGCGTACTCTTTCACGCCCGATGGAACAGCCGAATATGAAGTGACGTATCCTCTGCCGGTGTTGCAGGCGGCGATCGACGAGGCGCATCGCCTCCACAAAAGAGACAGCGTGCCACAACTATGGAGGCGAGGGATTGAAGAACGCGATCGTCGCCGGCTGCGATGTGATCGAACACGGCTTCGGTCTGGATCAGCAGGAGATCGACAGGATGATCGCCAAGGGGCTGTATTACGATCCGACGCTGGAGCGCTACTCGGAGCCTTACATGGACGATAACGACGCCAAAAGCACCGGCGGAAAATATCGGATGGTTCCCATTTTCGAAAAGGCCGTCGCGATGGCGGCCGCAACTCCGGGGATCAAGCTCATGGTGGGCAGCGGCGCCGATGGGGCCACGTTCGCGCATGGAACGCAGGCGCTTGAACTCGTGGAATTGGTGAAGCACGGCGGCGTCACGCCTGTGAAGGTTTTGCAAGCCGCGACCATGACCAACGCGGAAGCGCTCGGCTGGAAGGATCAGATCGGTTCCCTCGATCCGGGGAAGTTCGCCGATCTGGTGGCGGTTTCCGGCGATCCTCTTGCCGATATCACGGAGGTTCAGCGGATCAAGTTCGTGATGAAGGGCGGCAAAGTCATCCGCGACGATCTGGCGAAATGAGGCGGTTTTGCCACATTTTCGATCCGCAGGGTAAACTCAAGCCATGAACTCCCGGCCGCTGGTCTCCACCTTTCTGCTGGCTTTGCTGTGCGCGTCGATAGCCACCCCGCAAACGCCGGTGCCGATCATCGATGTCTCCAAGCTGGGACCGCAAATCGGAGATCGAGTTCCCGATTTCAACCTCCGCGATCAGAATGGAAACTTACGGAATCTTGCGTCCATCGCAGGACCGCAAGGCACGATGCTGGTATTTGTCCGCTCGGCCGACTGGTGCCCGTACTGCAAGACGCAATTGGTCGAACTGCAAAGCCAGTTCATGAAAGTGAAGGAGCGGGGACTGGGATTGGCCGCCATCAGTTACGATTCTCCGGAGATTATGGCGGCCTTCAGCAAACAGCACGGGATCGCGTATCCGCTGCTCTCCGACGCGGGTTCGGCGACGATCAAGAAATACGGCCTATTGAACCCGCTGCCCGAACAGGCCTTCGGTCCGAACCGTGACGATCCCACGCTGAAAGCGGAGATCGCGAAATATGTGGGCGGCGCGGGCGCGCGTCAGGAGATGATCGGGATGGCGCTGCCGGGAACACTGATCCTGGATCGCAATGAACGCGTGACGGCGCGATACTTCGAAGATTTCTACGTGGAACGGAATACGATTTCAAGTCTGCTGGTCAAGCTGGGAGGCGCGGGAGCATCGGTCGAAGGCACGAAAACTTCGACCAATCATCTGGATGTCACAAGCTACGTAAGTGACGCCGTGGTTGCTCCCGGGAATCATTTTTCCGTGGTGCTCGACGTAACGCCGCATCCGCGCGTGCATGTGTACGCTCCGGGGGCCGAGGCCAATGGCTATCGCGTGATCGCGCTCAAGCTCGATCCGAATCCGCAGATTCGTACGCTGGCAGCGCAGTACGCGAAGCCCGAGACGTATTACTTCAAACCACTGCAAGAGCACGTCCCGGTGTTCCAGAAGGCGTTTCGTCTGTCACAAGAATTGGTACTCGACGGCAGCGCCGCCAGTCAGCAAGCCCTGCGAGGGAAGGACGAAATCACGATCACGGGTACGCTGCAATACCAAGCCTGCGATGAGAAGACGTGTTTCACGCCGGTCTCTCTCCCGCTCACGTGGAAGGTCAAACTGCGCGACCTGATTCGCGAGCGCCCGGTGGTGGCGCCCTCTCCACAGCCAGGCGCGCCGAAGCCGTAACGCGCCGCACATAGCGATCTCAGGGTTGAAACGTCTGAGCTCGCTCGCGTCGTTTGCGCGCATAGAAAGTGGAGATCGCGCGCATCCAAGAATCTGGAATCGTGCGGATCACACGCACAAGCCAGCGGTAGCGCCAGCCGGGGATCACCATGAACGCGCCATGATCGAAGCCGCGTAGGGATTCCGCGACCACGAATTGCGTAGGCGTCCAGAACATCGAGGGAATCGTGCGGCGATCGACGCCCAGTTTGTCGTGAAACTCCGAATACGTGAAACCGGGGCACAGCGCCTGGATGCTGACCGAGGACTTGGCCACGGAGAGTTCCATGGAAATCCCTTTCGAAAAGCTGTTGATCCACGCTTTCGTCGCACAGTAGCTCACGTTGAAAGGCGCTTGTTCGAACGCCGCCACCGACGACACATTGATAATCCCGCGCCGGGATTCACCCGCGCCCTTCCGAGCTGTGAAATTTCGCAGCGCGGCGTAGGTCAGATCGAGCGTCGCGAGAATATGCAGCCTGTGCATGCGATCCTGCGACTCCAGATCGGCGTCCACGAATGCGCCTTGTGTTCCGAAGCCCGCGTTATTGATCAGCACCGCAAGATTCTCAACTTCCGCGACGTGCGCGGCCACGCGAGCGCGATCTTCGTCCATGGCCAGATCCGCGACGAGAACATCCGCCACGATGCCATGCGCGGAAGTGAGATCGCCGGATATCGTCCGCAGCTTGTCTTCTCTGCGCGCGATCAGCAGAAGATCGTGGCCGCGCGCGGCGAATTGACGCGCGAACTCCGCGCCGATTCCGCTCGAGGCTCCGGTAATCACAGCCAAGGGCCGCTTCATAAAGGTAAAGTCCGAGGCAAAGTATGCGGGATTTTGACGGCGGCGACGGCATCCATGCGATGACCGCGAGCCGACCATTCCGCGCCTGCGAGCACCAGCATGGACGCGACGAACGCGAGCAGAATCAAGCCGGCGGAATATTGGAACACGCCGTACTCGCGCGCCAATTTTTGTTGAAACGCGGGCCACGCGAGCGCATTGATATACTTCAGCACCTCCAGCAACAGGCCGACGCCGATGGCCGCCGGCACGACGCGTTGAAGCGGCGGACGTCCGTTGGGCAAATAGCGGTAAATGAGAAATAAGATCAGGACCACGAGAGGGAGCGCCGCTAGCTTGAACATCAAGAGGGAAAAGAAAGCCACGCCTCCCCCGATTCGCGAGTGAAGCCACTCCGGCAGCGATGAGGCGCCGCTGAGAAAGGATTGCTCGTTCAAAGCCGTCAACATCAGCGACGCGAGCGCGAGTGCGCCACAAGCGAAAATCAGGCCGAGACTGACGATCTGATTGCGCGCGAAGCTGCGATTTGTTTTGATTCCCCAGATGCGATTCAGCGCGACCTCCAGCGGCTCGAAGACACCGTTGGCTGTGAACAGCAGCAGCAAGATGGAGATGGCCGGCATGGGACCCTGCCGCGGTAAGTTGCGCAGCAGAAACTGTTGCATGGCATCCGGAAGGTAGTCGCGCAGCGCCAGATTGATCGCGCCGATCACGGCCTGTTCCGGAAACACCAGCCTGGCGAGCGAAAGGCTCACGATCAGGAAGGGGAAAAACGATAATAAAACGTTAGCGGCGACCGAGAACGCGTAGACGTGCACCTCGGTCTGCATCCAGTAACGCGCCGTGAGTCCCAGCCCCGCTGCCAAACGCCGCATTTTTCCAGGGTAGACGAATACAGAAATAGCGGTCAGTGGACGATAAAAGTTAACATGGTTAGATATAACCGCTTATGAACGTCTCGATTATTGGAACTGGCTATGTCGGCTTAACAACGGGGGCTTGCCTCGCGTTTCTGGGGCACAAGGTGACCTGTGTGGACGCCGACGAGCGTAAAATTCAAGCGCTCGAAGGTGGGCATATCCCGTTTTACGAGCCGCACATGGAAGACCTGGTCGCGGATGCGCGCGGCAACCTGTGCTTCACGACGCAATACGCGAGCGCGATCCCCAAGGCCGACGTCGTATTTATCGCGGTGGGAACGCCGCCGGGTGTAAACGGCTCGCCGGACCTGCGTTACCTCGAAGCCGCGGCGCGCGGCATCGGCCAGCATTTGGCGGATCACTTCACGGTGATCGTCAACAAATCCACGGTGCCGATTGGAAGCGGTAACTGGGTGGGCGCGCTGGTGCGCGACGCGTATGAGCAGGCCAAGGGGCGTAAGTCCAATGGCGCCTTTGCGGTCGCGTCGAATCCGGAATTCTTACGCGAAGGATCGGCGATTTTAGATAGTCTTTATCCGGATCGCGTGGTGGTGGGCGCCGACGAACCACGAACCGCTGAAGTTCTCTACACCCTGTATCGCCCGATTCTCGATCAGACATTTCAAGCTCCCGCGTATCAGCCGCGACCGGAACGCATGGCGGCGGTGCCGCTGATTTCGACAGATCTTGCGTCGGCGGAACTGATCAAATACGCGGCCAATGCATTTCTCGCGCTGAAGATCAGCTACATCAATGAAATCGGACACGTCGCCGAAAAGGTCGGCGCGGATATCCGGCAGATCGCCCGCGGTATCGGATTGGACGCCCGCATCGGTCCGCGCTTCTTGCAAGCCGGCATCGGCTGGGGCGGATCGTGCTTCGGCAAGGATACGGCGGCGCTCGTGGCGACAGCCGCGGAATACGGCGTCGAGGCGCACATCGTGAAAGCGGCGCGCGAAGTCAATCGTCTGCAGCGCGAACGCGTGGTCGAGAAACTTCTGGCGGAGTTGAAGATTTTGAAGGGCCGGACGATCGGTCTGCTCGGTCTCGCTTTCAAGCCGCACACCGACGATTTGCGGGAAGCTCCCGCGCTCGACATCGCTCGCAAGTTGATCGAACGGGGAGCGCGCGTGAAGGCGCACGATCCTGTTGCTATGGAACGCTTCCGCCGCGAAAATCCGGATTTGGAAGTTGTTTGCTGCTCCTCTCCCGAGGCTACGGCGGAAGACGCCGACGCGCTTGTCCTGGTCACCGAGTGGCCCGAATACACTGAGTTGCCCTGGGAAAAGCTGGGCGAAACGATGCGCTCGCGGATCATGCTCGACGGTAGACATTTGCTGGATCGCGAACGCCTGACACGCGCCGGATTTAAGTTCATCGGCCTGCCGGGATAAGAATTTAAACAGTGGATCTCGTGGCGCATCGCGAAATCCGCCGCATGAATCTGTCATGGGTTCCGAAACCTTGCGAAAATGGGGATAGGCGGAACGGCGTTTGGAATTGAACTACCTGCGGCAAATCCTGGAAGAAGACCCACCCAAAGGACGTCTGGACCGCGCGGCGCTGGAGCTTGCGACGATCGACACGCCCGATCTTGATCCGAGCCTATTCTCGACAGGCTGAATGAGCTCGCGGCGAACTTGGGCGATCGCTTGCGTAACTTCAACGATGGCCGCGAATTTGTCGAGAAAGCGCAGGCGTATCTCTTCGAGGAGCTCGGCTTCCACGGCAATGAGCAGGATTTCTTCGACTCGCGCAATAGCTGTCTCGACCAAGTTCTGGAACGGCGCACGGGTCTTCCGATTACGCTTTCCGTGCTGTATATGGAGATCGCGCGTCGCCTGGCCATGCCGGTGTTCGGAATCGGGCTGCCGCGACATTTCGTAATCCAATTCGACGACGGAAATTATTCGACTTATATCGATCCATTCCACGGCGGGCGAACGGTGACGCCGCAGGAATGTTTCACGCTCGCGGGCGCTCCGGTCGCCGACCCGGCCATGTTGCGGCGCGTTTTCAAAAAAAACCATTGTCATGCGGATGCTGCAAAATCTGCGGGGCGTGTATTTGCGCCGCGAAGATTGGACGCGCGCGGTAAGAACGCTCGACCTCCTGTTGATTGGGGCTCCCGAGCTTACGCCGTGGTACAAACAGCGTGGCCTGCTGCACCTGGAACTAAAGCATTATCAGGCGGCGCGCGTGGATCTGGAAAAATATCTGACGCTCACACCGGAAGCCCCGGACGCCGAGGAAATTCGCAAACAGATTCAGGCGATTCACCGATGGCTCGCGCGAATGAATTGAATTGCTTCTACTGCGGCGCAAGTTCCCGATCCAACCACGCGAGGTAAGGCTGCGAGCCGTCCACGATGGGTAGCGCGATCAGTTCAGGCACTTCGTAAGTGTGTAGTTTCTCAACAGCGGCGCGGAGCGCGGGGAACAGATCGCGGCGGGATTTAATGATCAGAAGCCATTCCGTGGCGTCTTCGATTTTCCCTTTCCAGTGATAGATGCTGCGCGCGCCGGGCATGATATTGACGCACGCGGCGACGCGCTGCTCCACGAGACCGCGCGCCAGATTTGTAGCCACTTCCAGCGAATCGCAGGTCGTCAATACGACGATTTTATCCGTCATTTCTTGTGCGCGATCATTTTTTGTGAGGATCGGCCGGCAGCTTATCGAGCTTTTTCTTCACCGCTTCGGAATCCTTCGGGGCGGGATCGAATGCCAAATATTTGATGTAGGCTTCGCGGGCGCCCTTCATATCATGCAATTTCTCGTCGGCCTCGGCGAGCCTCAGCAAAGCTTCACCGGACGTCGGGTCCCATTTCGCGGCTTCCGCGAAACGCTTGGCGGCGGCTAAATACTTGCCCTTTTTGAAGTAGAAGCTGCCCGCGGTGATGTTGCGCTCGGCCTCCAACGGATTGAACGAATATTCCTTGGGCTTGAGATCCGGATCTTCCTCGGGAGGCTCCTGTTCCTGGACTGCGGGTTGCGAGTCAGGTCGAGGCGCCGGCTTGCTCTGCGCTGCCGCGAACCCGCACGAAAGGAGAATGCCGATCCACAAAACACGTGCCACAATTAGAGTATAAGACCGAAGAAAAGACTGGGGCGAAGGGCGCCGGACGCCCAAGTCCGCCCGCAGCCGCCGATCTTCTCGCCGATCGTGTCTCCGTGAGACCCGCCGTATGAGTGACCTTCGCCAGCGCGCCTCCGAGCTTCCCACCGAGCCCGGCGTGTATCTATACAAGGACGCGCACGACACCGTCATTTACGTGGGAAAAGCCGGAAACCTGCGCAGCCGCGTACGCAGTTATTTTTCCGTCGACCGCATGGCCGACGTGAAGACCGGCACGCTGTTGAACGAAGCGCGGAAAATCGATTTCATCCAGGTCGACAACGTTCGCGAGGCGCTCGCGCTCGAAAACAACCTGATCAAGCAGTACCAGCCGCGCTTCAACATTCTGCTGCGCGATGACAAAACCTATCCTTACATCAAACTGACCGGCGAGAAATTTCCACGCGTGTATGTGACGCGGCGCTTGAAAAAAGACGGCTCGACGTATTACGGTCCCTATTTTCCGGCGAGCCTGGCGTATCGCCTCGTGCATTTGATCCACCGGCTCTTCAAGATTCCTTCCTGCCGGATCGACATGACGCGCAAGCACACGCATCCGTGCCTGGAGTATCACATCCATCGCTGCCTGGGACCGTGTGTGGAGGGATTGACAACCGGGCAAGAGTTCGGCGACGCGGTGCAGTCCGTGCGTTTGTTTCTGGAAGGGCGGCACAAGGATCTGAGCCGTCAACTGGAAGCTCGCGTGACCGAAGCAAGCGCCGCCATGCGCTACGAAGAAGCGTCCGCGCTGCACGAACTGCAGCAGACCGTGGAGGATTTGGGCGAGAAACAGAAGATGGCGTCCGTGGAAGGCGCCGACACGGATATTCTCGCCTGCTACGCCGAGCCGCCGCTCGTCGCCGTGAATCTGTTCCACTTCCGCAATGCCCGCGTCGTCGACCGGCGCGAGTTCTTTTGGGAAGATCAGCGCGAGTTCGATAAATCGGAGTTCTTTTCCTCTCTCATCAAGCAACTCTATCTGGATGAACCGTTCATTCCCGCGCAGATCCACGTGCCCGTCGAATTTGAAGATCGCGAGCCGCTCGAAGAGCTGCTGAGTTTGCGGCGCGGCCGCAAAGTGGAAATTCATACGCCGCAGCGTGGCCAGAAGAAGGCCATGCTCGAACTGGTCGAATCCAACGCGCAACTGAGCTTCGAGCAGCGTTTCCGCGTACTCAAGCCGTCGGCCAAGGCCATCGAAGCGGCGCTGCAGGATGCGCTTTCGTTGGAGCGGGCGCCCGCGCGTATCGAATGTTTCGATATCTCGCACATTCAGGGAACCGATAAAGTCGCGAGCATGGTGGTGTGGGAAGACGGACGCATGAAGAAATCCGACTACCGGAAATTCATCATCCGCACGGTGGAAGGCAACGACGATTTCGCCTCCATGCGCGAAGTAATCACGCGGCGCTATCAACGGTTAAAAGAAGAAGGCCAGCCGCAGCCCGGTCTGGTGCTAGTCGATGGTGGCCTGGGGCAGTTGCACGCAGCGGCTGAGGCGCTGGAAGCGTTGGGCATTACCGATCAACCGCTCGCGTCGATCGCGAAGCGCGAAGAATGGATTTACGTGTACGGACAGGAAGACGAACCAATCGTCCTGGATAAATTTTCGCCGGTGTTGCACCTGGTGCAAATGGTACGCGATGAAGCCCATCGCTTCGCGGTCACGTTCCATCGCACGCGGCGCAATGCGAGCCGCTTACGCAGTGAACTCGATCAGATTCCGGGCGTCGGCGAAAAGACGGTGATGAAGCTCCTGCGGCATTTCGGAAGCATGGAAATGGTGCGGCGGGCGGGAGAGGCGGAGTTGGCAAAAGTAGCGGGGCCGGCTTTGGCTAAAAAAATCCTGGCGGAAAAAATGAAGACGGGAATCGCGGAGACTCCCGTCCTGCCTGAAGGATAGCGGAATGATTTAGAAAAGATCGCCGATTTCTTTCGCGGCGGCGCGCGCTTCCAGGTGAATGAGTCCGGCGTTGCCGCCTTGGGGACTCAGCACCGCCAGCACGGCCTTTGATCCAGCCGAATACACGAACAGCGCGCCTTCCTCGGCCTGCACGCTCACTTCACCCAACGTTCCAGCGCTCATGCTGTCGCTGATGCGGCGTCCCAGACTGGACGCAGCCGCGGCCATGGCGGCCACTCGATTGGGGTCCGCGCCATTGGTCAGCGCATGGGCGATCGGCAATCCCTCATTGGACGCCAACAGAACGCCTTTCAATTCAGGAATCGCATTGCGCAGCCCCTCTAGCGCAATCTTCAATGCCTCGCCTTTTGCCATTTCGTTTTCCTTTCTGGCCCCGACTCGCAGCCTGCTTTCAGGCACCCGGATCATCCGCGCGATATCAAGTGTGCTCTTTCCGGAGCAGTACTGAAGTTATCGGCGCGTAGGGAATAAACTTTATGCCACCCTACGGCTCGAAGATGGCGGGAACGGATGGAAAACCAACAGGTTCCATCCTGCATTTCGCATGGCCCCACAGCGGTTGAGGCAAATCGCCAGGAATCGAAAATACGACGATACTAAGTGCTTTCTCTTACGCCTTCCTCAGGTGAATCGCTAAAATTTTTCGTCCTAAGTGTTTTAGCCCCGGAAAAGGAGGATGTTCAGTCTTTAGCATTGGGACAAAAGGGACGATCAAAGACACATGCAGTGTCTGTACTGCGCGAAACAGCTTCCCCTGTTCAAGCGCCTGACGAAGGGTGAATTCTGTTCCAACGAACACCGTCAGCAATATCAACTGGAGTACAGTCAACTCGCGCTCACTCGTTTGCTGCAGGCCAAGCCACGGGGCGAAGCGCCGCCGCCTGAGGATGATCGATCGCCTCGTGGGGCTTCGAAGCAAGGAGCGAACGGTGCGGCACGCTCGACGCCTCAGTCGACAGCGCCCGCGCCTCCGACCCGCAGACCGGTCCCTGATGCCAGGCCCATCCCTGAATCGCGACCTGCGTATGACCCTCCGTACAACAGCGGCGGCCCCAGAGCCACTTCCCTTGTAGCCGATCCACGGGAAGCAGCGGCTGCGCTTACCCAGTCTCTGCCGCCCGCATCGCCTCCGAGAGTTTCCATGCCGCCGGGGCCCACCCAGGGGGAGGCGCGCAATGGTGCATCGAAATCCGCCGGAACGTCGGTGGCGTTAGCGGAGCCACCGGAGACGCAAAGCGTCACTGAACCAGCGGAATCCGTTAAATCCGCAGAGCCCCTCGAAGCCGCCGAACCGGTTGAAGCAGCCGAACCGGCGCCCGCCTTCACTCCAGAACCGGAGCAAGTTCAGGAGACGTCTCTCATTAGCGAGCCGGCTGCTCCCCAATCGGCTGAAGACGTCCACTCCGCCGAACGTTCCCAGCCAAACGATATCCAGCCCGAAGCAATCGCCCCGGCCCCGCCTGCCGGTCCCGTTGAAATTCGTCCGTCGGCCGCGAATCCAAGGATGGCTTCTCCGATGCGGGCGGAACTGGAAATGGCGATGGTGTCGCCCGCGGAGATTCCACGCTCGGGGGCAGCGCCTCCGGCCGTCGTTCTCCATCACGCGCTGCGCCTCTCCGTTTTCGAGATCGTGCAACCCGCGTCGGCTCTGTGGCGATCGAGAGCCGGACGTTTGGAGATCCGCGACTTCGCCCGCTCCGCACCCCTGCTGAGCTTGCCCGAAACCATCGCAGCGCCGCACATGGATACCGCGGGGCAGCCGGCGAGGCTAACTTTCGCGCCTTCCCTCTCTCGCGGCGACGTCGCGCTATGGGCCGAGCCGCCGCGTGATTTTCGCGCCGGTCAAATTGAGTTCGGCGAAGTCGCGATTCTGGATTTACCGACGACGGGCTTTGAGACCTCCGGCATTTACGAATCTCCCGCGGAGTTCGTGGAGAGTTCTCCCGAAATTTCTCCCCTTGCAGACGAGAAGCCACTTCCTGCCGAACAGCTTGCGCTGCCCGAAAACATAGCGGCACCCGTAACTGTTGAAGCTCCCGTCGAGGAATTACCGGCCGCGCTGCCGGAAATCGCCGCCGCTCCTGTCACCGAACCGACGACTTGTGCGACCGACGAATCCGCTGCGACTTCCGCTCCAGAAATCGCGGCCACGGAGATCGCAGAGCCGACGGTGATCGGCGAGCCAATTCCCGAGAACGAAATAAGTTCGGCGACGGGACGGCTCCCGCAACTTACAACTCCGGAACTCGCGCCTCCTGCTGCGTTGGAAACGACGCCGGCGCTATCCCTGGAAACCGTTGCCGACACGAAGTCCTCTGACGCAGTCCCGTCTGAAGCGGAATTGTCGGACGTGGTGCTGCCGGAAACAAATCCGGCGGAAGCGACGCTCTCGGAAGGAAACCAGATCGACGCGGAGCCGTCCGCATCGACGGCGTACGATGCGAGCGCGCTCGATGCACCTCCGCTCGATCCGAATCCGCTTGTGGCCACGTCCGGGGAAGCGTCAAGTGTCATTCCCACACCGGACGCAATCCCGGAAAACATCGCACTGTACGATGCGGATTCATCCCAAAGTGTCCCTATAGAAGCCGGCGCGGTCGTGTGGGAGACCTCATGGCCGGAGCCCGAAGTGGTCGCGCAGGAAGCTGAGCCTGCACCGGAGATACAGCCTCCGCTGGAAGCTACTCTTGCGCCAGAGCCGCTCGCCGAGCGTGAACCGATTCGGCTCACGCAGCCGATCCCCGTCGTACTCTCTGGAATTCCGGCTGGTAAAGCGAAGGCGCTCCAGATATTTACGGCGACGTTGAAGTCTGATATCGTCGGCCAGATCCCTCGTTACGAGTCGTTGCCGCTGCGTCCCGCGATGGTGCTCGGGCGCGTGGAAGCACCGCCCCCCAAACCGGAACCTGGGAAAGCGGAACTCACGCCACAACAACTCGCGAAGACCGTGTCTGCCGAGCCGAGCAAGACCGATGTAGCCAAGTCAACCGAACAATCGCCCCGGCGCGAGGAGAATCCTTCGCGGATCGCCTCGGAAAAGGAATTGGCGGAGCTCAATCGAGAGCATGCACGCCTGAACCGTGAACAGGCGGAACTGAACCGCGCGCGCACCGAGGCGAACCCGAGACTCGTTCCGTCGCAGGCCGAAGTGATTCTGAGGCCGGCAGGGCCGAATCGACCGCTTCCGGGAGCCGAGTTGGATTTCGCGGAAGTCAATCGCGAGCAAGCGAAACTGAATCGGGAACAAGCCGAACTGAACCGGGCTCAAGCGGAACTGAATCGCGAGCAAGCGCGGCGCAACCGCGAGCTGGCGAAAACCGCGGAAAGAATCGCGGCTACGGTACCGGCTCCGGCTGCTCCTGCGGCTTCCCCCGTGGCTGGTGCGCCGAAAACGGAGTCCAAGCCATCCCTTGTTACTCCGACCGTTACGGAGTCCAAGCCATCCCTTGTTACTCCGCCCGTTTCGGAAGCGGCGCCTCCGGTCGAGGAAGCGGATCTCGGTCTGCCGGTGTTGGACCTGGAAGCGGCGAAACAGCGGTTCCCCTTATAGGGCGATCATCGCGAGTGCATGCGCCGTGATTCTCCTGGTCGTCATCCTGATATTCGCCAGTCGCACACCCGCGAGGCCCCCGGAGATTCCCGGCGTAAGTTCGCTGACCGCGGGAGCGGGGCCGGAGTGGCTCGAAAACTTCTCACCCGATGCCAAGCATCCACGCACGATCTCCGTCTTGAGCGCCAGCAAAGCGTGGACCGATTACAGCGTCGACTTCAGCGCCTCCGTGGACGTGAAGGCGCTCGGTTGGGTATTCCGCGCGAAGGATCCCGCGAATTTCTACGTGGCCCGGATCGAACAGGACAAAACCGCCGGAGGAATTCTGGGCACGTTCGTTTATTTCCCTGTGATCAACGGCGTCCCGCAACCGCGCAAAAGTTCCAGCGTGACCTTGCCGGCGGCGCCAGGCACCGTTTATAAGATTCGCTTCGAAGCTTTTGGAGACCGATTCACCGCCTGGATTCAGGACCGCAAGATCGAGGAATGGACCGACGGACGCTTACCGTCGGGTGGAGCGGGCCTGTATAGCGAAAGCGGCGAACGCGCGCTGCTGCAAGGCGCTTTCCGCGTCATTCCGAGAAGCGCGCCCAAGTAGAAAGCGGAAGTAGAGAGCGATCGACATGCCCGATTCAAATCCACAAACCTGTGTTTTTCCTCGACGACGACCTGATCGAAAGATTGATGCGCGGCGACGCCATCGCCGATGCAAAGAAGCCCAGGCGCGGGGCGCAGTGCCAGGCCCTGGTGAAGGCGGTCGAGCTCGCTTCGTCGGGCCGTCTCGACGAAGCCATTCAGGAGCTGGAGCAAGCGGCACAACGCGGCGAAAGTCCGGCGGATGTTTATTCCTCCCTGGGGCATCTCTATTTTGAGAAAAAATCCTGGCAGGAGGCGGCCGCCAGCTACCGTCACGTCATCGAGCGGGAGGCCGCGCATCGCACCGCACATTACAATCTGGGCCTGTGCCTTGAACGGGAAGAGAAATTCGAAGAAGCGGCCAGAGAATTCGAAACGGCGACCGCGATCGATGAGGCCCGATGGCAGCCCAGGCTGGGACGTGGATTGTGTCTCTTGAAACTCGGCAAGCCGCAGGACGCACTTGTCTGCTTCGAGCTCGCCTATGAGCTGAGCGCGCGTCAGGATAAGAGCGCGAATCAGGATCGGATCCTGGCGGGCAAGGCGCTCGCGCTACAGCAGCTCGGCCGCACCGACGAAGCCGCGGATCTTTACAAGAAGCTCTTGCCGGCCTATCCAAATTCGCCCGAGTTTCTCGGCAACCTCATTGCAATTTCCATGGCCCGTAAAGAGGATGCGCGCGTCAAGGAGCTTTCCGACCGTCTACTGAAAGTTCGTCCGCAGGCGCAGCAGGCCTTGGAGGGATTGGCGTCCGTGGCGCTGTCCCGCGGCGACTACAGCGCGGCCGTGCAGTATTGTTCGCAACTCACCAAGGTCGCTCCCGAATGCTACGAGGCCTGGTTCAACCTGGGCATCGCGTATCAGAAGACCGGCCGTTGGGAGCAAGCCGGCAATGCCTATAAACAGGCGGTCCGCATCCGGCCCGACGCCGCCGAAGCCAGCGCCAACGTGGGCGTGGTGCTGCAGGAGCGCGGCGATTTGCAGGGCGCGAGACAAGCCTATGAGCGGGTGCTCTCGGTCTCTCCGGACCTATCCGGCGTATTGTGGAATCTTGCGACGGTCGCCGAACGCGAAGGCAAAGAGGAAGAGGCGGAAAAGATTTTCACCAAGCTTCTCGCGAATAAGCCCGATTGGGAAGACGCCGCCTTCCGTCTCGGATACCGGCGATTACAGAAGGCAGACTACGCGGGCGCGGTCGATCAATTCGAAGCATGTTTGAAGAAACGTCCTCACTGGCCGGAGGCGGTTTTGAATTTGGCACTGGCGTATTGGAAATTCGGCGATTTGAAGAGCGCCCGCGAGAACTACGAAAAAGTGCTGGTTCTGGAGCCCGCGAATATGGACGCGATGCGCGCGCTCACGGTTCTTGCCATCGAGCGCAAGGATACTCCCGAGGCGCTCCGGCTCTATCGGAATTGCGCTGCCGCCGTAGAGCGTTCTCCGGAGTTATCGTACAACCTCGGTCTCTTGCTGGACGAATCGGGGCAGGGCGAGGAAGCGCTCGAGTGTTACCGCACGGCGGTCGCCGTGAAACCCGATTTCACGGAAGCGCTGCTGAACTTAGGCCATGCACTGAAAGCGACGGGAAAAGAATCCGAGGCCAAGCTCGTGTGGAGCAAAGCGGTGGGGACCGCGCCGGAGCTGGCAGCGAAATACTTTCCGTAACGCAGTCGTGACCACCAGCCGGTATCACCGGTATCATGGGATTGGTTGGGAACGTGTCGAGCAGCCTCCGCCGGAATGCCGTCCTCGTCGTTATAAACGCCCTCTCGATCGCCAGTCTCTATTGGGCGCTCCGCGGTTCGCATCTCAGCGAGCTTCGCGACGATCTCGCCACGCTTGGGTGGTGGTGGGTGGCCGCCGCTCTCCTGACGGGGGCCGGCTATTACCTATGGCAGGCAGTCCGCTGGCAGACGCTCTTATATCCCGTGGAACGCGTGGGTTTTTGGGAAGCGGCGCGCGCCATCTACGTGGGATTGTTCGCCAACGAAGTCCTTCCTTTTCGAGCCGGAGAAGTGCTGCGCTGTTACCTGCTCAGTACCCGCACCGCGCTGCCCTTTTCCGTCTCCCTGACCAGCGCACTGCTTGAACGTTTGTTCGATGGCGTATGGCTGTGCCTCGGTATGCTGCTGGTGCGGCAGATGGTGCGCATTCCGCGCTCGCTGCGTTATTTGGTCGACGGCGGTTACGTACTGGCTTTCGCGGTGCTCGCCGCGGGCCTGCTCTTGAGCTTCGCCTTGTTCCGTCGGCACCACGCGCGCGCGGTGCTCACCGGTGGCGCGTGGCAGAAGCAGTTTCATATATTGATCGACGACCTGGAAATCATCGGCCACTCGCGCTATCTCCTGCTGTCTTGCCTGCAGAGCCTTCCTTTCCTATTGCTCGGAGTGATTCCGGTTTATGCGGCCTTCCGGGCTTACGGTTTCGATCTGTCCTGGGGCGCGGCGTTCACGCTGACGATAATTTTGCGCATGGGCGCCGTGGTCCCGCAAGCGCCTGGAAATTTGGGTCTGTTCCAGTTCATGGCGCGCGTATGCCTGGTTCGAATTTTTCACATTGTCCCCGATGAAGCCGCGCGCTTCTCGCTGGTCCTGTGGGCGCTTGTGACCATCCCGCTGCTGGTGGCCGGCGCTATCTCGCTTGCCGTCACCGGTCTGAAGCTCGGCGATCTGCACGCGGCTGCACGCAGTCAAAAGTACGAATTAAAGCGCGCCGGGGAAAGCACTCAGGAAACCGGAGGCAGGAAATAGGTCAGCCCACGAGTGTTTGGCCCGGGAGTGATTGATAGACCCTCCAGGTTTTTTCGACGGCGGCTTCCCACGGAAACAGCCGCGCTCGGTTGAGGCCCCGGCGAATCAGATCCGCACGCCGGTCCTCGTCGCACGCGAGACGATGCAAAGCGGAGGCTAGCGCATCGGTATCCAGGGGATCAATGAGAATCGCCGCGTCGCCAGCGGCTTCGGGAAGCGCCGAGCTTTGCGACGTGATCACCGGAATCCCATGCGCCATGGCCTCGAGCACAGGAATTCCAAAACCTTCCTCGAGAGAGGGAAAAGCGAAAATGCTCGCACGCGCGTATAGTGACGCGAGCGCCGCCGCGTCTACGTAGCCCAGGACGTCGATATCGGAACGCCGTTTGCTCTCCTCGATGGCGCGCAGCTCCGCAGCCGCCTCATAGCCATTGGTTGCGCCGGCTAAAGTAAGCCGCCAACCCGCCGGCATCGCTTCGAAAGCTTTCACCAGACGCGCAATATTCTTGCGACGCTGGATCGCACCGACGAACAGGACGAATTTCTCCCGGGGCACTCGGGAAACCGGCGGCATGCGAACGCCGTGGGGGATCACGTGAATCCGCGATGCTTCCACTCCCAGCAATTCTTCCACGTGCTGGGCCGTAAAGCGCGAAACAGCGATGATCGCGTCGCTATTCTTTGCCGCGCGCCGGGCCTGTTCGGCGAAATGAGCACGAAATTCCGGCGTGGAATATTCGCCGGTTAGAGCGAACAGATCGTGAAAAGTACAAACCGTGCGTGGAGCCTTCCCAGTTGAATGCTGAAAATCGACGCGCTGGTTGAGAGCGTGAAACAGATCGGCGGCGGGAGGCGCGCTTCGCAGCAGACGGCGCGACGCGTTCGCGGGCAGGTTATCGCCGAACGATTTCCAGAGTCGATGAGACCGATAGCAGAACTGCAATTTCTGCTCCGGATGAGCGCTCGCCAATCCGAAAAGGATCTCGCGCGAATACACGCCGACTCCCGACAGGTTTTTTCCCAGGCTGTAGGTGGCGTCGAGGGCGATGCGCAATTCGACTGTTATGTTCGCACGGCCATGGCCTTCGGCGTAAGATCCATTTCGGCCTGCTCGATCAACGCCTCGAGCGACGCCGGATGCGTGAAGTCGAAGATCGCCGCGCCGATCGCGATGCGGTTGTCCCGGCCGCTGGCGTGAATGCGCGACCAGGCGGCTTCTACCGTTTCCGCGGGAGTATCGAAAATACCGAGGCCGAAGCGGAAATCTCCGACGCGGGCTACGAGATCGGTGGGACCGGCGAAGCGCCGCATTTGCTCGGCTGTTTCGATCAACAAAAGATCGCGGCTCTCGGATGTTAGCTTTTCCTTGTCGAGAGAAACTTGCGCCAAGCCGGCCATGTTATGCGGTTCGGCCATCATCACCATCCAATGGCAACCAATTCTCTCCGCGAGCTTCCGGTCGCGATCCGCGAAGGCGAGAAATGCCGTTCGGTTCATGAGCCCGGTGAAAGGGTCCGCCATACGGGCTGCGTTCGCACTGGCGATAAGCCGGTGACGCTCGATCGCGGTGCCCAACGCGTGTGCCAATGGACCTGCGTCCAGCGAGCGGGCGATCAAGAAGTCCTGGGCTCCCTCGCGCAGCAGGCGGACGGCCGCCTCGGTATTTTCCTCATCGGCGATCAGAATCACGGGTGTGTGGGGAGCTGCGGTTTGCAGCTGGTGGAACCCATCGAGCGCGCGTCCGCCGCACAGCTCCAGATCGAACACCACGGCGTCCACGGCTTCATTCGTCAGCACCGCGACGGCGTCATCCAACGACATCGCCATGAGCACATGGATGCTGACCCATCCGCGCCAATACCGCCCGGTTTGGATATCTTCGAGAACTTCCTGCAGAAACAGGATCTCGTCGGAACTCGCGGTCGCCACTAGAACGCGCACATTCATTGCAGATAGATAGTGCGCGCGAGGGGGAAAGGCTCTCAAGATATTCGGGGACGAGCTAACTCACCAGTTCGTATTCCTTCAACTTGCGATATAGCGTCGTGCGGCCGATGCCAAGCAGATGCGCGGCGACCGCTCGATCGCCCCGCGTATATTCGAGCGCGTTCAGAATCGCCCGCCGTTCGAGCTCGGCCAAAGGAACTACTGTGGGAACGGGCGCGAGTGCGCAAGGCGATTCGCCGGAATCCGCTTGCGCCGCGCGCGATCCCGCGCCGGCGGCGGCCATCAAATATTGCGATTTCTTCTCGACCAGATGATTCTGCAGGTTCGAGGGCAGATCGGCGACGTGCAGCAGCGGCCCGGAGTTGATCGCCACCATATGCTGGACGCAGTTCTCCAGCTCGCGAATGTTGCCGGGCCATTCGTAGGAGAGCAGAACTTCCAGCGTCTCCGCGGTCAGCGAGTAGTTCCCCCCCACGCGCTCCACGAAATGGTTGATGAGGGCGGGGATATCTTCCCTGCGCTCGCGCAGCGGCGAAAGGCGAATGTTGATGACATTCAGGCGAAAATACAGATCGCGCCGGAAAGTTCCCTTCTCCACTTCCTTGGCCAGGTCGCGATTCGTCGCGGCGATGATGCGGAAATCCGACCGCCGGCTGGTGAGCGACCCGACCGGACGGAATTCCTTTTCCTGCAACACCCGCAGGAGCTTCGCCTGCAGATCGAGCGGAAGCTCGCCGATCTCGTCGAAGAAGGCCGTCCCGCCATTCGCCGCCTCGATCAGCCCGATCTTGGTCGTCGCCGCGCCGGTGAACGCGCCCTTCACGTGGCCGAAGAGCTCGCTTTCCATCAGCGGCCCGACCATCGCCGAGCAATCGATGGTGACGAACGGACTTTGCGGACCTATATTATGGATGGCGCGCGCGACCACCTCCTTGCCGGTTCCCGTCTCGCCAAGCAGCAAGGCGGGCCAGCGGCATTTCCCGAGTTTCTCGATCAGACGGAGCACTTGACGGGTCCGGGAAGACTGTCCGACAAGTACGTGGCGAGTTTCTTCGAGGTTCGAAAGCATGGGGGACTCTTAACGTAGTGTGTTGAGCGCACTTAAACTCTACGTTGGATCGGAAACTTCCTCAAGACCCGCTCATCGGGAGAATGGCTTAAGTAATTTGGGGTATGGCCTACCCTCTATTGGGGGGAAGGTCCTGGCTCAGGAACGACGAATCCGGCTCCCGCTTCCGTGCGAACCCTTCCGGCCAGCTCGTTCGCTTCGTCCATGGTCATCTCGCGTCCGACGAGTACCCGCCACAGCGGAGGATTGCGTGTCGTATCCAAAATCGTGCGCGCGTCCATAAATTCCACCGACATTCTCTCGCGTTGAGCTTCGGCGTGCTCGCGGTCGGTGAAGGCTCCCGCTTGCACGGCGTAGAGTGGCATCGCGGCAAGCGGAGTCGACGGTGCGGACCCCAGCGGCTGCGGTGGAGAAGAGTCGATCGGCGAAGGATTGACGAGAGGCGGAGGTATTTGGGTCGGCGCCGGTATCGTCGGAGACGGAGCAGTGGACGGAGGAGCAGTTGGCACGGGAGCCGATGGAATCGTACGGCGAGATTCGGGACGGGAAATTTCTGGAAGCGTCGCGGGTCGCGCGATCACCGTGAGACGAACGCGCGCGGTGCCGGGACGGAGCATGTCGATCTGATCCGCCGCGGTCTGCGAGAGATCGATGATGCGATCGTGCACGAACGGTCCGCGATCGGTGATGCGAACGTCGACGCGCTTGCCGTTGGTAAGATTTTCCACTTGCACCCAGGTTTGAAACGGCAGATTGCGATGCGCGGCGGTGAGCTTGTACATGTCGTAGATTTCGCCCGACGCTGTTTGCCGCCCGTGATAGGGGACGCCGTACCAACTCGCGACGCCCGTCTCCGTCATTCCGATGCGCGCGGGCGGCGGAGCGACAACCGCGCGCGCACGTGGATGACTGCAACTCGCGGCGATCGCCGCGAATGCGATCACCAACGCCGAACCCGCATGAACAGGCCTTCGGAAGAGCATTTCTCTTAAAAACAATTCTACTCTTTTTTGTTTTTGCGTGAAAAACGACTTGCACGTCGTTCGCCGTCGACGCGCTTCGCGATGCGATGCGTCATTTTTTTCTTGACATTCTTATGCAACCACCTTATAAAGGGGACACGACCGCGCTCTCTTATGAGTAGCGCGAATTCTGATGTAAAGGGAGAAACAATCGAATGAAGAACGCAACCAAGAAGAAAGCGGCCCCGAAGAAGAAAGTTGCTGCTAAGAAAAAGAAGTAGCTATCGGGCTCGCAATAGCGAGTTTTGACTGACCGGCCCCGAGCAATCGGGGCCGTTTTTATTTGTATCGTCGGAATTTCGATGCGTCCGGCGAATGTGGCGGAGCCGGTCGTCTTCCCAATCGTCGTTCATCGATTCCCGCTCGATCGCTCTGGTAGCTCGAAATTTTCCCGCCCGCAATCACTTTCTGCCGAGCCGCGACAGTTATGGAGCGGTACAAAATATTCAAGTCGCAGATCGTTTTGGTTTGCCCTAGCCTCAGGGACGCGGGGAGGCAGATGGCTAGAACACCCGCTGAATCGCCGCGTGAAGCTCGTCATACGTCATCACCCCGGGATGGTATAAACGCACGATGCCTAGGCGATCGATGAGGACGAAAGTGGGTATGGTGCTGGCCCCGTAGCGCGTGAAGTTGGCTTCGTTCACGATCGTCGGACCTTCCATCAACCCTCCGTAGAGCGCTTCGCGCACGCGTTGAATATAGGCAAGCTCCACGGGAGGAGTCGCGTCCACACCGCCGGCTGCGTAGCCGTACTTCTGCGTGGGAAAGATCATCTTCAAACCCTTGGACGCGAATTCCGCTTTGATGCGCGCGAGAATCGGAATGTCGGTCTTGCAGTCGCCGCACCAATGCGCCCAGAAAAAGACCAGCGCCGGTTGTCCCTTCGGGATTACGACGCCTTCGAGCGGAGGCGCGGGTTTGCCTTCGAGCGTCAGCAACAAGAGATTTTTGCGAATGCGCGGACGAATCGAAGTCGCCGCGTACATCGTTTCCTGCTGCTCTAAATACGAAACCGCTTCGGCGCGGCGTCCCTGCGCGGCAAGAACATCGGCCAAGACTTCGATGGACGCACCCAGCGCCGTTGACAGATGCGGCTCGCGATCGAGAGGGCGGCTCTTGAGAAGCCCGATCGAGAGATCGTACGTCTCCTGCCCATACTGGGCTGCCTGCGGATAGCGATGGCTGATGTATTCGGCGCGGGCGAGCCAACTCTCGGCTTCCAAGTACTCGGGGGTGACGCCTTTTGTGGAGCGATAGGCACGCAGTTGCTGCAAGGCGCCGGTTTCGCTGCCCGCCGATAACGACGTCATCACCTGCTCGACGAAAGTCTTCGGCGTTGTCGAACCCGGAAGTGCGGTTTGCGAAAATCCAGGCAACGCGGCGGCGAGCCATAACACCGGCCACATCCGGAATGGAAAATACCCGCCGGATCTTTTTCGCGGGACGCACGCGGATTTTATCGTTTGGTTCACAACTTCAGCGATTTCAAATATTCGCGAAACGGGCCGCCGAGGTCCTGCCGCTTCAATGCGAATTCGACAGTAGCTTCGAGAAATCCGAGCTTGTCGCCGGCGTCGTAGCGTTTCCCTTCGAAGCGATAACCGTAAATGGGACGGCTCCGCAGCGCGTGCTTCAGTCCGTCGGTAAGCTGAATCTCGCCTCCGCTGCCGGGCTCCACGGCTTCGAGCGAGCTGAAAACTTCCGGCGTCAGCACATAGCGCCCGATGATCGCGAGGTTCGAAGGCGCGTCGTCGGCCTTAGGCTTTTCGACCAGATTGCGGATGCGATAGAGGCGGTCGCGGCCGCCGTTGTGCGCCACCGGCTCGGCATCGACCACGCCGTAGGCGGAAATGTTTTCCTTCGGCACTTCCATGAGCGCCACGACCGGTGCGCCATAAAACTCATAAACGTCGAGCAGCTGCCGAAGGCACGGTGTCTCGCCATCGATTACGTCGTCGGAGAGAACCACGGCGAAAGGCTCGTGTCCCACCAATTCCCGCGCGCGCAGCACGGCATGCCCGAGCCCCAACGCCTCCTTCTGGCGCACATAAGAAATATCGATCATGTCGGAGATCGCGCGGACCGTCGCGAGCAGTTCTCGCTTGTGCCGCGTTTCGAGCAAATGTTCGAGTTCGAAACTTACATCAAAGTGATCTTCGATGGCGCTCTTTCCGCGCCCCGTCACGATGATGATGTTCTGTACGCCGGATTGCATCGCCTCCTCGACGCCATACTGAATGAGAGGCTTGTCGACCACCGGCAGCATTTCCTTGGGCTGCGCCTTGGTTGCGGGGAGAAAGCGCGTGCCGAGCCCGGCCGCGGGGAATACCGCCTTACGAACTTTTGCGATCATGCCGTCCTTATTTTAACGATTTGCCGCGGGGCAGAAAAAAAGATTCGCTACACGACACGAATCCTCCGAACAAATCCGATCTGCGGAAACTCTATGTACTAGAGAGGGTGGAGCCGCTCCTTGTTTCCGACCCCTTCATGAGCTTCATCGTTCTATACGCGAACAGACTTTAGGGGACCGCTTAGGGCGCGAAAGCCAACAACACGTTTCCGGAGATCCCTCCGAAACGCGAATAACCGGAATTCACGAACACCATGCCGCCGACGACCACGGGACCTGGGCCGTCCATCGAACCGCCTCGCCCTTTCATTCCGTTGACCGTGGTGAACTCGCGCACCGTATTGAAGTCGTATAGAACTTTGCCGTCTTCGGAATTATAGGCGCGCAGGTGGCCGTCCATCGATCCCGAGAAAACCGCGCCTGGGATCGCGGTGACAGCAGCCGATTGCGCGGGGCTGCATCCCGAAGGAGCGTCGTCCGCGCAAAGAATTGGCGGCGCGAACCAAACCTTTCCGCCATCGGAGATCCGCAGCGCCGTCAAACCGCCGCCCTGCTTCGGATCGAGAATATTGCGGCGAATATCCAGCGGATCTTTGGGAGGCGTCCTGCCCGACGCCGAAGTGGCCGCATAGACTTTTTGTCCGTCACTCGCCATACCCCACTGAACTCCTACCGACGGCCCCGCGTTAGGACCGCGCGTCGCAATGCGTGCCTGCCACAGAATCTCGCCCTTTTTCTCGGGATCGAGCGCGTACACCATGCCCGATTTCTGACCGGCCAACAGAACATCGCGACCGTTGGGGAGCTTCGTAAGGATCGCCGAGGAACCGAAATCGTAGTCCGGACCATCTTCCTCGGGACAAAGTTCCTTGTTCGTGCCGCACGATGAATTGTAGGCATCGCCAGGAAGCGTTTGCTTCGCCCACACGACCTTCCCGGTGCCGAGCTGAATCGCGACGATCGCATCGGACATGGAAGTCGCCGGCGTCGAATAGTTATCGCCGGTCGCAATGTACAACAGCCCGCGCTTTTCATCGAGCGTCGGTGTCGCCCACACACCCGCGCCCGAAGGCCCGAACTGTGCGATTCCTCGCTTGGTGGTCCCCGTTTGTTTGGGAGTCTCCGTCACCATGAAGGACTTGAATACCTGCTTCCCATCGCGCACGTCCAGGGCGATGATGCTGCCGCGAAATGTACAGCACACATACGTCGGATCGAGCGAACGCGTTTCCTCCCACGACGCGATGGGAACGTAGACGATGCCTTTATACGCAACCGGCGTCGCCGTCAGCCGCGCGGCATCGTGCTCCTCGATCTTTCTTTTCCAGATCTCCTTGCCCGTCTCCGCTTCGAGCGCATAGAACCAGCCCGTCTGATCTCCGAACAGAAGCGCATGTTTATTCCCGAGCGGTTGCGCGAGCACCGAAGACCGCACGGGACCATTCGCCTGATAGGTCCACTGCACGCAGCCGCTTTCCGATCGCAGCGCGTAGATCACGCCGCCGGCGCTGCCGACGAACACCTGTCCGTCGATCACGGTGGGCTGCGAGAACGCCGTGATATCGCCATCGAATCCAAAGGCCCACTTCAACTTCAGGCCGCGCACCCGATCGATACTGAGCCCGGCCGTTTCCGCCGGAACATAACGCGCGTTGTTCGATCCCGTGCTCCAGCCGTTCCACACGAATTTCGGAGAATTCGAGACCTTGACGCTGCGATCGGGGCAATACGCGCCCGGAGGAAGCGAAAGCGCCGGAGCCGTCGTGCCCAAATACTTGGCGACCGCCTGACGATCCTCGCGAGCCATGGGATAGGCGACCGTCATCATCGCGCCGAAATCGAGCGTCCGCAGAATGCGCTCCGACGGCATCTGATTCAGCGCCGTGCGTGGGGGAATGCGCGGATTGGTTTGATCGTGACAGCCGGCGCAGCGCTGCTTATAGACCGCTTCGCCCGAAGGCGCAGCCGCACACAAGGCAGCCGAAATCAACGTGGAAAATGCCCAGAACGATAACCGCATGGGCGCAGTCTATCATGACCGCGCGAAAAGCTGTGAGGACGGAACTTATTCCCAACTACTTGTGCTGGATGGAATCGGACGCCGCGTCGCCGTTCTTTCCCGGCTCGCCGATCACGCCCTTCTCGTTGAGGATCACGATATCCACGCGGCGATTCCGCGCGCGACCCTCTTCCGTCTCATTGGAATCCATCGGCGCCGTATCCGCGTAGCCCGCGATCGAAATGTGACCGGGAGGCACGTTGAATCGCGTGGTGAGAATTTCCAAAAGTGCGATGCTGCGTGCGCTCGACAGATCCCAATTACTGCGAAACCGCTTGGTGCTGATCGGCCGCGAATCGGTATGCCCTTCGAGGCGCACCGGATTGGGAATTTGGATGATGGCCCCGGCCACTTTTTCGAGGCTCGGCGTCGCTTCAGGAGCGATCGCATCTTCGCCCGAAGGGAACAAGGCCGCCTGTTTGAAGCTCACCACCAATCCTCGCGGCTCCATAGTGATTTGGATTTTCCCGGCTTCGATTTCCGTTTTCAATTCTTTTGAAAGAACCTGCAAAGACGGAATCAACTCCGCGAGCTTGTCGTCTTTCTTTTCGGGTTTTTCCGAAACCTTACGCGTTTCGCCTCCCGGTCCATGCATCTGCGCGCTCCCTTGGCCGCGATTGTCGACCGTACCTCCCAGCACGGCTGCGATCACGGCGCTCATCTTTTCTCCGTCCAACGCTTTCTTCACGGACTCGGAAACCTGCTGGGCCCTCCCCTTATCCGCCTGCGAGGTAGCGAACATCACGACGAAAAAAGCGAACAGCAACGTAATGAAATCGGCGTAGGATACCAACCATCGCTCGTGGTTTGCAGGCTCTTCAGCGGTCTTTTTGCGAGCCATGTGATCATGACGTTCGCGGCGATCGGCGTTTCGGCCTTCGGCGCGCTTTCGCTGCTCTGGCAGCCCTTCGTCGGTTTGCGGTTCAGGGTTCCGTGCGTGTACGCTTCGAGCTTTGGCGAATCAGTTTCGGATTCAGCCCTTCGACGATTCCGCAGCTCCCTTCGAGGATCAGTTCCCGGCGATGCGTCTCCATGCGGGCGCGGGCTTTTATCTTCGTCGCCGCGGGAAAAAGGAGCAGGTTCGCCAGGCCGACGCCGTAAATCGTGGCGACGAACGCGACCGCTATTCCGTGGCCCACCTCGTCGATGTTCGCCAGATTCTTCATCACCTGAATGAGCCCGAGCACCGCGCCGATAATCCCGACCGTCGGAGCGTAGCCGCCCGCGTTTTCAAAAACTTTGGCCTCCGCATCGGCGTGATGCTCGCAAAGATCGATTTCCAGTTCCAGCATTTTGCGAATCTCCTGGATGTCCGTGCCGTCCACGGCGAGGTTCAGCCCCTTCGACAAAAAGGGATCTACAATTTCGAGGGCCTGCTGCTCCAGCGATACCAATCCCTGTTTGCGCGCCTTCGTTGCATACCCGATGAGTTCCTCCACCAGCGCATGATTCGGCAAAGTGGAGTCCAGCAGAACGCCCTTCAGTCTTCCGGCCGCTCCCACGAGGACATTCATCGGCGTCGAAACCATGACCGCCCCGATTGTGCCTCCCAGGACGATGAGGGCCGCCGTCACCTGCGCGATGTCCCGGATTTTGCCGCCTTCGATCAGCAGGCCGCCTAGAATGCCGAACAGCGCGACCAGGATACCGGCGATGGTCGCGATGTCTGGTTTGGCCCTCGCCTTCGAAACCTGCCCTGCTTCTTTCGCGCTCCGTTCTTCATCCATAGGGATCGGGGGGAAACTCGGAACTTGGATCGAACGCCGGAACTCGATCACCCGCTTGACCACCTCTTCCACGCTTTCGCGCACCACCAGCTTCTGTCCGTTGGTCAGGCTGATGACGGTGTCGGGTGTGGATTCCAGATGCTCGATCAGATCCGAGTTCAGCACCAGGGGAAGACGATTGATGCGCGTTAACGGGATCATAAGTTGCCGTACACTGCCCGGCATAATCCTTATCGGAACAGGGGAGGGGTCTATGAGGAAACGCAGGTATACGCGCAAAGGAAACGCGCGGACGGCGAACAGACGCCGGGATTATTTCAACATATCGGCCAACGCGCGCAATTCGCGACGAACATCTTCGAGCAGCGGCGAGGGATCGGGCGCGAATAGGCTGGTCTGCGTCTTCTTAGGACCGGAGCGCCGGCCGGCCGGACGAACCTCTTCCGGCTTGGGCCGTTGTCCAGAATGCTTGCGGGCGCCTTCGATCGTAAAGCGCTGCTCATAAAGGAGACTCTTGATTTCGAGCACCTGTTCCACGTCCTTGCGACGGAACAGGCGGTGGCCAGTGCCCGATTTCTTGGGACCGAGCCCGGGAAACTCCGTTTCCCAGAAGCGCAGCACGTAGGGCTTGATTCCGGCCAGCCGCGCTACCTCGCCGATCCGGAAATACAGCTTATCCGGGATCTCCTGAGAAGGTTCGACGGGAATATCGTCTTGCGCGTTCATGAAGGTAGCACCACTGATGTCTCACCATCGTGATGACGTACCCTTATCATAGTGTCCCTGCTAGTAGGAATCCATCCCGTCCGTGAAGCCCTGCGCGCCGGGAGGCCGCTCGATCGAGTCATGATCGCGAAAGGGCGGGCGGTCCGCGCATAGAGGAACTGGTGACTCTGTGCAGCGAGCGCAAAATCCCCGTCCGTTTCGAACCGCGCGAACAATTGGATCGCGCGCCGAGTGGAGCGCAGCATCAGGACGTGGTCGGCTATCGGAGCGGCCGAGCAATATTCGACCCTCGACGAGACACCATGGCCGCCGGCGGGCTGCATGTGGTGCTCGATGGCGTAGAAGATCCGCACAACCTAGGCGCGATCGTCCGCACGGCGCACGCAGCTGGAGCCGCCGCCATCGTGATCCCGGAGCGCCGCGCCGCCGGGCTGACGGAGACCGTTGCGCGCGCGGCTTCCGGTGCGCTCGCATATCTTCCGGTGGTTCGCGTGATAATACCGCGCGCGCGCTCGAAGATTTGAAGGAGCACGGGTACTGGATCTATGGCCTCGACGAGAGCGGGAAAGAACGTTACGACCAGGTGGAGTTCACCAAACCCTCGGCCATTGTCCTCGGCGCTGAAGGAAGCGGCTTGCACCAGAACGTCGCCAAGAACTGCGATTTTCTGGTGCGGATTCCCATGGCCGGCGGGATGGGCCGCGGCATCGCCTCGCTCAACGTCAGCGTGGCTGCCGGCGTCATGCTCTTCGAGTGGAAGCGCCGTCAACCCGAATAAATATTGCTCCGCGTGGTAAGCCCCGCTCAAGCATGGGGCTGGCGGACCGGTTCGTCGCTTTCGATTTCTCCGTCGCGCATATGAATGATCCGGTG
Organism: Terriglobia bacterium; assembly: GCA_963765085.1. Classification (GTDB taxonomy): domain Bacteria; phylum Acidobacteriota; class Terriglobia; order Bryobacterales; family Bryobacteraceae; genus Palsa-187. Next base: position 16,739 of record CAVXVL010000025.1, on the reverse strand, counting down.
CGCATGCAGGGCGATGTCATGCTCGTGCGTCACGAGAACGATCGTGTTGCCCTCGCGATGCAGGCGAGCGAAAAGGGCCATGATCTCATTGCCCGTCGCCGTGTCGAGAGCCCCCGTGGGCTCATCGGCCAGCAGCAGAGAAGGCTGATTCACCAGCGCACGAGCGATGGCGACGCGCTGACGCTGGCCTCCCGATAGTTCATTCGGCTTGTGATGCATGCGCGCTTCGAGATCCACCGCGCGCAGAGCTGCCAGCGCGCGCTCGTGGCGATCCCGCGCCTTCACGCCCGCGTAGACCAACGGGAGTTCCACATTCTGCAGAGCGTCCGATCTGGCGAGCAAGTTAAAAGTTTGAAAAACGAATCCGATTTCGCGATTGCGGACGCGCGCGAGTTCGGCGTCGCTCATCTGGCTCGCTAAATGGCCGTTGAGATAGTACAAGCCGCTGGTCGGCGAATCCAGGCAGCCGATCAGATTCATCAACGTCGATTTACCGGAACCGGAAGGTCCCATGATGGCGACGTATTCTCCCCGGCGAATCACAAGATCGATGCCGGCGACGGCGTGAATCTCTTCGCCGCCCATGGAGTACGTCTTGCGCAGATCCCAGGTGCGAATGACGACACCGTCACGGCGAAGTTCTTCACCGCGGTCGATTTTTTCGAGACTCGCTGTTTCGGGCAATCCTGCTTCATCCTATCGCAGCGAGGTAGAGTGATTCGCGCTTAGGCGAAAACCGGCGGATTATTTTCTCTTGACGAGATCTTCTTTCAGCAATTGCTCGAAGCGTTCCGGCGCCTGATTGTTTTCCTCGCAAACATATTCCCGGATTCGCGTGCCGGGGCGCAGCATGATCTTGCTGTGGATGGTATACGGCTTCGCGAGCACTTTGGAGTCGTCGATCGTGGCTTCGTAATTGATGGTGTTATAGTCCACCCGCGTGAAACGCTCGATCACGTGATAGGCGTCGCTATGGATGCTTACACCGGTCATTTGCTCGTTGAAGCCCGCTACGTCGACGACCAGGGTGTCGCCTTCCCAGCGCCCCACGGAATCGCCGACGTAGGAGGGATCCATGTCATCGGGATGTTTGGCGTTGAGCGGGACGATGCGAAAATTGTGGCGCGGCTCGATCAGGATCACGAGGGTGTTGGCGTTCTGAACGAACTGGACGGGATAGAGGGCCATGCCGGGCAAATCCAATTGGGGGATGCAGCGGGCAACCGGTTCATCGACGCGGCGAAGCTTGATGGAGTCCAGAACTTTCTGCGCGGCCCACGGCTGATAAGGCGGGGGTCCACCGGTCGTCACGCTGGTCGCGTGCGAGCCGGGCTCGGGAACTCCGACGCCTTGATTTGCTTCTTCCCAGGTTCCGGCGCGGTCGCTGCCGGGCTGCCAGACTCCGCTCAAATCCGGTTTGCCATCGGCGGTGCGGGGCACAGGCGGCAGGCTTTTCGGGGAAGAGCCAACAGTCTGGCCCGATAGATTCGCGATCATGAAAATCGCCAGGAAGCTAATTGCGGTGGGAGTGAGAGATCGCTTCGTCACGGGGAAACCTCCGAACCAATGCCGGGTCAAGGAATCACGGGAGCGGGCGTGGTGCCCCCGTCGCCGTTGCCGGCGGGAGGTCCCGCCTCCAGCTTTTTCCCGTCCTTGAAAGTAACGGTTCTCGAATGGACCGAATTCGTATTGTCCCTGGCGCGCCATCCAAAAATCGTGACGGTGTCCCCTATTTTCATGGTCACGTCGCGCCTCCAGCCATTACGGATCAAGACACTGGGCGGATAACCCTCAAATTTCCAACTGGAAACAACACCGTTTTTGTCGGTGACATCCAAGTGGACAAAGGTGTGCGGGTTCGTCCACTCGATTTTGGTCACGACGCCCGTGAGCGTCATCGGCTTGTCGCCGTCGTATTCCGCGCCGAAGGAGTGATGCGCCAGCGCGGGGGTCGCGCCGATCAGAAATAGCCCGACGAACGCGAGGCAGCCTCCCGCCAGTGCGAGCCTACTTGGTTTCATCTCCGTCCCTCCCCGCGGCCAAGAGTGTCAAACCGAAGGAATGATACCACAAGCTTTCTCGCCCGCCCGCCGCGCTTCGTTGTAAGTGGGGGCTCCCGATACGAAAGGATTGCCGCTGCCGACTGAGTTCCCGTGCCGCGCGCCACTCGATTCGATACCATGGAATTTCACCCAATGAAACTGAACAGTTACACCATCACTCAGGGGCCGAACCGCGCCCCCGCGCGCGCCATGCTGAAGGCCATCGGCTTCACCGACGAGGATTTGAAGAAGCCCATCATCGGCGTCGCCAACACGTGGATCGAAACCATGCCATGCAATTACAACCTGCGCGAGCTCGCCGAACACGTGAAAGCAGGCATTCGCGCGGCCGGTGGAACGCCCATGGAGTACAACACGATCGCGATCAGCGACGGCGTCACCATGGGTACGGAAGGCATGAAAGCGTCGCTCGTCAGCCGCGATTTAATTGCCGACTCCATCGAACTCGTCGCGCGCGGTCATATGTTTGACGGCGTCGTGGCGTTGGTGGCGTGCGATAAAACCATTCCCGGCGCGGCGATGGCGCTGTTGCGGTTGAACATTCCCGGCGTCATCATGTACGGCGGAACGATCATGCCCGGCCATTACAAAGGGCGCGATCTGACCGTCCTCGACGTGTTCGAGGCCGTCGGCGCGAACGCCGCGGGCAAGCTTTCCGACGAGGATTTCCTGGCCATCGAAAATGCGGCCTGTCCCGGCGCCGGCGCGTGCGGCGGCCAGTATACGGCCAACACGATGGCGACCGTCATGGAAATGATCGGGCTATCTCCTATGAATACCGCGTCGGTTCCCCAGGTGGATCCGCGTAAACATCAGGTCGCGTTCCGCTGCGGCGAAGTGATCATGGATGCGGTGAAGAACGAGCGCAAAGCGCGCGATATCGCCACTCGTGAAGCGTTCGAAAACGCGATCGCGTCGGTGGCGGCGACGGGTGGCTCGACCAATGCAGTGCTGCATCTGCTCGCCATGGCGAAGGACGCGGGCGTTGAGTTAAACATCGAAGACTTCCAGACCATCAGCGCGCGCACGCCCCTATTAGTCGATCTGAAGCCCGGCGGAAACTACGTCGCCTATGATGTCGACCAAGCGGGCGGTTGGCCGGTGGTCGCGAAGCGTCTGGTCGACGGCGGTTATGTGCACGGGAATGCAAAAACAGTGACCGGACGCACGTTCGCCGAGGAGGCGTCGGATGCGAAGGAAACAGCGGGACAGAAGGTGATTCGCCCGCTGGATAATCCCCTCAAGAAAACCGGTGGCCTGGTGATCCTGAGGGGCAACCTCGCGACCGAAGGCTGTGTGATTAAAGTGGCCGGTACAGATCGCAAGGAGCATCGCGGACCGGCGCGGGTTTTCGATCGCGAAGAGGACGGAATGAAGGCCGTCACCAGCGGCACCATCAAACCGGGCGACGTGATCGTGATTCGTTACGAAGGCCCTCGCGGCGGTCCGGGGATGCGGGAGATGCTCGGCGTCACGGGCGCGATTGCCGGCGCGGGGCTGGTCGGCGAAGTAGCGCTGCTCACGGATGGACGTTTCAGTGGCGCGACGCGCGGTTTCTCCATCGGGCACGTGGCTCCCGAAGCGGCAGTCGGAGGAACGATCGCACTGGTGCACGACGGCGATAGCATTTATATCAACGTCGAGACTCGCACGGTCGAGCTGGAGGTCAGCCCCGCAGAATTGGCCAAACGCAAAGCCGCGTGGACGGCTCCGGCCGCGAAATACACGTCGGGCGTGTTCAGCAAATATGTGAAGCTGGTCGGCTCAGCGTCGCAGGGAGCGGTGACGGCCTGATCCGCTTGACCCGGCGATCGAAGTAATTACAATGTAATCATGAAGACCGAGTTGGTTCAGATCGGCAACTCGCGCGGCGTGCGGATCCCGAAGGCTTTTCTGGAACAAGCCGGGTTGCGGGACAAAGTCGTGATCGTCGCGGCCGATCAGCCCCGCGCGGGCTGGGAAAAGGCCTTCGCTGCCATGAACGAGCGCGGCGACGACCGATTGTTGGACGAAGTCGGGCCAAGCGACTGGGATGAAACGGAGTGGGAGTGGTAGCAGCGGCGCTGGCTAGCACTTTCTGAATGGTTGCGCGCTTCGAAATTTTCTTGGTCGAACTCGATCCGACAATTGGACGGGAAATTCGTAAGACGCGTCCATGCGTCGTCGTTTCTCCCGACGAGATGAACCTGCACCTGGAAACCGTGATGATCGCTCCGATGACGACGAAAGGTCGGCCTTATCCAACGCGGGTCGCCTGCACTTTTCAGGGAAAGCGCGGGCAGATTGTATTGGATCAGATCCGCACGGGAGATCGAACCCGGCTCGTCAAACGCCTCGGTAAACTATCGGTCTCTCAAGCGGCGGCCGTGCTCGACGTTCTCGGTGCGTTGTTCGCGGAATAAACCGCTGATTACGACGCGACGTGCGGATCGACCATCTTCTTCACGTCGGGTTTGCCCATGGCGCCGACGCGTTGATCCACCACTTTGCCGCCCTTGAAGAGCAGCAGCGTCGGGATGCCGCGAATCTGGTAACGCGCGGCGGTGCCGGGGTTATCGTCGGTATTGAGCTTACCGACCTTCAACTTGCCGGTGTACTCGTCGGCGACGGCGTCTACCGTCGGTGACATCGCGCGACAGGGTCCGCACCACGGCGCCCAGAAATCGACCAGCACCGGGACCTCCGAGTTAAGGACGTCCTCATCGAATGCGTTATCGGTAAAGTTCAGCGTGTTGGTGCCGGCCATAAAAATCTTTTCTTTCTCCGTGCTTCAGTGGGAATGTTTCAAGTCGCGCTTCTTATGATGCTAAATGGGCCCCCGTGGATGCAACTCGCGCCGGGCTGAGCGGTTTCGGGGCGCGCTTGAAATCAGCCGTAACTATAGGCTGCGATAGAGCTTTTGGTATTCAAGGGCGGAGGCGTCCCAGGAGAAATCTTTCCTCATTCCGCGAAGCATCCGCGCGCGCCAGGCGGCGGGATCTTTCCACGCATCCAACGCGGCGCGAATCGCTTGGAGTAGTTCTTCCGGCGTCTGGTCTTGATATTTAAATCCGGTGGTCTCATCGATGGTGTCGTCCAGGCCGCCGGTGGCGCGGACGATCGGCACAGTTCCGTAACGCAAGGCGTAGATCTGTCCGAGGCCGCAAGGTTCGTAGAGGCTCGGCATCAGGAACATATCGGAGCCCGCGATGACGCGGTGCGAAAGTGCGTGGTCGTAGCCGATCTGCAAGGCAAAATGGCGGGGATACGCGGCCGCCATGTTGCGGAAATCCTGTTCGATAGCTGCCTCGCCGGAGCCCAATGCAACGATCGTGAAATCCTCGGCCAAGTCGTCAATCAGTTGAGGAACGACGGGGCCGAGCATATCGAATCCCTTCTGATGGACGAAGCGCGAGACGATCCCGATCACGGGCCTCGATTTTTCAATCGGAAGATGGAATTCTTCGAGCAGGGCTTTCTTCGCCAGCCACTTTCCGGAAATATCTTCGGATGAATAGTTCGCCGCGAGGAGGGAATCCATGCGCGGGTCCCACTCGTCGTAGTCCGCGCCATTCAGGATTCCGTGGACGATGTCGGCTCGGTCGAGAAGCAGACCGTCCAGGCCGTACCCAAACTCAGGCGTTTGAATTTCCTTCGCGTAGGTCGGACTGACGGTCGTGATCGCGTCCGCCCACACGATGCCGGCCTTCAGAAAATTCAAACGACCCCAGAATTCCAATCCACCGGGATGCAGCAGCTTGGAATCCAGGCCGATGTCGCCAATCACAGAGGTGGGAAACAATCCCTGGTAGCCGACGTTGTGAAGCGTAAGCATGAATTTCGTGCCGAAAAATGTCGGATCGTGGTTGAAGACCTCGCGCAAATAGGGACCGAGGAGCCCCGCCGGCCAGTCGTGACCGTGAAAGATCCGAGGGCGGAAAATGTCCCGCGCGACTCCGATTGCCGCCAGATTCAAAACGCTGAAGCGCAGATGATTGTCCGGATAGTCTACGCCTTGCTCGCCGTAAATGCCGGGACGTCCGTAGAGTTCCGGGCAATCAACGAATAGATAGCGCACTCCACGGTCGATCACCTGGTCGATGGCGACCGTGAAACGGTGCGGACCGGCGTCCACGGGCAACGCATTCCAGATCCGTTCGGCGTTCGGGATGTTCACCGATGCATAACGCGGCAGGACCACCGCGACTTCTTCTCCAATCGCGGTCAGCGCCGCGGGCAAGGCCCCGAGTACGTCCGCGAGACCGCCGGTTTTCGCATACGGCGCCGCCTCCGGCGTGACCATTAGGACGCGGGACATAGGAGATGCTTTTGGACTTTTCCAAGCGCGTTGCGCGGAAGTTTATCGAGCGCCTCAAATCGGCGGGGAACCTTGAACGAGGCGAGCTTTTCGCGGCACCGGGTTTCGAGCTCCGATGGGTTCTGCGCCACGCCCTCACGCCACACCACATATGCGACGGGAATCTCGCCGCGCACGCGGTCCGCTTCGCCGGCGACAGCGGCTTCGGCCACTTCCGGCTGCTCCATCAGAAATTCTTCGATCTCGCGCGGATAGATGTTAAAGCCGCCGGAAATAATCAGATCGCTTTTGCGGCCGCTCAGCGTGTAATAGCCGTCGGGCGAGCGAACGCCGATATCGCCGGTTTGGAACCAGCCGTCGACAAATGCGGCCTCGGTCGCTTCCGGCCTTCCCAATAACCTGCGAAAACGTTCGGACCTTTCAGCCACAATTCGCCCGTTTCGCCGTCCGCTGCGAGTGTGCCATCTGGTTTCATGATTTTGATCACGACGCCGGGAAGGGCAGGCCGACGCTACCCGGACGCCGCTCGCCATCATACGGATTCGACATGTTCATGATGGTCTCGGTCATGCCGTAGCGTTCCAGAATCGTGTGGCCGAAAAGCGCCCGGAACTCTTCGAGAATCTGAGCCGGCAAGGGGGCCGACCGCACACGAAAAGCCGCATTCGTCCCGCCAATTTCGCGGGCTTGCTCGGGAGGAGTATCGAGCAGCCGGACGTACATCGCCGGCACGCCGAAAAACAACGTCGGCTGGAAATTGAGAAATTGAGAAATCGCCGTCGTATGATCGAAGCGTTCCAGCAGGCGCATGCGGCATCCCGAGAAGAGCCAGCGAATGCAGGCCGTTGCCCAGCGCGTGAACGTGAAATAGAGGCGGGGCGAGCAAAAACCGATCTTGCGGGACGATCCTCCACGCCTCGATCAGATTCATCGCGTTCACGGCGAAATTGTCGTGCGTGAGCATGGCTCCTTTAGACACACCGGTGGTCCCGGAAGTGTATACAAGAGCGGCCGCGTCATCCCCGCTCATCCCGAATCCGGCAGGCTCTCGCCCGACTGCGCATCGGCCTCGGCCAACAGCGCGGGAACTTCTTTGGATGTGACCAGAAGCTTCGGTTCCGCATCGCTGAGGATATGCGACATCTCGCGGTCGCGATAAAGGATATTGATCGGAACGAAGATGACGCCGAGCTTCACGCAGGCGAGGTACAGATCGATCATCTCGATGCCGTTCGACAGGTATACGCACAGCCGGTCGCCTTTGACGAAGCCGCGCGCTTGGAGCGCCCTCGCCATGCGATTGCTGCGAGCGTCGATGTCGCCGAAAGTGTAGACGCGGCCGTCCCATTCCAGAGCTTCCTGGCTGGCTCGCGGGCCGAATGTAAGATCGAACCACTGACGAAGATTCATCGACGGGGAAGTCTCCTTGCCAGCTAGCCTGGCCAATACCAAAGGGTAGCAAGGAGCGTGGGAGGATGGGTTGAACCACGATTATGCTTGTGCGTGCGGCGGCGCGCAAACTTCGAAGTTCCGTCTCATGCGAAGCACAATGTCCGCATGCCGAGCCTCCGTCCGCTAGCGGCTGTTCGCCCCGCGTGACGGTAGTCATCGCGACTTATAACTGGAGCAGCGTACTCCCGTATTCGATCGGCAGCGTGCTTCGGCAAACCTTCGGCGACTTTGAGCTCTTGGTTGTCGGCGACGGTTCACGGACGACTCAGAGCAGATCGTGACCGCCATAGCCGATCCCCGCGTTCGCTGGATGAACCTTCGGAAAAAACCGGCCATCAATCCGCGCCCAACAACGAAGGTATTCGTCAGGCGCGCGGCGCGCTCATCGCCTACTCCGGGCATGATGACTTGTGGCTGCCGCATCATCTGGAGCTACTGATCGCTACCATTGACGCGGGGGCCGATGTCGCCCATTCGATCGTCCACATGATTGACGCCGAAGGAAGGATTATGGCGTCCCGCTCCGGGATTGCTTCGCTACGAACCTGGGTGGTCGTTGCCTCCGACGGGGGTGATGCATCGGCTGGCGGCCCTTGAAAGTGTCGGCGACTGGAAAGACGATCGGGACGCTTTCCGTGGACCCCGAATTGGACCTATGAAGCGCATGCACCAGGCGGGATTTGTATTTCAATGCGCTCCCCGGCTTACGGCCGTTAAATTCCCGGCCAGCGGACGCAAGGACATCTATAAAAAGCGATCGAGTCACGAACAGCGCGCAGTGGACGGAACGCATCCTTCACGAAGAGAATCTGGAAGCCGTGGAGCTGGGTAAGCTGCTGCTCGCCGCGGACTTGCATTTGCCTCCCGCTCCGGTCAGCGCCGCCTTTGGAAAGCTGCTCGGGAATGCCCAATCCCGGTTCATCTCCGGTGGCGATTTTGGCACTGGTTGCGTCGTCTTTTATCGTTCGGCGGCTCCAGCCCGTCGATAACGGCGCGAACATCCGTCGCATACGGAAGTTCAAAGGAGCGACGAATTCCAAACGATAAACCAGCGTTTTCACATGACTTCCCGCCTTTCAGCGGTTATGATTGTTCGAATGGACGGTTCGAGGCCGCAGTGCAGCTGCGCGACCTCCGGAGGCGAACGACGGATGATGAAGACCGCCAAGAAAGATCCGCAAATTATTTCGGAGGATTGGCACCTTCTGAAGAAAACCATCGACGGCGTGCAGATTAAAGAAGTGCTACACGTGCCGCGCGACCACGGCGTGATCACGGAAGTCTTTCGCCCGGAGTGGGATCCGACCGGCTTGCCCGTCGTGCAGGTTTACCAATCTCGCCTTTTCGCTGGAGCGATCGGTGCATGGAGTTGCCACATGCGCACGGTCGATCGGCTGTTCGTCAATCAGGGCTCACTCAAGGCCGTGCTGTACGATGGCCGTGAAGAAAGCCCCACATACGGCATGATCAACGAAGTGCACTTGGGCGACGCACGGCCTGCCTTCGTCGTCATTCCCATCGGGGTTTGGCACGGCCTGCAAAACCTGGGAACCTGCGACGCACTGGTCCTGAACCTACCGACGCAAGCCTACGATTACAAAGATCCCGACCATTGGCGCTTGCCCAGCGACACCGACGAGATCCCGTACAAATGGACCAGCCGCGGCAGCGCCACACGCCTTCGGGCCGACCGCCCGCGAAAGACGGTTCACACTCCCGCACGTCCGTCGCACGAGGATCTGTGATCGTTTAGTTGTTCATGTCGACATTTTCAACGAAGGCGTTGCGCATGGCGCGATCGAGAGTTCCTCGGTCTACATCATGGGAAGACTTTCGAAGTTCATAATATCGACCCGCATGCGAAACCACATCGCGCGGATGGACGCGGCGGAAGTGTTTTTCTCTCGCATCGTAGTGCTTCAATCAAAGCCTCCGCCAAGCCTGGCGGGAACGGAACCGAGCGCGATTCGGCGTAGCGTTCGAGAATATTCAGGAATTCCGGTTTCTTCGGACTGCGCAGAACATCTTGTAGCGGATGCGGCGCAGGAACGCCTCGTCGCCGAGCTGGGAAGGTTGAAGGTTCGTCGAGAAGATGAGGAACGCTTGGAAAGGAACGGTGATCTTCCCGCCGGTGATGAAGGTCAGGTAGTCGACGTGCCGCTCCATCGGAACAATCCAACGGTTGAGGATTTCCGCGGGCTCGCCCGCTGCCGGCCAAAGTCATCGATAAGGTAAATGCCGTTGTTGGATTTCAATTGAAACGGTGCGTCGTAAACTTTGGAGTGCGAATTGAAACTTAGGTCCAACATACTGAGCGTCAGTTCGCCGCCGGTGATGATGAAGGGACGGCGGCATTTGAACGAGCGGCCGTCGTAGGGAGCTGAATCGAGAGCGCCGAGACTCCCGCGTAATGATCGTCGATTTTCTGGTGATAAATCGGATCGTAAAGCTGGATGATGTTGCCCTGGCATTCGAGGGCGTGCGGCATATAATGGGCTCGGTTTCCACGCGGAATAAGGACCCCGCCAGGGCCGTCTTGCCGTTTCCGGGCTGTCCATAGATCAAGAACGATTCGCTCGCGTTTACGGCCGGTCCAATCTGCGCCTAAAATGTCGGCCTCCACCACCAAATGGCGAAGGCTTTCTTGAGGGTTTCGGGGTTCAGCCAGTTGCTCGCGCAGTTTCTGACGCCGGACCATGTCCGTATATTGCTCCAGCGGAACCGGGACCGGGCCGGCATATTGATTGTTATCCAGAAATTCACGCGTGATGCTCCGTCCGGCCTCGGTCAGCACGAAAATGCCGGACATGTTTCCCATGCCCAGGGATTTCTTGACGCCGACGAAATGCTGGCGCTTGAAGGTTTCGAGAATGTCGTCGATCAGGCTGAACTGGACGCCGAGCAAGGATGCGAGCTCGCGCCCCAGGAGTTCGCCGCGAAAGTAGAGGAACTTGAGGATCAACTGCTCGATCATGGAGGGCTGAATTCCCAAGTCCTCCAGCGATTCGGGCACGCGAGGAACCGGATTCTGGGCAACGGTTTCGTCACTCCCAGAATGAATGCCCGGCGAGGGGTTGGAAGTAAAACGATACGGTCCCGGAACGTCGTCCTGCGTATCGAGCGACATCGCGAGCCCTGGTTCGTCGTGGGCGGAGGCCGTTTCGAGGTGTGTTTCGAGCATCCTCAAATCTAAGCTGCCGGTTTCCGGCGTCGGGATCGGAACGGCCGTCGGATCAATAAACGCGCTCACGTGAGAATCCTCCGAGGAGATATTTGGGGTCTTCGCATGACTATATGGAGAAGGTCACCATGGGAAAGTACGCAGGGGAGGTTCCTCCCACTGTTCGATCTATCGGAGGATGCGGCGCGGCTCTGCATGGGAAGTCGGGGTGCGGGGTTAGGAATTTCTTAGTACTTGCGCTGCTCTTGCTCGCTGCTTGGGCACACGCCGCCGATATTCAGTTCGTCACGCAAGATCTTCCCTGGGCAGTCATCGACAAGCCCTACTCCCTTGGGCCGCTCGAGGTGCGCTCTAGCGGAGCATGTCCGCTCGGAGGGGTTGGATACTCGGTCGTGGGAGGCGTACTGCCCCCCGGCATCGAAATGTCCAAGCTTGGTTATTTTTCGGGCTCCCCCGTTCGGACGGGTGTTTTTGGTTTTGCGATCCGCGTGTCCGACGGGTGCACTTGGCTCGCCCAACGGTTCACTCTTACGGTTACGGGAGCTCCGGTGATCACTCCCTCTCCGGACCGTCTGGTGTTTAACGGAGCAGGCGAACAGAGAGTCCGCATTTCTGCGACTTGGCCCAGACTTCCCTATAATATTCGGTCAAATGTGAATTGGATCAAGGTACTGCCCGGCCATGGCTTTACGGCACGGGAAACGTCGGCTTTGACCGCCGATGAAGTTGTCGTAAGCGTCGACCCAGGCGCTCTAAAACCCGGGCATTATTCCGCGACGATAACGGTTGCGGCCTGGCAGGCATTGGATGCTCCTACCGTGGACGTAGAGCTTGAGGTCCCGGCGAAACGCGCACCCAGCGAAAGCCCCACCACTGTCTCTGCACCGTGACTCTGGCGGGCCGCACGGTTCCGGCGGGCGCGGCTTCGAGCGGTGTAGGGAAACTCCGATTGTCTTCGAGGGCCATCACGCGGATGAGATCCTCGGAAACTCCGGCTTCCTTCATGGCAACGAGTCCGGGGACACTTGTGTCGAATTTAGTGCGGGACGTCCTGATTCGCTCGACGATGAAGAGTTCGTCAAAGCCAGCCTTCGCCAAGGCAATCACACTTTCATTCGTAAGAACGTGGCGGGAAAGCGTGGTCGTGGTGAAATCCTGAGCGGCGGCCGGGAGCAGAAAGATTGGGGAGACGACCGCCAGAAGATACGCCAAACCATGCATACATCCTGCTTATCGCGCCAAAGAGGAGAGGATTTGAGCCCGGAAGGTCAAAAGGTGAATCTGGAGCGGGAGACCGGATTCGAACCGGCGACATCAACCTTGGCAAGGTTGCACTCTACCAGCTGAGTTACTCCCGCTCGCGGGTGTAACAGTGCCATTGTCGCGCCGCCAAGCACCGAATGTCAAATATGTTTCGGGCCTCAAACGGAGGCTTCTTAAAATGTTTATTTGCTCCACAACTTATAGAAAATACTAGTTTTAAATTTCATTAAGTTATTTCTTGCGCTTCGGCGAACTGTGATATGCTGAAGATCCGCAAGAGCCTGGAACGTTTTTTGTAGCTCCCCCTGGTTCCCGGTTCGGCGCTGACGATTCCAAAGCAAAGTCGTAGCATTCGGTTTTCCACAGTCTGTGGAAATCATGTGGGTAAAGTGTGTCGGAGGGTATCGAGTTGGCAATTGGAGGATCGAGCTTACAAATGGCTAGGCAGGGTGGCGAATTGGACGTATCGGATAATCCCTGGGAGTCTATCAAGCATCGCCTAGCCACGAAGGTGAGTCCCAAAGCGTACGAAGACTGGGTCATGCGAACGCTTTTTGAGCGGTTGGATGGCGGAATGCTGGAAGTAGCCGTTCCGGATCTAGTGACCAAGCAATGGATGGAGCAGGAGTACAGCGACGATGTTCGCGATGTGATCCGTGAGCTGGAGCTCCCGGTCGTAACCATCAAGTACTCGGCGCGCAACGGATTGGCGGCCAAACCAGAAAATTCCGATAACCAGGTCGGCTTTTCGGCGAATTTCTCCCAGCATTCGGCAACCAGCCAACTGAACTCTAAATTCCGCTTTGATACCTACGTCGTGGGCTCGTCCAATCAGTTTGCACACGCGGCCTCGCGAGCGGTCGCGAATAGTCCCTCACGCAGCTACAATCCGCTGTTCATTTACGGGGGCGTTGGGATGGGTAAGACCCATCTAATGCATGCGATTGGGATTTCTCTGCTGGAGCAATATCCGGCGATGCGCATCGTATATACCTCGAGCGAGCGCTTCATGAACGAAATGATCAGCTGCATCAAGTCTGACCGCATGCCCGCGTTCCATAGATATTACCGTTCGGCGGATGTGCTCTTGATCGACGATATTCAGATTCTTTCGGGCCGGGAACGAACTCAGGAAGAGTTCTTCCACACCTTCAACGAACTCTACGAGCATCAAAAGCAGATCGTAATTTCGAGCGATTCCGCGCCGAAAAGCACGCCTGGCCTCGTCGAACGCCTGCGATCGCGCTTCGAATGGGGCCTGATCGTGGATATTCAGCCGCCCGATCTCGAGACGAAAATGGCCATCCTCGATAAGAAGTCTGAATCCGAAGGCATCGTGTTGCCGGAGGACGTTCGCGTCTACATCGCGACGAAGACCAAATCGAATGTGCGCGAACTTGAAGGCGCCCTCGTGAAGCTGATCGCGTACTCGTCGGTCACCGGCACGCCGATCAATCTTCCCATGGCCCAACAGGTTTTGAAGTATTTGATCCCCGGACAGGAGCGGCGCGTCACCATGGATTCCGTAATACGGGCGGTGGCGGAGAAGTTTCAATTACAGCCGAATCAGTTGAAGCAGAAAACCAACGCACAGAATATAGCCTATCCCCGGCAAGTCGCGATGTACCTGATCAAGGAGCTCACGCAGTCGTCTTTACCTGAGATCGGACGCGTCTTCGGGGGCAAGCACCATACCACCGTTCTTCATTCCGTGCACAAGATCGACAAGCTGCGGCAGAAGGACCCGGATTTAAACAGGTTGATTCACAGTGTAATCGATTCTATTCATTAGGTTTGTAGATAATGTCCACAGGGATTGCCATCGCCGGGCTGTGGAGTGCTGTGCAAGACGCCTGGAAGCCGGATTCATGCACTCGAAACGCTCCCGTAACCCACAAGGTGGCATATCTTTAAACCTACGTTCTTGCTATAATTTAGAGAGAAATCAACGGTTTCACAGGCTCTATCATTCCGGTTCTATTCATTTACTTATCTGAGAGAGAACAGGAAGAGAAGCGAAAAAGGATTCGTTCATGGAATTTACCGTCAGCAGGGCTGATCTTGTGCGAGAACTCAATCTCTCACAGGGAGTGGTAGAGAAGAAGACGACGATTCCGATCTTGTCGAACGTTCTGGTGGAAGCTGACGGCGACCGGATCGATCTGACAGCGACCGACCTGGAGCTGGGCATCCGCTGCTCCTGTGCGGCTCGCGTGAAGAAGGCGGGCGCGGGGACGATTCCGGCGCGCCGTTTGCTGGATTACGTGCGTTTGCTGCCGGACGGCGATGTGCACGTGAAGATCGCCGACAATCATTGGGCGAATTTGACCAGTGGGCGTTCGAAGACACGCATAGCCGGTATGTCGCGCGAAAGTTTTCCGGAGCTGCCGCAGATGCCGGAACCGCTGGCCGAAATTCCGATGAGCGTGCTGGGCGCGCTGATCGGTAAAACGGTGTTCTCGATCTCCTCGGAAGAATCGAGATTCACGCTGAATGGAGCGCTGCTGGTTCTGCGCAAAGGCGGCATGGTGATGGTCGCGACGGATGGTCATCGCCTGGCGATGATCGAAACGTCGGAAGACCTGCCCGGCGTGGAAGGAGCATATCGAGCACTTCTGCCACGGAAAGCGATGCTGGAGCTGCAGAAGCTCGCGAGCGATTCAGCAAGCGCGACGGTGAAGTTCTCCGGCGATGAAAATCATCTTTTTTTCAAAATCGGCGATCGCCTGCTGCTGAGCCGCAAGCTAACCGGCAATTTCCCAGACTACGAGCGTGTTCTGCCGAAAGATCAACCGCATTCCGTCGTGCTGAATCGCGAAGAATTCCGTGCGGCGATCGAACGTGTTTCGCAGTTTTCCGACGAACGTTCGCGCGCGATTCGCGTGCGTGTGGCGCCGGGAGAAGTAAAGATCCACTCTTCTGTCTCCGACACCGGTGAAAGCGAAGAAAGCATTCCGGTCGAATACGACGGCCCGGCTGTCGAGATCGGATTTAACGCCCAATATCTTCTCGATTTTATGCGCGCCGTTTCAAACGAACAAGTCGCGTTCCATTTCAAGGATCCGCACAGCGCGGGCGAGATGCGTCCGGCCGGCGAGAAGGCCGACAACTATCGCTACGTGATCATGCCGATGCGCATTTGAGAAAGCAGGGCGCGTCAGTGAATCGGCGTCTTTGGCAACGTCGATGAAGAAGTTCAGCAAATAGAAGCGAAACAGAAGTGACACCACACGAAGTTAAAACAAAGATGTCCACATACGATTCAACTAGCATCAAAGATCCATCGAAGGCCTGGAGGCTGTGCGGCTGCGTCCCGACGATGTATATCGGCTCGACCGGCGAAGCGGGCCTGCATCACCTCGTCTATGAAGTTGTCGACAACTCGGTCGACGAAGCACTCGCCGGCTATGCGACCGAAGTCAACGTAATCATCCAGGCGGATAATTCGATCACGGTCATCGACAATGGCCGCGGCATTCCTGTCGATCTGCACGAGGAAGAAGGCGTATCGGCGGCCCAGGTCGTGGTGACGAAATTACGCGCCGGCGGCAAGTTCGACTCGAACCGCTACAAAGTTTCCGGCGGACTGCACGGAGTGGGCGTGAGCTGCGGGGACGCTTTTTGGAGTTGTTGGAGCTGGAAATCTGGCGCGACGGCGGAGTCTTCCAGCAGGAATATCGCAAGGGTATTCCGCAGGCACCGCTCGCCCGAACAGGCACTTCCAACAAGAAGACCGGGACCAAGATCACGTCCAAGCCGACGGTTCCATCATGGACGTGACGACGTACTAACTTCGACACGCTCGCCACCGGGCTGCGTGAACTGGCGTTTTTAATAAGACTCTCAAGATCACGCTAACCGACGAGCGTGAAGATCCCCCGAAGGCCCAGGAGTTTCGGTTTGACGGCGGCATTGCCGAGTTCATCAAATATCTCAATCGCGGGAAGAACGTCCTCCACGACAAGCCGATTTATTTCGAAGGCGAACGCGACCTGCCGAACGGCAAGCTCACCATGGAAGTCGCGATGCAGTATAACGACAGCTACTCGGACTCCGTGTTCAGCTTCGCCAACAATATCAACACGGTCGACGGCGGCAGCCATTTGAGTGGATTCCGCAGCGCTCTGACCCGCACGATCAACGCCGCCGGCCAGCAGGGCGGATTGTTCAGAGACGTCAAGGAAAATCTTACAGGCGACGACGTTCGCGAAGGACTCACTGCCGTGGTGAGTGTGAAGCTCCCGCAGCCGCAGTTCGAAGGCCAGACCAAGGGCAAGCTCAACTCCGACATTCAGGGCTACGTGGTTCAATTGGTGAACGAAAAGCTCGGCGAGTTCTTCGACAAGAATCCGCTGGTGATGAAGAAGATTGTCTCGAAGGCGATCGATGCGGCCCGCGCGCGCGAAGCGGCTCGCAAGGCGCGCGATCTGACGCGCCGCAAAGGAGCTCTCGATTCGGGCGGCCTGCCGGGAAAGCTCGCGGA
>CAVXVL010000024.1:0-21581 GCA_963765085.1 Terriglobia bacterium | reverse complement strand
CCGGATTATGTCAATGCCGCCGGTGAACGCGGGTGGTTTCAGATGATGCCACAACGCATACGGCCGCGAGGGCGAGCCGTGCCTGCGCTGCGGAGCGCCGATTAAAAAGATCCTCGTCGCGCAACGCGGAACGCATTTCTGCGCGAAGTGTCAGAAGCGCTAGATCGCGTGGCCAAACGGGCTGTGCTTAACCGCTCCCTGTGGTCGCGGCTCGGGTCGGGTCTTGTGCGCTTGCGGATGTTGTATCAAGCCGGGCTTGAATCAGCCTCGTCCCGGAGGACGGCGACTCGGACCGCTTCAGTCGCCCGGCCGGCGCGGAGTGAACGGCTTTCCGCGAGGAGGCCCAGCGGGCCGGCCTGAATGAGGTCCCGAGGGACGATCTGAACGTGGTCCCGAGGGACGATCCGAGCGCGGTCCTGAGAACGATTTCCCGCGCGGAGGCCCGGAGGGCCGGTCTGAACGAGGTCCAGAGGGGCGGTCTGAACGGGGTCCAGAGGGGCGGTCTGAACGCGGTGGCCCTGAGAAAGATCTTCCGGTTCGCGGAGGCCCCGATGGTCGATCCGAGCGTGGGCCGGAGAACGATTTGCCGCGCGGAGGCCCCGATGGTCGATCCGAACGAGGTCCTGAGAACGATTTGCCGCGCGGAGGCCCAGAGGGTCGATCGGAACGGGGCCCAGCGGGTCGATCGGAACGAGGCCCGGAGGGTCGATCGGAACGTGGCGGACCGGATCTCGGCGGTCCCGAAGGACGTCCGAACGATCCCTGGCGCGGTCCGCTACGCGAATCGCGACGGTCACCTGAGTCTCTGGCGTCTGAGGATCGCGAGTCTCGTGAATCTCTCGACCCGTAAGCGGGCGGCCTTGACGGAGGACGCGACGGACGATCCCCGCGAGAGTCTGAATCCCTGGAGGGAGGTCTGCGATCGCGGCGATCGTCAGAACGCGAGTCGCGAGATTTGTAATCACCCGTCTTGTAATCGCGAGCGCCCGAAGCCGCGGGCCGCGAGTAGATCGGCTTCGACGACGGGGCCGAGGCGGGCGGACGAGCTACGCGGAAGCCCACGCTCTCCTTTTTCACTTCCAGAGCCGCATCGGAATGTGTTTCCGCTGCCGCATCTGATTTCGCTTCGAGCGAAGTTTCGGAGGCGGGCGCGTCACTGTCTTCCATCGAGTCATCCGCACCGGTCATCCCGACGAAAGTCGAGGCGCGGCCGTCTTCCGGCCCGCTCGATGACTCTCGCGGTTCCCTATTCCTCGCAGCGCTAGAGATCACCGCGCCTTTCGACGTCGGAGGACTCAGAGACTGTCTCGATTTCTCGGCATCGTCATCTTCAGATCGGAAAGCCACGCGAGTATCGCGACGGTCTTCAAGGCCTTTCGACGTCGGAGGCCGCAGCGGCTGGCGCGATTTCTCGGCGTCGTCATCCTCAGAGCGGAACGCGACCCGCGTACGATCTTCCACCCTGGAGTCCTGTGGACGCGGATTGCCTTCCTGGGGCCGCGATCCTGGCGGACGTGCTTCACGCGGACCACCAGCGGAAGGGCGCTCGGATCTTCCCTGCCTTGAGTTTTCCTGCTTCGACGCTTCCTGCCGCACGGCTTCCTGTGCCGCTCGCGCGCGGGCGATTTCATCGGCGACTTCCACGACGACTTTCATCGCCTTCACGTCGTGCACGCGCACGATATGAGCGCCGTAAATAACGGCTGCTGCAATCGCGGCGGCGGAGGCGAATTCGGTTTCGAGAGCCACCTCCCGAGCCAGAAAATGTTTGCGCGAAGGGCCCACCATGATCGGCAGATCGAGGCTCGCAAGTTCGTCCAGACGCGCGAGGATTTCCGAATTCTGCTCCTTGCGCTTCCCGAAGCCAAGACCCGGATCGATCACGATGCGCTTGCGCTCCAGTCCCTGGCGCACGGCGCGATGCATGGCCGAATCGAGTTCCATGGCCAGGTTCGCCATGGGATCCTTCAGCGGAGGAAGCTTGGCCCACGTTTCCGGCGTACCGCGCATGTGATTAATAATCAGACCGGCGTTGGCCTGTGCGGCGGCGCGCGAGATCTCCGGGTCGGCGGTGAGGCCGGTCGGATCGTTAATGATATCCGCTCCCAATTCCAGGGCTTTCGTCGCCACGCCGGATTTATAAGTATCGACAGAGAGCGCCACGGTGAGCCGCCCTTGCAGGCGCTTCAGGACGGGAACGAGTCTGCGAAGTTCCTCGGCCTCCGAAATACGAACGGAGCCGGGACGCATCGATTCCGCACCAATGTCGATGATGTCGGCGCCCTCTTCCTCCAGTTCCATGGCGCGCGCGAAGGCGCGGTCGGGATCGCTGTATTTTCCGCCGTCGGAAAAAGAATCGGGCGTGACGTTGAGAATCCCCATCACGAGCGTACGTTCGCCCAGTTGGAGGGTTTTATCTCGAATTTTCCATTCGTAAAGCTTGCGGGACATTCAAGGCTCTTTCTCTCGTATGCGCGCGGCACACAGCAAGGCGGCTTTTCTAGAATCGCGCTTGGCTCCGTGCGCCCCGAGATTGCGCACACCGCGGCGAGCAAGTGAGCATGCCTGCGTGGTGCAACTCCTCCAGCGTAGCGTGTATTGGACAGGAGCGTTCGTTGAGAACCGCGAGAGTCATCGAGCAGCCGGAAACGTTGGGAGCGTGATGGAGAACTTGTCGGCCCGCTCATTTACATTCGCGGTTCTCAAAGAACGGCCGCAAAGACAGACTGGTCCACGAGAGTCATCGAGAAGCCGGAAAACGTCGGGAGTTTGAATCGGGCACTGCCCGTTAGGGAGAGCTTGTCGGCCCGCTCTTTACATTCGCGGTTCTCAAAGAACGGCCGCAAAGACAGACTGGTCCACGGGAGTCATCGAGCAAGCCGGAAAACGTCGGGAGTTTGAATCGGGCACTGCCCGTTAGGGAGAGCTTGTCGGCCCGCTCATTTACATTCGCGGTTCTCAAAGAACGGCCGCAAAGACAGACTGGTCCACGAGAGTCATCGAGCAAGCCGCAAAACGTCGGGAGTTTGAATCGGGCACTGCCCGTTAGGGAGAACTTGTCGGCCCGCTCATTTACATTCGCGGTTCTCAAAGAACGGCCGCAAAGACAGACTGGTCCACGAGAGTCATCGAGCAAGCCGGAAAACGTCGGGAGTTTGAATCCGGGCACTGCCCGTTAGGGAGAGAGCTTGTCGGCCCGCTCATTGACATTTGCGGTTCTCAAGTAACGGCCGCAAAGACAGACATGGTCCACGAGAGTCATCGAGCAAGCCGCAAAACGTCGGGAGTTTGAATCGGGCACTGCCCGTTAGGGTACAACTTGTTGGCCCGCTCATTTTGACATTCGCGGTTCTCAAAGTATCGGCCGCAAAGACAGACTGGTCCACGGGAGTCATCGAGCAAGCCGGAAAACGTCGGGAGTTTGAATCGGGCACTGCCCGTCAGGGAGAGCTTGTCGGCCCGCTCATTTACATTCGCGGTTCTCAAAGAACGGCCGCAAAGACAGACTGGTCCACGGAGTCATCGAGCAAGCCGCAAAACGTCGGGAGTTTGAATCGGGCACTGCCCGTTAGGGAGAGCTTGTCGGCCCGCTCATTTACATTCGCGGTTCTCAAAGAACGGCCGCAAAGACAGACTGGTCCACGAGAGTCATCGAGCGGGTCGAGGAGTTTCGAAAAAGTCGCGTTTACTCGTGCGCGTAAATGCGCGTCGGAGCTTCCAGCTTTAGCCAGGCATTTCGTTTTGCAGCTTCACGTCGTGCATCCCCTTCGCCGGCGCTTCGATCGTCACGCGATACTGACTCCCCACGCGGCTTTCGAAGTCTTTGAGGAAAGGAACAATATCGATGGGATTGGTCAAGCCCTGGAAATAGGCGAAGCCGCCGGTGGCCTGACTGACTTGCATCAGCCGGGATTGCGCCACATTGGTGCTCCAGAAACTGCGGCCCGCGAGACCGGCCCCACGAAGATAAATAGAAAAGACTTCCACGTTTTGCTTCAGGGCGTCCTGAATCGAGGCGTCGACGTAGGGATCGTCAACCACCGACGTGTCGTAGTAACGATCCACACCGTCAGTCAGCATCAGCACCACGCGGCGATTCGTCGCCTGCTTTGAAGGCCAACGCTTGACCAGATCCGAAAGTGCAAAGTAGGGACTCGCATTCTCGCCGGGAATTCCTTCCGGAAGGCGCAGCGAACTTGCCGCTTTGTCGTGATTGCCGGTGAAAGGTTGCGCCAGTTGGAACGTGCCGTTCCTCATGTAGCCGATGGCGACCTGCGTCGTCGCGGGCAAGGAACGGAGGAACGTCTTTAACTCAGGCAATTGAACGCCCAGCGTGGACGTGCGCGTTGAATCGTCCAGCAACACGAAAAGTTGCATGTCGGCCATGTCGCCCGAGAGGCGCTGCAAATTCAGCACGGCAACCGGCCGGCGATCCACTTCGACATTCAGTTGATCTCCGTCGAGATTTGCTGATGCGCTGCCGGGACCAGAGCGCACGGTGACCACCATCTGAGCGGGCATGCCAGCAGCAGAATGGGGGAGACTTGCCGCTGAACTCAATATCCCCGTCAAAAACACGGCCGTTACGACCTTTTGCATTTTCATTCGAAAACCTCGCCGCTGCCATTACGATGCGCGCGCGGAGGGTCCGGTTGCAGGGTCGAGACGGTAGGTGGCTGATCAAGAGCACGGATTTTACGCAAAAACCACGGTGAAACGCTATAGAATGTGCGCGTCCGTTCAGATGGGAAGGGGCGCAGCGTTTAAGCGGCGTCCCTTGAGAGAATCGAGTTACGCGCGCGCCGCGGTCTCATTCATCTGCTGGATTCCGAAAACCGGCATCGGAGCGGGGAACGTGCCGTCGCCCAGCACTTCGCGAATCGCCATATTCGTGTCGAAGTAAACCTGCCAATAGAAATCGTTGTTCGTATAGGGACGGACGGCGAGTACGGGGCCGACGGGCGTGAAGGACGCGATCACGACATCCGGTTCCGGTTTCGCGACCACGTTGGGAATCTGCTGGATTTTTTTCTTGAGCGCGTCGATCACTTTTTGCGGATCCGCCGCGCCCGAGATCTGCGCCGAAAGTTCCACGCGGCGATATTGGTTCGTCGAGAAGTTCTGGATGTTATCGGAGAACAGCTTGTTGTTGCCGACGTAAGTGCACACGTTATCGGGCGTGGCGATCTTGGTCACGAATAATCCCACCTCTTCCACGGTCCCGGTCGTGCCGCCTGCGGAAATAAAATCACCGACTTTGAACGGACGCAACACAACGAGGAAGATTCCCGCCGCAAAGTTCGAAAGCAACCCGCCCCACGCGGTTCCAATCGCGAGGCCCGCGCCGGCCAGAAGCGCGGCAAAACTGGTGGTCTGAACGCCGAAATAGCCCAAAATCGCGATGACTAAAGTGATGTTCAGAATGACCGAGATGGTGTTGCCGATAAAGCGCAGCAACGTCGGTTCGAGTTTCTGCGACGCCAGAGCCTTCTGCAGCAGACCGATCGCGAAGCTGATCAGCCATCGGCCAACGATATAGAGAACGATTGCGCCGAGCACCTGCAAGCCAACGGTCGTCATCGTCGCTTCGGCAACCCTGATGATATTGTTCCAATCCATGATTCCTGCTCCTTTTCGAAGGTTCGGTTACCGAACTCGCTGTTTTCATCCAGCATACTATCCAGGTCCGGAACGCGCGAAAATAAAAGTTCCGGAACATCACAGGAACGCGAAAGCCATCGTTACTTCCTCTTTGCCGGGGAAAATCTCTCGATAGACTTGGGATCTGATGCTTACGAAATCTGTACTTGTGCCAGCGGGCGCGCTGCTCTGCGCGGGATTTTGTTTTGGGCAGGCGGGCGCGGCTCGCAACGCGAGTCCGGCAGCCGTCGCCACGAACGCCGACGTTCATTACTGCTTCGCGCGGAGGCGAGGCCTCGATCCAGGATTACAGCCGCCTTCTTATCTGGCGGCACAACTGCGCGTCAGAATTGCGTACCGCAACGCGGGGATGCGCTCGATCATTCTGCCGCTGGAAAATGAAAGGACCGTGTTCGTGGGCCTCAAGCCGGACGAGTTGAGCGTCTATCACGAACGGCTAGGCCTTTTCCCCCCGTCGTTCAAACCCTTGAAGGAGCTTCCGGCCGGCGTGGGCGAGGACAGTCCAGTGAATCCGGCAAACGATTTTTTCACGGTGATTCCGATGGGCGGCGAGATGGAGCTACCTCACTTGGACGAACTGACTCTGCCGGTGACGGGCAAGACGCCGTTCAAAGGAAATCCGGATCTGCGAGGCCGCAAGCTGTACGTCAGATTCCGTTTTTTGCACCGGGACCTGGCACCCGCTCTTAAGGCAAAGATGTCCGACCGGTGGGCGCGCTTCGGTGTACTTTGGACCGGGGATCTGACGACGAATACATTCGCGATCGACATTCCCGCCGAGCCGCAAGCGTCCCTCTGCGCAGACGTTCCCGACCACACAAGCGTAAAGCCCAATGAGGGGAAATAATTCGCGCGTTCTTACGGCGGACATCGTGGCCCCTGCGCGAAAATAGAAGCTCATGGTTGAAACTATTGAATGGCTCGCAGCAGACGAAGGCGGTTCGGTCATCATGATCGATCAGCGCCGCCTGCCCCGCGAGCAGATCTTCGTCACCTGCCGCACGTATGAAGAAGTCGCCGATGCGATCCGCACGATGGTGATTCGCGGAGCTCCCGCGATCGGCGTGGCCGCGGCGATGGGTGTCGCTCTCGGCGTGCAGCAGCAGGCCGATTTTGAGACGGTGTGCGCAGCGCTCGCGGCAACCCGTCCCACGGCTGTGAATTTGTTCTGGGCGATCGAACGAATGAAGCGGCTTCACGCTTCTCTCGAAGGCGTTTCGCATCCGGAGCGGCTGCGCAGCATGATCCAGGAATCTCAGGAGATTCGCTGCGAAGACATCGCGATGTGCCGGGAGATTGGACGGCACGGAGCTCCTCTCGTACCGGACGGGAAGACGGTGCTCACGCATTGCAACGCCGGAGCGCTCGCGACGGCGGGTTATGGAACCGCGCTCGGCGTGATTCGCGCGGCCGTCGAATCCGGCAAGAAGATCGACGTCTTCGCCGATGAGACGCGTCCGTTTCTGCAAGGCGCCCGGTTGACCGCGTGGGAGTTGCAGCAGGATGGGATTCCCACCACGTTGATCACCGACAACATGGCCGGATATTTTCTCCGCTCGGGACGCATCGGCTGCGTGGTGGTAGGCGCGGATCGGATCGCCGGCAACGGCGACGTCGCCAATAAGATCGGTACATACTCGGTCGCGGTCTTGGCGAAGGAAAATGGCATTCCGTTTTACGTCGCCGCGCCGACGTCAACCTTCGATCTGACGCTGGACTCGGGCGATCAGATTCCCATCGAGCAGCGGTCGCCCGACGAAGTTACGCACGTTTTCGGTGTGCCGGTCGCCCCCGAAAACATTAGCGTCGAGAATCCCGCGTTCGATATCACGCCGTCGCGCTATGTCTCGGCGATCATCTGCGAGAAGGGCGTCGTGCGCGCTCCGTACCGGGAATCGCTTCGTGCTATTTTGGGCTGATGCGTAAGCTTGTCTTTATAGGTTGCCTACTCGCGGCGATGGCTTCGGCCCAGAATCTTTCCGGCCGTCGCGCTCCTGGATTTTCCCTGCCTGACTCCGCGTTCAATGGGCATGATCTTGCCGATTACCGGGGGAAATGGCTGCTGATCGACTTCATGCGCACGGATTGCCCGCATTGCAAGGCGCTCTCGAAGCTTTTGGAATTGGAGAGAGGCAAGCTGGGCGGAAAGGTCGAGGTGCTGAGCGTGGTCATCGCTCCGCCCGATAATCAGGCCACGGTGAAGAATTACATCGCGGAAACAAAGATCACGAATCCGATTGTTTTCGATCAGGGACAAGTGGCTTTGTCTTATTTCAAAGCGACGCCGGCGAACCCCAGTTTCGATACGCCGCACTTGTTCGCCATCGACCCGAACGGCAACATCGCGCGCGACTGGACAACGTCCGGGGTCGAGGAAAAAACGTTCCCGGCGCAGTTGCAAAATTTAATTAACGGCAAAAAGTAAGTCACTTCCAATATCGTTTTCAAAGGAGGCCTCCGTGAGTCCTCGCACGTACGCGATCGCAGTGCCGCTGGTCGCTCTTGTCGCTTTGGCTGCGCTCCGCGCGGCAGAGCAAACTTCGGCACCGAATTCCCAGCCGAATCCTTATCGCACCGTGGAAGATCATTTCAAGCTTCCCGCCGGCCGCGTTTTTGGTCAGGTTCCGACGGTCGATATCGATAGCAAAGGGCACCTGTGGGTGCTCGATCGCTGCGGCGCGACGCGCTGCACGGGCAGCACGCTCGATCCGGTTCTGGAATTCGATGTCTCCGGAAAGCTGCTGAAGAGCTTCGGCGCGGGGATGTTCGTTTTCCCGCACGGCATTTACGTCGACAAGCAAGACAACATCTGGACCACGGACGGCGAGGGCAAGGACGGCAAGGGCCAGCAGGTTACCAAGTTCAATCAGGATGGAAAAATCCTGATGACGATCGGCAAGGCGGGTGTGGCGGGCGAAGGTCCCGACACGTTTAACAAGCCGTCGGATGTGATCGTCGCGGCAAACGGCGATATTTTCGTGGCCGACGGACATGGCGGCGACGATTCGAACGCACGGATCGTCAAGTTCGACAAGAACGGAAAGTTCATCAAGACGTGGGGCAAGAAGGGCGCCGGACCGGGTGAATTCGATGCTCCGCATTCACTGGCGTTCGATTCGAAGGGACGCCTGTTCGTCGCCGACCGCGGAAATAATCGCATCCAGATTTTCGATCAGGACGGCAAGCTGCTCGACCAATGGAAACAGTTCAGCCGCCCCACCGGCGTGTTCATAGATAAGCACGACACTCTTTATGTCTCGGACTCCGATTCCGATTCGCTGCGCAATCCGGGCTGGAAGCGCGGCATCCGCATCGGCAGCGCGAAGACGGGCGAAGTGAAGTACTTCATTCCCTATGAGGGTCCCGATCCGAAGCCGGGCACGAACGGTCCTCCAGCGGAAGGCGTGGCGGCCGACGCGCATGGAAATGTGTACGGAGCGGAAGTCGCGATTCGAACGCTGAAGATGTATGTGAGGAAGTGAGGACGACGATGGAGAGAGAAGAGGTCAGGGGACAGGGGTCAGGGGACAGAAAAGAAATCTTTCTTGGCCTTCTGGTTGTAGGAGTGATCTTCGCGTCTTCCGCTTTCGCCGAAACTGCGCCGACGAACTCCGCTCCGAATCCTTACAAAACCATCACCGGATGGTTCCAGGTTCCTGCGGGACGCGCGTGGGGCTCGACCGCGGGCGTCGTCGTCGATTCGCACGATCATGTATGGGTCGCGGAGCGCTGCGGGGCGAATTCGTGCGCCGATTCGAAGCTCGATCCGATTTTCGAATTCGATACCAACGGGAAACTCCTGCGCAATTTCGGCGGCGGCATGTTTGTTTTTCCGCATGGCATCAATGTCGATAAAGCGGGGAACGTGTGGGTCACCGATGGGCAGGGCAAGAACGGCAAGGGTCATCAAGTATTCAAATTTTCCCCTGAAGGAAAAGTTCTGATGACGCTGGGGAAGGCGGGTGTGGCGGGGAACGGTCCCGACACTTTTAACATGCCATCCGCCGTGGCGATTGCTCCCAACGGAGACATTTTCATCGGCGACGGGCACGGCGGGACGTCGAACGATCGCATCGTGAAATTTTCGAAGGACGGGAAATACATCAAGGAGTGGGGCAAGAAGGGGACCGGTCCCGGCGAGTTCGATATTCCTCACGCGTTGGCGTTCGATTCGAAGGGACGTTTATTCGTCGGCGATCGGAATAACAATCGCATCCAGATCTTCGATCAGGACGGAAAATTCCTCGACCAGTGGACGCAGTTCAGCCGTCCGAGCGGGATCTTCATCGATAAACATGATGTGATTTATGTGGCCGATTCGGAATCGGAATCGGTGTCGAAGAATCACGATGGCTGGAAGCGCGGCATTCGCGTGGGCAGCGCTAAAGATGGATCGATCGTCGCGTTCATTCCGGATCCCGCCGAGAAAGCGACCACGACGAGCGCAGCCGAAGGCGTCGCAGCGGATTCGAAGGGCGTAATTTATGGAGCCGAGGTCGGGCCGAAGGATTTGAAGAAGTACGTCAAGAAGTAGGACAGATTCTAGAACCGACCTTTGTGGAACAGGATGCCTTTCGGGAAGACTGAGACAGTGAGCAAGTGAAATTCGGCAGAAACCGCATTTTCGGAATCATCGGCGCTTTGTGGGGTGGCGGCGTCGTGATATCCGGTTTTTTTCGTTCTTTTGCGCCGGACAATTCGGCCTATGCAGCGGGTCAGATTGGCGGATTGCTGCTGGGCGGCCTGATGTTCGCGGTTGGTCTCTACTACGCGATCAAGGGTTAGGCACTCGGTCCCGGAAAGCGTGTTGCGATAAGGGCCCCTTAAGCGCGCTTAGTCGGCCTGGGAAGTGTTAATCTCGCGGTTACGCGAAAATCGAGTCCACAGGTAATTCGCCACCGAAAAACAGCGGAATCTTCTGGCCGGATTTATACGCCACAGTTCGCGCATCGGGAGACGAGACCTTCACGAGACGGCGTTCGGGGTCGACGACCCAAAACTCCTTCGCGCCGTTTTCCAGACAAATCAGTTCCTTGTCCAACATCTCCGATGCGGTGTTCGATGGCGAAAGAACTTCGATCACGAGCTCAGGCACGCCCATGAAATAGCCGTTGGGATCGACCTGCTCCCATAGGCTCGTGCGCGCGAAGGCAACGTCGGCGATGCGGCATTCATTTTCCAGGGTTGGTCGAAATCCAGCCTCCGTGTACGCTAATCCCGCGCCGGCGGCGGCTTGCTGCAGCAGATCTCGCAAGCGGTGTTGAATTTTGAGATGTCCAAATTTGGGTGGGGCCACTTTGACCAGCTCTCCGTGTTGCAGTTCGTAGCGGGCACCCGGCGGGTTCGGGATCTGAACGAACTCGGCGAAGGTCATGAGCTTGGTCGGCGTAGCCACGAAGAACTCCTGGTCCGATTATTTCACACGTCGAGTTTCGTCTAGCTCTCATCGTCAGCCGGGAACGATCACCCGATATCCCCGCTTGCGGCCGAATTGGTAGAGCGCCTGATCGAAAGTAACCAGCGTCGCTCCGCATTCCTTGGCGTAGGCGAGCAGATAACCGTAGCCGATCCATTTTGAAGCTGATTTGGATTCATGCGGCGCCGTGCCTTCCCGGAACGCGGGCTCCAAGCCAAGAGGTTCGGGATAGAATTCGACGCGCGGGTCTTCCTGCCAAAGATCGTAGGCATCCCAGGCCTGACGCAACGTCATTGTTTCGGCCCCCATGACGGCGTGGTTGCTGAGCAACCGCATCAAGCCGATTTGGGTATAGCGCGAAAAAGCCAGCCGGGAATCTCCTTCCAGGAGGTTCAGCCATTGCCACGCGCCGGGACTATGGATATGAGTTCGGTCCGATAGCGCCAACCAGACATTGAGATCAGGAAAAAACAAGGTCATGCGGATTCTCGTCGGTCGGGAAGCGCGGACCGCGTGGGCCTTTTCCCTTGATGAACGGACCGGTAACGTATTTCCCTTTGCGAGGCTCGCTGTAGGTTTGCTCGATGGCTCGAATGATCAGGGCGCGCATGGAGGTGCCGGAACGCTCCGCACGAAGGCGCAGTTTGTGGTGCAGCGGTTCGGGAATATCCACGGTGGTACGGACGGCCATGACATGATTATGTCACAGATGCCATAATGCCGACGATCGCGAAGATGATCGCGAGAATTCGACGAGGACGAGCCAATCTGCCTGGATTTGGTACACTGCGCCTATAATCCCGGAACATGGTTGGAGGGTCCGGGTTTGAAGGCCGGGCGGAGGCGCCGTCACCGATCCGCGATTCACGTCGCCGTATGGAAATGGAACCTTCCGCCGTCACCAAGGGGACGCCCCCACTCGTCTATCTGGTAAGCCAGTATCCGGCCGTGAATCATACACACATTCTGCGCGAGATTCGCGGGCTGCGTGAGAACGGCCTCGGCATAGACGTCATTTCGATCCGTCCGGCGGACCGTCCGCCCTCGCAACTCACCGCCGTGGAACGCGAGGAACAGAGCCGCACGCGCGTCGTTTTGGATGCCGGAGCCGCCCGCCTCGCGATCGTCCAGGTGTCAGCGTTCCTGCGACGCCCGCTACGATATGTGCAAGGGATCGGCGCCGCGCTTCGTCTGGGCGGCGTTCGACGCAGCCCGCGCTATCTGATCTATTTCGCCGAAGCCGTCCAGGTGGGTGAATGGATGCGCCGCCGCGGCATCACGCATCTGCATGCTCAATTCACCTCCACAGTGGCGTATCTGGTGGCGCGGACGTTTCCGGTGACGTTTTCGGCGACGATTCACGGGTCGGCGGAATTTTTGGAGCCGCATTTTCATATGGCGGAAAAGCTGGACGCGGCCTTGTTCGTGCGCACCATCAGCGATTATGGACGCGGCGAAGTTCTGCGGCTTTCCGGCCGTGGGGGGGATCACGCCGCGGAGCAGCGCGTGGAAGTTGCGCGTCTCGGCGTCGATCCGGCGGAGTTCGCGCCTTCGCCTCGGGCCGTGGGGCGATTCGAAATGCTGACCGTCGGGCAGCTGGCGCCGGCAAAAGCGCCGCTCTTACTTCTGGCGGCGATTCGGCGTCTGGTCGCAAACGCTACCGCCGCAGGGCATGCAGATTTCCGGTTGCGCTGGGTGGGCGGCGGGCCTTTGCGTTCGGAAGTCGAAGCTTATGTAGCAGCACACGGGCTGCAGGCCTACGTGCAGCTCGAAGGAAACTGCTCGCAGGATCGGGTGCGCGAGTTGTATCGGGAAACGGATTTGTTCGTTCTGCCGAGTAAAGCCGAAGGAATACCAGTGGTTCTGATGGAGGCGATGGCAACCGAGATCCCGTGCGTCGCCACTCGCATCACGGGAATTCCGGAGTTGATCCGTCACGGAGAAGAGGGCTGGCTGGTCCCGTCAGGGGATGAGGCGCAACTGGCCGAGGCGATCGCGTATCTGAGGGATCGCCCGGAACTCCGCGAACGTCTGGGCCAGGCGGGACGCCGGCGAGTGATTCGCGATTACAACCTCGCGACGAATGTAGGCCACCTGGCAACGATTTTCCGGTGCCGCCTCCCATGAGTAAAGCGAGGGTCCTATTGATGTGCCGCGAATTGGGACATGGCGGCAGCGAGCGCCAGCTCGCGGAGATCGCGATGGCTCTCGATCGCAATCGTTTCGAGCCGCACGTGGGCGCGTTCCGCGTCCACGGTTTTCGCGTCGAGGAACTTCGCCGCGCGGGCGTTCCCGTGATCGAATTTCCCGTGCTCTCGTTCAAATCGCCCTCGGCGATCCGCGAGGCGAGGGAACTTGCAAGCTACATCCGCGCCAACAATATCCAACTGGTCCATGCGTTCGACGTTCCGCTCGACGTTTTCGCCGTGCCCGTCACACGCCTGTTCACGAAGGCCATCGCTCTGGCGAGTCAAAGGGCGCATCGCGATCTGGTCCAGGAATGTTCGCAGCGCTGGATGCTGCATGCGAGCGACCGCCTGGCGCATGGCATCGTGGTGAACTGCCAGTTCGTGAAACGCCATCTGATCCACGATGCGGGGATCGCGGAGAATCGCATTCGGGTGTGCTACAACGGCGTCGATCTGGAGCGATTTCGACCGCCTCGTGATGATGAAGACGGAGTGCGGTCGCGTGGCGAACGCATGGGCCTCGCTCCGGGCGTGACCGTGGTCGGCACCATCTGCGCTTTGCGTCCGGAAAAAGGCTTGTCGTTTCTGCTCGAAGGTTTCGCGCGAGCTCGGCGAGGTACGCCCGCCAGATTGGTGATCGTGGGCGATGGGCCGGAAAAAGAAAAACTGATCGCACAAGCGCGAACGCTGGGTATCGAATCGGATTGCATCTTCGTGCCGGGGACGGCCGACGTCGAAAAGTGGCTGTGGGCCATGGACATTTTTGTCCTGCCGTCGCTCTCCGAAGCTTTTTCGAACTCCATTATGGAAGCGATGGCGGCGGGCTGCGCGGTCGCGGCATCCGAAGTGGGCGGGACTCCCGAGCTGATTGCGAAGGGCGAACGCGGATTGTTATTCGCACCCGGCGACGCCGAAGCCGTGACTCAAGCGCTCGAAACCCTTTTAGAGAGCACCTCGGAGCGGGACCGTCTCGCCGCGGCGGGCCGCCGTTTCGTTCAACAATTTTCCCGCCAGGCGAGTGCCGAACGAATGGGACAAATCTATCGCGAATATTTGCCGATCTGACAGACGAAGGCCGCTTGCGATTGGGCTGAAATTCTTCGAGGGTGCAGTACACTGAGATTTGAATCCGGGAATTGTGAAGCATCCCCACCCACGCCGCATTACCGTGTTCGGTCTGGGCTACGTCGGTTGTGTGACCGCCGCGTGCCTGGCGGATATTGGTCACGATGTTACGGGCGTCGACCATGACGCCCATAAAGTCCGCAGCGTCAACGAAGGTCGTGCGCCGTTCGCGGAGCCCGAGCTGGGCGAACTGGTGGCGTCGAATACAGCCTCGGGACGCCTGCGAGCGGTTGAAAACGTAGCCGATGGGCTCCTCGACGCAGATGTGGCCTTGCTGTGTGTCGGCACTCCCTCGGAGAAGAGCGGCAATCTGAGCCTGGAGCAGCTGCGCCGCGTGACTGCCGATGTCGCCGCGTTCGCGCCGCGTTTGACGAAGCCGTTGATCGTCGCCGTACGCAGTACGGTTTTCCCGGGCACCTGCGAAGAAATCGTCATGCCTCCGCTCGCAGCGTTCCCCGGCGTCCGCGTTGTTTCGAATCCCGAATTCCTGCGGGAAGGAACCGCCGTGCGCGATTTTCGCGAACCGTCGCTGATCGTCGTCGGCGGGGACGATCCTGCCGCGGTGGCTGCCGTCGGCGATCTCTATGCCGGGTTGAGCGCGGAAATCAGTTTGGTTTCGCTGCGGACGGCCGAGATGATCAAGTACGCCTGCAATGCATTTCACGGACTTAAGATTTCCTTCGCCAACGAGATCGGATCGCTCAGCGCGGCGCTCGGCGTGGATCCTCACCAGGTGATGGAAACCTTGTGCCGGGATCGCAAATTGAATACGTCGGCCGCATATTTGAAGCCGGGATTTGCGTTTGGAGGTTCCTGCCTTCCCAAGGATTTGCGGGCGATCCATTACCGTGCGCGGCGATTGGATCTAGATCTGCCGGTCCTCGCGAGCGTGTTGCCGAGCAATCAGGCGCATCTCGATCGCTCCATCGAGGCCGCGCACGCGCTTGACGCGAAGAAGATCGGCATCCTCGGCTTGTCGTTCAAGGAAAATACCGACGACCTGCGCGAGAGCCCCGTCATTCCGCTCATCGAAAACTTGATCGGCCGGGGACGCGATGTGCGCGTGTGGGATCCGCACATCCGGCTCGCCGGAATTTATGGCAGCAATTTGCGCTATCTGCTGAATGCGCTGCCGCACATCGGCCAGCGCATGGAAGAGACGCTCGCCTCCCTGCTGGCGTGGGCCGGACATTTGGTGATTACGCAGAAATTGGCTCCCGACGCAGCAGCGGCCGTGGCTGCGAGCGGTCTTCCCGTACTCGATCTTTCGGCCGGTCCGGAGATGACGCGGCATCCAGCCGGTGTTCCCGCATGAAAACCGAGGCGCCCGCTGATAACGGCATGGACGCGAGCGCGATCGACGCTGCCGGCAAGCAGTCGGCTTACATCGAGGAACGCCGCCGCTATTGGGACGACTACGCGCGCGCACAACCGGGATGGGACGGACCGCGGCGATTCTACCGGCGCAGGCTCGCGGAGCTTTACCGCTTCGTGATTCCACCCGGCTCGCGAGTTTTGGAACTGGGTTGCGGGGAAGGCGATTTGCTCGCGGCGCTACAGCCTTCCGATGGCGTCGGCATCGACCTGTCGGCCGCGCGGGTGGAAAAAGGACGGCAGAAGTATCCGCATTTGCGTCTGATGACCGGCGACGGGCATACGTTCGATCTCGGCGAAGAAAAGTTCGATTTCATCGTTGCCTCGGATCTGATCAACGATCTGTGGGACGTACAGCAAATGCTCGAACGGCTGCAGCGGTGCAGTCATCCGGGAACCCGCGTGGTGATGAATTTTTACAGCCGTTTGTGGGAAATTCCGCGCCGCATCGCGGAGGCGCTGCACGTCGCGCGTCCACAGCTCGGCCAGAATTGGCTCACCGTTCCCGACGTAAATAATCTAATTTATCTTTCGGGTTTCGAAACGATTCAAACGCGGCCGGAGATTCTGTGGCCCATCCCCACTCCGGGACTCGACGTGCTGGCGAATCGCTACCTCGTTAAAATGTGGCCATGGAGTATCTTCTCCATCACGCATTTTCTCGTGGCTCGACCCGCACCTACTCCGCCAGCTCGGCCGGAGCCGCGCGTCACCGTCGTCGTGCCCGCCCGCAACGAGGCCGGCAACATCTCCAGCATTTTGGATCGCGTTCCGGAAATGGGCGGCGGTACCGAACTGATCTTCGTGGAAGGCAATTCCACCGACGATACTTACGCGGCTATCGAGCGCGAAATCGCGCGGCGTCCGGGATGCGACGCCCAGCTCTTTCGCCAGACCGGAAAAGGCAAGGGCGACGCCGTGCGGCTCGGATTTCGCGAGGCGACCGGCGACGTGCTCATGATCCTGGACGCGGATATGACCGTTCCCCCCGAGGATCTGCCGCGTTTTTACGAAGCGTGGCGCAGCGGGAAGGCGGAATTCGTCAATGGCGTCCGGCTGGTGTACCCGATGGAGGATCGCGCCATGCGCTTCTTCAATCCACCTGGGAAATAAATTCTTCAGCCTGGCGTTTTACGTGGCTGCTGAATCAGAACTATCAAGGACACGTTGTGCGGGACGAAGGTGCTGAGCCGGGCGGAACTACGAACTGATCGCGGCAATCGCGCCTACTTCGGCGACATCGATCCTTTCGGCGATTTCGATCTGCATCTTCGGCGCGGCGAAGTACAACCTCAAGATCGTGGATATGCCCATTCGCTACGCCGAACGGACCTATGGCGATACCAACATTCAGCGCTGGAGGCATGGATGATCCTGCTGCGGATGGTGCTGCTCGCCATGCGCCGAATCAAATTCGTTTAAGGTAGGAACCTTAGACAAGCGCTTTAGATCCCGTACGATTGTGGCGGGGCTATACTGGAGTGAAATCCCAGTCGAAAGGGAGTTGTATGCCTGAAGTTGGCTCGACGCAGACTGCGGCCATTGCGACGGATCTTCGCGAGATCGCGCCCGCGCCGCTGCCTTTCGAGCCCCTGCCGACCTTCCAGGCCGGTCCTCTTCAGGACGATACCGAAGCTGCTCAATGCCACGGAAAGCGCATCGGGATCCTGATCGTCACCTATAATGCCGTCACTACGCTGACCAAGGTCCTGAAGCGCATCACGCCGAATGTCTGGAATAACGTCGACGAGATCGCTGTTTTCGACGACGCCAGCCAGGACGCGACCTACGAGCTCGCGGTGGGCATCGAAGTCCCTGCGCGACTTGCCCAAGCTTCGCGTGCTGAAGCACCATAAGCAATCTTGGGTACGGCGGCAATCAGAAGACCGGCTATCACTACTTTATGGAGAAGGGCTTCGACATCGTGGTGCTGCTGCATGGCGACGGACAGTATGCTCCGGAGATTCTTTCGCACCTGTATCAGCCGATCGTGACAGGCGAGGCGCGAGGCGGTGTTCGGCTCGCGCATGATGAAGACTTACGGCGGGCCGTTAAAGGGCGGCATGCCTTTGTACAAGTATCTGGGCAATCGCATTCTGACGGTTTTCGAAAACCGGCGCTGGGCCTGCATCTGACCGAGTTCCACAGCGGCTACCGCGCTTACAGACTTGCGCGCGCTGGCGCATCGGTTTCGACACACATGACCGACGATTTCCACTTCGACACGGAAATCATCATCAAGCTGCATCACCGAAAATTCACGATCAAGGAAGTTCCGATCCCGACTTACTACGGCACCGAATCTGCTATGTGAACGGGCTCGAATATGCGCGCGACGTGTTTCGGCGGTACGCCGCTATAAGCAAACCTCTCGTGTCCGTGACGCGCTGTCCCGGAATTCGAGGAATACTTCGTCCACTATCCGATCAAGACGCAGCAAATATTCGAGCCACTACTATGCGCAAAGCATGGTAGGACCGAATCAGGACGTGCTGGATTTCGGATGCGGCGAGGGTTACTTCGCGGCCGAATTGGAAAAGGACGGCAACCGCTCACCGGAGTCGACCTGTTGCCGCGCCCCGCGAAGGCCGACGCATTCGAACAGTACTTCGATGCCGACCTGGATCGGGGACTCCCGCGTTCATCGAGGTCCTGGAGGCCGCCGCTTCAGCCGCGTGCTGGCGCTCGATGTGTTGCATCACCTGCGCTCTCCCGACCGCATTCTAACG
This sequence comes from Terriglobia bacterium, assembly GCA_963765085.1. GTDB lineage: Bacteria > Acidobacteriota > Terriglobia > Bryobacterales > Bryobacteraceae > Palsa-187. The sequence continues at coordinate 3,087 of CAVXVL010000024.1, read as the reverse complement.
GAATCCGTTCGCGCTGGAAGATGACGGCCAGTTGATCGTTTCCATGCCCAATGTCGCAAATATTACGGTCCGCCTCATGCTGCTTTGGGAACGTTTCGAGTATTGGGAGCGCGGCATTCGGACCACGCCATCTGCGTTTCTTCACGCGAAATCGGCGCGGCAGATTTTTGCGGGAAAATGGATACTCGATCCTTCAGGAACGTTCCACCGTGATGCCGCTGGAGCGGGTTTTGAATTTGTCTCCGGAAGGCCTCCCGATGAAAATAACCAATCGACTGCTTCCGACTGACCGCGCTGATGCCCGGCTTGCTGGGCTATCAAATTGTGTTGGTCGCCCGGAATAGTGACCACGAACGCTTCCGGAAAGCAAAATCCCTGGACCGGCGAAGCGTCTTTGTCGCCATATTCTTGATTTCCAGGCTGCTGTATTTCTTGGCGGGATTTCGTTTCGACGCGCGCCGCTGACCAGCTTTTTTCAAGTTCTCGACCTCGAACTGCTCCGTCATCGTCTGCTAGAAACTATCTTATCTGCACGTTCAACCGCCGCATTCAACCTGCTCATTGGCGTGCTGCTAAAACTTTTCCCCGATTCTTACGCCGGGGCGCTTCACGTGCTTTACTCGGCCATGATGTTCGCCACCGGCGTGCTCCTGTTCCGGTTGATGCTCGCCGTGAGCGTGTCGCGGATTCTAGCGCTCGCACTGGCGTCGTTGTATCTGATCAGCCCAGGCGTTGTATTGTACGAGAACTTCGCGCTCTACGAAGTTCCCATCGCTTTTCTGCTCACGGCCAGCGCCTATTTCCTGCATCGCTATTACGCGACGCAAAATCGTGCATTCGCGCACGCCTTTCTGTGGACACTCTTTCTGCTCTTGATGCTGCGGAATCATTTCCATCTGCTCTACTTTGTGCTGGTTTTCGGAATTCTCGTTTGGGCCAGCCCGGGGGCGCGCCGTCAAGTGTTCTTCGCCGGGCTGTTGCCGCTGGTTCTCGTTTTTGGGCTGTTCCTCAAGAATTGGCTGCTCTTTGGGCAATTCGCGTCCAGCACGTGGCTGGGAATGAATGCCTCGGTGGTAACACTGCACAACCTCACGCCGGAAGAAGGGCGGGATCTGGTGCTTCGCGGCGTAATTTCGCCGATGTCGCTCATCCCGGCAGGCGATCCACTCGATCGATACAAGCCCTTTATCGCATGGCCCCCACCCACCGGAATCCCGATCCTCGACGAAGAAGTTACATCAACGGGAAGCACCAACTTCAATCACAGGGCGCTCATCGAAATTCAGAAAATTTATTTGCGCGACTCGGTGGCCACTCTACGCGCGGTGCCCCGCGCCTACGCGCGTTCGCTGGTGTTCGCATGGTTCGCCTATTTTCTGCCGCCGTCCGATTTTCCGAATTTCGATCTCAATCGTCCGAAGATCGCCGGCTTGGATCGGCTCGCGAATGTTGTTTTCTTCGGCCAGTTTCGAGACGCGTCGAATCGCAAGGAACTGCGTGCTCTTCAGGCTCAGGGCGAAAAAATCGGGCTCGTCTTCTTTACCGGCACATTCTTGCTGATCGGGCTACCAGCGCTCTTCCTCTACGGCGTCCAGCGCGTATGGAGAGACATCCGCGAACGCCGCGAAAGTCTTCCTTCCGATCGCGCGAGCATTGCTCTGCTGCTGTTTGTCCTATTTAATGTCTTTTATCTGACCATGGTGAGCAATCTTCTCTCGAGCTTTGAAACGAACCGCTATCGCTTTCCGATTGACGGATTTTTTCTCATCCTGTTTGGCATGGCGATCGAGACATTGCGCGAGCGATTCCGGCGCCAGCGAAGGACCGTCCCGGCTGCGGAACCGGCGGGGCGGCCTTAGGCGCCTCGAACCGCATCGATGGCTTCTTTTTCCCAGCCTCGCTCCCGCCGCCCACGAAGTGCGACACCGCCGCGACGGTCCGGTCCGTCTCAATCTTCTTCTGGTGGAATGCGGTGGGTCTGGCGCTCGCTCGCGGCTCTCGGGTTGTTGCAAATCATTATTGCCGTGACGCCTTTAACGGAGTGGTGGACGCTCGCTCTGATGGGTCCGTGGTCCGATCCCACGGGCAATACGCTCGTCGTGTTTGGCAATGAAATTCAACCCGACGGCATGATCGGAGCGGTCTCCTACTGGCGCGCGGTTTATGCCGTGCGTGCCTGGCGCGAGGGGAAATTTCAGCGCATGATTCTGTGCGGGGGCCCCCCGGCGCTGCCGGTTTCCGAGCCCATGCGGCAGTTCGTCGTCAGCCAGGGAGTCGACGCGAGCCGTGTGCTGTTGGATCGCAACTCGCTTTCAACGCGCGAGAACGCGATCGAAGCCAAACGCCTGGCGGGCGACGATCCGAACGTTGTCCTGATGACCAGCGACTATCATATGTTCCGCGCCATTCGCGCGGCCCGCAAAGTCGGACTGCGCGCGCGGCCGCGCCCGATCCCCGACTCGCTGAAGAGCACGTCCGTTTGGTACAGGCGCTGGGACGTGTTCCTCGGTCTGTGCGTGGAAAGCGCCAAAATCGCCTATTACTGGGCGCACGGGTGGATCTAAAAGATCCGATGCCGTGGCTTGATTCACGCGTTTCCGTTCCTGAAGGACACTAGAGGAATGAAACTTCGCGATCTGGCGGCTTCCCTGGGATGCGAACTAAAAGGAGCGGGCGACCTGGAGATCACGGGCGTTCTCGGCATGGAGCGAGCGGGCCCCCGTGACTCACGTTTCTCGCCAATCCCAAGTACGCGACAAAGTGAAGCATTCGCGGGCGGGGGCGATTCTCGTTTCGAAATTCATCGACGGTCTGGACGCCGCGCAGCTTTTATCCGCGAATCCCTACGTCGATTTCGCGCGGGCTCTGGAGCTCTTCTATCGACCCCCGAGGCCAGCGCCCGGAATTCATCCGCTCGCGTCGATCGCCCCGTCGGCGCAAATTGGCGAGAACGCATCCATCGGCGCTTTCGCGGTGGTCGGAGACAACGTGGTGATCGGACGCAACGCGGTGCTGCGGCCGCACGTGGTGATCTATGAAGGCGCGCGCGTCGGCGACGATTTCTACGCGCATTCGCACGCCGTGGTG
>CAVXVL010000023.1:0-93170 GCA_963765085.1 Terriglobia bacterium | reverse complement strand
ATGCGTGACAACGGGCGTTTTGCAGGGGTCTGCGGGAACCCACTCGCCGAGATTGACGTCGGTTACTTCCCGATGGCGCAACACTCACGATACGCTTCCTCATCGAGTGAGCGGAACTGGGCATTGCCGATGCCGAATCCAACCCGGCAACGGAATGGCCCATGAAAAGCCCATCGACCAAGCGGAATACGCCGTCATTCGCCCGTGAATTCAGGCTGCGACGTGAGAACGGCTTATTTCACCTCGACCACGACCATGTCGAACTTCTTTGAGCCGAGATTCGTGGTCGCATGCGTGACGGTGCCGCTCCAGAGCACGTCCCCGGAGGAAGCCCGCAGCGCACCTGCGGAGCCATCCGCCAATCTGACATTCGCATCGAGATCGGTCAGGAGCACCGCAACCCGGCCCGCGCCCGTATGCTCGTGCATCTTCTCCGTCGCGCCAGCTTCGCGCCAACTTCGAAAGACTCGCACCTGTTCGTTTTCCAACATCAATATGTTGTGTTTTGGGTCTATGGCAATAGGGTCCAGGTCGTGACTCCGCGCGGCTGGCTTTACAAGCCCGTGGTTCTTCAGCTCAATTTCGACGAGCCGTAGGGGTGCTGCTCCGACATTCTCGCTGGCATACGACTCGCCCGCCGGAATCCAAAGTACCTGTCCCGTTCCCCAGTGCTGGTGTCTTCTGCGCCCATCGGCGTAAGTACGTCGGACATTACCTGCGTCGAGAGAAATCAACACGCGATTCGTCTCGTCGCCCGACATCGTTCGGGTGGCGTGCGCCGCGTAGACAACCTCCACGATTCGGACAAAGGCATTATCCACTTTCGTCCCATCCTCGAACGCGAACAGGTACGCAACGCAAACAACTAATATGGCCAGTAATCGCATGTGACCGGATCATAGCACTTTAAAATCCTACTGGCCGGATTCTCCCCAACTTGGAATATTCACACGGCGCCGGTCCGATCATGTGACTTATCGCGCGGTCTTATTCGCACGTGCAAGGCGATTTGCTAGGAGCCGGTGGCGCGCGGTGTTTACTCGTAAACGATTTCGAGTCCGGCGTGAAACTGGTTTCCGCCGGCTGGCATGCAATAACGCACCTCAGCGACAATCATGCGAGTCCCAAATTTGACCTCGATAAGCGCGCTTTCGTCGAGGGATCGGCTGATCCGTACTTTTAGTCCGTTTCCGGATAAGTCCACGATCTGACCTTCCAAGAAGATTGGCGTAGTCAGGCGCAGAATTCTCATTCGTACTAACCCGTGCATGGCAACCCGGCTTTCATGCCGGCGCTCCGTCGATGTCGGCTTCACTTCCGATTCCATGACGGTTTTTGCGAAAGCGAGATGCACCGGCTCCAAACGAGCCGTAAAGTGGAAGGCACTTCCGCTACGGCCGTCGCTTTCCATCCAGATGCGGCCTCCCATCAATTCCACCAAGTTCGAGGCGATAGCGAGGCCTAGCCCTGTACCGCCGAACTTCCTTGTGATCGAACTATCCGCTTGCGTAAACGCATCAAAGATCATCGCTTGTTTGCCTGCGGGCACGCCCGATCCGGTATCGCGCACGATAAAGTGCAACGAGCCAGAATTCTCGGGAAGTGTTTCCACAGTAAGTTCAACCTCGCCGGCAGCTGTAAACTTGATGGCATTCCCAAGAAGATTTATCAGCACTTGACGGAGGCGGGTTTCATCCCCGCGCACCAGTTCCGAAACGGCGGGCTGAACCGAACAGGTGAGCGCGAGTCCCTTTTGTTGCGCCGGAACGACCAACGCTTGGATCGTTGCCGCAAGGCTGTCCCGCAGACTAAAGTCCTGCAGGTTGAGACTCAGCTTATGCGCTTCGATCTTGGAAATATCCAAGATCTCGTTGACAATGGCCAACAGCGATTCGGCTGAGGTCTTCACCACGCCTAGATACCCACGCTGTTCATCGGTCGGATCGGTATCAAGCAACACTTCCGTCATCCCGATGATCCCGTTCATGGGCGTTCGTATCTCGTGGCTCATGTTGGCCAAGAACTCGCTCTTGATCTGGCTCGCGGCCTCCGCTGCTTCCTTGGCCCATCGAAGGTCTACCTCCTTCTGTTTGCGCTCCGTGATGTCGTGGTAGATGGCCGAGACGCCGACGAGTACGCCGACGGAGTTTCTTATCGGAGACAAGATTACCGAAACATCTAGCGGCGTGCCATCCTTCCTGGCGCGCGTCGCTTCAAAACGTTCAATCCCTTCGTTGCGCTGGACCCGCACCATGGAATTCAAGTACTCGGCCTTCCGGTCTGGAGGGAACAGAATGTCGATCAGCCGACCCACCGCCTCAACCGCCGTGTAGCCGAACATTCGTTCGGCGCCGCGGTTCCAGCTCAGTATCTTACCGCTCAGATCGGATCCAATAATGCCGTCATCGGAGGACTGCACGATGGAAGCCAAAAATTCTCGAGTTTCATCGGCTAGTTTCCGCTCCGTGGTGTCGCGGCCGACGACATATATAGTGTGGTCGCTTAGCGGCGGAGCGCTCCACTCTAACCATCGAAAGGATCCGTCCTTGCAAAAAACCCGATTCTCAAAGCCGAGCAACTGCTCCCCGCTCGTCAGCATGACGTGAAATGCCGCTTGCGATTTTTCTAGATCATCCGGATGAACGAACTCGTCAAAACGTCGGGAAATCAATTCTCCCTCGCTCCAACCCAGTTGCCTCGTAAAAGCGGGATTCACCTGCTTGAAAATTCCATCCGACGACAAGCTGCACATCAGGTCTCTGCTTAGTTCATACAATCGGTCGCGCTCACCTTGGAGAGCATTTCGTTGAGTAATGTCGGTGATGAACGCCACGGAGAGAGAGCTACCTGGCAGGACTACGTGACTGAGACTGATCTCTACAGGGAATTCAGAACCGTCTTGTCGCCGAGCGTTCAACTGCATTCCCTGTCCCATGAGTCGAGGCTTAGGGTCTCGGAAATAGGCGGTCATGTGCGCAATGTGTTTTTCGTGGACTCGTTCCGGAATCAGGCCGAGCAGCGATTGGCCTCGCATTTCTCCGGAGGCATACGCGAATTGTCTTTCAGCCATCGGGTTGGCCCACTGGATCGTGCCTTCCGCATTCACGGCAAGCATACCCTGGGACGCACTCTCGACGATGGCACGAAGCATTGTGTCGCCAGCGGCGCGGTTCCCTTGGAACGGGACTTGCATTTGAGCGCCCTCAGTATATACCTCCCAAACACGGATTGCGCCCCCATCCCGGCCAAACTGTACCTCTTAAAATTGCGTTCACGCGTCAGATTAGCATTGGCGCGACCCGTCCGATAATGGTGGACATCGGGCCGTGAATTCGCGGAGAATTCCCACGCGGAGGCAAGTGTCAATCTGCAACCGGCAGTAGCGAGGGTATTGCGACGCTGTCTAGTTTGCCTTCGGGGTGCAGCGAAGGTCGGCAATTTCGACGCGGCGGTTCTTGGCGCGGCCCTCGTCGGTGCCGTTATCCGCGACGGGTTTCGTTTTGCCGTAGCCTTTAAACGTTAGGCGGTCGGCAGCCACGCCATGCTGCGTAAGCCACGTCATGACGGATTTCGCGCGCGCTTCGGAAAGCGTCTGGTTGTACGCGTCGTTGCCGACGTTGTCGGTATGTCCCTGCACCTCAAGTTTGAGCGTCTTATCGGCTGTTAGAATTCCCGCGACTTGCTGCAAGATCCCGTCCGACACCGGCTGCAGCATGGACTTATTGAAGTCGAACAACACGCCATAAAGAGCCACGTGGCAGGTTTTGGCGAGGCTGGAGCTGAGATCGCCTGCATCGGCCACCTTGATGGAGTATCCACCGCCGCCGAAGATAAGATAGGTCCAAATGTCGCGGCCCTTCTGTGTATAGTGCGCATAGAGGACTGCTTTGCTTTCGTTGACGATGGTCCACCCGGCTTTGGTAAGCGCATCTTTATACGCGGTGACGAATAGGAGATTCGAGAGTCCGGGAAGATTGTAATCGGTGTGTCCATGCGCTCCGCCCTCATAAAACGTGGGACGATCGGGTGTATTTAGCGACCTGTTTCCTTCGCCTATCGCGAAGATCCGGGAAGGTACTCCACCACTTCTCCAGTCCCCGTTGAGGATCGTCCATGAATTCGTGATTTCCTAACGTGGGGAAAATCCCTAGATGTAAATCACGCCGACTTTTCGTCTCGCTCAGAAACGTCTGGTAATCCCTGGCGCCACGGCCCTCCAGCGGCACGTCGCCGTTCATGATCAACGCGGCAGGATGCTCGGCCGCGATCTGTCAAGAGCCACTAGCGTATGTCGCATCGCATCAATAGCGGCATGCTTGCCATATCTAGGTCGCGGATGACAGGCGCCCGATCAAAGTGAGATCGATTTCGACTTCCTTGCCGACGTGTAACAGGAAGTTGCTCGGATCTTTCAAGCCCCATTTGACGTAAGGAATCGTAAAGTGAGTTTTCGCCGTGCAATTCGTACCTTCAATGTGGATCTGCATGGGTACCGTTAATTCGTGCTGCGTCCCATGGAGCGTGAACGCACCGGTTACCTGAATGGTGGAGTCCCCCGCGGGCGCGATCGTTCCCTGGTAGCTCTTGGGCGCGAACGTAACATTGGCGAAGCGGGACACATCCAGCACGTCTTTATGCATTTTCTGATCACGGCTTTCGTTGCCGCTCTCGCCGCTACCGGCGGCCACGACGACTATCCCAGAAATCTTCGGTGCGCCGCTCTCGAAATCCACGGTGCCGCTCTGAAGGTGAAAGGTTCCGTGGAGGGAGTGGAGGACGTCGCCCAGCGTGAAGGCGATTCCGCTGGCCGCCGGATCGACGACGAGCGTTTGATGCTGCGCGAACGCACTGGGCGCAAGCAGCAGCGGTATGGTCATAAGAAATGATGCGGGAATGATCTTCATTAGTTTTCTCCAATAGGAATGTTGACGACTTGGGATGAAATGGGCTCGGCGGTTTTCTGCTCGAGCCAAAGACTGATGGAAGCAATCTCCCGGTCAGGAAGATACTCGTGACCGGGCATGTCCGTTCCGGGCAGCCCGAATTTAACAATAGTCGCGAGGCGTTCCCTTCGCTCCGCGGGCGAATCCGAGGCTGGAATACGGGTGAAGGTTCCGGCAGCAACTTGGGGAGGTAGATTCTTGAAGCTTGTCCGCCACGTCCCACGCGTGTGTCCGCTGCCGCCATGACATGTGGTGCAGTAAAGCTGAAAGAGCCGCTGGCCTCCGTCTGAATTCGCTTGGGCGATCGCGGCTGTACTGGGATGCCATGCGACCGGTCGGCGATGGCTTTCACCGCCGAGATCGTGCAAATAGGCCACGAGGTCGTCTCCGCGAGGGTCCTCGAATAGATACCGATAGGACGGCATAAAAGAGCTTGGAATCAGGTCCGAGGGGGCATACAAGTGAGCCTTCAACCAGAGTGGCGAACGGCGATTCCCGACTTGAGTCAGGTCCGGACCCTGCCGCCGGTTCCCGATCAGAAGAGGCCGCTCCTGCCGCAGAATTTCCATCGGCAGAACGGGACCCCAGAGAACCACATCGGCCGTCCCCGGACGAACGTATTGTGAATGGCAGTTTATGCAACCTTCGGCGATGTAAACCTGCCTGCCGCGTTCCGGTGAGGAAAGAGCCGCCTCCGACGCATACGTCGAGTTAACGATCCGATCGATAGCGTAAGCGGAAATCAGAGTAGCGAGCGTGGCGATCGCCTCGCGTTTGCGTCGTCGAAGAATTCCGACGAGTTGCGGGGATAGGACAACCGCTCCGGTGAAAACGAGGAACACCGGAGGAACATGGCCGAGATTTTGGCCCATTCCGATGCCCACGGCCGAGCCGATCCAGCCCGCGATGGCGTAGATCCATCCCGCTTGTCTTCCGCGCTCTTCGACGGAGGAGACCGGAGCGAGTAAAGAAGGATAGGCGACCAGTGCTACCGAATATAGCGAAACACCCACGGGATAAAATGCGGATGCCAGGGAGGCTCGGTTCGGATCGAGCAGAAGGAGGCAGGCAGACGCGAGCGCCAGAAATGCGAGAGAAAGCGTGGAGGCGAGGCCTCCCCGGAGCAGGCCCCATACGCTCGCCAGAGCACCGGCGAAATGCAGAAGTCCATTCGACCACAAGTGAACGCTCCCGCCCCAGGTTCCGGCTTTCAACGCCGGCGTGTTCTGGATGATGAAAAAGGCGGCCGAGTCGAACCACACAAGAGCCGTAAAGCAGATCAAAACCTGGCCAAACGAAATATTAGATTCGGAGACCCTTCTGGTCGTGGCTACGGAAGGACTTTTTAGCTTCCACGTGACGAGGATTCCACCGAAACAAAGTGTGGCCGCACTGATCGACTGAACTTCCGGAGAGGAGGTGAAGAGGAGCGGAACGTTACAAATCACGTAACCGATTCCGGTTCCCAAGCCGACTTTCAAAACAGGATTGTGATCGCTAAGCCACAGGGGCAAGTAAGTGACGGTGGTAACCGTCAACAGGCCGAGGCCGGCGCCGATGAGGAATGCGACAGCCGTGCTCGCGGCTAGCCCCAGCGGAAGAATGGTGAGGATCGCGGCCAGCCCGCAAGCGGCAAGCGCCATTCTACGCGCACCTGCGGCGCACGACAATACGTCACACGCGGAGTGAGAAGACTCAGAAGAATTCCGCCAGCGCCATCGCACCCATGACGGCTTTGAGGTGCGTGTCCGCGATACCGAGCATCGCGAGCCGTTTCAGGAATGCGAATTGCGCGAAGATCAGGAAGTACACGTAGGTGATGGCGATCAGGCCGACGCCTCGCCATCCCGAGAAGGTTGCTCTATATCCGCGGCATCGGCCAGCCAACCTCTCGATAGCCCGATCATCTGCAGCATCGCCAACGCGCCATCGGCAACCGCGACCATGGTCCAACCCGGTTCTAGTGCGCCCAGCACGATCTTCGACGCAACAAAGATTGCGACCAGACCGCGGGTGATTGCCGTTAGCAGCCACACGACTTCAAGCCTTGGCTCGGGATTTATGGGCCTCGCCAGCCACGCTCCATAAAGACAAGCGATTCCGACGGCAAGAACAAATACGCCAACGAATGACAGATACGGAAGAGCGTTCACGGAGGTTTGGAGTCGCATCAATCGTAGGGTCAGTTCAGGCGCGACGATGAGGAGCAGGCCGGTTGATGTATCCATGATCCCGGTCAGCAACTGATAACCGAGGAGGACGCGGCGCGTCATCCTCGCTGCTCCTGTAAATCGGAAATGCGCCCGGCACGAAGCAGTCTCGACGCCTGAAGCAGCCATTCACCAGACGCGATCAGCATCAAGGAACCGAGGATTAGACGCAGCGAATAAATTGCGTTGCGACCCGCCCCGGGAATGAAAGCGAAGGTTGGGTCCGATCCCTCGCGCCATCCGGCGATGAACATCAGCAGGACATAAGCAAGAACGCTGCACTGCCAGACGTAGAAGGACCACCCACGATCAAGAATCCATCCATACTCACCGAGGAGTTGAATCATCACAAAAATAAGTAAGCTCGAAACGAAGCCGGCCATCGCGAGAAGAGAGTGACCGACCAAACCATCGGTGAATTTAAAGCGATCGAGGACTCCGGGGAGAAACAGAGCCCATCCGGTGGGCACCAAGATCGCCCACCAACCCAGAAATACAGTGCGCCACCGGCGTGTATTTGAATTCCATGCGAAAGCGTTGTAATACGCCGGAATCAGACCGATCCAGACGAGCAGACTGCCCAAACTCAGAAATTGAATCGGGCGATGATGACTGACGTCGGCACGACCGAGAGCGAGGCAGAAAAGCGCTTCCGCCGCGATCATGATCCAAGCGCTGGCGGCGAATTGAGAAGGTGTGGGTTTACGGTGCGTGAGGCCGAACGGGAGCAGAAGCAGAATCGCTACGATGACGAGACTCGATTCGAGCTGGCTCGCTCCGGTAGGTCCTCCCGAGTCCGCGTTGATCGGCGGATAAATGTCGGGGCTTGCTGCAATATAGATCAGGAAGGGAATGGCGAACAAAAGAATGAGCCCCGCGATTTTCGCGGCCCGCACTGCGTGTGTCGAAGGCACGCCTGTTACAAAGGCATACGCGAGTAGGCTCCACAGCGCGAGGAGCGCCAGAGGAAAAAGGATGCGAGCGTAGCCGGTCCAATCGAGAAAAAGCTTGCCGCTGGTGTGGCCGTTCAGCCAGGAGAGCGTTCCCACCCCGAGTGCAGTGGACCACATCCACAAGACGGGTCGGCACCAGCGCGTCGCCGGCTCACGATCGGCACCGAAGACCTCCATAAGAAATGCGACCAGCGGGAGACTGCACCAGCCGTAGAGTTGCAGATTCATGTGTACCGGCATCCAGCGGCCATACGTCCATTCGCCCATCGCTGAATTTAGCTTGGGGAAAAGAAGGAGAGTCGCGATGAGCACTCCAACTGCATTCGCGACGAAGAGCCAGAACAAACTGTGCCATACGGCAATAGCGATTGGGCTCGACCGCAGGGAACAGTCGGAATGTCGCGACGATGTTCAGCACTCAGTCCAGCATCCAGCGAGACATCGATGACAAGAGCTTCACGCTGGCTCAGGTTCATGGATTCTTCCTTCGCGCATCTCGACGAGGCGATCGCAGCGCTCGGCCAATGCACGATCATGAGTCGCCATCACGAGGGTGACCTTCTCCGTGGCAACCATCTCGAGCAGCAAGGCAAAGACGGCGGTGCTGGCCTGCTCGTCGAGCGAGCCGGTGGGTTCGTCGGCCAGCAGGATGCGTGGCTTATTCATCAAGGCACGGCACAACGCGGTACGTTGCCGCTCTCCGCCTGAAAGCTTCTGGATGCAGTGATTGAGGCGATGGGACAGCCCCGTGCGCTCCGTCAGTTGAAGAAGGCGTGCGCGCGCCGTCTGTCGATCGATTCCCGCGGCGACCGTGGGAATCAGGCAGTTTTCTTCCAATGTTAGGTCGGGGATTAGATTGTGCAACTGAAATACGAAGCCGAGTTCATAGCGCAGAAGATGAAGAGGGCTGCGATTGCGAATGAGTTCAGCGCCGTTGATGAAGATCCGGCCGCGATCGGGGTCGTCCAGACCTCCGAGCAAATGGAGCAGCGTACTCTTCCCGCAGCCCGAAGGACCGCACAGTGCGATCGTCTGTCCCGCGGCGGCTTCCAAATCGACGCCCTTCAAAACCGGGATCGCGCCGGAATCATAGCTTTTCCACACTTCTCCGGCGCGCAACACGATCGGCTGCGTGTTCTCAGAGGGTGGCGCGAGGACGTTCATTCGAATCGCAGCGCCTCCACCGCGCGAATACGCATCGCGTAGATAGCCGGATAAAGCGCGCCCGCGATTCCGGTGAGGAACGCGAGAACTATCACGATGACCACTACGGACGGCTGGATGGTGACGTCCACATAACCATGCAGAGCTGGAACGAGCTTGAGCAGGAATAGGAAGCACGTACCGATCGATAACCCAACGATTGCCCCAATAACCGAGAGAAACGCGGATTCACCGATAATCATCCCTGCCACTTGTGGATGAGAGAATCCGCTAACGCGCAGAATCGCGAGTTCTCGAATCCGCGTGAAGACGGACATGATCATGGTGTTCGCGACGCCCAGCCCGCCTAGCAGAAGACCGCACCCACCCACAGCCCACGCGGTCGCCTTCAGTATTTTAAATTGCGAATAAGAACGAGCGAACTCCTCATTTTCAAGCGCAATCAATGTGGGATAGCGCGCCTCGATCATGCTTTTAAAGGCCGCGGCATCGTCCTTGTTGCGCAGCTTGATCGTGATTACGGACGACGACCCCTCTTTGTGGAAGAACCTCTGCGCCGCGCTGAGAGGCATAAACACTCCGCCATCTTCGAATCCGTTCGCCGTTTTCAGAATGCCGATGACATGGAAAGTTCCATGTCCGATCTGGACATGATTGCCCAGAGTAGCGGAAAGAAACTCCGCGGCGCGCTCGCCCAGGACCACGTCGTCGGAGTGCTGCGCAAAATCGACGGGATTTCCCCGCAGCCAAGTCGCCTTGCGGATACGCGCGTCTGAGGCGGTGACGCCGAAAGAGGTAATGATCGAGTGATCCGCGCTCGACACGATGCCGAAAAGAACCGGGTCAGCATGCTGAACCATCTGCCAGCCGGAAATCTCCTGAACGACCGACGCGGGAACGTTGCTGAAGAACAAATCGGAGACATTTCGTTCGAAAACGAGGACCTCGCTGTCACTGGACAGAATGCCGGTAAACATGCCAATCGCGCCTTGCAGGATCGTGACGACGGTCAACATCGCGGCGACGCTGAAGGCGATTCCAGCGACACTGATTGAGGATCGGATCCGATGGCGGCGAAGGTTGGTCAGAATCAACTTGAAAAAGATCATGACAACCCGCCCACTGCGAGCGCGTATGTATTTTGGACCGCACGCGCGCTTTCTTTTTCCAAGTCGCCACGAAGCCGATCGAGAAAGCAGGCCTCGGGCCTTGAAATCAGCAGACGAGACAGCGCGCGGTCTCCCAAGCGAATCAAACGAGTGACACGATCGACGGCGCCCGGAATGCCGATCGCGAGCGCAATATTCGGCCGATCGAGAGAGATATCGCGCGAGACCGTCTTTCCCGTTTCGGCGGCGCTCTGCAGCACATCCTTCAAGTCGTCGATGATCTGATAGCTCAGCCCCCAATACAGGGCGATCCGCTCCAGGTGACGGATCTCAGTTTCCAACGCGCCGCCCAGGATGGCGGGCAGCACGAGTGCGAGGCGGATCAAGGAAACCGTCTTCCCGCGTGCGATTCGTTCTGTGGTTCCGCAATCGTGGCTCAGTTCTGCGTAGTGCAAATCGAGGCTTTGACCATTGAGAAGCCCGTCGACGCCAAGGCATCGTTCGATGTAGGCGAGTGCTTGCATTTGCCGATCGCGCGCGGATACGAAAACGGCGCGCCAGACGAGCGCATAACCACGATTAATCAAAGCGAGTGCGGCCAGAATCGCGGCAGATTCGCCGAATGCGACGTGAACACACGCCGCGCCGCGCCGCTCGCCGGCATTGTCCATACATGGCAGATCATCGAATAGAAGCGAAGCGGTGTGAAAATATTCGAGCGCAAACGCCAAATCTTTCGCGCAAGCGTCGGATACATCGAATGCCCCGGACATTCGCAGAACAATTTGCGGGCGAATCAGATTGCCCGGATTGCGCGAGATATGACCAAGCGCTCGCGCGAGGTGCGGCTCAAGCCCGGGAGGCAGGGGCAACGCAGCGGCCAACTCATCGCCGAGTTGCTTCCAATCAAATCCGCTGACATGAACTGCCGACGGCATGCTAGCGGATGTCGTTTTTCTCACCCTTTACGTGCAATCCTTGAAAATGAGTCACTTCGAAATCGCCCGTTAAATATGACCCAGCGAAGGCGCCAGCAACACTGTACTGTTGGACCGACCCCAAATTCAGTTGGTTACATGACAATCCGTTCATCAGAAATCAGAAAGTGCGGCGGTCATTGAAGGCGGGAAACGCTGGGAACGGACATTAGGTGCCTGACGTCATTGAATCACGCATTTCGATTGACAGACGATGACAAATTCGTCATATATCGAAGACTTATTGTGTCGAGCGCGGGTATCAGTTAGGATTTCATTCGAGGCAGGTCTCCCTCCGAGGACCCGCCGAAGTGGACCCGGGGCGCGAATTTATGGCGCTCCTGCTCCACTTTCTTCGGACTAGATCGAAGGCCCGTCGTTTGGCGACGAGGGTTGCTCCTCGTTCATCCGATGTTGATGAACTAGAAATCGAGGGTTTCGCGACACCGCCGTGGCATGAAGCTGCTACATAAAATTCGGACCACTCTGGAAATGATCAAGTGGGAGCATTCTATCTTTGCGTTGCCTTTTGCGCTCACTGCAGCGATGCTCGCGTCTGCGGGGTGGCCGAAGTTCTCAAAAGTGTTCTGGATCGTGATGTGTATGGTGCTCGCACGTTGTGCTGGAATGACATTTAATCGTTGGGCCGACGCCGACCTGGACGCTGTCAACCCTCGCACAAATAGGCGCGCCATTCCAGCAGGTCTGCTATCACGCAAATTCGTTGGATGGTTCGCGCTTACGGCATCAATCCTGTTTCTTCTCGCGGCATCTCAACTGAATCGCCTTACTCTGATGCTGGCTCCCGCGGAACTCGTCATTTTGCTCGGCTATTCATACACCAAACGTTTCACGCGGTGGTCGCATCTTGTTCTCGGCTTGGCTTTAGGAACGGCGCCAGCCGCGGCCTGGATCGCAGTTCGCGGGGACCTGGACGCGCGAATCTTCGTGCTGACACTGATCGTACTGTGCTGGGTAGGAGGGTTCGATATGCTCTACGCCTGTCAAGACGCCGAGCACGACCGAAGAGTCGGACTCAACAGCTTGCCCGTTTCACTCGGGATATCGGGAGCCTTTCTGCTTGCTCGCTGGTTGCATGTCGTGATGCTGGCACTTTCTGTGTGGCTTGTGCGGCTTTTCCATTTAGGGCCGCTTGCGCTAATTGGTGTCACGGTCATGGGGGCAATACTTCTTTACGAACATCTGATCGTTTCTCCCCATGATCTCCGGAACATAAACGCAGCGTTTTTCACTACGAACGGTGTGATCTCCGTCGTATTTTTTGTTTTTGTTGCTGCGGACATCCTGCTAAACGACCGCCTCAGCCTTTTGTTCCGATAAAGGCCACGACAGGGAGGTAACGAAGACGGAGGAAAGAGTGGATCATCGAAACATCGCCCGCGTTCTACTGTCACTTCTTTGCGCGGTTCAGGGGCTGGCGACACTCGGGATCGACCTGAATCGTACACACGCCACGAATCCGAAGTGGACAGACGTCCTTCGATCTGGCGACGCAGTTTTCGGCATCGGCGAACATCCGGGCACCATTGAGTTCGACGCACCCGCAGGGGCGCAGATCGGCGTGGTAGGGATCAGAAGTCCTCCAGCATTGACGTTCACGACGCTGCCTCCGCTGGCTAACTAGCTCGACTTCACGACTCGATATCCACCATTGATCGGCATAGGGGCGGCGGTCGCCCGCCGACCCCTGCCACACCACCGTGCGTACGGGTCCGTACACGGCGATTCGAGTCGGTTACGCTAACAATCCTCGAACAATGACGGAAGTCCGAGCGATCGGAAGTAAGCATTCGAAAGACCGAAAGCAAGGGCCTTGGCCCGTGCTAGGTACCAAGGGCCGCGCCCGCTACCAGCCGTATTGCGGGCCGGTCGCGGATGCACCCCGAGTTCTAACAGCGCCGCCCGGCGACGGCGCGGTGTTTTCCACTGCCGCCACAGAGCCGCCCTGAGTCGCAATCGGACCCAGCGGGTTAAGCCGATCAGCACCTCGGGCGTTTCGCAGAATCCGAAATAGCTACGCCAGCCCCGCATATACGGGGCTAGTTCAGCCATCGTCGTCGCCATGCTAACGCCCTTGGCCTGTCGCGTGATCTCCCGGATTCGTTGCTTGAACCGATCCAAGGCCTTCGGCGCAATGACGCGCTTGACCTCCGGACCGGCCGTAAAGCTGAACCCAAGAAACTTCCGCTCCTGCGGTCGCGCCACCGCACTCTTCGTCTCATTCACCTTGAGCTTGAGCTTTTGCGTGATGAATTGCGTGACGCTCTCCATCACCCGTTGCCCCGCACGCTCGCTGCGAACGTAGATATTGCAGTCATCCGCATATCGAACGAAACGATGGCCCCGGCGCTCCAACTCCCGGTCGAGTTCGTCGAGCACGAGATTGCTGAGCAGTGGCGAAAGTGGACCTCCTTGCGGAGTCCCTTCCACGCTTGGGCTGACCAACCCGTTCTCCATCACCCCAGCATTCAAGAATGCCCGGATGAGTTTCAGCAGCCGCTTGTCCTCGACCCGTTTGGCGATCTGACCCATCAGTTTGTCGTGATTGACTCGATCGAAAAACTTCTCCAGATCGAGATCAACGCACCAGCCGTGACCTTCGGCGATATACTGCTGCGCCTGTGCCACCGCTTGATGAGCCGACCGTCCCGGCCGGAACCCGTAGCTATGATCGGAAAACGTCCGGTCCCACCGCCGCTGCAGAACCTGCATCACCGCCTGCTGGATGAATCGATCCAGCACCGTTGGGATGCCAAGCTTTCGCACCCCTCCGTCCGGCTTGGGGATTTCCACCCGCCTCACCGGCTTTGGTTCATAGGTCCCGTTCAGCAGTTGTTCCCGGATGGCTGGCCAGTGCTGTTTCAAGTAGTCGCTGATGCCGCCGACGGTCATCCCATCAACGCCCGCGCTCCCTTGATTCGCCTTCACCCGCCGCAATGCTTCTTTCAGGTTTTCTCGCTCACATACTTCCTCCATCCATCGATTCGTGCTGGCTGGGTTTTCGGTTCCATTCGTCGCCCTTGACGATTCCGTCTCTTTCCTTCCCGCTTTTCGGGCTTCACCCGTCGGCGCAGAAGAGAAGTCCAGTTCGAGCTGGATATTCTGCTGCTTGTCGTCCTTGAGACTCATGGCCTACTGGCCTCTCCTTCTCGTTCGGGCCTTCGGCCATCGTTTCCGGCTTGGCCTATCCATTGCTCCGCCTTTCGGCATTCGGAGTGCCTCACTAGCCTTGCCGACGTCATGACCTACTACGCCCTCTGCTGACTTCTGCTCCGCGGTCAGGCCGCCTTTCGACAACCTCAGTCGCCGTAGCGACACGGAGCAGATCTCCTGGGGTAAGCTCAACCGTCTTCCGTGCACAGCCGCCGGATCTACGCTTCGCATCTTTGATGGATATGGACTTCGCGGTAAGTTGCCCGCTCGTCCGACGCTAACGCCTTGTATCCGGTTCTTGTCCATCGACTCGCACATTTGATCCATGCTTCTTTCAGACCCCGCCTCGCGGCGATAGCCCTTGCATTATCACTAGCCCTTCACCTCCATCAGGTTGGGCAGAGGACTTTCACCTCCAAACTGCTGAGCATGCCCAGCACACAACTAAGCCGCTAGAGCGGCAGGCGCATTCGCGCCGCTGGAAAAACGTACAAGCGGCGGTAGTTTCGGTCACAGAAGGAGATTTCTGTGACCCCACTCAAACAACGGATGCTGGAGGATCTGCAGATCCGCCAGTTCTCGCCCATCACGATCCGGATTTACCTGCACGCGATTGCCGAGTTCGCGCGGCACTTCGGCAAGCCGCCCGATCAACTCGGTGCCGAGCACATTCGCCGCTATCAACTATTCCTGGTGAAGAAGAACGTGGCGCCGTCTACCTACATTCAGGCGGTCTGCGCACTGCGATTCCTGTATACCCACACGCTCCACCGAAAGGTCGCGATCGACCGCATTCCATTTCCACGCCGCGAAAGAAAGCTGCCGGTGATTCTGAGCCGGGAAGAAGTGAAAGCCCTGCTGGAGGCTCCGAAGAATCTGCGCCATCGCGCCCTGCTGACGATCTTGTATGGCTGCGGACTCAGAGTCAGCGAAGTCGCTCGCCTGAAAGTCGCCGACATCGATAGCTCCCGAAACGTGCTGTGGGTGCGATGCGGCAAACGGCGTAAGGACCGGCAGGCTCTGTTGCCGCCGAAGCTGCGCGAGCTGTTGCGCGATTACTGGCGAACTCATCGTCCCACCGACTGGCTATTCCCCAGCTCCGATCCGCGCCGGCCCATCTCGGCGAAAGCGATCTTCCTCGCTTGCCGCAAGGCCGCGCAGCAAGCCGGCATCAAAAAATCGGTTCATCCGCACTCGCTGCGGCACGCCTTCGCCACGCATCTGCTCGAAGCGGGCGTGGATCTCCGCACGATTCAGATTCTGCTCGGCCACGCACATCTCGAAACCACCGCACGCTATCTGCAACTCGCGGATGTAACCGTGCGCGCCACGACCAGTCCCCTGGAATCGTTGCCCCTCGAATGACAGAGCATCGGCTGGAACTGGCCGATGTGATCCGCATTCACCAACGCGATTTTCTGGCTCGCTGGAATCACGTGCTCTCGCGCGAGCAAAGAAAAGCGTTGCGGAATCTTCGCGACTGCCGGACCGCGGCCCTCGGCGGCCACGTTCAGCAGTGCGATCGGTGCGGGCATCGCATCATCTTATATAACTCGTGCCGCAATCGACATTGCAATAAGTGCCAGGCCACCGCGCGCGCCCGGTGGCTCGAGCAACGCCAGGCGGAGCTTTTGCGCGTCCCCTATTTCCACGTGGTGTTTACTTTGCCGCAACAGATCGCGCGGCTCGCGCTACAGAATCCGAAACAGATTTACACCATCCTCTTTCGCGCCGCTTCCGAGACGCTGCTCACGATCGCGGCCGACCCGCGGCATCTGGGCGCGTCCATCGGATTCCTCGCGGTGCTGCACACCTGGGGCCAGAACCTGCATCTCCATCCGCACCTGCATTGCGTCGTGCCCGGCGGAGGAATCTCGCCCGACGGCTCACGTTGGATCGCCTGCCGCCGGAGATTCTTTCTTCCGGTGCGCGTACTCAGCCGCCTGTTCCGGAAGAAGTTTCTGAAGTCACTGCGAAGCGCCTCCCGCAAAGGCGACCTGCGCCTCTCCGGTGAACTTGCATCTTTGAAGGAGCCCGCCGCTTTCCGCGCCCTCTGTCACCAACTCGCGCGCATCGCATGGGTGGTTTATGCCAAGCCGCCTTTCGGTGGGCCCCAACGCGTTCTCAAGTATCTCGCCCGCTACACGCATCGCGTCGCGATTTCCAACCACCGTCTGCAATCCTTAAAGGACGGCCGGGTTAGCTTTCAAGCGAAGGATTATGCCAATCGCGGCAGGACCAAGACGCTCACCTTGGATGCGGTCGAGTTCCTTCGCCGCTTTCTGCTGCACGTGCTGCCCTCGGGATTCGTCCGCATTCGCCAGTTCGGCTTTCTGAGCAATCGCGTCCGCCAACACAAACTGGAGTTGTGCCGCGTTCTGCTCGGCGCACGGCAACCGGCTCTTATCGATTCTCCCACCGCAGCCGAAACACATCTCGAAGACCCGCCACGCTGCCCAATCTGTAAACTCGGACACTTGATCGTGACCGAACTTCTCAGCGCTCCGTGCATCGCCGCTTACGACACTTCATGACATCTTCGATTGACCGCATTTTCGGCGCGTTCCAGCAGCTCGATCCGGGCCACGCTCGATCTCTGTCTCTGATCGCTCTCCCACTCTCCCGGAGTTTCCTCGCAAGCCTTTCGATCGAAGTTTGTCGTCGTCACTCGCCGATCACCGCTCTCTCGCCCGTTCCCTCGCGCGCCCAGCGCGCTCGGGTCACTCCAGAAAAAGCCATCCAAAACCCATAGGCTTCGTTCCGGCTCAGTTCAATGCATTCTATCCGCACTGCTCCGGCACGATCGTTTTCTCTGCACGCGCCCTGTTTCCGCCGGAGCACTCCGGATAGAATCCTCTTCATTATCGGAAAGGTAGCTTAGCGGCATTTCGACAGTCACTTCTCCCGCTTGTCGATTAGCGACGAACTCGACATTCGGGGGATGCGCCCTAAAGGCTAGTGCTAACAGAGATTCACCGACCCAGTTACATATGCCAGCAGTCGCACAAACTTCTTGTTCCTCATACCGACCGCTTATCTTACTATTGCCACGGTCGTTTGAGTGTTTTGACCATACGGGGTCGGTAAAAGGAACGTTGGAACCGGCCTTCGAATTGCGAAGCCCGACGATGCCTTTGAACAAGTACATGAAGCCGCGCTGCTCATCCAGCTCGGCTGGTGTACTTAGCTGGTGTACTTAGAGTGTCGAACTTTAGAATAGGAACTTTCCTCCGTCGCACCCAAACGCCTGGTTCATGAGATTATCGCCGTCCATCGGCAATCCCGACCACATCTTTACTTCCTCGATGACGCGACTGTAGGCTTCGAAGGCAGCTTGCTTGTAATGTCCGTCCCTGAAGAGATGTCGACAGACCCGCCCGATTTTAGCGGGGACCTGGTACGTGCCTGGAGCGACCTGGGCAATCGGTGGCGCTAAAATCTCCAACTCCTCGATTGCAGACGCTAAAATTGAGTCTATCCTCCGTTCCGGCGTTTCGGGTAGCCCGTTGTTTCACGGCCGCGCCCCTCTAGCGATCTCCAATAAACTCGACGGTTTGACTTTCCGCGAGCGGTTCCGGTTCAGAAGGGGAAAGACTGTTCAGGGTATCCGAAGGGGGCGGCCCGGCGAGCGGTCGGCGCAACAATAGCGAGTGGTGGATTGCAACCCCGCACACGAATCCAACGCCGCAGCAGAAGAAATAGATGAGGTGAAGCGGAACGCAGCGCGCCGCAAACCAAACGTTGCGGCGAGTACGGAGAAACCGGTAGAAGGCGAAATTCAGCGCGATGACAGATGCTACCAGTATTCCGACAAGAGAGGCGGCTTTGAGCCACGGGATCGAGGATGGCCGTCCAGCAATAGCAGCGGCGCCGGCAAGCAAGAACAGGAAGCACAATGCGGCTGTCAAAGCGACACTGAAACGGCTTGCGACGCGGAGGTTGAGATCGTTCGGTATGCGATCATTTTCCAAAATCAGGCGCGTCCACGGAATCCCGCGGCGGCGAATGTCCGTCACGATCATTCCCCGAAGCGTCCAGCGCTTCAAGTGCTTCACTTGGATCGCAGGGTCGAGCTCAATCCGTACGCCTTTCCGGGCGAGCCGCATTCCGAACTCGATATCTTCCACGCACGGGACTGAGTAGGCGACATCGAACCCACCGTGATCCAGAAAAACCTGGCGGCGGAAGGCACCGCAACCCGCCCAAAATGTGGAAGCACGACGCTCACTGGTTTGGTGCACAAAACAGTGAACCAGATTCCGAAACTGTGAAACCAATTCACGTGCCGCGGGCTCGGCGTCGTAAGAGCCAAAGACGGCGCCGAGTTCTGGGTCCATTTCGAAGCGTCGCGCGAATTTGGCGATCGTATCGGCGCAAACGCACACATCCGCGTCGAGGGTCACAACAATGTCTCCGGTTGCGGCGAGTACCCCGATATTTCTTCCGTTTGCCGGTCCACGTCGCGAACCGAGGCGGAACACCCGGGCGCCGACATCGGTCGCATATCCGATGGCATCATCCGTCGAACCGTCGTCCACGACGATGAGTTCCCAAGGCCCGGGGCACTGCGCGAGGCTATCCAGGCAGTCGCGAAAAGCCCGGCCGCCGTTGTGGACAGAAATCACGATCGAAACGGATGCGTTCGGCGCAGCCATGAACCTTCAAGGTTACTACTGTCGCGTAAAGAAGTGCGCCATTATAGCCGGCCACTGCCCGGCCGGTCGCGCGTAACGTCCACGTGAAGATAAGAGAGGCGAGGCCTGCGCGCGGCCCAAGGCGCTTGCGCCGTCGAAAGGCAAATCGTAAACTACGGCATGATTCGTCCGCTCGATGCCGATGACCTGCGCCGGCGGGTTGAAACCGCGGTTCCGTTTCCACATTTCGTGATCGACGACTTTTTCGATGCCGACTTCGCGCTTCGCGTTGGCGAATCCTTCCCTAGTTTTGAGGACGCCCTCCGCATAGGCCGTTCTTTTCGAACGGTCAACGAAAGGAAAAAGGTTCAGGTCACCAATACCGCTCAGTTCCCACCCGTTGTTCTGGAGCTCAACGGCCTGCTCGCGTCACCTTCGTGGCTCGGCCTGCTTTCGGAAGTGTTTGGTATGCCGGGGCTTCTGGCGGACGAGCAGTTAACCGGCGGGGGAATGCACCAGACCGGCTCCCGAGGGCGGCTAGATGTTCATGTCGATTTTAACTACATCGCGGCGAGGCAACTCCATCGCCGTCTCAATGTCCTCGTGTTTTTCAACCCGGGCTGGAAGCCGGCATGGGGCGGCTCTCCGACTCTGGGATCGCGATGTGAAGCGCTGCGTGCAGTCGCTCGAACCGCGATTCAATCGCTGCGTGGTTTTCGAAACCAGCGATATCAGCTTCCATGGCGTGACGGCGGTGGAATGTCCTCCCGACCGCGCGCGGAAGTCGTTCGCGGCTTACTACTACACCAAAGAATCGCCACGTCACTGGATCGGAAACGCGCATGACACGATATTCAGGAGCCGGCCCGACGAGGTGATCCGCGGGCGCGTTCTCATGCCCGCGGAACGCATTTGGAGACGGATGCGTAAATCCGTCGAAGATCTGCGATGGAAAATCCGGGCGCGCCTCTGAATCCGTACGGATGGGCACACAGGAAGTGCGCTTATCGCGGCCGCATCGCTTATCGCGCGATCAAAGCCGCTCGGTTCGCCTTCGCTCAGGCGGTCGCTTCGGAGGCTTCCGGTTTACGACTGCGGACGGCCTGAAAAAGGGAACGGAAGCGCCTTTCCAGGAACCGCGTTCCGGGGCCGTTCATAAAAGGCTTCTCGGTCAGAAGATAGATGGGAGCGGCCGCCAGAATGGCAAGGGGCAGCGCGAAAATGCAACAGACCATGACCCCCCGCTCGTAAGGCAATCGCGCAATGTGGTTCACGAGACGGTATGGCAGGTGGGAAAAGATCAACCCGTGCCAAAGGTAAAGCGTGTAACACATACCTCCGATCAGCGTTATGGGGCGCAACCGAAGCAGCCGATTCAATATGAGCCCTTTGAAGATCCCTACGAACAGAACGAGGATCATCAACGGGGCCAGCCAGTACCAGGTCCAGACGGCCCGGATCGACACGCCGACGGTATACATGAGGGCTCCCAGGCCTGCGGCGGCGGCCAGGTCCCATGCCAGACTGGCCGTGCGCCGCAGCATGCCGGATGCGTACCAATCGGCGAGCAACATGCCCGCAAGGAAGTAAGGGCTCATTTGCACGACAGTCAGCCGCGGCCGGAGTTGCTCCGTGAATTCGAATGTCGAGACATGACACGCACCGAGGAGCAGAAGCGCCTGGACCGTCCACCGAAGGTACTTCGGACGGACCAAATAAATTCTTGCTAGCCACGGTGCCACGATATAAAAAGCGATCTCCACCTCCAGCGACCAGGCAAACAATGCGAGCGGGTTCGACGCGCCAAAGATATATCCGTGCGAATAGATCAGTCCCGCGAGAAAGTGAGGGGTGAGTTGCGTCCGATTGGCATCGATCAGCCAGGAGATGGTCAGGACCAGGAAATAGGGAGGTTCGATTCGGGTCAGCCGCCTGAGGTAATAGCGTTTGAGGTCCGGCGCGGGGGTCCCGAGTATGGCGTGGCGGGCGAAGGGAAGGGTGACAACGAATCCGCTGAGCACGAAAAAGATTTCGACGCCAAAGAACCCAAGCCCGATGAGCTGTACGAGCAGGCCGTGGTTCAGGCTCCAGTTCGGCTGGTAGGTTCCGCGCAGCCAGTTCAGGGTGATCAGGCTGTGGAAGACGATGACGGCGGCGATCGCGGTAAAGCGGATGCCATCGACCTCGGCAATGTATTCGCCCCTGGTGACCCGGGAGAGCCTCCGGTCGAGCCAATGAGCCGTTTTGCGGAGCCGCTGCCAGGGACCAGACACGACCAATCAGAATAACAAACGCAAAGCTCGCGACCGGACGGCGACCGCGCGAATACTTGCTAAGCTTTGGAATTAATGTCGAAAGTAGCCATCGTCTCCTACGACGTACCGACGATCTTTGGCAAAGCCGGTGGGGTCGGTGCGTTCACGGCCCGCTGGGCGAGTCTGCTTCGCAAGGCAGGCGAAGCGGTCACCATCGTGATGACCCGATCCGATTACGAGCCCATGCGCGTGGATGTCTCGTGGCGCGCGCGGTACCAGTCCGAAGGTATCTCACTGGTCGAACTGCAGGCTCCTCCGGCGATCGAGACGCGGTGGCCCGAAGTCCCCGCGATGCGCATTTCGGAGATCGCCGCGCCCGTGCTGCAGGGCTTCGACATCGTGTACTTCCAGGATTGGGGCAACCCCGCTTTCCATTTGGTGCGCGCGCGGCGTTTTGGGGGCAGCCGGGGGCCGGTGTGCGTGACGGTGTTGCATGGACCTTCCGAATGGGAACTGAGTTCGAACGCCAGGTACCCGGACTTGCCGGCCGATGCGCACCTTGCCTGGCTCGAAAGATACAGCGCGCGGCATAGCGATTTTGTAGTCTCGCCGTCGCGCTATATGGCGGATCATCTCGTGCGTCTGGACTGGCGCTTTCCCGGCGAGGTGGAAGCGCTCGGCCTGCCGATGCCGGAACCCGCGAGCGGCGCGGCCGATCCACCTTCGGCACGTATACGCGAAATTGTCTGCTTTGCGCGCATCGAAGAACGGAAGGGAATCCGCAATTTCAGCGCGGCGCTGCGGCATCTGGCGAAAGAGTTATCCGAAAAGCCAGCGGTTGTCCTGCTCGGGACCGCTCGAGACGAACTACTGCTCAATTCCCTCCTGCGCGAAATCGGCGAGGCCGGGTTCGCGGTACGACACGAGGGCTCGCTCGACAGCGACGGCGCGCTTCGCTACCTGAGCCAGAAGCCGGAGGAAAAGCTGTGCGTCATTCCCTCGCCCGCGGATAATTTCCCCTACGCAGTCGTCGAGGCATCGCTGATTCGCGGGCTCAACGTAATCGCGTGCCGCGGTGGAGGAGTTCCGGAAATTCTGCCCGGCGCGAGCCGCCAGATTTGCGATCCACTGCCGCGCGATCTGGCGGGACGGATTGCCGATATCCTCCGCTCGCCGCTTTCCGCAAGCGAATTGACTCGATACGACTGCACGGCGGCCAACGAGAGATGGATGGCATTCCATCGCAAAGCCCTCGCGTCGACGAATCGCCGCGTCCCAACCGCGCGGCCCACGCGTAGGAGCTCCGTTGACGTGTGTGTCACCTATTACCAGAAGGCGCCCTATCTGAGTCAGCTGATCGATGCGCTCGAACAGCAGACCGAGCAGGACTTCCACGTCATTGCGGTGAACGACGGCTCGCCCGACCAGGAATCCAATCGCGTTTTCGAGGAGCAGGCCCAACGGTGCGCGGCACGCGGGTGGGATTTTTACCGCCAGGCCAACGCCTTTGTGGACGCGGCGCGGAACAGCGCGGCAGTGCGTGGCCATGGCGACCTGATTCTGTTTGTCGATTCCGATGACGTGCCCGCACGCAACGCGGTGGCGAGAATGCGCGAGGCCATGGAGCTTTCCGGCGACGATGCTCTGATCTGCGCGAGCTATCTGTTTGCGAGCGAGAAGCGGCCTTGCGATTCCGCGACCGGCGAAGTGCAGGTTCCCGCATTCGCCACCTGCATTCCGCTGGGGATGGATCTGGTGGGCGGACTGGTGAATCCGTGCGCGTTCGGGGGATCGATGTTCATCATCCGGCGCGCGGCGTTCGAGAAGATCGGAGGGTTCCGTGAGCTGAGAGGCGCAGGACACGAGGACTGGGAGTTTTACGTTCGCCTCGCGCTCGCGGGGTTCCGGATCGATGCGCTGGCCGATGTGCTGCAGTTTTATCGTCAGGTGGAGGGAAGCCTGGCGCGCACACTGCCCGCCGAATCCTCCGTGCGGCGACTGCTCGATCCCTATGAAGAAGCTTTGAGCGCGATCGGACTCAAAGGCGGCGCACTGGCTCTGGCAGGTCTCTATCGAGCGAGCAGGGAAGCCGAGCGGAGGGTTCGCGAACTCTCGCTTCAGGCAGGCGCGCCGGCCGGGAATTTCGCATTTTTCCGGGGGGCATCCAAAGAATTTGAAACCCCTTCCGGCGCGGTCGAACGATTGCGCGAGGTCTATCGCAAACAAGTCTCACTCGAAAGCCGGCTGAAGTTTCACCGTATCTTCCTAGCCCCGTTTTTTCGGCCCCTATCAGCCCCCCGCTCCATGAGGATTGCCCTGGTTCAGAGCGATCCACGCAGCGGTCAGAGAGCGCTGCGCTTCGCCCGCGCCCTGCGCATGCGCGGACACCACCCCGTTTTCGTGGCTCCACAATGTGAGCTTCCGATTTCCACTCCCGCCGGCGCGGCACAGTGGCAGGCCGAGGGATTCCCGTGGATCCCGGTCGGGCCCGCACGCCTGGCTCCCGCCGTGGAACACTTTCCGCGAGATCAGTGGCTCGCGGCCGCGCGCGCACTTGCGCCGCTTGTGGAAACGTTCGACGCGGTCTGGTTTTTCGAGCGGCGCTGGGCGATGCCGGCGCTGCGGGAGCGCAGGTTTCGCGAGCGTGCACTGCCGCTTGTGGTTCTCGATGGCGAGATTGCCCCGGTTCCGATGCCGGCTTCCTTCGAAGTGATCAACGGCGCGGGAGCGGAACAGTACGCACTGCGGTGGTGCGATGCGGTCCTCGATGCCGCCGGCCGTTCGGATGCTCCGATTGGCGCGCTGGAGGCGATGTGGCGGGAACGCGCCGAAGGGCCCGCGCGCCAGATGGCCCGGCCGAAAACGTCGCCCGCCGTCACTGTTTGCATTCCGTACTTCGAAGCTCCGGAATTCCTCCCCGCAACACTGGAATCGCTCGAGCGCCAGACGTCGAACGACTTCACTGTGATCGCGGTGGACGATGGATCGTTCAGCGCCCGTGCCTGCGAGGTTTTCGACGCATGCGCTTTGCGTTTTGCCGGCCACGGATGGAGTTTATGCGCCAGGCGAACGGGTATCCTGGCGCGGCCCGCAATCGCGCTGCCCGCGAGGCCACCAGCGAGTTCCTGCTTTTTCTGGATGCGGACGATATTGCGATGCCGCCGATGGTGGAGCGATTTCTGCGCGCCGCACTGCTCACGGGCGACGATTGCCTGGTGGCTCCAAACTACGGTTTTCGGAATGATCCCGAAGAGGCGTGCGCGCTCCTCTACGATCCGCCGGGCGGTCTCATCGGAAGCATGGCCGACGACATGCACGGAGGGTCGTGCATTTTCGTGCGGCGCGATGCTTTTGAGAAAGTCGGCGGATTCACCGAGATTCGCGGCATCGGTTTCGAAGATGCTACGAGTTCCACGTTCGCTGCGAGCTGCAAGGTTTGCGGTGGGACGTGCTGCCGGAATTCATTTACCGCTATCGGATGCCGCGGCAGGGCAGCGTTTCGCGGTCGACGAGCGGCTATGCGAATCAGGCGCGGGTGCTCCGGCTCTACGAAGAACATCTGCGCGGCTCGGGCCTGAGCACGCTGCCACTGGCGGTCGCGGCGGAATGCCGGCGATGGGAGAATGCACGGAACGAGATCGAGAGGCTTGAATCGATTCGATCGAGTCGGAAGGGGCGGCCGGCGCCCAATCCGCGCGAACTTCGCCTTCTGCTGCTCACCTGTTATTTCCCGTTTGGCATGAGGTCCGGGCTGCACGTGCGAGTGCAGGAGATGATTCGCTATTTTGGAACGCGTCATCGCGTGACGCTGGTGACGATGATGTCCGCCGAGCAGCTCCCCCCCGTCCGCAAAGAAGCCTTCCGCTACCTGGAAGGGATTCGCGGGGTGGAAGGCGATACGCCGTGGACGGGGGGCGATCCGAGCCTGCCTTTGCGCGTGCGCCGCCATGCGACGGAGAATCTGCGCGCCGCGATGCGCGCCCTGCCCACCGGCGAATATCACGCCGCACTGATCGACATGGTCTTCCTCGCGGAGATGCGCGAATATATCGACGCACCCTGCCTCCTGGCGGAACATAATATCGAATCGGTTCTGCTGCGTCAGGCGGCGGCGCATTCATGGAGAGGAGAGCTGCCGGAAGACTGGCAGGGAGCGGAGGCGGAGGCGATTCGGCTCGAACGCTATGAGGATCAAGTGTGGCCTCAGTTCCCGGTTCGCGCCGTTGTCAGCGAGGCCGATCGCGCGCGCATGGACGCACGTGTCCATCAGGGTAAGACGATCGTCTCCCCGAACGGAGCGGATCCGTCCGCGTGGCTCCCCCGGGTCCGGCGCGAGGCAGCGACTGCGTTGTTTCCCGCGGATCTCGCTTATCCGCCCAACGTGGATGCGGTGGAATTGCTTGTGACGCGGATCTGGCCTCTGGTTCGCCGGCGAAATGCGGGGGCGCGGCTGATCATCGCGGGGCGCGCGCCTTCGGACGCGGTCAAGGCGATGGCGGCCGGCGTCGCGGGCGTGGAAATTGAGGCGAATCCGAAGTCGATGGATCAGGTGGCCCGTGGCGCCAGCATGGTTCTGGCACCTTTGCGGCTCGGCTCCGGCGTCCGATTGAAAATTCTCGCAGCGATGGCCTGGGGACTGCCCGTTGTCTCGACGACACTCGGTGTGGAAGGAATCGATGCCGCGGACGGTGAGCATCTGCTCATTCGCGACGAGCCCGAAGCCTTCGCGGAAGCGATGGTGCAGTTGATTTCGGACGAACAGCTCTGGCAAAAGCTTCGCCACGCGGGAAACGCCTTGATTCGGGAACGTTACTCGTGGGACCGCGTCTTCGATCCGCTGGAAAGCGCATTGCTTGAATTGGTTTCCTGAGCCACTTCGACGATCTTTTGCGAGAGTACGTCGATTCGCCCCGACCAGTCGTTCTGACGCGCGAATGCCTGACGCCGGGCCGCCATTTCCGGGGTCCGCAAGGCGAGCGCTTCGACGAGGCGCGCGAAGAACTCTTCGGGCGACGAGTACACCGCGATAAGATCTCCGGAGCTCTCCTTCAGGAATCTCACCTCGGGCAGATCTCTGCTGACCACCGGTTTTCCCGCGGCGAGATATTCATACAGCTTCACCGCATTCATGGTTCGCGTGACGGGAACGTCCTGAAAGGGCATGATGCAGACGTCGAAATCGGGGAGATGCGCCGCCAGCGTGCAAGGGTCCAGTTGTCCCAGGACGGCGATGTTCGGCAGGTGCGTGCTGCGGAACCATTTCGACTCGATAACGGGGGAGGAAAACGTGGAGGGTCCGATATAGACGAAGGACCATTCGGGAAAGCGCACAGCGGCGGCGTGAATCAGGTCCATGTCCAGCCAGTCCGCGAGCGCTCCAAAGAACCCGACCACCGGCCGGGGCAGGCGTCGCAGATGTCCCAGGGAGGCCGCGGAGGAAAACAGATCGAAATCCGCCGCATTATGCAGGAGGATCGGGCGGAAGCGTGCAAATTTCTCCTGAAGGACCACGCTCGACGTGAACATTGCATCGGCGCCCCCGGCGAGAAGCTCCTCGTAGTTGCCCGCCCGTACCTGGTAGAGGTCGGCCAAGGCCGACTGGTCGTCCAGGCAATCGTAGACGATTCTCCAACCGGCTTTTTCGCGAAGACAGTTGACGATGGGCTGCCAGCGTGGATAGTTGACCAGCGAAACGACGTCGTGCAGCCCGTAAGCGGAAGCGGTCAGAACAAGTGCGGCATACATGGCGTCGACGGCCGCCCCGGTCCAGTTCAGGTGATAGATGTTGCGGCTCAGCGCCGGCAGCCGGAGGATGTGGACACGGGGCGCAGCCTCCGGGAGAGGCCGTCCGTTCCACCAACGTTCGGGGCCGCGCAGGTCGGTCTCGACCCAGAAGACGCGATGCCCGCGGTCCGCCAGGCCTTTTGCGAAATGCTGCTGTCGCTGCGTGGCACTGTGCCAGGTGATTGCATTGAACATGACGACCGGGGGAAGGCGGATCTCGCTACCACTTTCGGCAGCGGCAAACCTGCCGGCCTCCGTCCCGCCGGCGAGCACGCCGCCGAGGGTTGCGGAAAGCTTCCCCAGCGGGTCGCGTTCGCCGCGGCGGGCGCCTTCCGCGAGGCTGAAACCGGTCCAGCGCCGGAAGCGTTCATCGATCGCGACGCGCGTTTCGAAAGGCACCGACCAGCGGTAGATACCACGCGCCAGATCGACGGGGCCTCGCCGCTTTACAGGTGTGCGCTCTTCGCGGATATGCGGCGGCTCGGGCATCTCCCACGTGAGGCGCGGCCAGTGCACGGGGACGCATTGCTCGCAAAGCCGCGCGGGGTCGAGGTACGAGTGGTGCATCCAGCCCGCTAGCATCAGGGGAGCGCGGCGGCTGGAGCGCGCTGTGTCCGGATGCACGCAGATGCCACGGTCACTGGCAATCCACCCATCGGCGAAGATAGCGTCCGCGGACGCCCGATCGAGCGCATCGAGCAGCGTCTCGATGTGAAACGGATACAGGATGTCGCCCTGCATGACGTGGGCGATCCATGCGCGTTTCGGGCCTTCGGCGCTCCCGGGAGCAACGATTTCGAAGCCGTCCACGGTCTGACGAGCAAGGCTCCGCAGAGTATCTTCCAGGGAGCCGTTTGCGTGCGCGTGAATCACCACGGAAACTTCATAGGCGGTGCCCTTTGGCCAGCGGCGCGGGGGCGGAACCTCCGCGAGCGCGAAACCGCGCGCGTGGGCGGCGAACAGGCCCGCATTCTCCGTCAGCCACTGCCCATGATCGATGCGGTTTTCGACGAAGGTCGCATGGTTGTGATGGTAGACGAAGGAACCGCGCGCGACGCCCAGACGGTAACCTGCCATCCGCAGGCGCAGGCATAGGTCGTCGTCTTCGAAATTGCCCGTTCGATAAGACTCATCGAGGCCGCCCGCGTTACGCCAGACCTCGGCGCGCAGGGCGACGCAGAAGAAGGTGAGGCGCTGGGGCAGGTAAAGAACATCCAGCTTCGGTTCCCGGGCGGTGCGCAGGGCGATGGCGCGGGGCGCAGTGAGGTCGATGGTCGCAAAATCGATCTGGGCCGGCTCGCCCGCCCGATTGGTTTCCGGTGCAACCGCGCCCAGGGAGGGGTCCGACCGGAGCGCGTCCGAGAGGGCGTCCAGCCAGTGGGGCGTGACGACCGTATCGCTGTTCAGGATGACGATGATTTCGCCTCTCGCCGCGGCGACGCCCGCATTGGCGGCGCGGGCGAATCCCAGTGCCTCTGCAAAATGTAGATGACGTAGACCTGAATACCTGTCTTCCGCCGCGGCGAGCCACTTCTCGACGCCGGGATCGGATCCGTTATTTACGACGATGACTTCGAAGGAAAGCTCAGCGCTCTCGCGGAAGATGCTTTCCACGCACGCCTCGGCGAGTGCGAGGGCATTGTAGACGGGGACGACGATGGAGGCGCGCACGAAATCAGACCTGGGCCGCCGCCGCTGCTCTCGCGGGACGAAGCGCTCTGGTCACTTCGTGGCTGAGCACGATGAACGGCCGTTCGGCGAACAGATACAAGACGGCGGAAACCGCGAAGACCGGCGGCAGCATGAGGGCAAACTGCACCGCTGAATCCCACCAAAGTGCATGACCGCCCGGAACCAGCCGTATGGCGGCCGGCATTATCCAGCGCATCAGAGTCATGTGGTAGAGATAAGCCGTGTAGCACATCCCGCCGAGAATGGTGAACGGTTTCAGAGCAAAAAGACGGCTCGCCCAGCGGCCCCGGAAGGTGGCCAGAAAGAACGCGGCGATCAGGAACGGCTCCAGGTAGCCCAGCGCGGGCCGCCAGTGCAGCACATAGATCAGGAACAGGGCGCTCAGGACTGCCATGGCGTCCCCGGCGCGCGGACCGGGGCGGAGAAACTTCGGAGGGTCGAGATAAATGTCAGCCAGCAGAACTCCGGCGAGGAAGAACTGAAGCTGCAGCGGCAAACTCAGATTCAGGCGCGCGTTGCCGGAGGGCACCACCAGAAACTGCGAGATCAGCGCGCTTACCAGGATCAGTGTAGCGAAAATCGCGCGGCGCGTTCCGCTGGCGCGGACGCGGAATAATTCGGCGATAAACGGCAGAACCAGATAGAATTGAACCTCGATCTCGAGTGTCCACGCGACGCCGTTGATCCAGCTGGCGTCGCCGAAAATGGCTCCGTGCAGATAGGTGAGAGACGCCAGCAGATGAGGGAAGAAAATGCGGGAGCGGACCAGAAAATAAATTCTGGCAGGGTGGATGTGATACGGGACGATGATCACCAGAAACATGAAAAGCATGCTGATGATGTAGGTCGGCTCCAGGCGGATCAGCCGCCGCGCAAAGTATAGGCCTTTCGAGGGAGGCGGAACGCCTCGGCGGTAACTGCGAGCGAAGGGAATCGCGAGAACGAATCCGCTGATGGCGCAGAACACGGAGACCCCGAACGCAAAATTCAGCGCCCAGGGAACCAGCGCCGACCGCGCACGGATCATTCCCCAGTCGGCCGGCAAATGCTGCGTGCCCAGGCGGTGTGTCTGCTCCAGATAAATGGCGAACGAATGATGGGCCATGACGAGCATCATGCTGAGGAACCGCAGGGCATCTATTTGCGGGATGTATTCAACCGAGGACGTGACACGTTCGAAGGAAACAGCGCGCGAGAAAGCGCGCCGGAGGATAGCGATCGAATCTGCCCTGGTCATTCGAATCAGGTAACCGCGGAGCGGCTACTATGTTGTAGGATACCGTGAGCGCGAATACTTTCTGCATCATTCCGTGGGTCCATCGCTTCACCGACGAGCAGGGTTTTCATCAGCTGTGTTGTGTTGCGTCCGGAGACGGTAACTGCCTGCGCAACGCTCAGGGCGAGAGGCTTCACGTTTCCGAACGTCTGACCGACGAAGACGTGCTGAACTCCCCGACCGCCACGTCAACGCGTGCTCAGATGATGCGAGGTCAATGGCCGCAGGCATGCGGGCGCTGCCGGCAGGCCGAAGAGGCGGGGGGCAGGAGCATACGGACCCACCTGAACGAGCGCTTCGACCGGGGGCGGAGCGAAGATCTTCTCCGGCGGACGCAGGGCGACGGCTATCTGGAAAAGCCGGTGGTCCGGTATGCGGATATCCGTCTGGGCAACGTCTGCAACCTTACGTGCCGCATGTGCGGACCGGTCGCTTCCCGTCTGTGGGCCGGGCATTACAACCACGTTCAGCCGGCGCGCTACCGGATGCCGGAAAGCGAACTGCAAGTTCTGGGCTCCAACAACTGGGTGAAGACGAGTCGCTCGCCTGGATTGTGGAACAGAGTCTGGCGAGCGTGGAAGCAATGCATTTCGCCGGAGGCGAGCCGCTGATTGTGCCGGAGATGGCCGAAGCGCTGGAATTGTGCATCCGTTCGGGCCGGGCCGGCGGGATCGAACTCTCCTACAACACGAACCTGACCGTGCTTCCCGAAAGGGTGACTTCGCTGTGGCCGCACTTCCGCAGCGTGTCGCTGCTGTGCAGCGTGGATGGCTTCGGGTCCGTGAACGATTACATACGCAGGCCCTCCCGCTGGAGCGACATCGACCGCAACCTCAAGCTCCTCGATTCACGATTCGACGAATGGAAAGTTCGCTGGGCCACCGTCAGCGCGACGGTTCAATCGGCAACGTGCTTTCCATCGACGAACTGTTCCGCTATTTGCGCACGGCCGGATTCGCGCGGCTGAACCGTCTGCCTCAACTGGTGCCTCTTTACGATCCCCGGTATCTTTCGATCCAGTCCCTGCCTGCGGGCGCGAAGGCGATCGCGCGGCGGCGGCTGGAAGAGGAAATCGAGCGCGCGCCGGGCATCCAGGCCGGAGATATCGAAGCCTTCACCGGTTCCATCCGAACGACGCTGGCCCACATGGACGCGGCCGATGGCACAGCGGACCTGCCGGATTTTCTGACCTTCTCCGAACGGAGCGACCAGGCTTTCGGCGACTCCTGGCGCGCGGCTCTGCCGGAACTCGCGCGGCATCTCGATACGGGGCCGGTCAGCGGCCTGCGGCGGCTTTTCGCGAGGCTCGGCGGCTGAGACGCCGGGCGCGCAGCAAGGCTGACGGCCCCGCGAGATAAGCCCGCAACTCGGCCCATAGCAAGGCGAACGGGAATTTGCGGCGGCCGCGCAGGCGAAGCAGGACCTCGCTGCAGAAGACGCGCAGCCGCCATTGCGGAATCCAGAAAAGCATCTGGCCGATAGCGCGCCAGTCGCGATGGCGGATGAGCGCGAGCGTGAGGAAAGCCGTTTCGCCGCGGCGGTATCCGCACAACTGACGCATCAGTCCGGCTTCGTCTTCGCGATGGGCGTGGCGCACCTCGGCTTCGGGAACGTATACGATCCGGTAGCCTGCGCGCAACATGAGATAGAAGCAGTACAGGTCCTCCCACGCCCCGGCGGGGGAGCCGGCGCCCAGAGATTCGTCGAACAGACCACCGCGGGATCGCGAAACACGGAGGCGCGAAAACGCGGCGTTGGCCGTTGTGCCGATGCGCCACAACTGGGGGAAGCAGATGCTCGGGCGCGCGAGCCACATGCGATCGAAGGCCGTCTCTTCCGGACCGTGGCGCAGGCCGCCGTACTCCTCAAACATGACCTCCGCCGGGGTCTCGATCTTCAGCGCAAGACAATTGCCGGTGGCTGCGGCAACCCGTTCGGTCTCGCGCGCGTAGAGCGGAGCGGTCAGCATTTCGATCCAGTCCGGAGGCGCGATCACGTCGTCGTCGGTGGTGACAACGATCTCGCCGTGCGCGGCTTCAATCCCCGTATTCCGGGCGTGGGAGAGCCCCGGCCGTTCTTCGCTGAGCCATCGTACGCCGGGGAATCGTGCGCGAACCGGCGCGACGCTCCCAGATCGCGGATGATTATCCACCACGATGATTTCAAGGCCGCGCTGTACCCGCTGCGACGCGAGCGATTCCAGACAGCGGGCCAGCCCGTCGGGCCGGTCGTACGTCGCGACCACGACCGAGATTTCGATGGCCGCGTGTGGGCTCAGTCAAAACTCCAGCGATGGCGCACCTTGGTTACGCCATCATAGCCCCGTTTTTGCTCGAATTCGCCTTCTACGCGAAACGGCAGTGTGAATTCCATGGCCAGCGGCGCAAGCGAAACGGCGTCTTCAATGTAAACTTCGATGGCGTATCGGCCGACCATGAGATTCAAATCGTCAATTTCGGCGGTCGCGGTTCCGCGCGCGCGCCCAGGAGCCGTGCCAAGGCAGGCTGCGCAGCATATCCCGTCCTCCCTCCGCACGCGAACCGCGAACACCCACGCTTCGGGTGCGCATGTCGGCATCGTATTCGATGCACACCCGCAGACGCGTTCCATGGAGCGCCTCCAGCGGAGCGCCGTCCCCATCGAAGGCCATCACCCGCGAAATGGTCACCCCGCGTGCCCGCTCACTCGCGATTCCGCGAAGGCTCCACTCGTAAACGCGCAGCGCCTCTTCCGGTCGGGTATCCGCTATGATGCGTCCCCGATCGATCGCCAGCACGCGGCTGCAGAACGTGCGGATGGAGGCTGCGTCATGCGACACCAGCAGGATGGTGGTTCCCTGCTCGCGCAGATGCCGCATGCGAGTGAGACATTTGCGCCGGAACAATTGATCTCCGACCGAAAGAACTTCATCCACCAGAAGTACCCGGGCGCGCGAATGCACCGCGACGGCGAAGCCCAAACGCGCGTACATCCCCGAGGAATAATGCTTCACGGGCGTGTCGATGTGCTGCTCCAGTTCCGCGAAGGCCACGATTTCATCGAACAATGCAGGGGCGAGGCGCCGCCCCAGACCCAACAGAGCGCCGTTGAGCGCGACGTTGTCGCGTCCCGTTAAATCGGGATGAAATCCCGCGCCTAGCTCGAGCATGGGAGCAATCGGCTGCTGGCAAAAAACGGAGCCGTGGGTGGCGGCGGTGATCCCGGCGGCAAGTTTGAGCAGCGTGCTTTTGCCACATCCGTTGCGGCCCACCAGACCCAGGACATCGCCCTCCGCGCATTCGAAACTCACATCGCGCAGAGCCCACAGGTCGCTCTCCGGCGCGTCCGCATGGCGCTGCCGGAAGACTTTCGACACATCGTCGAAACGAATGGTGGTCATGATTCGTCAGAGCCGGTCGGCGAATTCGGGCTCCGCCCTTTTGAAATCCCGATAGGACAGGACGAGAAAGAGGAACGACACCACCATGGCCGTGAGCAGAGAAGGCCAGCGCGGCCATGTGTCATAAACCAGAATGCGCCGGAAGGCGTCGGTAAGTGCTGCCAGAGGATTGAGCAGGTAGACCGCCCGATAGCGCTCTGGCACGATTTCAATGGGATAGAAAACGGGGACGCAATACATGAGGAACTGTAGTAGGAGAGGAACCAACAGCTGAACGTCCCGCCGGAAGAGAGCCAGGCGCGAGGCCGAGAGGCTGACGGCCAGAGTCAGCGCGGCCATCGTTGCGACCACCGGGATCAGAAGAAAGACGGACAGCCCCGACTTTGGTCCGGTAGTAGAGCATGATCAGCACCATCAGTACCGTGTAGAGGGTCAGGTCGACCAATCCCACCAGGATCAAACCGAGAGGGAGAATCTCGCGCGGGAAATAAATCTTGGGAATCAGATGCGCGTTGTTCCTTAGGCTGAGACCGCATTCCCGGTGGTGTTGCTAAAAAAGAACCAGGGCACGAGACCTGCCATCACGAAGAGCGGGTAAGGCGCACCCTGGAGGGGAACTGGCATGAGGCGGCCGAATAGCAGGGTGAAAAGAAAGATCCAGCCCGCAGGATAGAGCACCAGCCACGCGACCCCGAGGCGCGTATCAGCATACCGTACTTTGACTTCACGCACCGACCAGGTAATTAGAATATCGCGAGCCCTGAACAGCGATCGGATATCCTCAAACAAGCGGCGCAGCATGCGTTTCTCTATCATCATCCCAACTCGCGACCGCCCGGATTCGCTCGACCGGTGCCTCGCCTCGATCGCCTCGCTCGATTATCCGAAAGAGCAGTTCGAAACGCTAGTCGTGGACGACGCAAGCAACCCGCCCCCCACGGAAATCCTGGCGCGGTATTCGAACTGCCTCAGGCTGCGCTCTTTCCGCGCCGAGGGCCGCGGCCCGGCATGCGCCCGCAACCGTGCCCTGCAGGAAGCACTGGGCGAATATGCCGTTTTCACTGACGACGACTGTCTTCCGCAGCCCGGATGGCTTGGGGCGTACGAGCGCGGCTTCCGCGATCATCCCGACGCCTGCCTCGGCGGAAGGATCGTCAGCTCGCCCGATGAAAGCATTTTCGGATTGGCGAGTCAGACGCTGATTTCGTTTCTCTACGACAGAGCGGGCGTCCCGCTCCGATTCTTCTGCTCGAACAACCTGGCCGCGCGGCGCACACATCTGCTTTCGCTCGGAGGCTTCGATGAGACCTTCCCGCTCGCCGCGGCTGAAGATCGCGATCTGTGCGCCCGCTGGGCCGCGCGGAATGAACTTGTGTTCGTGCCGGATGCGGTCGTCTGGCACCGTCAGAAACTGAGTGCCCGCTCGTTCGGCATTCAGCACTATCGATATGGCCGCGGCGCGTACCATTTCTGGAACCACCGTTACACAGAAGGAGCCCCCGGACCCAAACTACAATCCGGCAACTTCTACTGGCGCATGCTGACGTGGTCCTTTGTAAGTAACCGCTTCCCCCGCGCGTTCCTGCTCTCCGCGTTGCTCGCTTGCTCGCAGGTCTCCTACGCGGCCGGTTATTTCGTGGAGAAGCGCAGAGCTTCGAATCGGGCATCCGTTCGCACGTGATCATTTCACATTCCTGGAACAATACTGTCAGGCTCCGACAACGCAGTCCGAACCAGGACAATATAATGAGGATTCTGTTCTCATCCACTCGACTGAGCCGCATTTGCCGGTCGCTGACTCTCGCGACTCTGCTGATCGGCCTTTCATTATTCGCGATGCAGAGGCTGAGCGGAGCGTTCGTCGCGGAGTTCGACGGCGACCCTGATGAGGCCGCTCATTTCATCACGGGGCGGATGTTTTGGGAATACCTTTCGCACCCGCCGGCCGCGAACCCACTTCACTGGGCCGAGCAGTACTATCTTCATTATCCGAAGATCGGCATCGGGCACTGGCCTCCGGGTTATTACATCGTGGAGGGGCTGTGGTCGCTTCCTTTCGGCTCCTCCCGCACATCTGCTCTTTGGCTCCAGTGGTTGCTGTCTCTCGCCGCACTTTCTGGGCTCTGGCTGTTTGCTCGTCCACGATTTCCGATCGCGCTCTTATCGGCCCTTACACTGATTGCGATCGCCGCGCCCGTCTTTCAGAGAGGGCTCGAGGAAACCATGGCCGAGCCAGCCTGCCTGCTATGCGCCGTTTGGGTCATGTTTGCCGCAAGACGTCTTCTGCTCACGCCCGATCGGGTCGCGTGGATTGCCATGGGACTCTCGCTCGCAGCGGCAATCCTCGTGAAGGGAACCGGAGTATGTCTTGTGCCTGTGCCGTTTCTGATCCTGTTTCTCCGCGGCAGGCAGGCGGCCGGGCCGCCGCTTTCCGGGCGCGCGTGGCTAGTGATCGCTCTCATTCTCCTCCTGGCAGTCGCCGTTGTTTGGCGCTTTGCGGGTAGCGAGTTCGTTTATTGGGGCGGCGTCACTCCGGAAATGCCGTGGCCAGTTCCCGCGATGGCTGGCCTGCTGGGGTGGGGCTTTCTCTGTCTCGCGATCGCGGGAGTCTCCCCCGAGCCGGCAGCGCTTGTTTCAGCCTGCGTACTCGCTTCGGCGGTGGCGAGTTCATTCGTGTTTCGAGCGATGCGAGAGCCCCGCCACTGGATTATCGTCCTGCCCGCGATCCTCGTGCTGAGCGGTTACGCTCTTCTGAGACTCCGTACTTGGCTCGCGATTTCGGCCGCCACTGCGGCCCTTCTCCTGTTTCCCTGGGGGTTCGAGCATCAGACGGCCACCGGCTACCAGGCACTTCTTCGGCAACTCCGTCGGCCGGCCAGAATGCTGATATCCTCGGGGCGCGGTAGCGTCGGAGAAGGCGGTTGGATCTCCGAGGCGGCAATTGACGAGCGGTATCCCGCCAGTGTTGTCTTACGCGCATCAAAGGTTCTCGCTCAGTCCGGCTGGAACGGCGAGAATTATAAACTGCTCGTCAACGACCGGGCCGCCATCGACAAGCGGCTCGACGAACTGGCTGTGGATGTCGTCATCGTTGACCAGCCGGAGGCCACGTCACCCCCGCACCACGTCCTGCTCGCGGCGACCATGGCCACAGGTTCCGGTTGGGCTCCGTGTGGACGGGCTGGCCCAGTGTTCGCGTGGTGCCGTGTTTCGCCGCCGCGCCATCCACGGAAACCGCTGGTGATCGAAGCGGGCAGCCTGCGCATAGTGGAAGACCCTGTGCCTTGACGACAAACCCGGGGCCGCCCTGAAGACCCATCTTTACGGGGCCTGCGTTCCTATACACTTCCACGATCGCGCGCCGCTGGGATGCTCCCGATAAGCATGCCCGGGTTTGGCAGCGTCTTGAGGGCGAACGCGGCATTTACGAGCACGGTTTCGTGGTCGGTGAGTTTCATCACACCACGCTACGGATTCCACCCGGCTTCGCCAGCCGAACCATGACGACAACTAAATGCACCAGGAGAACCAGGAACTCACGCATTCGGCAATCGTACCAAGATCCCCAAACTTTTGATTTTGGCTTCGTTTGAGGATTCGCCATGGACAGGCTGAATCCCGAAAACTGACTCTAAAGAGATGTCGCTAGGGTAGTGGCAGGCTGGCCGAAAAAGGCGCTGGAAACAGCAACTGCGCCTGGAATCGCGCCGACCAGTGCGTCGTACCTCCCGGATACTCGACATTGCGAAAGAGCTGCGTATACATGTTCACGGGCAGCGCCGCGGCTTAACCCGGAATCATCTGATGCCTTCGCAAATTCCGCCCGTAATTTCCCGAGCGTACTGCACACCGTAGTCGGAGTAGCACACAGGGCCACGCTGACACACGTCCGGCAGCAAACTTCGTTCGCGGCCAAGCAATCCTCGCGACCGCTCACCACGATTGATCGCAGTCGGTGACCGTTACGGACGCTTCCGGCTGAACTTGTTCCAACTGCGCTCGCTCTTTGAGGAGTTTCGCCCATTCCTTGCTAGCTTTCTCCGTTGGAGGCGAGAGGGGCGGCCTCCGGTCCTTGTAGTACGACAGAATCGCGCTGCGCAGTTCCGCGGAAGTCCCTACAAATTTATGGTCGGCGAGCTTGCCCAATAGTTGATCGTAGGCGAGGTCGGCGCCAAGGTATTGGCCGGCGGAGGTCACGCTGCCTGTGTCGAAGTTCTCGTTGGGGATTTCCGAATCGCCCGCGTCCACTTTCAAGAGCAGCGCGCGGTAACTCACGACTGTCGCGTTGAAGCTGGCCATGAACATCTTTTCAACCTCGGG
Source organism: Terriglobia bacterium (assembly GCA_963765085.1). Lineage (GTDB taxonomy): Bacteria > Acidobacteriota > Terriglobia > Bryobacterales > Bryobacteraceae > Palsa-187. Next base: position 55,300 of record CAVXVL010000023.1, on the reverse strand, counting down.
AGTCGGGGCGCGGAACGCGAGCGACTTGAAAGGACCGATTTTCGGTATCACGCGCAGCACCCAGGTCACCAGGCGCGTGCGAAATCCCGGCCGATGATATTGCATGCCAAAATCCTTTTCATAGCTGGCGCGGGAAAGATTATAGAGAAACTTCTTCTTCGTGACGCCCGGAACTTCTTTGATGAGTGTGTCCTTTTTCAACTGCCATGCGACGCGCGTCATGCCGGGAATGATAGAGCTCACGCTATACCGGAACGATCCCAGGGCGAGGTCCAGGTTTCCGAAGACGTCTTTCAACTCCAGTCCATAGGTATCATGGAACGCCCGCTCCAACACCGGCTTTGAAACCTGAAATCCGATAAATTTCCGATAAGCATCCGGCGCATAGCGCCCTTGCGCCACTTGCAGAACGTCGAAGCTGAACTCCGTTCTCAGATGCGAAAGGGGATTATCCCAATACGTGACGGTTTTTCCGAACTTCGAACGCAGCTCCGGATACAAAATCGGCACGGCCAGATTGGTGGCCAGCCGGTGTCCGTTATCGTCCGCGGCATAGTGCGCCAGCGCGCCGAGCGCGAATGCGTATTCGTCGACGTCCTGCGATTCGCGGATCAGCGCGACGATGAAATCTCCACTCCGCACGTAGTGCGTCAGATCGCTGAACAGTTTGCTGCTGAAAGGATAATATCCCATGTCCTGAAGAATGCAGCCGCCGTAGACGTACGCGTGGGCCTGCTCCAGTTCCTCGGGAGTCGTCATGGGGAAGCGCTTCAAGAGCATTTTCTGAATCGACGCATCCCATAACGAATCGACGATGGCTTCGTGCGTCAGCACCGAATAGCCATAGGAAATAGACGCGGAACAGAGCGCGAGAAGACTAAGCCGAAACACGGAGGGCATTTGTCCGGCGGCACGAGTACGCGCGGATGAGAGTGAAGATGCTAGCATTCGGGGGGTCCAGGTTTCCTTTCCGGCCATTGCTCAATTCACTCTCAGGCCGGTCGCCTCCTCCGATACGAGACGACCGCCCCGGGAGCGTTTTAGGCGAGCGGCAACACGATCGTAAGAGCACGAACGCCGCGTTAGAGAACCGGGGTTCTTCCTTGGATCACGCGAATGAGAATGACAACAATCGCGAGCACGAGCAGAATGTGAATGAATCCGCCCAGCGTGTACGCAGTCGCGAGCCCGAGAGCCCACAAAACGAAAAGAATCACGGCAATGGTCCAAAGCATGGTGAAACGCTCCTGATTTCGTGTTGGCCACGAGCGGCCACGTTACGCTGAACATGCACGCGCGTGGCCTTCGATCCGGCGTCTACGCACGAGGCCACGATCGACCCCCGGAAAATGCCGCCGCCGGTTGCGAAACTTCACCGTAACGGCGAGTCTGCCATGTTTTGGGAGATTCTCCGAAAGGCCGCAATCCAGTTCCGCGCACGGCGCTCCCCGGTCGAGTGACCGCGCGTGGTCATACGCGTTGCTCGCGGGAGCTTCGACGGGTACGGTGTTTACAGATCGCTGCGGGAAATGCCGAGCTTCTTCATCATCGCGTTCAAGGTCGTCCGCGGCATCCCAAGGCGGTTCGCGGCGACGCTGATCACGCCCCCGGTCTCGCGAAAAATGCGCAGGATGTGGTCCCGCTCCACTTCTTCAAGGGTGGAGCTGCCGCCGGCCTCGGGTGAATCCTCGCGTAACTCGGCCAATGGTGCGCGCAGGCTCGGACCGCGCGAGAGGATGACAGACCGTTCGATGAAATTCTCCAGCTCGCGCACGTTACCGGGCCACGACCACGCCATCAATGCCTTCATGGTTTCCGCGGGAATTTTATCGATGGTCCGATCCATTTTCGCCGCGTATTTTTTCGTGAAATGGCGAGCGAGCGCCGGAATGTCCTCCGGATGATCGCGCAACGGGGGCGTGATGATCGGGAACACTTTCAGCCGGTAATAGAGATCGCTGCGGAAAAGTTTATCGCCCATCATCTGTGTGAGATTCCGGTTGGTCGCCGCCACCAGCCGCACGTCGATGGGAATCGTACGCGTGCCGCCCAATCGTTCGAACGATTTCTCCTGCAGCGCGCGCAGGAGTTTGGGCTGCAGGTCGAGCGGAATGTCGCCGACCTCATCCAGAAACAGTGTCCCGCGATGCGCCATCTCAAAGCGGCCGATTTTTTGCGCCAGCGCGCCGGTGAACGCTCCGCGTTCATAGCCGAACAGTTCGCTTTCGAGCAATCCGGTCGGAATCGCCGCGCAGTTCAAGCTGATGAACGGAAGATTTCGGCGCGGACTCATCCGATGGATGGCGCGCGCGATCAGTTCCTTTCCGGTACCGGTTTCGCCCAGAACCAACACGGTGGCATCGGTCGGCGCAACCACTTCCACCTGCGCCATCACGCGCTTCATGACCGCGCTGGTGCCGATAATTTCCTCGAAGTCCTGCTGACCTCGGATGGCTTCCTCTTCGATATTCTCCTGCCGGTCGCGCTCCCGCAGATCCGTGACGAAAGTGATCCAGCGGAACGGAGACAAGCTTCAAAACGGCCGTGGCTACCAGCACCGGCATCGCGCGTTCCGTCCTTGCGGATCAGTTCTTTTTCAAAGGGCGTGCAGGCTCCGAAACGCAGCCCTTCTTCGTGGGCCAACTCGTCGAGCGGCACGTATTCCGGCGGCGTCAGATCGGGCCAGCGCAGACGCCCGCCTGCAGTCCTCGCGGCTGTAACCGACCAGTTCGAGAAACGTGTCGTTGGCCTCCGGAATGCGATCGTACTCGCCGGAAACAATGCCCGCAATCGTCGATTCCGCGGGAACGGACCGAAGCGCGCGCGACTGCGCCGCAGCTTTTCGTCTCTTTCGTGACGATCGCTGAAGTCGCGCACCACTCTGGCAAAGCCCTGCAAATTGCCATTCTCGTCTTTCAGCGCCATGGTGATGACATTGGCCCAGAATCGCGATCCGTCCTTTCTTTACGTGCCAGCCTTCGTTGCCGAAATGGCCCTCGCTAGCGGCCCGCTTCAGTTCTTCCTGCATCTCGCCCGGGGCGTTCTTCGTCGGGATAGATCGATCGACAAGTGGCCGCCCGATGACTTCGTCGCTCTTATAGCCGTAAATCCGCTCGGCTCCCCCGTACCAGGCCGCAATCTCCCGTTCGGCATCCAGCAGGAACAGCGCGTAATCCTGCACCCAGGACGGAACGATCTTCTCGGCGAACTCTTTGTCCGCCCGGCGCGCCTGCGGTCTTGTCGCGCAGCACCAGGAGATGGCGAACCGGCAACACGTTCACCTTGGCGATGTACTCGACTTCCTGTGGATCTCCGTCCGCGTCGACGAGTTGAAGCGTTCCTTCCTGCTCGCCCTCTTCGAGAAACTCCCGCCACCGTTCCGGAATGCACCGGCTTGATTTCCGGCGCCGCGAAATCGTCCAGACTCCTGCCGATGATCTTTTCCCGAGGGATGCCCAGAGTTGCTTGCGCCGACGCTCGCCTCGCTGGTAGTGGCGATCGTTGTCGGCGATCAGAATCGGCGCGGAAGGTTGGAACACGATCGCGCGGAACAGCGTTCGAGCTCCTTCGGGCCATGTTCGGCGAGCCAGTTAGGCGCACGCTCGTGAGAGGACGCGGTGTTCACGACGGTCTCTCTCCTTATACCGCGATCCGTAGGGGAAATCGAGCTTTGGCGAAGCCGGCTTCTGCCGACAGAGAGTGAGTTCCGTCGGAAGGTAGCAGCTTCAGCTTACCACCTAAAGACCCTGAAGACTCGGGAAAATACGAGGTTTCCTTTTTGTTCCCACGCTGGTCAGACACTACGGCAGTGCAGCCGACCTCCCGCGGTCAACTGACTCGGTGCGGTCAAAAACCGGATCGTATGCATCGATCCATAGGCTTGTAAGTTGCGTATTTTCAATGGAAGCTCTCACCGAGACGCTTGGTTTGACGATTGCCTTCTTTCAGGACGAAGGAACACACAAATGCCTATCGTAAACATCGTGATTGCGCTCATCGTCGTTGGGATGGCGCTGTGGCTGATCAATCGCTACATTCCCATGGCCTCGGGGATCAAGGCGATTCTGAATGTCGTCGTCGTGGTCGCCGTCGCGGTGTGGGTCCTGCAAGGAACCGGATTGTGGGGACCGATCAGCAGTTACCGGTTGAGCAAATGACACTCGCCAAACTCGAACCGGCGACGTTGAACGTGACGAAGCTCGTCGCATTCGTATTGGTGGCTGTTGGAATCGTGGCGTTTGCTTACGAAGGCATTCGCGCCGAGAGCCTGGAATACGCCGTCGATCTCGGTCCCCTCCATCTGATGGCGGCGACGTCCCATGTGCTGCCCCTTCCCTTCGTTGTCGGCTTGACCGCTTTGCTGGGCGGCATCGGAACGTTAGTAGTAAGCGCGAAGTACAGAGCTTGGCCCGAAGCCCGGGTGAAGCGTGGATCACGAATTTAAGAACGCAAAAAGGAGCGACACCATGAAATCGAGTACACAGGACCAGGTCGGCGGCGCCATCGATCAGCTAAAGGGCCAGGTGAAAGAAACCGCCGGTCAGCTGACGAACAATCCCGACCTTGAGAACGAAGGCCAGACACAAAAGTTGGCCGGCAAAATTCAAGAGAAGCTTGGACAGATCGAGAAAGTATTCGAGAAATAAAGGCCACTATCGTCTCGTCGAAATCGAGACGCGCGAGCGAAGGCTAGGAAAGGAATTACATGTTGATCTTGATCATCCTTCTGATTTTGATTTTTGGAGGCGGCGGCGGATACTACGGCCACAGCCGTTGGGGCGCAGGCGGCGGCGCGGGAATAGGATTAGGAACGATCCTGCTGATTCTCTTAGTCGCCTACCTGCTTGGGATTTTCCACTAAATTCGAATCTCAAAATGACAATACGGCTTGCAAGAGTTCAATCCAATACTCGCGCAAGCCGACGGGCGAACGCCTCGGCCTCGAAACACGATCCGTCAGGTCCCGTCTAGAATCCCGGTTTAGATCATCCCTTCCGCAGCGCCCGCTTCTCTTTGGCATCGCAACGTTCTTCCCCATCGCCGATTCAATCCTCCGCCCATCCCATCATTGCGAACTTGAGCCGTCGAGCACGACGGCAGACGGTCATCTGACCCCGCGTGGTCAGCAGGCGAGCGACTTTGCAAGCCGCTCGCGTTTTTCCGATTCACCGCCATGGATCGCAAATGCCATCCTGCCGCGGTTATCGAGCATTTCGTGCATCGACGGAATGTAAATCGGCAACCGGTATCCTGCGTGCCCTAGTCACGGTGCGTGACCCACTAAATCGGGATCGCAGAGTTTAGGGAATACAAAGGAAACCAATGACATTTTTCAAAGCAGTTCCGTTCGTGCTTTCCGTGGCATTTCTGGGCGTAGCGTTTTCGTCCAGCGCCAAGGCCGATGCTTGGGACAAGAAAACTACCATCACGTTCAGCGGACCGGTAGAGATTCCGGGCGTCCATCTTAAAGGCTACGGCGTTCTGCCCGCCGGAACGTACGTCTTCAAGGTCCTGGATTCGGGTTCCGACCGCCACATCGTGCAAATCTCCAGCAAGGACGAAAAGACCGTTTATGCCACCATCCTTGCGATCCCGAACGTTCGCCTCAAGGCGACCGACAAAACCGTCATGACGTTCCGCGAACGCCCGGCCGGCGAGCCCGAAGCTCTCCGCGCATGGTTTTATCCGGGCAAAGAGTGGGGCGAAGAATTCGTTTATCCGAAGGCCCGCGCGATCGTACTGGCGAAGGAAACCAATACGCCGGTTCTTTTCGTTCCGGACACCGTCACTCCGGAAGTGACTGAGGTCGTCACGCCGTCCCATCCCGTGGTTGTCGAACTGCGGCAGGCGCCCGTGATGGCGCTGCAGCCCTCCGGCGACACCGTCGAAATCGCCCAGGTTGTGACTGCGCCCGTGCTGGTCGCGCAGAACAACGCGCCGGTTCTTCCGGCGACGGGCAGCGATCTGCCGCTGGTCGCGCTGTTCGGAATGCTCGCTCTGGCCGGTGCACTGGCCATGGGCTTCGCGCGGAAACAAACGCTCTAGCCTGTATCGATCCGGCGCGCCGCTTGTGGCGCGCCCGTCTGCCGGTGGAAGCGTTCGTAAAGGAGTTGCCCGGATGCAACAAAAAGTGATTCCCCTGCTGGTGCCGCCGTTGCGCAAAGGACGGAAAGAAGCGGTGCTGACCTATCGCACCCAAAAGCGCGGATTGGCCGTGCTCACCACCCCGCTTCTCAACAAAGGATCGGCTTTCACGGCCGATGAACGGGAGGCACTCGGTCTCAACGGCCTGTTGCCGCCGGTGATCGGCACGTTGGAATCCCAGGTCGCCTCCGCTTACGCGCAGTATCAACGATTACCCGATGCGCTGGGGAAGAACATTTACCTGACGGCGCTTCACGATCGCAACGAGGTCCTCTTCTTCTGTCTGCTCTCGGAGCACCTGCGGGAGATGATCCCGATTGTCAACGATCGCACCGTCGGCCTGGCGATGGAACAGTATCATCACGAATGCCGGCGCCCTCGGGGCGTCTATCTTTCGATCAACGATCCGGAGGGGATCGAGGCCGCATTCCATAACCTCGGCGCTTCGCCCGACGACATCGATCTGATTCTGGCGACCGACGCCGAACAGATTTTCGGAATCGGAGATTGGGGCGTCGGCGGAATCGAGATCGCGATCGGCAAGCTCGCAATCTACACTGCGGCGGGCGGAATCGATCCGGCACGTGTCATTCCCGTCATGCTCGACGTCGGTACGAATCGGGAAAGCCTGCGCGACGATCCGATGTATCCCGGCAACCGGCACGAGCGTGTGCGCGGCGAGCGCTACGACGCTTTCATAAAAGCCTATGTGGAAACGGTCTCCCGCTTGTTTCCGCACGCCCTGTTGCAGTTGGAAGATTTCGCACTCGGCAATGCGCGGCGGATTCTGACGGCATATCGCGGGCAAAATCGCGTTTTCAGCGACGATTTGCAAGGCAGCGGCGCCATCACACTCGCGGCGGCGATTTCGGCCATGCGCGTGTGCGGGACTGCCCTGCGTCATCAGCGGATCGTAATTTTCGGCGCCGGCACCGCGGGGATCGGTATCGCCGATCTGATCCGCGACGTCCTGATCGCGGAAGGCTTGTCTTCGGAAGCCGCCAGCCGCCGGTTCTGGTGCGTCGATGTTAACGGCTTGATCGTAGACGACATGGACGGGCTGCCGGGCTATTATCAGGACTACGCGCGCCCGGCCGCCGAGGTAAAAACATGGAAGCGAGAAATCGCCGGTGACGGCAAATCGATCGCTCCTAACGAAGCCCGCGCAAGTGCGTCGAGGCATAAAGCCGCTCCCAAGAATGTGCCGCTAGTCGCCGCAAAGAAAGGCATCATTGGCTTGGCGGAAGTGGTGCACGAAATACGGCCCACCATGCTGATCGGAACTTCCGGAGTGGGGGACGCGTTCACCGAGGCGATCGTGCGGGAAATGGCATGGCATACCGAGCGCCCCATTATTTTTCCGCTCTCCAGTCCCTCTCCGCTCGCGGAAGCCGTCCCGGCCGATTTAATTGCCTGGACTGACGGACGCGCTCTCATCGCCACGGGGAGTTCCTTCACGCCGGTCACGCATAAAGGCATCACGCACGTCATCGGACAGTTAGACAACGCCATGCTATACCCCGGCGTGGGCTTGGGCACGATCGTTTCCCGTGCAAAATATGTCAGCGTTGGCATGCTGGCCGCGGCCGCGAACGCGCTTTCGAGCCTGGTCGCCGTGCGCCTCGCCGGAGCGACGCTGCTCCCGCACATCGAAGATTTGCGCGTAGTGACCGTAACCGTCGCGATCGCGGTCGCCGAAGCTGCCGTGCAGGAAAATTTGGCCGATGGCAAACTTCCCGACATCGTCCAACAGGTCCAAGACGCGATATGGCAACCGGAGTATCGCCACATCGAGGCGTCTTGAAACACGCGCCGGTCATAAGGAAACGTATTTGGCTCGCCTTGCTCTGCTCGGTTGGATCCTGGGCAGCGGCGCAAGCATCGCCACCGAAGATCGCCGTGGAGCGCGACCCCTATTTAATTTCCGTCGACGTGTCACTTGTCGTTCTGCAAGCGACCGTGCGCGATCATTCGGGCCATACCGTGATGGAGCTGAAGCACGACGATTTCGCCGTTTTCGAAGACGGAAAGCCGCAGACGATCCGTTTATTTCGCCACGAAGATACGCCGGTCACGGTCGGGTTGGTGATCGATCATAGCAGCAGTATGAGCGCGAAGCTGGCCGACGTAACGGGCGCAGCCCAGGCGTTCGTCAAATCCAGCAATCCGGATGACCGGATGTTTGTGGTAAATTTCAACGAGCGCGTTTCCCAGGGCTTGCCAAGAGGGACGGAGTTCAGCGATAACGCCGAACAACTCGGAAATGCGATCTGGAACGCACCAGCCATCGGAACAACCGCTCTGTATGACGCGATCGTGGAAGCGTTAAAGCGGCTGCAGCGAACGACGCACGACAAGAAGGTTTTGATTGTAATCAGCGACGGCGGCGACAACGCAAGCAAGGCCACGCTGCAGAGTGTTCTGCAGCTGACCGAGCAGTCGAACGCCATGATTTACACGATCGGCATTTTTGATCCCGACGATCCAGATAAAAATCCCGGCGTGCTGAAGCGTCTGGCTCAGGAATCGGGAGGCGAGGCGTTCTTTCCCAGCCAACTCAGCGATACGGTCGCGATTTGCCAGCGCATTGCACGCGACATCCGGGATCAATATACAATTGGGTACTCGTCGGCGAACGTGTCGCCGGACGGCGCTTATCGCAAAGTGAAACTTACGGCCCGCGAAAACGGCTCCGGCAAACTGTTCGTGCGAACGCGTGCCGGATATAAGAACCGTCCTCCATCGACGCCGGTTAGGGATTCGGGCGTCCCATGAGAATCGCGGTACCGCGAAAATCCGCGAGCCGTATTTTGCGATACTCGCAATTCGCTGCTTTTGCCATCGCGGCCGTGCTGCTCGGCTACTGCGTTTTCACCGTGGCGAGCACGAGGATGTATCAGCATCAGGCGAACCTGAAACTGGACGCGCCGCATCTGCAGCCGGTATCGCTCGTTATTCCTGAAGCGACTCTCGCGGGAGGTCTGGTGGGCCGTATCGAAATCCCGCGTCTCGGGCTTTCCGTGATTGTCGATGAGGGGACGGACGAGGGGACGCTGCGGCGAGCTGCGGGGCATATCGAACACACTGCGCTGCCTGGACGTCCTGGCAATGTAGGCATCGCGGGACATCGAGATACACTTTTCCGTCCGCTGCAAAATATCCATAAAGATGACGTCATCGTCCTAACGACGTTGCAAGGAACCTATCGCTACCGAGTCGTTTCCCTGAAAATCGTGAAGCCCACAGACGTCGCGGTCCTCGATCCCGACGGCACCGAACTCCTGACGCTCGTGACATGTCATCCGTTCTTCTTCATCGGTCCCGCGCCCAATCGATTTATCGTTCGCGCACAGCGAATCGTCTGAAAACATCGGCCTGAAAACGTCGCCCTGAAGACATCGCTTGAAACGACGTCTGTAAATAACGCCGTCTGTAGATAGCGACGCGCAGCGCTGGCCGGGAACGATCCGGCTTTCAGCGGCTGCGCGATGTGTCGATAAGGATGCTTAACGGATATCGATCTTCAATAGCGCGTCCGAATGCTCGTGACGCCATCCCCAGTAGGCTTGCTGGTCGTTCTCCTTGAGCCGGACAAAGGGGCTGTATTTGCGGTGATGCTCTTTTACGTAGAGGCGATAGGCCCGATCTTCGTGATCGTTCCACTCGTGATCGTCGTTGTGGTTCTTGTCATGATACGTGACGGTTTTGTGATCTTCGGCTCGCAGCACGGTGGGCGCGATGGCGGCCGGGACGATGAGAGCCGCGCTCAGCACGGCCGCGTTCCAGAAATTAGACATTTATTGTGCTTCTCCTGTTGCCTAGCAGAGGCACCTGTCGGGCCGTGCGTCTTGTGCGCGATTCCGTTGCAAGGCATGGGAGCGAAACGGGATCGAGCGCGCTCTTCTTGCCGGCCGCGACCTCGCGTGGTCTGCTCGACCGGATATGGTCAATGCATCGCGCGGCCCGGAAATTTAGACCTTTCGTCTCTTCAAGGGGGTATGGATGCGAGGTTGCCGTAGGAAAGGGCATGGAATGCTCCATCGCCCTCGCTACTTCGAAACGATCCGGCGTTCCTCTTGCCGTGCTCTTCGCCGCGGCGTTGTTCCCGGCGGCCTCGTTCGGCCAGCAATTGCTTTCGGCGAACGTGACCGGTTCGGAGAGCGCCTCTCCTCAACCGCAGGCCCCGGCGAACAAGCGTATTTTAGGAATCGTCCCGAACAATCGCACGTGGCCGAGCCTGAAGGATTACACGCCTCTCTCGACGAAGGAAAAGTTTGAGATTGCCCGTCAGGACTCTTTCGATCGAGGAACGGTGGTTCTCGCCGCTGCGCTCGGTGGATACGGTCAGTTCAAAAACGCGAATCCGTCGTTCGGCCAAGGAATCGAGGGATACGCCCACTATTCCGCCACCGCGTACGGCGACCTCGTGATCGGCAACTATATGTCGGAGGCCGTCTTCCCCGCTCTACTGCACCAGGATCCCCGCTACTTTCGGCGGGGCGTCGGCAGCTTTCCGTCGCGGCTCGCGTACTCCATGGGTCAAATCTTTTGGACGCACACCGATTCAGGGCGCACACAATTCAACTACTCGGAGATCCTGGGTAATGCGACGGCGGTGGCGATTTCAAATGCCTACTATCCCGACAACCGGAGCGCCGGAGACTCCGGGACGAAGCTCGGCGTCCAGCTCGGCGTGGATATGGTGTCGAACGTCCTGAAGGAATTCTGGCCCGACGTCAGCCGGCGATTCGCGAGAAAGCATGTTGCACAGGCGGCGCGGATTTGAAATCCGCGCTGGGGAATCCGTCTTCTATGACTCCACATTACGATGTTGCTTTTCCAGAGCAGACGGCCGGAGCGGTCGATGTCGTCACCGAGATCCGGCGCGCCGCCGCACTGCTGAAGACGGGAGCCCTGCAAAATGCTATTTTGAATAGCGCCAATTTCTCGAGCATCGCCACCGACGAAAAGGGAGTCATTCAACTTTTCAACGTGGGCGCCGAATGCATGCTCGGCTACACGGCCGCCGAGGTCGTGGATAAGATCACGCCTGCCGATATTTCCGATCCTCAGGAAGTCATCGCGCGCGCGAAGGCGCTGAGTCTCGAACTCGCGACGCCGATCACACCCGGCTTCGAAGCGCTGGTTTTCAAAGCCTCACGCGGTATCGAAGACATTTATGAACTGACCTACATCCGCAAAGACGGCAGCCGCTTTCCGGCCGTGGTTTCGGTCACGGCGCTGCGCGACGATCCCGGCGGGATCATCGGTTATTTATTGATCGGCACGGACAATACGGCGCGCAAGCAGGTGGAAGCCGAGCAGAAGCTGCTCGATCAACGCCTCCGCGATCAGCAATTTTATACGCGGTCTCTGATTGAATCCAATATTGACGCCTTGATGACCACCGATCCGGCGGGCATTATTACGGACGTCAACAAACAAATGGAAGCCCTCACCGGCTGCACGCGCGACGAGCTCATCGGTGCGCCCTTCAAAAACTATTTCACCGATTCCGAGCGGGCCGAGGCAGGCATCAAGCGCGTGCTGAGCGGCAACAAGGTGACCGACTACGAACTGACTGCGCGTGCCAGGGACGGCAAGGAGACCGTGGTTTCCTACAATGCAACCACGTTCTATGATCGCGACCGCAAGCTCCAGGGAGTATTTGCCGCCGCGCGCGACGTAACGGAGCGCAAGCGTTTTGAGCGCACGCTCCAGGAAAATAACGTAGAGCTTGAACGAGCCCGGGCGGCGGCAGAAAAAGCGAATCTCGCGAAATCGGATTTTCTTTCCAGCATGAGTCACGAGCTGCGTTCGCCACTGAACGCGATCTTGGGGTTCGCGCAGCTCATGATTTCCGAAACGCCGCCGCCTACGCCTTCGCAGGTCGCGAGCATCGATCCGATTCTCCGAGCCGGCTGGTATCTCCTGGAACTCATCAACGAGATTCTCGACCTCGCTCAGATCGAGTCCGGGAAACTGGCGCTCTCGCTCGAACCGACTTCGCTTGCCGAAGTCATGCTCGAATGCCAGGACATGATCGAGCCGCAAGGTCAAAAGCGCGGCATCGTGATGACGTTTCCGAGCTTCGACGTTCCCTGCTATGTAGAAGCCGATCGAACGCGATTGAAGCAGGTCATCATCAATCTGCTCTCGAACGCGATCAAATACAACCGGCCGCAGGGAACGGTCCGCGTGGACTGCGCCGCGAATACGCCGAATCGCATCCGGATCAGCGTCCGCGATACGGGAGAAGGCTTGCCTCCGGAGATGCTGACTCAGTTATTTCAGTCGTTCAACCGGCTGGGACGGGAAACCACCGCGGAAGAGGGCACCGGAATCGGACTCGTAATGAGCAAGCGCCTGGTTGAAATGATGGGAGGCACCATCGCGGTGGAAAGTACGGTCGGAGTGGGAAGTGTGTTCTCCTTCGAGCTTCACGCAGCCGTCGCGCCCGGCCTTGTGATCGAACCCACTGAATCCGATGTGGTAGTCCACGCCCAGGTTCCCCATGGCGCCGCTGCGAGGACGCTGCTCTATGTGGAGGATAATCCGGCCAATCTGCAACTGGTGGAGCAGCTCGTTGGGCGCCGCTCGGATTTGCGATTATTGAGCGCGCGCGATGGAATCGTGGGCATTCAACTGGCACGCAACCATCGCCCGGAAGTGATTCTGATGGACATCAATCTCCCCGGCATTAGCGGCATTGAAGCGCTGAAAATCCTGCGCGAAGATACCGCCACCGCGCACATCCCCGTAGTGGCGCTCAGCGCCAACGCTATGCCGCGGGATATCGAAAAAGGCATGCATGCGGGCTTTTTCCGTTATCTCACCAAACCCATCAAGATCGCTGAATTCATGCAGACGCTGGATCTCGCTCTGGAATTCGCGGAACACGCCGCCGAATCGTTGGATCGGGTTCAAGCCCGTGGTTAGCGCGAGCGAGATACTCGGCGCAAAAATCCTGGTGGTGGACGACCAGGAGGCGAACGTACGTTTACTCGAGGGCATGTTGCGCGTGGCAGGCTATACATCGGTCGAGTCGACCATGGACCCGACCGGGGTCTGCGAACTGTATCGCCGGAACCGCTACAGTTTGATCCTGCTCGATCTCCAAATGCCGGTCATGGATGGCTTCCAAGTGATGGAAGGCCTGAAGGCGATCGAAGGAGTGGAAGGCTACCTTCCGGTCCTCGTGATCACCGCGCAGCCCGGCCACAAACTGCGCGCACTCGAGGCCGGCGCCAAGGATTTCGTGGGCAAACCGTTCGATATGGCCGAACTCCGGGCACGCGTTCACAACGTCCTGGAGGTTCGGCTGCTGAATCAGAAAGCGAAAACTTACAGCCGCGCGTTGGAGGAAACGGTACAGGAGCTGGAGTCGAGCCGCGAAGTGATTCGCGTGAAAACTCTCGCGGAACAAAAGCGCAACGAAGCGGAGCTATGCCTGGCGCAGAAGACTCAGGAAAGCTTGCTTCCGCCCACTTTACCGCGGTTCGAAAATTTCAATGTCCACGCGTTCAATAGTCCCACGCACTACGTCGGCGGGGATTTCTACGACTTCCTGCCTTCGCCGTCGGGGAAATGGACGGGCGTTCTCGCCGACGTCTCCGGTAAAGGCATCTCTGCCGCGCTTTTAAGCTCCATGGTGCTCGGCGCATTGAACACCGAACTGCGCGCGGGCACTGAGCCGCACGAGGCCTTGAATCGTTTGAATCGTCTCCTGTGCGAGAAATCTCTTGCCGGACAGTACGCCACTCTTTTCCTGTTTCAGCTGAACCCGCAGGGCGATGGGCACTTCATCAGTGCGGCGCACAACATCGCTTTCTTGTTCCGCGCGGCGACCAAGAAGATCGAGTGGTTGATTCCGGATGCGTTTGCGCTCGGCATGTTCGCATCTGCGGTTTATGAATCGCGCCCGCTGCATCTAAATGACGGAGACATTCTCGTGGTGTACTCCGACGGTCTCACGGATGCGCAGAACGAGAAGGAAGAGATGTTCAGTGAGGAACGATTATTAGAACTGATTCGCGAAGCCGCGTCCTGCGGATCTCGCGTAGTGGAGCAAAACCTTCTAACGGCGATTGAAGAATTTACGCAAGGTATGCCGCAAACGGACGACATCACTTTTTTGGTGGTCGAGAAGCAGGCCGCCGCGCCATTGATCGGTTAGGCCGAAGCCTGGCTTCCGGCGTTCCTCTACTTGCGTTCAAAGGCGAGTTCCACAACCTTGCGTCCCGGCCGAACGACGTTGACCTTCATGCCGCCGTCCGCCGAAAGAGCATAGCTCTCGACGGTCACCGCTCCGTCAAGAGTCGTCGTCACCTTCAGAATGTCGTGATCCCACTTGGTCTTGCTCTTCAAATCCTTGCCCGTATGGATCGTCGCGCCGCCATTCGCGTCGGATAAATCGCTGTAGAAGTACGTCTCGGCGACTCCTTCATATTTGAAATTGCGCTCGACGATAATGATGCGGTCCTGCGAGCTGATCGTGACGGTGCCGGTTTGCACCACCGACTGGCCGGCGAAATCGCTCCTGGCGGGAACCAGGGTCCACGTGCCGTTAAAAGCGGCGTGATCGCGTGCCACCAGCGGCATAGCAAAGAGTAGCGCCGTCAGCACCGCTCCTGCGATTTTCATCGTTGAATGTCTGTTCATGATTTCTCCGAATCCGTGCGTGCCAGCGAGGGGATGTCTGTGAAGAGGGGCGCCGGTGCGATTACCAGCGCCCTAAACTTCATTTAGTGCTGTTCGCCCGAAGAGGGGTTAGCGCCGTTCCGCGGCATCGCGATACAGAGCATGCTCCAGCTTCTCGGCAGCCGCGGGAGCTTTGAAGTCGCCTTCCAGGATCTCGTGATTCGTTGAGTCGTGGCCGTAGAGTTCGCGATTGGTCTCGCCATCGGGACGAAGCGTCGCGCCCGTCACCGAAAGACCGGCGAACAATCCACGCGAACGCGAGTAAGCCAGCATCTCCGCATTCAACATCACGTCGGTCTGCGCGCTCGCATCCCGGCCGATCGGTCCCGCTGCCACGGAGGCGTCTCCGCCCAGAGTAACTTTATCTGACAGCAGGTGCCGCATACCGCCGTCGTTCATGACGAGCAGCACGATATCCGTCTCCGAAGCGCCGATTTGAAAGCCAAAACTTCCGCCTTCCATACGCATGGCGGCCGGGGCGCTCCAACCACCCTTATGGCGGCAAACCGCGAATCCGCGTCCGTATTCCGCGCCGAAAACGAATCCGGCTTTCTTCATGCCCGGGATCACAACCACACAGTGTGCCCGATCGAGCAGGTCTTGCGGAATGCCCTTGTCGGCCGCCCGCATGGAATCTTTCAGCGCGTCGGCCGAAGCTTCCAGCCTGTCGTCGACTTTTATTTCTCTATCCGCCGCGAAAGCGGTCGCGCTCATCGAACCGGCAATCGCCAAAATCGCTAAATGTCTTTTATGCATCGAATGTGCTCCTCTTCGACTTCTCTAAGAGCACTGAGATACCCATTGGCCGGAATTCATATCGACGCGGCGAGTCTTATCGGCGCGACGGCAGCCACGCCCTCGCTAAAACCGAGACATGGATGGGCATTCCTCTAAGTTGACTCGCGACGCAAGTGCCCTGATTGACGGCACAACGGTCTCCTTTGCGACTTCACCGATGGAAGTTCATACAGATCCGCGAATTCTACGTTTTCGCATGACACCCCGTTTCGAAACCCTGCAATGGAAGCCCCGCTACGAGACGGCGACGGGAACGCCTGCTGACCTTATCGCGTCGTGCGACTGCCGGCGGTCACTTCAATTTCGGCCACAAAGCCAATTACGGGCAGGACGACGGCGCAGATGCCAAGTTGAAAAAAAGGCTCCGTTTTCTACACTCCATTTCCACTCCATTAAGGAGCATGGGGTTCGGCAATGGCCACCGAGCCACGTCTGGATCGGAGACCAGTCGGGAACATTCATTGGTATCGAAACGACCCAAACACCAACAGCGCTCCAATCCCAACATAAGCAGTCGCCAAACGTCACGCTGGTGGACAGGCTTGCTGCTCACGGCTCGTCGCTCTCGCCGCTGACGAAGAAGGGTTCCATTTCCTTGTATGCCAGGATCTTCACGGTCGGCCCGATGGGAGCGTTGCCCTGCGCGATTGCGAAGAACGCCTGCTCCGACTGCGCCACCATCGCGCGCGCGAGGTCGTTCTTGTGGATCGAGTGGTACTTGGACGGCATGGCCCAGTGCAGCAGTGGCATGACGTAGCCGAGGACGCCCGGCGTGTTGGAGTTGCCGAGAATGACGGCCGGACGGTACACGCCAAGGAAGTCGAACTTTACGGACTCGACGGCCTTCTCCTTCTCGCCGATGATCTTCGCGTACTTCATCGCGGACTCGGAGTCCGCGCCTGCTGCTGTCATGATCCCGCACACACGAGCACCTCCAGCCTTGGCGGCGCGACAAAAGGCCAGGGGGTAGGCGATTTCAATCTTGCGCACTTCCTCCTCGGGCATCTTCGCGCTGCCCTTCCCTACGCCGAACGCGGCGAGCGCGATGTCGACTCCCTGGACGTGGGGCGCAACCTCCTCCTCGATCCGGTCCATGTTGACAACCACCTCGGACACCTTGGGGGCGGCGAAGGCGTCCGTCTTGCGGCGCGTCACCCCCACTACCTTCTTGCACAGCGGGTTCTTGATCAGAAGCTGTACGATGTGTCCGCCCACGTTCCCCGTCGCGCCGAGCACGATCGCCGAGTACTGCGCCGTCGCCTCGGTCACTGCTGGGTCCGGCGAACTTCAATCTCATTGTTCTCCGGGTCGCGCAGCACGATGCTGATCAGATCGCCTTTATCGTCCCGCCCAATCGACTTCGGCTGGACTTGGAGCGCTTGCAACTGGCTCAAAGCAGTTCCGAGGCTATCCACATGGAACACGACATGAATCCAACCCTGTTGCAGATAGAGTGGATCGACCGAAGCGGGCCGCTTCGATCCTTTGTACCTGATTAAATCGATCCGGTAACCCGGAATTGCCATCTGTTGATTGATGAAATCAGGATTGGAATCCATCTTCCGCACGACCTTGAATCCGAGGACGCGCTCGTACCATGAGGCCTCCACGTCGAGATTTTCGACTGAAAGCGTGGCATGGTCAGGTACGAGGCCAGTGACGGGAGGTGCCTGAGCATCATTTGCCGCCGGTGGCCGTTGAGAGAATGCTATGCCTATGAAGAGCACGCCTGCGACAACGGGTGCGGCTAAAAAACCTGCAATTCGTTTGAACATTTCACACCGCTTTCCGGGTTGATTTATCTCGCGCGCTGAACGACGTAGTACCCCTCCCACGCAATAGAGGAAGAGCGGAAATCCTGACTCCTTCGTTGATTATCCCCTCTAATTACGGTAACTACTTACTTGACACACCTGTGCGTGAAGTAAGTATTCGCCCAAGATGGAGGGCGCGATGAGTGAAGCGACAACGGCCCCCATCCGGACTTGGCTCGCGGTACCAATGGGGCACGAGGTATCGGAGGCGCTCGATCGCCTTCGTCGCGCCCCGGACGTTCAGCAGATCGCAGTGATGCCCGATGTGCATCTTTCTGCCGACGTTTGTATCGGTGTTGTCGTTGCAACCTCGCGCTTGATCTATCCCCAAGCGGTGGGGGGCGACATTGGATGTGGCATGTTGGCTGTGGCCCTGGACATTGATTCGACGGCGTTGGATGCTCCAAAGGTCGCGGGCCAGGTGTTGGCTGCGGTGGGCCAGGCCGTGCCCGCCCGCAGACGAAATCGGCGCATGGTCATTCCTCAACCTGAGCCCGTTGCGAACGACGCGCTCAGTCATCCCATCCTGGATTCTATCCGTCGAAACGAAGGCTCGACCGAGTTCGCGACACTCGGCAGCGGGAATCATTTCATCGAAATCCAGGCGGATGAAGATGCGCGGCTTTGGCTAACGGTGCACAGCGGGTCTCGCGCGCTCGGCCAGGCGATCCGGGATCACCACTTGTCGCGCGCGCAACCGATAGACAACCGGCTTCGCGCGATTGACGCGCGCTCCGGCGCCGGTTCCGATTATCTTCACGACGCAGGCTGCGCCCGGCGTTTCGCCGACGCATCGCGCAGGGCGATCGCCGAAGAAGTTGGCAAGGTTCTGGCCACGACGCTGGGGGCACATCTCTGTTGGGAAACTTTCATCACGACGGATCACAATCACCTGGCGCTCGAACACCACTTTAGACGCGATCTTTGGGTGCATCGAAAGGGCGCGATGTCGGCCCGACTGGGGGAGAAGGGAGTCCTTCCGGGATCGATGGGTAGCCTCAGCTTCCATGTTGAGGGAAGGGGCCACGAAGAGGCTCTGTGTTCGAGTGCTCACGGCGCAGGCCGCGCCTTGAGCCGGACCGCGGCTCGACAGGAAGTGACCGAACGGGATCTCCGCCGACAAATGGAGGGAATTTGGTACGACTCCCGGAAGACCGACGGGCTCCGTGACGAGGCACCATCGGCGTACAAAGACATACGGGTGGTGCTGAGGGCACAGAAGGAGATGGTGAAATTTATTCGCACACTCAGACCCGTGCTCAACTACAAGGGCTTGTAAGTGTAAATCCAGTGCCGGTGAGGTCACGTCGGAGCAAATGCTCGTTGGCCTCACCCGCAAGGAGCGACACAGCTCTCATCGACGATAATGTCCGTTAACGCGCACTTCCCAGAGTGGGATTTCGGACCTGTGTCAACCCCAGCTTCGTACGAGTACCGCGTAATCCACCCGCGGCATCTCAAATTGCAACCGCCCGAACCTATCTCTCGTTCATCGGCGGCGCCGGAGTCGGACCGCCTGCCGTAGGGATACCGCGTGCCGAGAACCATCGAGCTGGTATACCAAACGCGCTGCATCTCCCGCGAGGAATCCTGAGGCCGCGCCGAAGTCGAGATCCACCACGGGGAGGCCAACTCCGGGGCGCGCGTTGGTGTAGGATGTCATCAGGTCGTCGAACTGGAGTAATCGCATGAATGTCCACCTCCTCGTGCCGTCCGTGAGCCGCCGGCTCCTGTCCATGGGATGCCTCATATTCGCGGCCGGCCTGCAGCAGCCGGTTCACGCGTCTAGCGTAGACCTCTCGAAGTTCAGGCCCATCGAGCCGCAGTTCATCGCGGCGCTGGGAGACCCCGGGGCCACCTCCGGCAACGGAGCACAATCATGGGGCTTCTGGAACCAGGACCCGGGCCCGCGCGCTTGCAAGCTGGACCACTACCCTCAATTGAAGGCGGCCGGCGGCGTGGCGCCGGCACAGTGGAAATTCGACGCTTCGGACTGGTGGCTGGAGGAACACGGCTTGATCATGGAGAAGCCGACCTTTCCGCTGACTCCTGGGAAATACCTTGTCACGGGCGACCGCGAAGTGACGACCGTGCTGACAATCCACCCCAAGGACAAGGACGGCAATCAGCGGTGGGAACTCGCCGACGGCGCGACCCTCTACGATGTCACCCATCTCGGATGCCGCTCCGCACGCTACACGCCGGCGAAGGCTAACAACTCGTGCTCGCCCGCGAAC
The DNA here is from genome assembly GCA_963765085.1 of Terriglobia bacterium. Taxonomy (GTDB): domain Bacteria; phylum Acidobacteriota; class Terriglobia; order Bryobacterales; family Bryobacteraceae; genus Palsa-187. The sequence continues at coordinate 35,607 of CAVXVL010000023.1, read as the reverse complement.
GCCCGGACCACGGGTTTTCCCGTGAATCCAGGTGCGGCCATGCCCGTCGTGAACGGCTGCCACAAGCAGGATTACGCGGTTCTCATCGTCGTCGGGCTGCCCGCCACTCACTGAGTGGCCGCACGCAGGGAAACTTGATGGAAACCCGGGACGGAAACTCGGGGACGGTCCGCGTGTTCCCGCCCTCAAGTCTGTGCAGCGCGAACGTTCCATCCGGCGCGAGATTAGCTTTCTGCTGAGAGCTCAGATCAAGTCGGGTCAGTTCGCCGGCAGAATGCCGGGCGCGTCGCGAACGAGGTTCAGGCCATTACGGGTCCCGCTTTCAATGAAACGCGCAGCTACAACAGCTTGTTCCAACTCGCGCAAATCACCGTACCGGGGGTGATGAACATCCAGTACGCTTATTCGCCAACGAACGTTCCTTCGTGCGCCCGATTCCCCCACTTTACCGTGCAAACCTACGCCTTTCAGATGGCTCGCTAGCACGTCACTCCACAAGAAATGTGTATATCTTTCCTGCCGATGCGGCGTTCGCCGAAATGTTAGCTCCAGGCGGAAGAAGTCCATATTCCCCGTCTTTGAAGACTCCGAACTTCAGCCTGTAAATCTGCTTTGCCAGTTTCTCGCTGGTGAATGGTACGGCCGCCCTTTGGGTACCCGTGGAAACGTTGATGCGGCCTCGAGCCAATTCGACTTCCCGCCGATCCTTTTTTTCTTCAAACCTGAGGCACTGGTATTCGGCTGGGTCTATCCCTTCCGGCAGCTTCACCACAAAGCCGGTCTCCGGACCGATGTGCGTTGTGCTGTGCTGTTTTACCACATAACCATTCAGTTTTGCGTTTGCCAAAATACCGAAAGCCAACTGGGCTCCCCGCGCTGTGCGAAGGTTGAGAATCTCGGGGGCTACCGGAACGAATTTTCCATCTTTGGCATAATACACGCCCAGCTCGTCCGGCAGGACAATGCCATCGTTGGTTAGCGGAGCCGCCTCCGCCGAAGCGACAGGTCGGGGCGCCGCAGCGCCTTCTCCCTTTGCGACCATCGCGGCAATAACGCGGTCGGAAACGCCACTCGTCTTTAATTGAATTACGGCATCAGAATTCAACGAGAATTTGGAGGGCTGCGACTTGACCATGCCAATTACCGTGTCTTCTCCGATCCCCGCCTTAACGAGCTTCAGGATTGACTCGTTGGTGAGTGCTTCCTGCGCAAATAGTGTTCCCGACGCAATCACTAATGCCGCCAGCGCACGAGATATGCGATACATTTGCTCTTCCTCTCCTCGCCATTCGTAGTTGGAATTTCGTGTTTAGCCCGCTTCCGGTAGGCCCGCCATTGCCAGCTTCCCGGCTCCGGGTAGTATACAGCAGGGGCAGGCACCACGGGCAAGTTTTCGAAAAACCGGGACGGGGATTTCTCGTATCAAAGCTAATTACGCAAGCCGCACCGACGTATACTCTTTAATTAACTTGAAATCCGAGCGCAGAGGACGAATACGAAGGCACGAAGGGGAGGCACGAAGGGGACGAACGAAGGGGACAGATAGGATGAGCGGGCTGGCCTCTCGTCAGCGGCGGTAAGTTCGCTGGTGAGAATAAACGCACTCCGTTGAGGGTGCAGAAAGAGACCAGCCTTGAAGAAGAATACCATCCCTTCGAACCCCATTCCCTTCGTTCCTTCGTTCGGCGAGCGTTTCCGCGCTGCGTAACGTGATGAACGTGATGAGCCAATTCCGCAATCGCCACTCTCGCCATCCGAGGCAGACATTATGTTAGTGCCGCGACGGTCGCCGATCTCTCAGTAAATCGGGATCTGTTCCGCCTGTCCCGCCCCTCTCAGTAAATCGGGATTTGTTCCGCCTGTCCCGCATTTCCTTCCGCATTTCCTTCCGCATTTCCTGTCCGCATTTCCTTTGCCGCATTTCCTTCGCATTTCCTTCCGCATTTCCCCTCCCCCTCCACTACGGGCGCCTCGCCGATATGGACTCCGCGAGGATTCGCGATCTTATGGCGTCGACGAAAACCGGCCCGATCGAACATGGTGAGCGACTTCCCGGTTTCAGCGTGGCGAAACGGCCCCGAAGCTCCTGCAGGCATCATGGCTTGACCGTGAGTGTGGTGTTCGCCGTCTGTGTGGTGTAGTCCACGGAATCGATTGGCGTAAAGGTGACGGAGAGGGTTTGAGTTCCCGTGGCTAGGACTGAACCCGCGGCGGGCGAGTAGAGGAAGGTTCCCGGAATCGAGGACGCCGCGTCCAGTTGAGTGGCGCTCAGCGCGGTGCCGTGAGTGATCGCCGCCGGTTTCGCCCAAGTGACTTTGGGAGTCGCCTGGTTGACCTGCAGTTGCACCGAGCCGCTGACGGGGCCATAGTTGCTGGTATTCGATGGTGTGAAGACGACGGTGAGTGTCTGGGCTCCGGCGCTCAGGATCGTTCCCTTGGCCGGAGTGTAGTTGAACGTTCCGGCTACCGTTGCGCCATTGTAGGTCGCCGTTGCGTTCAGTTGCGTTCCGCCGAGTGCTGTTCCGTAGGCAATCGCTGCCGGTGTTGCCCAGGAGATCGTTGGAGCAGACAGGTTGACCTGCAGCGACACCGACGCCTTGGCGGTCGCGTAATCGGTGGTGTCGAGCGGGGCGAAGGTGACCGACAGAGTATGCGCTCCCTGTGCCAGCACCGCGCCCGCGGCGGGTGAGTAGGTGAAAGTACCGGCGACCGGGGAGGTCGCATTCAGCTGCGCGTTGCTGAGCGCGGTGCCGTAAGAGATCGGGGACGGCGCGGTCCATGAAATCGCAGGCGTCGCCTTGGTGACACTGATGTTCAGGCTGGATGTCGCCGTCGTGTAGTCGGTGGAATCGGCGGGATAGAAGGTAACCCCCAAGGCCTGCGTGCCTACCTGCAACAGCGTGCCCGCGGCGGGCGAGTATACGAAACTACCGGTGACGGAAGCCGTCGCGTCCAGTTGCGTGCCGTCGAGCATTGTGCCGTATACGATCGCCGCCGGCTTATTCCAAGTGACCTTCGGAGCGGCCTGATTGACCTGGAGCGGCACCGAGGCAGAAGTGGTGCTGTTGAGCTTCTGATTGGTCGGCACGAAGACCACGGAGAGAGTCTGCACTTCCGCGCCCAGCACAGCGCCCTTGGCGGGAGAGTACGTGAAGGTGCCAGCGACTTTCGCGCCGTTATAGGTGGCCGCCGCGTCCAGTTGCGTGGCGCTCAGTGCCGTGCCATAGTTGATCGCCGCGGGCGTCGCCCAAGTGATGGTGACCTGCGGCAGCGAACTGGCAACGCTGGTGGATTGCGTAGCGGTCGCGGCCGTGTAGTTATTGTCGGCAGCCCACGTCGCGGTCATCAGGCAGGTACCGCTCGAAGCGGTCATCGTGACCGAGTTGCCCACGATGCTGCACGCTCCTCCTGCGCCGAAGATGGCGGCGGTGCTGGCCGTCGTCGTAGTAGCTACGTTAAACGATGCGCCGTCGGCGGCCGTCGCCGGAGCTCCGGTGAAGGTGACCGTGGGCGCGATTTTGGTGGCACTTGTGGACTGCGTCGCACTGGCGGCGCTGTAGTTCGCGTCGGAGGCCCAGTTCGCGATTAGCGAGCAGGTGCCCGTACCGCTGGTCATCGTCACCGAGTTGCCCAGGATGGAACACGCACCGCCGGCCGTGATGACCGGCGTCGTGCTGGCACTGGTAGTCGATGAAACTACGAAGGTGGAAAGATAAGCAGCGGTGGCGGGCGCTCCCGTAAACGTGACGGCGGGGGGCTTGGCACCGCCGCCACCGACGATGGTCGTCTGGGTGAGCGTCGCGGCCAGATAGTTGGTGTCTTGTGCCCAGCTGGCGGTAACCATGCACGTTCCCGTCGAGCCGGTTATCGTGATCCCGCCCTTCGAAATCGAGCAGGGGCCGCTCGCCGCAATCGTCGCTGTGGTACTCCCGTTCGTCGTGGCCGTAACGATGAAGCTATCTCCAAGCGAGGCCGTGGCGGGCGCGCCGGTGAAGGTCACCGTCGGCTGTGCCTGGTTCACCTGAAGCGTCCCGCCGGCGTTGCTGGCGGTGAAGTTGTTCTGTGCGGCGAAACTCGCCGACAACGCGTGAGCTCCCGCAGCGGGATTGAAGATGGGGAAGACCGCCGAGCCACTGTTGAGCGGAAGCGTGAACGGCGCGGCGCCATCGACAGTGAGCGAAACGCTGCCGGTCACGGTCCCAGCGGGCGATGTTACGGTGACCTGCACGCCGCCATTCACGCCGTAGGTGATCGCAGGTGCGGTGATGGTAATGGTAGTGGCACCCACGCCCGTGGCGCCTTGCAGGGAACCGGTTTGAATCGCGGAAGGCGCGTTCAAATTATTGTCGGTGAACGATTCGGAGCTGACGATACTGCCGGAGACGAGAGGAATGAAGCTGATGCTGACGTTGCATCTCCCGCCGGGCGAAAGGGAGAACGTGCTGGTGCAGTCCGCAGGAGTGCCCGCACCGGCGACTTGCTGGAAGGATTTCGACCCGATGGTGAAGCCGGGCGAGATGGCATTCAGAGCCTGATTGCCGATGTTCTGCACGGTGAAGGACTGCGGACTGTCGGCGCTGGCAGTTCCGACGGCCGTCGCGGCGAAGGAAAGCTCGGGTAGCTCGGTACGCTGTTGTTCCACCAATACGGAGGCGCCTCCCGTAGCGACATAAATGTTTCCGGCGCTGTCGAGCGCGATGCCGGCCGGGGTGCCGTACGAGTTGAGCGTCACCGGAGTTCCGCCTCCGGCCGGGACCATGACCGTGTTGTCGGCGAAGCCGTTCGCGATATAAATGTCGTCCGCCGCGTCGAGCGCGATCGCGAAGGGGAACAAACTTCCACTCGCCAGGGTAATCGCCGGTGCTCCGCTGGCGGGAAGTTCAACCACGCGACCGCTGGCTAAATCCGAGTAGATGACGTTCCCCGCGCTGTCGATGGCAATTCCGGTCGGTTGAATCTGGCCGATGGTCAACAATAATCGGGACCCGTCGGGCCGCAGTTTCCACACTTCGCCTTGACCACCCACACCGGCCGCTGCGACGAAGACGTTGCCGGCTCCGTCCACGGCTACACCCGCCGGAGAGACGATTCCGCTCGAAAGAATGGTTGCCGCGCCCCCGCCGACCGGAACTAGGTAAACGCCGCTGTAATAGTCCGCGACGTACAGGTTCCCCACTCCGTCCACTGCGAGGCTCTTGGGCAGTTGCAGATTGGGTGCGGTGGTCTTGTCGAGCACCGTGACGAGCGGGCCTCCGCCGGCCGGAAGCTCGACGACGGCGGGCATCCCCGAGTCCGCGATAAAAATATCTCCTTTCCCGTCCACCGTGACGCCGATCACGTCCGACAGCCCGAGCGCCGGCACATCCGTCAGAGCGCCGTTGTTGAATACCATCGCGGGACCTGCGCCCACGCCCTGAAGCAGCGTCGTGGCGAGGACCGTGCCGCTCGGATCCACGATCTGGATCGCGCCCAGGCGTTTTCCTGGCGCGGTAGGAGCAAACGTAACGGCCGCCGTGCAGGTGTTCCCACCGCCGATGTTCCCGATACAGGTTGTGCTGCCGAGAGTGAAGTCCAGATTGGGCGCGCCCGATGTCACCACCGACGGAACGCCAAAGCTGGTAAATGCAGCGACCGTGTAGTTCAAGGTGAGCGCGACGCTGCATGGCGGCGGCCCGGGTACGCCCGTGGGGCACACGTTCGCGCTGGTGAAGCTCACGCTCGCAACTTGTACGTCCAGGGCGCGGTTGTCGTTCGTATCGGCAACAAAGAGATCGCCGACCGAGTTCGTCGTCACATGCCCAGGCGAGCTGAGACCGGCGATGGCGACGACCGGCGTGCCGCCATAGATCGACGTTTTCAGTAGCTGGCCCGTGCCGCTATCGGTAATGTACAGGTCGCCGAGAGAGTCGATGCTCATTCCAACAGGCTGGACGAGCCCAGTGACCGGGAGCACGGACCCGATCGGGCAGCCGTTTTGGCAAACCATGATCTGGCTGTTGTTCGCCTGCGTGACGTATACGTCGCCGCCGCCGCTTACCGCCACGCCCGTGACCTGCGAAAGTCCGATAAAAGGAATGCCGATGGGTAAGCCGTTGACGGCGGCAATCTTGACAACGCCATTCGTGCTGTTGTCCGCGACATAGATATTATTGCTTCCGTCTATGGCCACGCCGACCGGGCTGGTGAGGCCGGTCAGCAGGTAGGACTGCGTGCCGCCCGCGGAAAGCTCGACGACTTGCTTAAGGACGGTGTCTACGACATACATATCGCCGGCTGCATCCACCGCCACGTCGACCGGTTGGATGAGCCCAGTGAACGGCATCACGGTTTGCACACCCGCGGGAGTCTCTTTCAGGACGCGCTGGTTTGCGGTGTCGGCGATGTAGATGTTGTCGGATTGATCCCGGGCGATCCCCTGCGGAAGACTCAGTCCGCTGCCGACTGTGGTTTGGGTGCCGGAAAACGTGACGTTCTGGCTGAACAACGGGACACAACTAACTACGGACACAAGAAACAGCGGAAGAGAAATAAGCGTGAAGCGCCGGCGCGCGGAGCCGAGTGGCATTGTCGATTTCCTTTTCGAAAGAGGTTGCCAGAAAACAGCGATCCTTCACAGACCCGGTTGATGCGTCCCCCGAGCTCTGGCTGCTTCATATTGCGGGATTCGCCGCGGAATTCCCTCAAATTCGCGCGAACGCGGATTTTCAGCGGTTGAGCGCGTATGAGAAACGCCGAAACTCATTTAGGATGGAGGGCATGGTCTTCGGCCCGGTTTGGCAGCAGTTCGAGGCGGCGTACCCGTCCGCCGATCTGCTGGTGCTGGAGACGGTGGCCGTAACACTGAACGCGGTGGTCTGCGCGCGGCTGTTCTGGTTTGTGCGGGCACTTGGAAAGCGCATGAAAGTCTCCGCCGGAATGGTGTGGCTGTGCGCCATGCTCAGCATCCACACCACTGTACTGAGGACTGTACTTCGCCTCGATCTGGATGGGCGCAAAGAACAGCGGTTTTTTCGGCCGCCTGCCGCTGTGGGCGGCGTTTCTCATCCTGTTATGGCTGCCCGTTTATCTGTATGACACCTTTGCATTCGTCGCGTTCCAACGGGCTCCCGCTCCCCCGCTGTTTCATAAAGCGCGGCGCGGCGCGATCGTCGCGGCGTCGCTGCTCTCGCTCTCCTTCATCGTGGTGGACAGCTGGGGTTTGAACGACACGACCGTACGGCTCTTTGCGCTGGGGCTGCTCCTGAACTCGGTCACGGCGTGCGTGGTGATGTACCGTCTGCGCGAGCGCGACCTGCGCCTGTCCGACCAGGCGATTTATGTTCTCTGCATAACGTCCGGGCTGGTCGTTCTCGCTTGTTCCGCCGTGCTGGGCTTCAACGCGAGATCGCTGCCGGAACTGATCCTTCCTTACCGGGCCGTGATGGCGCTCGGAACCACGCTGCTCGTGCTCGGCACGCTGTTCATCTTTTCGAGGTCTCGCTTCGCGGATGTTTTGATCCGCGATGTCCTGCGCATCTACTGGATGGGATTCGTGGTGCTGGTGGCCTACTTTGGCGAGAAAGCCATCATGGGATTGCGCTGGAAATCCGGAATCGCCCCCACGGCCGCGCACCAGCTTGTGGATGTAGCGTTTCTCCTGGTCTGCATGGCCGTGCTCATGAAGATGCGCGAGGTCATGGATCGCGCGGTTCCCTTGTGGCTTTTCGACGAACCGGATTATGACCAGCTTGCTCTCAACATGCAATGGAAGATGCAGGAAACCGAGGATCAAGCGGGGTGGTTCGATGAGGTGGGGAAAACGCTCTGCGGAGAGCCCGGGTTTGCCGCCGCGCGCATCGTCGGCGTGGAGGAGTTGCCGGGGGACGCGAACCGGATCGACCGTCTGGGCCACGAAGAATTCTTCCCGGCCGCGGAGGATCCTCTGCGCACTGTCACCGATCCTCCGGCGGAAGTTCTGTTCCCGATCCGTGTCCACGGCAGTGCCAGATACGCGCTCGCGGTTTCTCGTGGGCCGTTGAAAGGGGAGATCCTCCACATCGAACTGACGTTTCTCCGCCGCGTGGTGCGGCAATTGGAAGGACGGCTGGAAGCTCGCCGCATCGCGAGTGTCCAGCGGGAGCGCAAACTGCAGGAAGACCGGCTGCGCGCCCAGATCACGGAAGCCGAGTTGCGCGCATTGCGGGCCCAGATTCAACCGCATTTCTTATTTAATTCGCTGAATACCATCGCGCACCTGTGCATCGCCGCGCCGGAACAGGCCGAGCGCATGACCACGATGCTCGCCAGCATCTTCCGCTACGTGTTGACGAGCACGGAAGACAGGTTGATCCCGCTGGAGGACGAGATTCGTTTCATCGAGGACTATTTGGCCATCGAGCAGATGCGTTTCGGCGAGCGGCTTGAAATTGAAATCGACATCGCCCCGGAGACCAGGCTGATGAATATACCGCCTCTGATTCTGCAGCCGCTCGTCGAGAATGCGCTGCGTCACGGGCTGGCGCCGAAAATCGCCGGAGGGCTGGTGCGTCTGGCAACCATATGCGACGCGGACACGCTGCGGTTGGTGGTGGAGGACACCGGCGTCGGACTGTCCTCTTCCAAAGCAGCCATGGCCCATGGGACGCACGTCGGTCTTGCCAACACGCGCAAGCGTTTGGAGTGTCACTACGGGGAGCATGCGACTTTTACGCTTACAGACCGTGCCGGTGGTGGTGTGCGGGCCTCGATCACTCTTCCGCAACCTGGGTTGGGTAAATCCGGGTTGGGTAAATAACGATGAGAGTTCTGATCATCGACGATGAAACATCCGCGCGCGAGCGGCTCCGGCGCTTGCTCCAGGATTATCCGCAGGTGGAGATCGTCGGCGAGGCGACCAACGGTCTTGCCGCGGTGCAGCAGATCGAGGCGCTCGACGCCGAGGTCATTTTTCTGGATGTTCAAATGCCGGGCATCGATGGATTCCAGGTGCTTCGGGAGCTTTCCGATCCGGCGCGCACTCCGCTCGTGATCTTCGCCACGGGCTTCGAGCAGCACGCGATGCGCGCCTTCAAGGAAAATGCTCTCGCCTATCTCCTGAAACCGATCGACAAGGATCAACTGCGGCTAGTGATCAACCGCGCGGAGCGGTTGCTCGGGTCGGAACAGGATCGGATGGAAGAGAAGCAACGCACCCAGCGCGCGGCCTTGGCGACGCAACCGTTCAACAACATCATCGGGCGAAAACACAATCATTGCTTTCTTCTGAAGCACGAAGATGTGCTGTGGTTTTCGATCGTGGACGGCATCGTTCGCGCCAGGACGCTGACGGATTCCTATTGGCTCAACCACCAGTTCGGCGATCTCGAAGAATCGCTCAAGAACAGCAACTTCTTCCGCGCGCGCCGGGACGTGTTGCTCAATCTCAATCACGTCCGGGTCATTCGGCCGTACGATCGCAGCACTTACGTCCTCTCGATGGCCGACGACCAAAGCACCGAGTTCATCGTCAGCGAGCGGCAGGCCAAGCTTTTACGTGAGCGCCTTCCTGGTCTCTAGCTGAGGCCGATTTGATCGCTGCAATCCTGGTTTTTAGCACGCAATATCGGAAGCGTCGAATGCCAAAGATGCCAGCATCTCCGCGGCGCGGGGTGCGCCCGGATCCCGGAAGACGCTCCTGCCAATCCTCGTGGAAACGAGGCGCCCATTGGCCGGAGAGGTTGAGTTCGGCACGCAGTGGCACGCCGATCGCGCTGATAGAAATCGCGCCCGCAACAGCGCCGATCCGCTTCAGCAAAGTAAAGGTTTGAAATCTTTTACGCGTCATAACACTATTTCCCTTGGCCCATCGCGTCGATCCTTCACCAACGTGCCGAGCACGGCGCAGGATCCCACTTCGCGCCATGCGGCTCTCTCTTGAAGTGCAAGCTTGTGATCCAGTCTTGGAATAAATACATGGGATCGTGAACCACCGTCGTTACCACCAGCCACTGGTCGCCGTCCGGCTCCTTGTTCACTTCCCAATACTCCGTCAATTGAGTACCCGCGCTGTACGGGATACCGTTCTTTCGAAGATATCCCGGCCGAAGATGGGTCGTGAGCACTTTTAAGTAACCATACTTCGGAGGATTGCCCGCGCCGCCGCGAGGGATTTGCCAGGAGGCCGCGGAATCGCCTTGCCAAGTCGCGGGGCCGTCGGCGTGTTGCGAGTTCGAGAAGCGCAACAGACGCGTTTGCTCACCGGCGTCGGCGTCGACTTTGATTGTGTTGTCATCCTGCCAGGTGATGTGCAATCTTCCGGGGATTCGCAAGAGCGCCGGCGCTCCATAGGACTTGCACTGCTCCCCGGCCGCTTCATCGCGCGCCGGGTCCCACTGATCCGCCGCGAGCCTGCCAGTCTCACTGATCGGAACGCTTTGGTAGTCGCCTTTTGCCGGCGTCACCATGCGCCAGCGCCAATCTTCCGTGACGACGGAGACCCAATAACCCGTGAGATCCGTTTCGGACGGCGTGGAGGATTTCTGCCCGAACGAAAGACGAGCCGCGCATAAAGCTACCAGCAGCAAAGCGGCACGCCGGGCGAATGGGGTAACTCCGCTTACGGATTGTTCGCGACGATCGGTCATACTATTTCGCACGCTGTAGACTCTTGTAGACGGCCTCGATAACTTGTCCGTCGTCCATGGGCCGGTAAAGCTTTGCGTCAATGTCGCGCGATCGCTGCTGGGCGCGCCGTTGCGCCGCACGTAACCCGTTTTCATGTGCGTCGTGTGAGCGACGAGACCGTCGCCTTCCCACTCACCCGTAGTGAAACCCGAGAAGGGATGAAAAGCGTGCGATGACGGGTGGGGCCGCCTGTCCATCCAAATGGTTTGCACATCAATGTCGATAAACCCGCTGGTCTTCCACGCCACAACCCGATTGCCTCGCACGGAATCGTTTTCCGACCAGATCTTCAGCCCTTGCGGACCCAACACTTCGTAGAACGGTGTGTAATAGCCGCATTGATGCTCGAGCTCGCCTTGCAACGAATAGTCGTACAACAACGCGCGTTCGCGGCCCGCTTTGTTCAACGGAATACCGATGTAGTCCACACGATCCTCCGTTCGAAGATTCCGATCTGTCAACGTCTCGGAAAGCCGAACATTCTGGTTCCGAATCTCCCTTCCGGCAGTTCACGGAAAAGTGGGTTCGGTTCGTTGAAAATGCCGGCCAGTTCGGGCTTTCGTACGAGATCGGTTTGGCAGTCGAAATCGGCGCCGAAGATCGCTCGTCCCATTCGATCCGGATTCATTTAGCTATTTCGTACCACCCGCTCACGCTAAAACCAATTTCTTCGATATGAGCCCTAGGTCCGTTCTAGGGACTAGAACCGCAAGTTCGGGAAATACGAGAACTTCGGCGGAAGGGGCGGTAGCCTGTCCCGACGCCGATCTTCCCGATGATATCGATGCGGTTCATCTGGACGTGCATCGTCCCGACGTGGATGGAGAGTCGATGCAGAGGACTAGCGCTTTTATGATGCCGCCATTATCGAATCCAATGAATTTCGCGCCTCCGGCGGATGCCGGGCGCGTTGCGGGCGGGACCCCGAAGCCGGGTATGCAATCCGCGTGCGATCCAATCTCGAGAAAGTGACCGCCCTGGCGTTAGAGGGACGGGGGCTAGAGACTTTTCTGGCGGTATATCCGTCGCGCCCGCCTATCAGCTCCGCAAGGCGAAGCTTCGCTGCGCGTGGCCGGGCGGGAGTGAACGATATAAAGCGGCCGTTATTCCCGGGCTACGTATTCTGCCGCTTCGACGCCTCGAATCGCTTGCCGGTGTTGTGTTGCACGGGCGTGGTGAACGTCGTTTCCTTCGGCGGACAACTAGCCGTGGTCGACGAGCGCGAGATCGCGGCGGTGCGGGCCGCGCAGAGTGCCGGGCTCGGAGCGCAACCCTTGGCGTACCTGAACAGTGGACGCAGGGTGCGCATGGAAGCCGGTCCGCTGCGCGGCACGGAAGGTTTCGTGACGGAGTCTACGGATCCCTTTCGGCTGGTGCTGTCGATTACGCTGCTGCAGCGCTCGGTTCTGGTCGAAGTCGAACGCGACTGGATCGCACCACAAGAAGCGATGGCCGCCGGATGCGGAACGCGCTGAAGATCGGGAAGAAAAACCATGCTTACCGTTGGAATTCCTCATATCCCTCGAACGAATGCACGCCGGCGGGCGGCCGCAGGGGCGCTGTGGCTGGCGCTCGCTTGCGCACTAAGTTCGAGCTTGCTGGCGCAGACGCCGATCGAGGCCGCGGCTCTAAAGACAACTGTCGCTGAACCCGTGGAGAGCGAGACCAAGCCCGCGGGCGTGGTGCAGGACTATATCCTGGGCCCCGAAGACAGCATCCTGGTGCGCGTGCTCGACGCGGAGGAGTTGGGAATCCTGCCTTACGCCATCGACCTGCGCGGCAACGTCGACCTCCCGCGCGTGGGCCGCGTGCACGCGGCGGGCCGGACGACCGAACAGCTCGAAAAGGCGCTGGCCGATCTGTTTCGCGACTACCTGCAGGACCCCGTCGTGACGGTCTCCGTGGTGGAATACCGCAGCCAGCCGATCTCCGTGCTCGGCCAAGTGACCACGCCGGGCGTGCACCAGATGCGCGGGCGCAAGACGCTGTTCGAGGTTATCTCGGAAGCCGGCGGTCTCAAAGAAGACGCGGGCAACAGCATCAAAATCACGCGGCAGAAAGAGTGGGGACCAATCCCGCTGCCTTCCGCCGTAACCGACCCGAGCGGCGATTTTAGCGTGGCGACCGTCGGGATTCATTCGGTGATGGAGGCGCAAAATCCGCGCGAAAATATCGCCGTGAAGCCGAACGACGTCATCACCGTGCCCAAGGCCGAGCTCATCTATGTGATCGGAGCGGTGAAACGCTCGGGCGGGTTTATTCTCTCCGAGCGCAACGATATGTCGGTGCTGCAGGCGCTGTCGATGGCGGAAGGGCTTGAGCGGACGGCCTCGGCGGGCAAAGCCATTATTCTGCGGGGACGGGGCGAGGCGAATCGCACGGAAATTCCCGTTGACATCAAGAGTCTGCTGAGCGGCAAGGCGAAGGATGTGGCGTTGCTTGCCAATGACATCCTGTTTATCCCCACGAGCGCCGCCAAAAGTGTAGCAATGCGCACGCTCGAAGCCGTGATCCAGGCCGGAACCGGAATGGCAATTTACAAGCCGTTTTAACGGGCCATTCCGCGACCGCCGGCTGCCATACTCGGCATCCTAAAACGATTCCTGAATTCAACACCAACAAATCTATGCACCCGCAAATTCCTCCCCCGCCCGAGAGCGCCGCCGTGCCCGTGATCCTTCCCGGTTCCGGGAATTCGAATGCTCCCATTCCCGGAAAGGCGCACGGCTACGTGAACTACGGCTACCCCGACATGCCGGGCGATCGCTCGCCGGCTGCGCAGGGTGAAAGTCTGGTCGATTACTGGCGGATTCTCAGGCGCCGCTGGGGGACGCTCGCCCTGGTCGCCGTGCTGGGCCTGCTGCTGGCGGTGCTGGTCACGCTTCCGCAAACGCCGGTGTACCAGGCGCGCGCGGCGCTCGAAATCCAGAATGTCAACGGCGACTTCCTCAACTCCAAGCAGTTGAATCCGGTATCGGAAGACTGGAGCGGGGTGAACGCGCTCGCCGATGTACAGACGCAGATGAAAATTCTGCAGAGCGAGAATCTGGTGGATCTGGTGGTGGATCAATTTAAGACAGCGGGAACGGCCGCACCCCTCGCCAACGGGTCCCTACGGGTCGCGCTGTGGCGGAACTTCGCCGAGCGGCTGCATCTGCCGCCCGCTTCGGCGAACGATCTCGACTACCGCATGCGGGTCCGCGCGAAAAAGAGCCTGACCCTGCGCCAGATGGGCCAGACGCGCGTTTTGGAGGTGCTGTTCGATTCGACCGATCCGCGCTTCGCCGCCGCCTTCGTGAACCATCTGACCTCCGCCTACATCGAAGCCAACATGGACGCGCGCTGGCAAATGAGCAAGCGCACCGCGGAGTGGCTGTCGCGCCAGATCGATGAGATGCGCACGAAGCTGGAGCTTTCGGAATCGTCGCTCGAATCCTATGCGCGCACCTCCGGATTGCTGTTCACGGCTCCCGCCACGGGACTAGGCGATAAGACCAACGTCGCCGAAGAAAAGCTGCGCCAACTGCAAACCGAGTTGAGCCGCGCGCAGGCCGACCGCGCGACCGCGCAATCGCGCTTCGAGATCGCCTCGACCGCGCCTCCCAACACGCTCGCCGATGTCTTGAACGATCCATCGCTGCGCGGGCTCCAGGATAAACTGACCGAACTGCATCGCCAACAGGCGGAATTGATCGCCGTGTATACCGCCAAGCACGAAAAAGTGCATCGCGTCGAGGCGCAGATCGCTCCGCTCGAAGCCGCCTTCGAGCAGGAACGCAACTCCATTCTCGGCCGCATCCGCAGCGACTACAACACCGCCCAGCGGCGCGAAGCGCTGATCCAGGCCGACTACGGCGGGCAATCGCAGGTGGTCAGTGAGCAGGCCGAAAAATCGATTCAGTACAGCATTCTCAAGCGCGAAGTAGACTCCAACCGGCAGTTGTACGAATCCATGCTGGCGCAGGTAAAAGAGGCGGGCGTGGCCTCGGCCATCCGGGCGAGCAACGTGCGCATCGTGGATAACGCCAAGGTCCCGCAAAGACCGTATTCTCCCGATTTCACGTTGAACTCCGCGATCGGCCTGTTGAGCGGGCTGCTGCTCGGCGGGGCGATCGTGGTCCTGCGGGAGCGCGCCAATCGCACTCTCCAGGAACCGGGCGATGTACAGTGCTGGACGAACGCGCCGGAGTTGGGCGTCATTCCCAGCCTTTCCATTGAAGGCCGCAGCGTCCATGGCACCGCGCGGCGCGACCGAAGGGTCCGCATCCGGTGGAACTCGCAAGCTGGCACGCCAAGCCCAGCATGATCGCCGAGGCGTTCCGGGCGGTGGTGACCTCGCTTATGTTCGGCGGCGAAAACGGCGAGCGGCCGCGTGTTCTGGTGTGCACGAGCGCCGCGCCGGGCGAAGGCAAGACGACGGTGGTCAGCAACCTGGCGATTGCTCTCGCGGAAATTCGCCAGCGCGTCCTCATCATCGACGCCGACCTGCGCAAGCCGCGCATGCACGATATTTTCAAGCTCCCGAACCAACGTGGTCTGAGCACGCTGCTCGCCGCACCGGCGATCACCGAAGAGTTGCTCGAAGGGATGGTGCAGCAGACCTCCATGCCGGGGTTGTGCGTGTTACCGAGCGGTCCCCACATGGACGCGGCCGCCAATCTTTTCTTCTCGCCGAATCTGCTCGCACTGCTCGATCAGTTCCGCCATCAATTCGATATCGTGCTGGTGGACACGCCTCCCATGCTGCATATGTCGGATGCGCGCGTGGCCGGGCAACTGGTGGACGCCGTGATCCTGGTGGTCCGCGCCGGACACACGACGCGCGCGGCCGCCATGGCCGCCCACCGCCGCTTCACGGAAGATCGCATTTCCGTGCACGGAACCATCCTGAACGACTGGGACCCGCGTAAATCGCCGGGGGGTTACTACGGCTATCGCCATGGCTCCTACGGCAAATATTATTCCGACAGCGCGCACGAAGCCTAGCCGGGCACGAACGCGCGTTGATCGGATACAGCATGAAATTCGCAATTATCGACGGCGTCATCGCCATGACCCTACGGCAGGTGTGCGGCATCGCGCTGAACCTCGGGGGGGCGCTCCTGATTACGCGGCTGCTCGGGCCGGCGGAATATGGAATATTCGGGGGCGCCGCGCGCGTGGTTCTCGCGGTGTTTGCGCTCGTCCAGTCGGGGACGGCCGTGCACCTGGTGAAATTCCGTCCCGAAGCGCCTCTGGACCAGGCGCTGATCGGCACGGCGACGGCTTCGCTCGCGATCAGCGGCGTGCTGGCGGCGGCGGTGGTGAGTCTGTTTGCGCCGCTGCTTTCCGTCTGGACGGGGATCCCCGCGATCGCCGGCGCAATCGTCGCCATGGCGTGGATGCTGCCGCTCGCGCTCGTCACCCTGGTGCCGCAGGTGTTGCTCGAGCGCCGCCTCTCCTTTCACGGCGTCGCGAAAGCGGAACTGCTGGCCACCGTCGTCGGCAACTATGCGGTCGCGGTGCCGCTGGCGTGGCGCGGCCACGGATTCTGGTCGGCCATTTACGGCTGGATGGCGCAGCAGGCGACGCTCGCGGTCGCGCTACACGCGCTCGCGCGGCACTGGCCGCGGACCTGCTGGAATCGGGACCGCGCACGGGAAGTGTGGGGCTTCGGGTTGCGCTATAGCCTCTCGATCGCCATCTGGCAGGGACGCAATCTGGCGGTACCTTTGTTGGTCTCGCGCTACGCGGGCGCCGCGGGTTTGGGTATGTAACGCTCGCGCAGAAACTGGTGGACACGATCGGATTTCCGCGCGTGGTTGCGTACCGGCTGGCGATCTCGGCGCTTTCGAAAGCGCGCGCGGGCGGCCGCGGTCTGGCTGAAATTATAGAGCGTGCGATGATCGTGCAGGTCTTGCTGGTGGGACTGATTTCGGCGATGACGGCCGCGCTCGGGGCACCCGTCGCGGGCCGGCTCCTTGGAGCGAACTGGGGCGCCATGATGCGCGTGTTCCAGCCGCTCGCCGTGGCGGGCGTGGTGAACTGCGCGTTTCATCTGCACTGCTCCGCGCTGTACGTTCACGATCGCGCGGATCTCGTGAACTGGTTCAATGCGGCCAATACCGGCCTTCTGCTCGGCGTGGGTCTCGCGCTCGGGAAGACGCACGGCGTGGCCGGCTACCTCGCCGCGGAGATCGCCGCCCTCGCCTCGTATGGATTGCTTGTCGTCCTCGCAAAACGCTCGCTCGGCCTGCCGTATCCCATGACCGGAGTGTTGTGGCTCGCGGCGGCCGTAGCGGCGATCTCGCTGGCGGGCGAGGGCTGGGCAGCGTGCCTGATTCTGGCGGCGCCGGCGCTCTTCTCGCGCGGCCGGGGGGAACTGCGTACGCTCGCCGAAATGCTGCGCAGTTACAGGAGCATGCGCCTTGTCCCCGAATCCTAGGAGCGTTGTGCCAGCAAGTGGCTTTATCCAAAGAATCGGACGCGCGCAGACGGTTGTGCCTGCGACCGTAGGTGCTCGCCTGGCACGAGCGGCGGCGGCCGCGCCCGCAGATCTTCCGGCGATCCTCGTGGCGGTGCTGATCTGTATCGCGGACTCGGGTACCATCGTGCCTCTGTTTCGTAATTTCAACCGCAGCGCAGCCGACATGCTGGACCTGCAGATGACCGGCAGCGACGTGATCCTGGCGCTGCCCGCGCTGGTGGCCGCCGCACTGGCCGGGCTGCGCCTCGCCATGGGTGGATCACGCGGGCTTCCCCTGCGTCCCACTCCGTTGCGCAGCATGGTGGGGCCGGCGGCATTCCTGTTCCTGGCCATGGCCTCCTGCCTGTGGACGGATATCCCGGGACGCACGGCGCGCCGCATGGGGCTACTGCTGGCGGCCTATGTAGCCGGCCTGTTCTTTTACAAAGTTCTCTCTTTCGCGGAATTCAGGCGCATCGCGACGATCAGCTTCGCGGTGCTGACGGCCGCAAGCGTGACATTCGCGCTGGCGCTGCCGGCGATCGGACAGGAGCACGAGCTCGATCGCGATTTCTGGCGCGGGTTGTTCGAACGAAAAAATAACTTCGGAACAACCCTGTTAATCGCCAGTTGCTTCTACGCCTCCTCTCTGATCGACGGGCGCAAGCGGCTTCGCCCCCTGTTGCTGATTCTCGCGAGCACTTTCTGCTCCTACATGGCGGGCTGCAAGACGGCCATGGTCGCGATCCCGATCGTGGTCCTGGCGGCGATGACGCTGGCGACCATTCGCCGCGGGTTTTTCCGGGCGATCGATCTTCTGCCGGTGGGCGGGGTTGCGGTCGTGGCGTTAGCCGGGCTCGCGAGCATGGGCCGGATTGCTTTCAATTTCGACGCCAGCATTCTCAGCCTAGACGGCCGCACCCAACTGTGGACGGTGCTGTGGGAAGCCGTAACGGTACACCCGTGGCTCGGGTACGGTTACGAATCCTTCTGGAGGTCGCAAAGCGACTGGATCGCATTGAGTCAGACGCAGTCCGGGTGGCAGGCCGCGGGCTCGCATAACGGTTACCTCGAAGCACTATTAAGCATGGGCGCCGTGGGCCTGCTTATTTTCCTCCTGTGTCTGTGGACCATGTTGGTACGCGGATTCAAGCAGGCCATCGCAGGCAGCAATGCCGCGGCGTTCGCCGTGCTGGTGGGACTTGCGCTCGTGGTTCAAAACGTGACCGAGCCTTTTGTGTTCCGGTCGGGAGCGTTGTTTACCGCACTCACCGTCTATGCGTACCTGGCGGTAACGCCGTCCCGGCGGCCGGAACTTTCGGCGGTCGCGTCCCGAGCAGGGAGCCGGTGGGTACCATGCGGGCGCTGAAAACGTTTTGTCAGGCTGTGCTGAGAAGAGCCGGTCTCTACCATCGCCTGCAGGCCTCGGGCGTCTACGACCTTTACTGGCGCCTGGCGGATCGGTCCCTGCTCGAGGATCGTTCCCGCGAAGTAAGCTTCTACCGGAACCTTTTGAGCGGATTTCGCGCAGGCGATCTGATTTTCGATGTGGGCGCGAATCGCGGATTCAAGGCCGATATTTTCCTGCGCCTGGGCGGGCGGATTGTGGCGGTGGAACCGGATGAGTTCAGCCGGAACGTTCTCGAACAAAAGTTCCGTCGGTACCGGCTGACTCCGCGGCCGGTCGTGATCGTCGGAAAAGCCGCGAGCGATCGAGATTCCACGGCGACCCTGTGGATCGATGAACCGGGATCGGGAAAGAACACCTTGTGCCGGAAGTGGGTCGCCACGTTACAGAACGATGCCAGGCGCTTCGGGCGCAACCTGCGGTTTGCCCAACAGAGGAAGATCGAGACGACGACGCTCGATCGGCTGATGATCGACCACGGCTGTCCTTTCTTTATCAAGATCGACGTCGAGGGCCACGAAGCCAGCGTCCTCCGGGGCCTTGCCCGCCGCGTGCCTTTTATTTCTTTTGAAGTGAATCTGCCGGAGTTCCTCCCGGAAGGATTGGAATGCGTCCGCTGGTTGGGACGCCTCGCCGCCGAAGGAACGTTTAACTATGCGACCGACGTGAAGCGCGGACTGGTGCTCGGCGAATGGCTTGCGCCGGCGGACTTCACTCGCGTTCTCGAACAATGCACGGACGAAAGCATTGAAGTTTTCTGGAAATCACCGGTTATGCCTGAAGCCCCGGCAATCACAAATGCAATCCGCCGGAGGACCACCGTGCCGGCGGGGATGTCGGTGTGCGTGCTCAATTCGGGCGGGCAGGATCATTACCTCCAGGCGCTGGTGCAGGGCCTCGCGCGAAATGCATGGCTGAGGCTTACGGTGATCGATTTCGATCATCTGGCCGCTCGGCTGGAGCGCCATGACAATGTGAAGTTGCTCGGCACCGGGCCGGATCGCCGCAAGATTCCTTCGAAGCTGGGGAAAATGCGCGCTCTGGCGCTCGGCTACATTCGCAGTTTGCGCGCGATCGCCACGCACCCGGGAGATCTGATCCACGTGCAGTGGTTGATTTATTTTGAAGCCTTCGATCGCATTCTCATTCCGCTGTGGTGCCGCCTGTGGGGAAAACGTTTGCTGGTAACCGTACACAACGTAAACGTCGCGCGCCGTAATCGGGGACGGGCGGGATGGATGGAACAGGCGAGCTTGCGATTTTATTACCGTCAGGCGCGCGCGCTGATCGCGCACACCGCGAATATCCGCGCCGATCTGATCGCGGAGATGGACGTGCGTCCGGAGAATATTTTCCTCATTCCGCACGGGATCAATCAACAGGTTCCCCGGCGCGGCATGACCGCAACAGAGGCGCGCGCGAAGCTCGATTTGCCTCGTGAGGCGAAGGTGCTGTTGCTGTTCGGATCGCTCGCCCCCTATAAAGGCATCGACGAGCTGTTCGACGCGTTCCGGATTCTGTGCCAAACGGACGACTCCTATCACTTCATCATCGCGGGGCGGCCGGTAGGCGATGGCTGCGAAGTGGCCGTGGAGGCGCGCATTGCCAAGGAAGGTTGGCGCGAGCGCACGCGGCTGTTTCTATCCTTTATCGCTGACGACCGCGTCGAAACTTTGTTTGCCGCCGCCGATTGCCTGGTGCTGCCCTACCGCAGTATTTCGCAGAGCGGGGTTCCCTTTCTCGCGTTCGGATTCGGATTGCCGGTGGTCGCGACGGCCGTGGGCGGGCTGGTGGAAACCGTTCAGCACGGTTTCAGCGGGATGCTCGCGCCGCCGGGCGATGCCCCCGCGCTGGCGCGCGCCATAGAAGCGTGTTTTGCCGCGGGACTGCACTCGCCCGCATCCCGCGTGCATATCCGGGAGTGGGCGGAAACCCGCTTCTCCTGGGATTCGATCGGCGATCAGACCGCGGCCCTGTACCGCCGGTTGAGCGCGTCTTCCACACCGGTAGCCGACCGTCAGGAGGTCGCAGCGTTATGAATCCGCGTCCCGCCGGTTCCACAACCTCGATCGCCTTCGTCCATAATTTCTGCACGCACTACACGCGTGCGCTGTTTGAATCGATTGCCGGGCGTTTCGATGTCCAGTTCCTGTTTTTTTCGCGCGGCGAGGGCCGCTTCTGGTTGCGCGAGCACGGCGTCGCCAGCGGCCGGTTTCGCTTTCGTTATCTGAAAGGATTCAGCATCGCGGGAACGCGCATCACGCCGTCGTTAGTCACCCGGCTGCTGTTTGGCAGGAGCGACGTTTTCGTCAAGTGCGTGAACGGGCGCTTCGCGCTTCCGGTCACCTATCTCTGCGCGCGGCTGCGCGGCAAACCCTTCGTGCTGTATACGGGGCTGTGGCACCGCCCGGCCGAAGGCGCGCAGCGCTGGCTTTTCCCGCTGCTACGTCACATTTATCGAAATGCGGATGCGCTCGTCACTTACGGAGAACACGGGCGGCGTTACCTGCTCACGGAGGGCGTCGCGGCGGCGCGCATTTTCGTCGCTCCGCACGCCGTCGATAACGCGTTGTACGGACGCCCGGTCACCCGGGAGCAGATCGACGCCGTACGCGCGCGCCTGAAGGTCCCCGCGGGGGCCCGCCTGATTCTTTATCTCGGCCGTTTCTCGGAAGAGAAAGGCCTCGAAGTTCTGCTCGAGGCCGCACGGCGAACGCAGGCCCAAGACTGGGTCCTCGGGCTGGTGGGCGCGGGGCCGCTACGCGGCCCACTCGAGCGCTTGATCGAACGCGATGCGGGCCTGGCCGCGCGGGTGCGGATCGGCGGATACGTCTCGCCGTCCGCCACGCCCGAATACTATGCCGCGGCCTGGGCTGCGGTGCTTCCTTCGGTCGCGACGCCCGCCTGCCGGGAACTGTGGGGGCTGGTGGTCAATGAGGTCTTCAACCAGGGAGTTCCGATCGTCACGACGAACGTCGTCGGCGCCGTCGCCGGGGGCCTCGTACGGGAGGACCGCAACGGGCTGGTGGTTGCGGAGCGCGATAGCGCCGCGCTCGCCCAAGCCCTGGATCAGATGCTGCTCGAAGAGGGTCTACGCGACCGTCTGGGCGCAGCGGCCCGAGAAGACGTCGCCGGGTGGACCCAGGAACGCCGCGCGGACGGATTCGAGCAGGCCATCCGCTATGTGCTCGGGGAACATCGGGCGGGCGTCGCGCTGCACGCCGGCCGCGAACGGGAGCTCGTGCCATGAGCCGTTTTCAAATTACAACCAGTTGGGACGACGGCTATCCGCTCGATGCGCGTTTGGCGGATATGCTGCGAGCGCGCGGGATTCGAGCGACCTTCTACATTCCGCGCTCGTCGGAAAGGGCGGTCATGGATGCCGCGGCGATGCGCCGCTTGAGCGAGGATTTCGAAATCGGCGCGCACACGCTGACGCATTGCGACCTGACGCGGGCTCGTCCAGAGGCGGTACGCGCGGAGATGGCCGGCTCCAAGGATTGGGTCGAGCAGATGACCGGAAAAAGCTGCAAAATGTTCTGCTTCCCGCGCGGTAAATTCCGGCCGGTACATGTGCGGGAGGCGTGGGAGGCGGGGTATGTGGGCTGCCGAACAGTGGAACTGCTCTCGATTCGGCCGCCGGAAAACCCTCCGCTGCTGGCGACTTCCGTGCAAGCGTTTCCCCACTCGCTTACGAGCTATGGAAAAAATCTCGCCAAACGCGGTCGTTGGTCGCGTCTGAGGAGGCTGATGGCGCTGCCTGCGGCCGGAAATTGGGTGGGCGTCGCCGGAAGTCTGCTCGAAGAAGCCGCGCGCGAAGGCGGGACGTTTCACCTGTGGGGCCATTCCTGGGAGTTCACAAGCGAGGATCATTGGAAGCTGCTCGGAGCGGCTCTCGATCGCTTGCAAACCTATCGCGACGCGCCTGGTTTCTTCACCAACGCCGAGGTATGCGCGGCGGCTGGGAATGGCGCCAGAGTTCTCGCGGAGGACTTCGGGAAACGGGGCTGATGACGAAGACTGCCGCGGCCCACTCGAAAATGGAACGGCTGGCGCCCCTCGTGAGGTGTCCGGTCGAGGGCGGCGCTTTGCGCTGGATGGGCGAGCGCATGCGGTGTGATGCCTGCGGCGCGGAATTCTCGGCGTCTCCCGAAGGCATTGTCGATCTGCGCCCTCCCCGTCCGTCGTTTTCGGACGGCGGGGATTACGGACGGCGCTATCGCGAGGCGTTCAATTCCGCGGCCAATCCCCAGGCCGCGCCGTGGGGGACGGCCGAATCCTTCTCCGCGGTGGCCCTCGCCCGCAAGAAGAGGCACGTGGCCGCCGTAGGATCGTTGCTGCTCGATCGAGAGTCCTCACGCCCCTCGACACTGTGCGATCTGAGCGGCGGCGCGGGACACTATACGCTCGCCTTCGCGAATTTATTCGATTCCGTCTTCCATTGCGACCTCGATCCGGCGTCGCTGTTTTATACCCAGGAGAAGGCGCGCGCGCTCGGTCTGCAAAATATCTATTGCCTGCGGGCCGATTACTTTCAGCCGCCGTTTGCGGGATCGCTCGACCGGGTGCTGTGCCTGGACACATTGATCCGGGGACCGGCGCATGAAGGCCGGCTGCTCGCCTCCATCCGCAACATTCTCGCGGCGGAAGGCGCCGCGGTGGTCGATTTTCATAACTGGTGGCACAATCCGCTGCGCCGTGTGGGACTGCTCGCCGAAAACTTCGGCGCTAACCGCAGTTATGCCCGGCGCGAAGTAGACGGGATGCTCGGGAAGGCCGGACTGACCGTGCGAAGCTATGTGCCCTTTCGCCAGGAGACGCCGAAGGATAACCTGCTGACTTCCGTGATCCCGCCCACGCGCCTGATCTTCTCGGTTGCGGGATCTGAGTAGCCCGCAAAAAATAACATGCCCGCCCAGCGCATTCTGATCGTACACAACCGCTATCGCATTCCCGGCGGAGAAGACACGGTGGTGGACACCGAAGCCCGTCTTCTGCGCGATGGGGGCTGCGAAGTCGAGGTACATTTTGAGTCCAACGACGGGCCCTTCTCCATCCTCGACGGCGTGCGTTTGATATCGTGCAGCAGCGCGGCGGGAAGCCTGAAAGCGAAAATCGCGAGCTTCCGGCCGGAGGTGGTTCACTTTCATAACATTTACTACCGCATGGGGCCGCAAGCCTACTGGTGGTGCCACGACGCCGGAATTCCCGTGGTGCAGACGCTGCACAACTTCCGGCACGGCTGTGCGAACGCCCGCCACAACCGCGACGGTAAGCCGTGCGAGCTGTGCATCTCCACGCATCTCGGAAGGCTGCACGGAGTGGCGCGCGGATGCTTTCAGAAATCGGTGATGAAAACGCTGGTGCTCGATACCGCGCTGCAAGTGCATCGCGCGCAAGGCAGCTTTCGGCGGGCGGTCGCTATGTTCATCTGTCTTTCGGAATTCGCGCGCGCGCTCCATCTGCGCGCCGGCATTCCCGCCGAACGGCTGGTGGTCAAGGGAAATTGTGTGCATCCCGACCCGGGCCGCGCGGAGGGCGCCGGGGAGTATTGTCTGTTCGCGGGCCGGCTAGAACAGGATAAAGGCATCCGCGTGCTGCTCGATGCTGCCGCCGGGCTTCCGCCCTCGGTTCCCCTGTGGATTGCGGGCGAGGGTTCCGAGGAAAATGAAGTGCGGCAGGCCGCGGCCCGGCATCCCAACATCCGGTTCCTGGGAAAAGTGGATCGCAGCCGTGTGCTGGCGCTGCTGAAATCCGCGCGCTTGCTGCTGTTTCCCACCATGGCGTATGAAAATTTCCCGATGAGCATCGCCGAGGCCTCGGCCGTCGGCGTTCCGGTGGTGACGAGCGGCATCGGCGCGGCGGCGGAAATCGTGCGCCATGGGATCACCGGTTTGCATTTCGAGACCGGCTCACCGAGCGCGCTCGCCGCTACCATCCGCGATGTGTGGGACGATCTCGCGCGGCTCCAGAGCATGGGATCGGCCGCACGAGCTCTGTATGAAACGAAGTATTCGACGGGCGCGGCTTTTCTCGATCTCCAGGCGGTCTATGATCGTGCACTCGCGCGCGGGCCGCTGCGATCCGCCGCTCGCGAACCGCTGCCCGCCGCATGATTTCAATTTCCGCCGCATGACCTCCATGGCAAACAACCCGGGTGCGACCCATATTCTCGGCATGCACGTCAATGCGACCTGCTATCGCGAGGCCTCGCAAGTGATCGCCGCTTGGGCCGCGGCGCGGACTTCGCGCTACGTATGCGTGGCGACGGTGAACAACGTCATGGAAGCGTGGGATTCGGCGGCTTTCCGCCGGGTGATGAATGAGGCGGATCTGGTCACGCCCGACGGTATGCCGCTGGTGTGGGGGCTGAAACTGCTCGGCTGGCCGCGGGCCACGCGCGTCTACGGTCCCGATCTTACACCGGTGCTGCTCGAAAGGGCCGCCGCATCGGGAATTCCGGTCGGCTTCCACGGAGGGTCGCCGGACGTTCTCGCGACCTTGGTGCGGAGGATGAAGAGCCGCTATCCGGCGTTGCAGATCGTGTATGCGTGGGCGCCGCCGTTTCGTCCGCTCACGGCGGAGGAAGATAGAGACGCGACGGACGCTATCAACGCCTCCGGGGCGGGCCTGATCTTCGTCGGCCTGAATAGTCCCAAACAAGATTATTGGATGGCGGCGCATCGCGGACGGGTGCACGCCGTCATGGTGGGCGTGGGCGCGGCCTTCGATTTCTTGGCCGGCGCCAAGCCGCAGGCGCCGCCGTGGATGCGACGGAGCGGCCTCGAATGGAGTTTTCGCCTAGCCACCGAGCCGCGCCGGTTGTGGAAGCGATATTTAAAGCACAATCCCCGCTTTATGGTGCTGTTCGGTTTGCAATTGTGCGGATGGAAGACCGCAAAGTTCCAGGCAAGTTCGTCTTCCTGTTAGAAAGCTCGGTCTGAAAAGGTCGGCGTATGTCCTCCTCTATTCACCGTTTTTACGGGTTCTTTTTCCGTTGGTTTCGCCCGCGGCGGATGCGGCGATTCGCACGCAGGTCGGCGGTGGATGCGCGGACGCGAGTGCTCGACGTCGGCGGCCATCCGGATATCTGGTCGCATCTGGCGGAGCTGCCGCGGCTCACGATGGTGAATCTGGTGTTTCCGGTCCACAAGCTTCCGGGCGTCGAATATGTAATCGCCGACGCACGGGCGCTCCCGTTCCGCGACGGAGCATTTGAAGTGGTGTATTCCAATTCCGTGATCGAACACGTGGGGAATGCGAGCGACCAGGGCCGCTTTGCGTCGGAAATCATTCGCGTCGCCGGACGCGGCTATTTCGTTCAGACGCCCAATCGGTGGTTTCCGGTGGAACCGCATTTACTGACGCCGCTGATTCATTTCCTGCCCCGGCGGTGGCAGCGCGCGCTCATCCGGAACTTCTCGGTGTGGGGCCTCGTGACGCGTCCTTCCCATAGAATGATCGAAGCGTTTCTGGATTCGACGCTGCTACTGACCGCGAGCCAAATGGCGTGCCTGTTTCCGCGAGCCACGATCTCCTCGGAATCCTTTCTATTTTTAAAAAAGGCTCTGATCGCGACCGAACAACGGGCAGCTCCCCGCGGCTGAGCGGCACGCGGCAGCGTGCGACGCGCCGAATTCCCTGCGCCGAATTCCCTGCGTCGAATTCCCTGTCGAGTTCCCTGAAGATACGCGGGCGAAAACTTCACTCTCGGGACCCAGCTTCCACTGTTTATGTCTACTTCCACCACCGCCGTTGTCTCGACGCCGACGCTTGTCGGCACCTCGGGACGCCCGCATTACCGGCCTCTCGCCATGACGGCTGTGTTGGCAGTGGTCGACGGGAGCACGCTCCTGCTCGCCTGGAGCGTCGGCTTCGAAATTTGGAGGCTGGTGAATCCGCTCGTCCCGCCGCTCGGCTGGTCGACGCTCCCGATTCCGATTTCCGGTTTCGCCGCCTTTGCCGTGGCCGGACTTTATCCGGGGATCGGCCTCACCGCCGTCCAGAACATCCAGCGGATCTGGCAGAGCGTCACGCTGCTCTACTTGTTGTTCACGGCGGGCATGTTTTTGGCGCACGACTGGTGGGCCGAGTCGCGCGGCGCATTGTTCCTCGCGTGGGCGATTTCGCTCGGTCTCGCACCGGCGGGGCGATGGCTGCTCAACACGCTTCTCGGCCAGCGTAGCTGGTGGGGGATGTCGGTGATGGTGATCGGCGTGGGCGCCACGGGCCGCGCGGTGCTGCGGGATCTGCAGGAAAATCGCGTGCTGGGCTACCGGCCGGTGGTGTGCGCCGACGACGATCCGGAAAGTCACGGAGACTGCGAAGGAGTGCCGGTGGCCGGCACGCTTCGCGACGTGCAGGATCTCGCGCGAGTTTACGGGACGCCCTATGCGATCGTCGCGATTCCCGGTATGAACCGGGAATGCCTCATGTCGTATCTCAGCCGCTGGTCGTTGATCTTTCCCAAGATGTTGATCGTGCCGAATCTCGCCGGCATGGCCAGTCTGTGGACGGAATCGCGCGATCTGGGCGGGCTGCTGGGGTTAGAGGTGCGCCAAAATTTGCTCAACCCCTGGAACCAATGCGTCAAGCGGGGAGTGGATATTGTGGCCGCTGTCGTGGGGTTGGCGGCAAGCGCTCCGTTCCTCGCGCTGTGCGCGTTATGGATCCGGCGCCGCAGTCCCGGACCCGCGATTTATACGCAGCGGCGGGAAGGACAGCACGGGCGCGCCATCGACATTTTCAAACTGCGCACGATGTATCGGGACGCCGAGGGAATGCTCGAAGAGCACCTGAGCCACGACCCGCGGGCGCGCCTCGAATGGAATCGCTTCTTTAAGCTGAGGGACGATCCGCGCATTCTTCCGGGGATCGGGCGATTGCTGCGCGCCACCAGCCTCGACGAGCTTCCGCAGTTATGGAACGTTCTCAAGGGCGAGATGAGTCTGGTGGGTCCGCGGCCTTTTCCGGCCTATCACAACGATCGTTTTCGTCCGGACTTTCGCGATCTGCGCTTGCAGGTGATTCCCGGACTGACGGGCCTGTGGCAAGTCACGGCGCGCAGCGAAGGGGATCTGGACGTGCAGGCGCGCCTGGACAGCTATTACATCCGCAACTGGTCGTTGTGGCTGGATCTATATATCTTGTTTCGCACCGTGCGCGCCGTGCTCGGCCAGAGAGGCGCGTGTTAGTTCTCCCCGACGGAAATTAGCGCGAAGGTTTTTCGAGGACGCAGCAAATGTCGATGGGAGCCAGCTTCTTCACCGGCGAATCCCGATGATAGTGCAGATTCCAGCAGAAGAGAAGACTGAGCAAAGCATCCATCTGCACGAGGATGGGCCGATTGAAGGCCGGTTCCATGCCCAGCCAGCGAGCCACACGGGTCGTGAGAGGGAACAGACAGTAGGCCTTGCGCCGTAGCGCAAGCCCGCCGGCCGCGGCACGCGCTTCCATCCAACCGGGGGGAAATCCTCGCTCGTTCGGCGTGAGGCCCTTGCGCGGACGCCGCCAATCGCCCATGGTGCAGATCGGCTCGCGCACTACCAAGTTACCGCCCGGAGCGAGGACGCGTAGCATTTCTGAAAACACGTGGCTGGCATTGGGGATGTGGTGGAGCACTCCCAGACAAACGATGAGATCTACCACTGCGTCGTCGAGCGGAATATTCCCTTCGGGCGATGGTTTTAGGTATTGCGCGGGAGTGCCCGCAATGGACGTGCTCCACCACTGTTCGGCGGGTTCAATCGCGATGAATCGATCCACTCGGCCGGCCAACGGCATAACGTCGTCGCCGCGGGCGCAGCCGAACGCCAGGCAAGTACCGTAGCGCCGCGCGAGAAATCGGAAGGCATGGA
Source organism: Terriglobia bacterium (assembly GCA_963765085.1). GTDB lineage: Bacteria > Acidobacteriota > Terriglobia > Bryobacterales > Bryobacteraceae > Palsa-187. The sequence goes on along the minus strand of CAVXVL010000023.1, from coordinate 7,256 downwards.
ACGCGTTCAGGGCGTGATACCCGTAAACGTACGCACCGCCGGATCGAGCCAGCTGGTAATAGCCGTGTTCTTCTTGGGCGTACCAGTGCCGAATAGCTTCCCGATCAAAGTCGTCCCCAAAAAGGTGCTCGCCGCTGAAGAACTTGGATTCGAAATCGCCCATCCCATAGAGTGGCTCGCGCGCGCGGGATTTCTCAGGTGCGGATTGCCCAAGACTCTATATCAATCTTGACGACCGGGCCGATATGACCCACAGATTAAGGAGACTTTCTTCATGCCGAAAATCGCAAGATTCATTCTGACGGCTGCGATCACCGCCGCGAGCGCCTGGGCGCAGACCCAGATCGCGACCGTGACCTCTGCGTCCCCGTTCACGCTGCGCGGCGAAAGCATGGCTGTGGGTCAGGGAGTGCCTGACTTTCCGGTGCTCGACGGCGACTTGATCAAGGCGGGAACCAAGGCGGCGACGGTGCTGCTGCCGGACCGATCGACGCTGGCGCTTGCGCCTGGTTCGGAAGCGCGGATGACAGTGTCCGGCGGAAAAGTTGTGTTTCAGATCCTGAGCGGCTCGGTCCGCTACAGTTTGAAAGCGAAGGATGCGGTTGTGCTCATGGCGGGCGGCCACACGATCGTTCCGGCCGCTCTCGCGGGCGTCCTCAGCAGCGATGGATCGCAGGCGGCGGCTGCGGCCGCGACGGTGGGTTGGTGGACGGCGGGCCACACCGTGGCGGTGGTGGCGGTGGGTGCAGCGGTGGCCGGGACCGTGGGTGGCGTGGCTGCCACGGTCAATAGCGGAACGCCGGTCAGTCCCAGCCGCTAATCCAGTTTCTTAAACGACAGGGTTGTTCCCCAAAGGACGGAGACGCGCCCACGCAGGGACAAACGGGTAAGGTGACGCATGCGATGGCACAACATGAGGCTGTGGGTCGCCTATGGCGTGCTCGCGGCGGCGCTTGCGGGAGCAGTGTTTTTCCACGGCGGGGTGGACGCCCACTTATGGGAGTGGAGTGCTCTCGGCGTGTGCCTCGCGGCCTTGCTTGCGCCATGGGATCGTGCGTCGAGCTCTCGCGGACGGTCGTTATCGAACAAGCAATCGCGTCCTGATTGGACCTTGTGGCTCGCGGGAGCGTTGGCCGCGTGGATCGTTTTAGCGCTCGCTCCGCTTCCGCCTATGCTGGTTCATCTCTTCGCGCCGGGGCGGTTCGAGGCAGCGCGAGTGGCGCGTCTTGCGACGGGACAGGGCCTCGGGCGCTGGCTTCCTCTCTCCATTGCGCCGGCCGCAACTTTCGAACGCCTGCTCGATGTTCTGCCGGCGATGGCCGCTTTTTTGCTGGCGCGTCAAATGGGTTCGTGGTGGCCCGGGCGTCCGTGGATCGCCGTGGCGCCGATTGTAGCGATCGCGCTTTTCGAAAGCGTTCTCGGGATGCTTCAGTTTTCGAACGCTCGCACTCAGGGCGCGGTGGGCGCGCTGCCGAGCGGAACGTACATCTATCACAACCATTTTGCGGGCTTGCTCGAGATCGCTTTTCCACCCGCGGCGATGTGGGCCGTAGGGAGCTGGCGCAAGCTTTTGCGGAGCCGGCGGCAAACCGCCGAGCTCGCTGCTCCGGCCGTTGAACTCACGATCGCAGCCATGTGCTTATTTATGGGAATTTTGGTTTCGCTCTCGCCATGGGACTGCTTTCGGTGCTCGCGGCGAGCACGGTGCTGGGCGTGCTGCTGTGCCGCGGACAGCCGTCGCGGATTCGCGGAGAGTTGCCGCGGTTTCGCGGAGAGTTGCCGCGGTTCGCGGCCCCTCGCCGGAAGAAATGGTAACATCGCCGCCATACATCGGCTGAGGCCACTTGCGGCGGCGGATTACTTCCCCAATTCTTCTCCAAGGTCTCAATCGTTTTGATTTAGGAATCGCTGGTAATTGGCGGGCAAGTCGACAGTTCGCAAATGATGCCGCAAGCCCTGCGCGGTTTGGTCGTCCCCCACCTTGGCAATGGCATATCCGTATTTCCAGCGTTTCAGAACAGCCCGCGTTTGATTTGGATTTGGGAAATGCCTCCGTCAGGGGATTGAGAGGTATTTCCCCGCCCAACTCAACTTCCGGGCACGCTCGCGGGCGTCACGCGCTACGTCGCGAACGTCTTCTGCTTCGTCACTGCGTAAGTGTTCGAGGGTTGTGCGCCAGTCGCTTCGTCTCTTGTTGGCAGGAATCCAGTAAATGCCTTCCCCGCCGCGAGGATTCGGTGATCTGGCGACTTGGTCGAAGCCAGATTTTCAACCATTGAAGTAAGCAACTCCGGTTGAAGTTACCGAGCACTCGGAAGGCTGCCCGGCGCACGCCAAAGTTAAAGTCTCCATGTAAGGCGCCGAGAGTCGCAAGGGCTTGCTTACGGGATTTGTCGGACTTTGGTAGGCCTTCAAGAGGCGGTGGCCAAAGCCTCCCTCGATTCGGGCGTCCATCACCGTGGGAGGGCCAATCTTGTTCGGCGAAAGCCTTGTAATCGTGTGTGGCCAGGCACTTGAAAACGTAAGGCTCAGAGTGGTCGAGCGTGTTTCTGGCCTTGGCCCGTCGAATGAGCGCCTCGCTAAAGAGGCGAGAGAACTTGATCTTCTTTCTTACCATTGCGTTCCAGGGCTTCGACAGCTTGAACAAACGGTTGAAAAGGACCGGTTTCCAGGAAAGCAGCAAAGGCGCCGACAAACCGGTCGTCTCATTCGCAGGAGCATGACGAATAGGCCGCCATTGATTTCGAGATCGTCCGCCTGTTGCGAGTAAACCCACTGAGTAGAAGTTTGAGACAATCCCAGTCGGCGAAGCGCTTCGGGCGGAAGGTCCGAGAAGTGTCCCGATGTAATGAGCGTCTCGCAGCAAGCTGTCGCTACTCGTGTGTCAGTTGAAGCTACCTCGCGAATCAGCTTTCCGAGAAGATCACCAGAAATCAGCGACTTCGGGCTCTGGCTCAGTGCGCTAATGATTCGACTCAGATCATGCGACTCCATCCATTTGGGCTGGTCGAGGATCGCTTCGGCGAGATTCTCCAAAGTCACCAGCGGACCAGCCGGCCTGAGAAGGCAAGTGTGTGGATTGCCTCGCAAAACCATTCCTGAAGTCGGAGCGGATGGGCTGCCCTGAAACTTATCGAGGATTCGTTTTACAAACCGGCGTCGGTTTTGGGTATCCCTGGTGAGCACCATGGCCAAATACGCTAGTCCATCCACCGAATCAGCGAGGGTATGTCCGTTTGCGGTGTACCTGCTCTCCAGAAGGAGATCGAAGGCTTCCTCACTCTCAGCTATCCTTCCATGCCAGCCTCTGAGCTGTCATGCGCAGGATCGCCTCTGAATCCGCCTCGGCCACGTCATCGTTGCTTTCAGAAGTAATCCACCCGGCGATTTGCTTCGGAATTTGCTCAGTTTTAAAACAGGCCAAGTCTTCCAGTACTTTGAAGCGGGTGTACGGATTTTTATCTGCTTCGAGCAGCTTATAGGCAATGCCCTGCGATTTCACCGTTACCCATCATCAGGCTCAAGTTCCAAAGTCGGTCACGAACGTCCCCTTCGTCAGTTCATCCAGGCCCGTGTAGTCGTTGGGCTCGGTCAGCGCCTTTTCTAAAACCTGCATCAGTCCACCAACTTTTTACCGTGTCCGTAACCGGCGAGCTGAAGTGGGCGGACGAAGTCTTCCAGACGGTGGAGAAGCAAATGATGGCGAGCAGGGACGTCTCGATTGCCGTCACGAGCGAGCAATTCGAGCAGGAAGTGCGTAGCATAGGCGGAATCGCAGTTCGGCGCCACGTTTCCAGTGAGGTAAATTCCCCGAGCCATTTTTTCAGTAGGCCAAAAGGGTCCTCAACAAGAGCACCGCGGAGTCCCGTTACTTTGCTACTGCCATTGCGGTCGGCAATAATCGCAATCGTCGGTGGGATAAAGGTCAGGTTCTCTGCCTCTTCTGTCTCACTTGACCAAGTCGCTGGAAAATTGAGAACGCGAAGAGAATCCCTTGATGCCAGATGGCCAATAGCAAACAGATTGGTTTGAGACCTCCTAGCGGAGTACCGCTCGTTGCACTTCTTTCACATACCGACCTCTTGCTGATGGGGACTCCGAGCTCGGCGAGAACACTGAACGCAAGATCTCCCTGTTCTGGCGGCAGGGACTAGAGAAGCATCCCATAGTGCCCTTGTGACTTCCGTTGAACGCCATCCAATAGAGTTGAGCAACCAACAGGCTGGTTTGTGACTGTCACTTCCCAATTTGGCGATGGCCAAGTCAATGGCGCGGGCTGTCATCTCGTAACGGAGAGGCCACTTGAGACCACGGAGAAATTTACCAAACGAAGTGCGGGCTTCTTGTGGATTCGACCATCTGTACTTCTGAGGCGGGCATGCACATCGAGGCCGCGGCACTCCAGTCGACGAATTGAGCAAGCTTGGTTTGCTCCTTCCCAGGCAACTTTATGCGCTCTGTTCTCGATAAGCGATGCAAGTGAGGCCTCCGCCAAATCGTTGATATTCCCATCGCGGAAAGAAGCGCCTGCCGAGGAAATGACTTTCCAAAGCCCATGGAGAGACGGATGAAGCGCCTGCGGATGCCTGCGAGTTGAGTTTGGAGGCCTTTTCGTTGGTCATAGCCCAAGTCCTCGCTCAATTAACCGGTGGCGCCACTGCCAGGATTGTTTGCCACCGGTAATCGAGTTCCGCCATTGAGAGCCTCGTCAAATAATCTTTCGCATTCGACCAGGGATCAACCCCATTTTTTCGGCCGCAGCAATGAACTTTGGACGATTCCGTGTTTTAGGGTTTTTGAATATTGGCGCAATGCCCTCCAGAACAGCCTTCAGCCCTTTGCTGCTCCTCCAGTCGCAACGCACCTCGGTTTTCGCGCAAAAGCGCGTAATGAGAATTTGCCCGATTTTCTTGTCCCCAGCAGGCTTGCCCTTCGGCGCGGGCGAGTTGTCCGCTTTCCCGAGGGAGGTGAAAGAACGCCAGATCAAGGGATCGAGCAGAAAGTCGAGGTTTGGAAAAACTTTTAATGGGCTGCTCGGTCCGGACTCCAGTCCTTGTGATCGCCATGCCGGCCACTGTCTTGGGATTTTGAAAAATCTGGTCAATCAACGTGGGCTCATCTGCTGTGACCGCTTGATGCAGCTCGTCCGGTGTAAATTGCCCGAATACGATTGGCTGATAGTTTTTTCGTCGAGGGACGATCTCAATCGGTAAACCGGAAACATCATCCACGTCAAGAAATCGCGTGAACTCTTCTTCCTCACGACAGGTCACCATCAGGCGGCACTCGGGAAGCTCACCAACCATGGCATTGCACTTCTTATCAATCTCCACGACTTTCCGGATCAGGGCTGCAATGTAGTCGTGGTGCTGTTCTTGAGCACCTTCATCAATGCCATCCAGAGCCAATGTTAAAACGGGGGAACGAACCGCTGGGTTGGCAATCCTAAGTCGTCGTAAACTGTCGTCGAGGCTGTGCTCCTGAAAACGAGAAAATCCTCTCCACTCGGAAACGCATTTTGTCGCCCAATCAATTTCCATGTGCTTGGAAACTCTGGCGGCACGCAGGAGCGACCCTTTCTCAACCGCTATCTCTTGTCCCATCAGGTCGCTCAGGCTAGCCGACTTTCCCATTCCGCCTTCGCCGACAAACACGAATAACGCCCGGTTCGGGTTCTTCTTGATAACCTCGATGACGTTTCGACGCGGAATGTGTTTGCCCTCGGTGTCGCTTGAAATTTTTACCAGCTCCAATTTCAGCATGGTATCAACCGCGGGCCGGCGCAGGGATGTGGCGTCTTTGTTGCCGACGAAGATGTCGCGAAATCCGCTCATTCCCATTGTGTGCATCTTTTTGTGAGCGACGCCGGCAAAGATTTTTCCTGCTAGGCGGTCGCATCCGTCGTCAATTTCCTCAGGCGTCGGTCCAAAGGACTGCGCATAGGTGTCGATCGTCTTTCTGGCTTCCGCCTTCGGCAGCAACTTGACTTCCAAAACGCTCAGGATCCCTTTTTTCGTCGGACTGTTGTACTTGAATTTGCCAACACTCTTTTTGCATGACCTGATTTTTGCCTCCGCAGTGCCCGCTAAACCACGGTTAGAAATCAGTCGAAATGTTTTGACCTTGAGTCCATCGGTTTGTGCGTCTTTCGCGGCCTGAAGAAGGCGCTTCGCAATCCCATCGAGTCTGGGGCACCAATCTTTTTGTCAGTCCCGTGGATGCGTACTTGGCCTGGATCAATTTTACATTCTTCTTCGCATCGAAGACGGCAGCGTCCTGGTCGAGGGCCTCGTCGGAACGTAAATGACCGCATCACTAAACGGATCGGTCATTGTTGCCGTCTCGCCCGGTGATTTGACCGCCGAGGTTGAGAATAACTGGTACAGGTACCCGCCAATCGCTGTCGCCCCACCGTGGTGCCGTCGCGTCGTTGGAGAGTGAACTGGCGGCATGGGACCATAGGCAGGCCTTCCAAGAGTGCCTTCTGGCTAGGTCGAGGAAAGCTGAAATAATGCAGCGCCAGACGCTCAACTTCCAACCACTTTTAGCCAGGAGCGACCAGCATCCGTTGCAACAAACCGCTCGAAGACTTTGGCCAGTGGATAAAACTGAATTCCGTCTTCGATTCGCTCCGTCTCATCTTCGCAGAAAAAGATCCTGTGGACGTTTTCACCGACAAACCCCTTCAGGGTCGAAACTTTTGGCGGACATCGAGCGCTCGCTGCAGAGTGACCTGGCTGGCGATGGTGCCCCCTTGTGTGTCGATTCCATGATACGATGCCTCGCAGAGTCCGTCCGACAGGGAGGATCAAATTCGCCAGTTGCGGCAATCCAGTCACCTCGGTCGGCAATCGCAGAATTCGGCGGCCATGACCTCCTGAAACGCAGGCCAACACATACTCTCAGCCCTAAAGGCGTAGTCACTCCTAGAATAAAGTTTTTAATCGTGTCTCGGGCACTGTGCCACTGCATGGCAGTACCTTGGCGAGGCCGGCCCACGAGCAACTTGGTTGCATCGACCTCAGGGACAACTTTAACCTCCGAAAGGTGCAAAGTTTTCATGGCGGCTTCGCGGCCCTCGCGCCCCCAGATTTTTCCCCAGCCACCACGGTAAATGGTCATTGGTGTATTCGGACGAACGACTCCGACAAGACAGCCGGGACGACGATAATATTCGGCAAGAACGTAGCCGCCCTCCCCGACTGATTCGAGCGAAAACGGTCATGGCTGAGCGCGCAGGCTGTGGGTAGTCGGCG
>CAVXVL010000022.1:0-36285 GCA_963765085.1 Terriglobia bacterium | reverse complement strand
GAAGGATATCTCGGACGCCATTCTCGCTACTCCGGCAGTACCCCCGACAAACCCGCAACCTATCACCCGAAAAAGGAGCAAGAACGACGTCTCAGCGCACTCTACTCGAAGTGGAAAGACGCAGGAGGAGTATGGACGAAGCTCTCCGAGACGTCCATGCCTACCAGCTGAAACATGCAAGCAACGGCTGCCTCGACCGGCCGGCCGGTCTCGAGCACCTCGCTGCGGACTCCAAGTCGCAACGAGTCCCTCCACAAGCACGGAACGATCTCCAGCGTGCTGTGGCGGGGGGACTCGTCATTATGCTGCTCCTTTCGCACGACTTCATCCTCCGACGCAACATCCGCATCGCCTTCCGCAAGAAACTCACCGCATTTGACATCGCAACGCAAGGCTCTCACCACATCTGTCTTGTCGAGATTGCCCTGGAGCAGCAGCGAGCGCTCTTTGGAGATGACTCTCCGCGACTGCGAGATGTCAACAGTGGCGAAAGTTTCGGCCTCCGTCCCTCTCCGTGCGTTTTCTCTCCTTATTTCCCCTCTGCTTGGCTCATCTATTTAGTTGCCTTATAGTGCGGCTTCCCTCACCCTCCTCGGCATCAAAAACGAAACTGCCACCGCCACCACCGCGGCCCAGTTTGACGAGAAGTTCGAGTTTGAGGCTACGGAGGAGGAGAAGGACGAGACGGAGGAGACGGAGGCATTGACGGACAGCTCCCGCCCAGACGGACTCGGACATTTCCTCTATCCTGAGATTGAGGGACACGAGGCGGCACAACTACACTTCTGAGGACCTTCCAGTTCCGTACGCATATTCCTCCTTCCACCATATTTGATCGACAAAGCCTGACCTTCCTTCACCGTTCCTTAGGGCCTCTTCTTCGTCGCCCTGCAAGGCCATTGCCCATCCAAGTCCGAGCTGATCCTCTGCCCGTGCGTTCTTTCTGTGCTGCACAGCTTCACTGCCATATTCTTACCTCTCGTCTCCATTTCAGGACCCAGTCATCTCTCAGGCCAAGGGTAAAGGGAAGGAAATTGAGTCTCTCGACCTGTCCCTTTCGGATGACGATATGTTGGACACAGAGGTGAGCCCCATCCGGTCTATTTGACGCCTGAGTTGGCCGCTGATCCGAGTTTCTAAAAGTTCGAGCCACTTTGGGAAGCCGAGATTGACGCCGTCCAAGAGGTCTATCCTGCGCTTGACAGTCAGATGATCATCGAGCTGCTCGAAGGCGAAGGGAACGGGACGGCGGACGGTGCCATCGGCTTCCTCCTCGAGTCCCGGATCGACCCCGCCCTTCTCGATCTCCCTCCTGTTTCGCATCCTTCTACGTCTGCTAAAACCCGACGCATCTCTCCCGCTCGTCCTCGTCGGTCTTTACTTCGGCCTCCGCCTGCGCCTCCACTTCTTCCTCCACTCCTTCCTCCTCCTTCACGCACCCTTCTACTGCAAATTCTATTGCCTCAACCTCGTCTTCAACTATACCAATTAAACCACCACCGTACAAAATGTTCAACGCCCGCGCCCCGAAACGCCATGAGCCCGAGTCGGAGGAGGGATCGTCCGCCGCGATGACACCAAGTTATCTCTCGCTCTCCCAACTCTCGAACATCGACCCACGCATGATCTCTACCGTCTTTGTCGACAAAGCATACTTCCACTTGGCAGCGTGCATGCTCAGGTGGGACGCCGCGGCGGATGATTCGGATGAGAAGTGGAAGGCAAGAGCTGCAGATCACAGCCAGGGGCTGCCATTCGGTGCGTCCGCGAGGACGTGGCTCGCGCTTCGAACGGGTGGGCGAAACTTCCTGGAGAAGGTGGTTCAGCGGTGCCGTGAGAGGGAGAACGGAGCAAGTGCGTTCACATTTCGATTTCTTGCCTGCGCTTTCGCTAGCTAACTGTTGCATTATTCAGCATGCACGGCATTTTGGGCTCCACATGTCAATGCCTTCCAAGCAAGAGAAGCACTCCGCGCTGCGAGACGTCTCGCCACTACCGTCACCACCGTCGCCGCCGGCACGCAAGCCGCCGCCACCGCCGCTGGCAGCTTCAACATCGATGGAACAGCACGAAAGGCCTCGACCTGTCAACGATGCCACATCATCAAATCCGGCACGAACAAAGTAGCACACGCACCCGGACACTGCATCGACCACGTCCCTTCGCGCTGCCGCCAAATTCCGTCTCCGCAACCCGATGGGCTCTGGTTTAAGGGAGAGTTCAGCATGACGCCTACCAGAGGCTCCTTGCTCGACCGGTTGATCCCACCTCTCCCTTTGGCACGTTTGTGCGGCTGCACTTGGCGAAGGTCGGGTCCGCACGTCTCAGCAGGCACCTGTCCTTGCTAATTGGAGTCGGGTGTAATTGACAGAGTTGTACCTCATCTTTCCTGTCCTTCCAGTGTCCGCTAGCTACCCGAGCCGTTTTCCTCGCTTGCCAATTCGTTCTCACCTCAGGCTGCGGCTGGCGGGTGCCCGTGTAGTGGTCCTCGCCTGCGGCTCGGACGCCCAGTGTGTAGTGGTCCTCGCCTGCGGCTCGGACGCCTGTGTAGTGGTCCTCGCCTGCGGCTCGGACCCCGGACCTAGTCCGATCTTTTCGACGTGCGCTTCGCGCACGCGCAAAGCGCCAGATAGTCCGATGACCAATTTTTCTTCCTTCCCTTACTTGCACGAAGGGATCTGCATTGCTCTACATGCCTCCGATTGGGTTGCGCAGCCTCGAATCGCTCCAGACAGCGGTGCCGAAATAGCTCAGTTGGGAGAGCGTCCGCCTGAAGTATCAGGCTCGCATAGCGGAAGGTCCCTGGTTCAAGCCCGGGTTTCGCAGTCTTTTTGTTCGTCCTCCGGCCGGGCCGTTTCTTTTCGACTCGGAGCGCAGAGCTGCGGAGCGACCCGTACGCCGGCCGGCGAGCGACGAGGGCTAACACCGGATGCGCTAAGTTGCAAGAACCGGTTTCCGCCGCCCCGCGCGATGCACCACGACTCACGAGCAGCGTCCCTCCTGTCCTTCCTTCCACGCGAATGGTCCCATGTTACAGCACACAAATATCTAGGAGAGAACCTACGGAAGGACGTCAGGATGTGCATGCAATGGATCGGGGGACGCCGGACGCACAGCAAGAAGAACGAACGCGAGGACGATAAACACCAAGAATAGCCTGCACATCATTCGGCGACCGGCCTTGCGCTGATAGTCGGAAGCCTGCGTTAACTCGACCGCCGCCCGTTCCGTGTCATGAACTACGCTGAAGACGTTCCTGTGGATGTCATCTACCCGCAGGGAAAGATCATCAGTGGAAGGCTGAAGCCGACCACGCTGACGCCTAAAAAAACGCACTGATGCCGTCCTGCTGCTCGCCGACAATCTGGGCAAGGTCTCGGAATATTTGGTTGAGCTCTGTGATGCCCTGCTCAATCTTCTCAATCTTGCCTTCGCGCTCCTGGATCATTTGCTCCTGAAACTCAATCTCGGAATCTGGTCCCTTCGACGACGGCTTGGCTGCGACTGCCGCAGTCGTCAGCGGAAGAGCGCAAGGGCGCATAGAAGGCGTTTCAAAAGGGACGAAACACAAGGACGAAGAAACGGCGTTTGTGCATGAACGAAAACAAAAAAAAGAAGAAGAAGGGAGGGATCGCGGCGGTCGCTACCCGAGCAGATTCCACCTGTACTGCGGAAAATAGAAGGTTCAGCTGGGTGCCACTACGGAAGGACAGAGTATGGCCTACCTTGCCCTGCGGCCTCTGACTTCGCGAATCGGTCCGAGTGAGTCATCAAGAGTTCCCCATCCGCTTCCGCACCCTCCGCTTCCTGCCCCGCATCCATAGCAAGTGCACTCGCGCCGCGACCAGGCCCTCCCATATCCATCACCGGCATTTGAGACAACCTGTCGATCGCCGCAAAGTCCTCCTCACCGAAAGCGAGCTCACCAAACCCGTCTTCGTCCTCCGCGGCCATCTCATTTGGCGAAGGAGGGTTAAACAACGGCCTGGCAGCAGAGGGAACCCTTGACGGCCCCGAGGAGCAGGCGGCTGGGGCGACGTTCCTCTTGACGCTCTGCGCTCGCTCCGCCGGGGCTGGCTTCGTTTCCGCGGGGGTCCTTTCGACCTTAGGGAGTCCATCGGCGTCACCGCCGTCGAAATCGGTGGTCGCGATAACGAAATGAGCGAAGAAGAGATCGGCCTTGAGATCGACGAGAAACGGAGCCCCGCCCGTGGCGAACGCGACAGAAAGTGGGAGTGAAAGACCGTCGGCCAGGGCAACGATAGCCTTGAAAATATAAGACAACATCAGGAAGTAAAAGGCAAATGAGTAGGTGGTCTGCTCACTTTGAATTCTTTGAGTGCGAACGTGATGAGGGGGTTGTCGGCGACCTGGTACAGATCAAAATCTTCGACGTCGACAACGAGTTCGGTGGCCAGAGGCCTTGCCCCGAGGGGATCATCTGCAGCGTCGGTCAGGGATCAGACATATGCTGACCGACGGAGAAGGGACATTCCGCACCTGCGCCGCCAGGTTCGCCGCCAAAGCTTCGAAGTCGGCAGCTCTTCTCGCCATAATGGAACGATATTTCGCAGGTAGGGCCCGCAGTTCCTGCCCGGAGAGAGAAGTGATCCGTCCTGCTCGTGATGTCAGGATCGTGGAGGGTGGCAAAGAAAACATGGGCGAGACGCACCAGTCTTTGAGGACGCGGCTCGATGCGATCCAGAACGAGCTACACTGAGAGCGTCTGGCGTTCGCATAGAGTAGAGTTGCTTCTCCAAACGTAAGGCGATGGGTCTTGACCACACCTAGGGTCCAAGCGAAGCCGCGTTGAGACTCGTTTAATCAGGGTCGGCGCGGAAACGGAAGCGCACCGTGTTGACAGTGAAGGCGGACGACGAGCCTGCATTCTCCAACATCTGGTCCAGCGTCCTGCGCAGGGTCGTTGTCCACCAGGGAGATGACGCAGGATTCGATTGTGGCCGCCGAGCGAGGACGGAACGGAGCCAGGAGCGCCTGCACGGGTCGTGACAACGGGATCAGTACAGGGTGCAACACTGGAGGTGTGATCCCTAAGAAAGGTAGAATAGCCGCGCACCTTGCCAACGACGCAGAACTTGACCGGCGCGTCGCCGCGCCGTGGGACGCGGCGAGGTCGTACCGGCTGAAGAAGGTCGGCTCGAAGACGAAGACGCCAAACGCCGAGCGACTCGAGTTGACGGTCGAGAGCTTGAGTCCGTCCACGGCGACGCTGACGTCGATGTCGTCTCCGATCTTGACGAGGCAGGCGAGTGCTCGCGTGAAATCTGAGGGGGCAACAGAGAAGATCAGGCGGCTGGGCACGGCATAGGGAGCACGCAGGGTGTTACCTCTGAGAGCTGCACCAGGGATGGCGAGCTCCATTCGATCGGATCTCGACGCGATGAGCTCAACCCGAGAAGGACGAGCTCCCTCTCTTCCAGCTCAATCCATCGCGGCCATGAGCGTCTCAACGAACATCCTACGCGTAGCAAGAACGCTTCGTCCAGTCCTGCCTCCAGCGCGCTTCGCCCAGCGTCGCTTCCTCCGTTCCACGTCGCCCCTGGCAACCCAGTGTGAGCTCGCCAGCTCCGCTTCCTGACGCTACCGCTCAACCGCCGCTCCAGACCACTTCGATACTGCAGAATACGTACAACGGCTGGAAAGAGAAGGTCTCTCCCGGAGGCAAGCAGAGGGAGTGATTGACACGCTCGAGGAGGTGCGTTGCAGCTGCGGGTTTGTGGGTCTGCGGGCACACGCTGACTCTGCCGCCGCCAGGTCATCGAAGAGAGCATACGGAATATGCAGGGAAATCTAGTTACTCGGGCAGAGCAGGACAAGGTGAGTTGCGTCGCCGCCGCACAAATCGTCCAAGTCGGTTGGCGAGGAGTCAGCATTCGCTGCAGACAGCTGACAGTTTTGGTATAGTATCACTACACACAGAAGGTAGGGCGTCTCACTGGGTGCGCGTGCTCGTTCTGACGCGGTGCGTTCTCAGGTCGACTTCGCGTCTCTGAAGCAGAATCTAGAGCTTTCCGAGAAGACAGATTTCGTGAATCTCAAGGCAGAGAATGAACGGCTACTGGGGGACATCGAGCGACTCAAGCAGAAGCTTCGCGAGGAGATAACTCGGACCCAGGCGGGGGTACGGTTGGACCTCAACCTCGAGAAAGTGCGTCCTCCACTGATTGCCGTTCCGGACGCGAATCTGACGTGGAGGCTCGACACAGGGTCGGATTCGTGACGAGATGAGCGTTCGTGAAGTAAAGCTCACAGAGGTGGACACGCGGATAGAGAATGAGATCGGGGCTGTTGCGTGCCTTCAGAACGTCCTGCATCCCGGAGACGCCCGTCGAATAGAATACCGGCTTGCCTGTCGTCCGCAGAGCAGCGCGTAGCGTTTCATTGCGAAAATCCCAACTCAGAGTTTTCCAGAAATCGACGCCCATGGCATCCAAGAGCCCTATTCTTCTATAGATCGCAGATGGCGATTCCGAAACACCGCCCCGCATCGTGAACCATCGTCGCGGCTTCGCGAAAAAATTCGTCTGGAGCCTCAAGTGCGCGGTTTTGGGAGCTTCGTAAAAGGGTTGCTCCCGCACCTGGAAGGTAATGCAATCGACATTGGATTTCAGCGTCTCCGCGACCATGGCTCGCGCGCGCGCCACGTCTCCCAAGTGATTGTTCCCGATCTCGGCGATCAGCAAGGGACGCGTTGGCGTCTCAGTTTGCACGATACTGTTTCTCCCTTTGTCCGTTCTCACACCGTTTCCGCGGCGCGATGCCGTGCAGGCTCAGGCTCGCCCGGCTCGAATTCAAAGTTGATTCGATCCTTTTCGATTACGTAGGGCCGCTTCTGAACATGCGTATAAATGGATCCCACGTATTCCCCCAGAATGCCCATGGAAAGCAATTGCACCGATCCCAAGAAAAATAATCCAATGACGAGGGGTGCAATGCCCACGTTGAAGTTCGCCCAGAACAGCAGCTTGTAAGCCAGATATCCGAGCCCCACCAGAAGCGAAAGAAGCGAACATGCAAAACCCAAAAACGTGACAAAGCGCAGCGGCACCTTCGAAAGGTTCGTGATGCCGAGCATCGCGATATCGTACAGCGTGTAGAAATTGTTTTTGGTGACGCCGCGTTTGCGAACCGGCTGGTCGTAAGGCAGTTCGTAGTACGGGCAGCCCGATCTCGGCGATCATCCCGCGAAAATAGGGATATGGGTCATCGTAGGCGCGGACGGCTTCCACCACCTTCCGGTCGTAGAGCCCGAACCCCGTGAAGTTCTCGAATGTTCGGATCGCCGACAGCCGCTGCACCCACGCGTAGTATCTTCTGCGAAGCCAGAACATGAGAGGATTCTCTTCGCTGGTTCGCTTAATGCCCAGAACCATCGAATAGCCTTCTTCCCATTTCGCGATCATCTGCGGAATCATCTCGGGGGGATCCTGCAAATCCGCGACGATCCCGATCACCGCATCGCCCTGAGCTTGCATGAGAGCGTGAATCGGCGAGCGGATGTGCCCGAAGTTGCGGGCATTCACGATCGCTTTGACGTTGTGATCCTGCGCCGCGATACGCTTCAGAACGGCGACCGTTTTATCCTGCGAGGCGTTGTCGATGAAGATGTGTTCGTAGCGATAGCGCCCGAGTTTGAGCATCTGCTCGCGAACGCGGTTGTAGAGCTCTTCGACGTTGGCTTCCTCGTTGTAGCAAGGGGTAACGATGCTGATAGTTCGCGCACTCATTTACTCCTCCAAGGGCCGAATGACCATGTTCTCTAGGAACTCCGGTCGGGGAAGGAACGGCCACATGTCCTCCAGGGGTTTGGAGACCATCGAACCATCCGGACGCTGCATCGAGGATACCCGTGGCGCGCGAGCTTCATCCGGGATGACGCGCACATCGGCGACGACGGGGCCGGGCGTCTCCAGTACGCGCCGGACATCCGCAGCTAGATTCGATTGATCGGAAATCACGGCTGTTTGCAGTCCGTAAGCGGCCGCCACCCGCGATACGTCCGGAAGCGTCAAACCTGTTTGGCTGTCACATCCGATACTGGCCTGGCGAAAATAATTCGCCTGGGATGCGCGGATCGACGCGTAACCGTCATTGCTCAGGACGAAAAATTTGATGGGCAAATTCAGGCGGCGCACGGTTTCCAACTCTTGAATATTAAATTGGAAGCCACCATCTCCATCCACGCAAATCGTCCGCCGGCGCTCTCCGGCGAGACAGACCGCAACGCTCCCCGGAATCCCAAAGCCCATCGAACCGAGCCCCGCGGCATGAAAAATTCGTTGTCCTCTTCGGACCGGCGACGCCATGAGAAAGAGTTCAATCGCACTTCCCGCACTGCCCGAAATCATCAAATCGGTCATCTTCGCAGCACAACCGATCACCTCGGCCAAATGATAAATACTGACGCGGCCCTCGGGCTTACGGTGCTCCGCGGTCACGACCGGATAACGGGTCTTCCAATCCTCACATCGGCGGTCCCAGGCATCGTGATCCTTCTGTTCGATTTCATCCCCATGTTCGAGAAGCGACTTCAGGAACACGCCGGCGTCGGCACAAATGGGAGTTTGAATATGTGGCTCTAACTTCCGCAATTCCGCCGGATCCACATCGACCATCACCTTATGCGCTTCGCGCGCCAATCTCTCCGGAGCGTAGGCGGTGATCGCGAAGTCCAGTCGAACTCCGATCGTCAAGAGAAAATCGCAGTTCTGCAGCGCGAAATTCGCTCCACGAGCAGCCAGCGAGCCGGGACGGCCCACGTACAATGGATCCTTGCTTGCAATCAGGTCCGCCGCGCACCACGTCGCGACGACGGGGACCTTCAGCAAGTTCGTTAGTTCGGTGAAGAGTTGTTCGGCCCGTGCCAAACGAATTCCATTGCCGGCAAACAATAACGGCCGCTCGGCCCGATTCAACGCTTGGATCAGCTCCCCGATCTGCTTTTCGAGCAAGGCTTGGTCGGTAGGCACCGCGAGTTCTTGCGGATCGAAACCAGGAAGCGATTCGAAGTCAATGGGCGATGCTTGCACGTCCAACGGAATGTCGATCCACACGGGACCAGGACGCCCGGTGCGTGCGACGTGCACGGCTTTCTCCAGGTGATAGCGAATGCTTTGTGGATCGAGAACCGTCACCGCATACTTGGTGATCGGCTTGACGATGGAAACGATGTCGACTTCCTGCACGCCCAGCTGGCGCATCCCAAGAGGATGGCCGGCCGCATCGAACATGCGATCGGGGCGCTTCACCTGACCGGAAACGAAAAGACACGGAGTCGAGTCGAGCCACGCCGCCGCGACTCCCGTGACCGCGTTGGTCCCTCCGGGTCCCGTCGTGACAAGTGCAACACCGAGGTTGTTGGTCGCCTTGCCGTAATTTTCGGCCGCGATAGCGCTCGCCTGTTCGTGCGAGTTACACACGGGTTCGATCGCGGTGCAGCGGCTCAGCGATTCATTCAAATGCATCGCGCCGCCGCCGGTCACCAGGAAAACGTGCTTTACGCCCTGATCGGCGATGAACTGCATCACATAATCGGAAAGCTTGGGCATGAGCTATGCGGACCCCGCCACTACTTCGTTCTTCTTTACTTTCACGTTCTGCGCGGCGAGGATCGCGTCCACCAGTTCACGCACCGCCCCATTGCCCCCACTCTTCTTCGAGACGAACGCGACGCGTTCGAGCACCACGGGAACCGCGCTCGATGGAGCTGCCGCGAGTCCCGCGATGGACATGGCTTCCAGATCGTTGACATCGTCGCCCATGAAGCAGATCTCACTCAAAGCCACGCCGCATTGACTGGCAAGTGATCGCAGCGCCCCCGCTTTATCCTTGCAGCCTTTGACGACCGCGGTAATTTCCATTTTAGAAGCGAAGCGATCGACCAGCGGACTGTCCTCGCCGGAAATCAGCCCCACCATCAGGCCGGCTTTCCGCGCCAACGAAACGCCCATGATGTCCGCAAACGAGAAGCGCTTCCATTCCTCGCCGTTCGGTCCCCACCATACGCCGCCGTCGGTCAGGACGCCGTCCACGTCGAGAACAATGGCCTTCAAATGCTTCATCGCGCGCTGGCGTCGATCCTCCTCAGCTTCTTAATGATAGGCTGCTCGCGTTCGAACACGCGCTTCACGCCGTCGCCCATGGACTTCTCCACCAGGCGGATATCTCTGACGACTTTCGAGATTCCGTTGGGTTCGAGCGACGCCGCGTGATCCGATCCCCACATCGCGCGATCCATCGTGATGTGCCGCTCGACGAAACAGGCGCCCATCACGGCCGCGGCCACCGTCGAAGCGATTCCGGTCTCGTGCCCCGAATAGCCAACTGGGACGCCGTAGCGTTTCCGCATCGTCGGAATCGCGCGCAGATTCAATTCTTCGTAATACGCGGGATACGTGCTGCAGGCGTGCAGCAAAATCAAATTGTCCTTGCCGAGCACCTCGACCGCATGATCGATCTGTTCGAGAGTGCTCATGCCGGTGGAAAGCACGATGGGCTTGCCCGTCGCGCGCGTGTGCCGCAGCAGACCGTCATCGGTCAAGGACGCGGACGCGATCTTATAGCAGGGGACATTGAAACGCTCAATGAAATCCACCGACTTTTCGTCCCACGCGGAGGCGAACCACGCGATTTTACTCGCGCGGCAATACGCGTCGATTTCCTGATAATCGTAATAGTCGAGTTCGAGCCCGTGCTTCAGATCGCCATTCGTGGTCCCGAAGGGGCTCTCGCGCGGGCGCGCGAATTCGTCGGCCGAGTAAACCACGTCAATGGTTCGCTTCTGAAATTTCACGGCGTCGCACCCGGCCGCGACCGCGACGCTGATCAGCCGTTTCGCCAGATCCAGATCGCCGTTGTGGTTGATGCCGATTTCGGCGACCACGTAACAGGGCTCGAAGTCGCCTACCAGCCGCTGGCCGATCCGCACCGCTTTGGGTGTTTCGCTCGAAGCATTCGTGCTCATATCGCTTGTTTCTCCCCGACTTGTTTTCGATCGTCTATCTTCGCGGAAGCCGTCCATTCCATCATCCTGCGGATGCCTGCTTCGAATGGAATCGCCGCCCTCAGCCCCAACTCTTCCCCTGCCCGATCCACGCTCGGCACGTAGCGCGCCGCCGGCACACCCGCGACCGGTTCGGATGCGATTTCCACTTCCATCCCCGGCCCCGCCACTTTCGCCACGGTCTTCGCCAGCTCCGCGATCGAGATCGCCTCGCCCGACCCTACGTTATAGGGCCGCGCCGATCCGCCGCGCACCAGAATCGTCCACAGCCACGCAGCCATATCCGCTGCGTATAAATAAGATCGGTAGGGGGTGCCGTCGCCTTTAACCTGAATCGGCTCATGTCGCACGGCGTCACGGACGAAATTGCCGACCGCAAAATTCAGGTCCAGCGGCAGATAGGGACCCGAAAAAGCGAACAGCCGGGCGATCAGTGCGTCAAACCCATACTGACGCGCGTACATCGTACAGAGAAATTCGGAAACACGCTTGGCCTGCCCGTATGCAGAGGCCGGATTCGTCGCGAGCGGAGCGCCCGAATAATCTTCCGGGATGTGCAAAAGCTGCGGCGGCTGGGCTCCGTAGACGGCCCCGGAGCTAGTGAAAAGCAGACGCTTGTCCCGTGCGTACACGCGAATTCGAGCACCCTGCGGGTTCCCGCGACATCCACGTCGAAGGAACCTGTCGGATGCAGCGCGTTCGCCTCGAACGATGCTTCCGTCGCCGCGTGAATCAGGAATGGAAACTCGCCGCTGGGAAATTCGAATGAGTTCACGTCACCGTGGAGAACGTCCACGGCCGGGTGCAACGCCAGATGCGGACTCCGCGAAGCGAACCGTTCTGGGTCTCGCGTCAGAACCGTGATCATGACATTCAAATGCAGCCGGTCATTGGCCCACAGCAAGCTTTCGAGCAGCCACTTCCCCACGAAGCCGGTTCCGCCGGTCAGAAACAGGCGCGACTCGGCGAGCGCAGACCAGCTCTCACACGCTTGCTGAAACACGTGATCGAGATCCTGGTCGGGCAGCCGCTGCATATTTATCTCACGACAAAAGGGGACGCCACGAAACTGTGAAACGTCTCGAAAACGTAATCGAGCATGGGAGCTGTGATGCCGGGATAAACGCCGATCCAGAATGCGTTGTTCATCACGAAATCGGTATTCGCAAGACCGCCCGCCACCCGAAAGGCGACGTCCTGGTAGGCTGGCTGGCGCGCCAGATTCCCGGCGAAAATGAGGCGCGTCGCGATCTTTTTCTGCTCCAGATGGTGAATGACCTGATTGCGCGTAAACGGTCCGCCCGGGCGCACCGCGATAGGAAATCCAAACCAGCTGGGGCTCGATCCCGGCGTTGCTTCGGGCAGAATGAAGAACTCTTCCAGATCTTCGAGTCCATTCCGAAGGGCACGGAAATTCGCCTTGCGTTGCTCGATAAAGCTCGGAAGCTTTTCAAGCTGCGCGACGCCGACCGCCGCTTGCATGTCGGTCAGCTTCAGATTGTAGCCGATATGCGAGTACGTGTATTTGTGATCGTAGCCGCAGGGAAGCTCGCCCAACTGCCAATCGAAACGCTTGCCGCAGGTATTGTCCTTGCCCGGATCGCACCAGCAATCCCGGCCCCAGTCGCGGAACGATTCGACCAGCGTCTTGAGCAACGGCTTGTCGGTCAGCACGCAGCCGCCTTCGCCCATGGTGATGTGATGCGCCGGATAAAAACTGACCGTCGCCAGATCGCCGAAAGTGCCCACGCTATCGCCGCGATAAGTCGACCCGACCGCATCGCAGCAATCTTCGATCAGCCACAGATCATGCCGGTCGACGAACTCCTGCACGGCGGCGAGATCGAACGGATTGCCGAGCGTGTGCGCGATCATCACGGCGCGCGTGTGTTCCGACCGCGCCTGCTTCGAGCTGCGTCGACATCGATGTTGTAGGTCGGGATCTGCACATCCACGAACACCGGAACCAGGCCGTTTTGCACGATCGGATTGACGGTCGTCGGAAAGCCCGCGGCGACCGTGATCACTTCGTCGCCGGGTTCCAGCCGCCGTTCGCCGAGCTGCGGCGACGTCAGCGCGGTCAACGCGAGAAGATTCGCGGAGGAACCGGAATTCACCAATGTGGCGCCGCGCACGCCGCATGAACTGTGCAAATGCTTTCTCGAACTGCGCGGCGAAACGGCCCGTGGTCAGCCAGAAATCCAGCGCTGGAATCGACCAGCGATCGCATATCCGCGGCATCGAATACCCGGCCCGATACAGGCACGGGACTCTCGCCCGGAACGAATTTCTGTTCGGCGAAGCGCGGCGTCATGGTAGCGCGACACCAGATCCAGAATCGTGCCGGCGAAGCTGCATCGGCCTGTTCGTTCATGCGAGGAATTCCTTGTACCAGTGAATCGTGCGCTCCAAACCGCTGTCCAGCGTGAACAGGGGGCTCCAGCCGAGTTGCTGGCGTGCGCGTTCGGCGCTCAGATATTGATGGCGGATTTCATTCGACGCCTCGTTGCGGATATCCGGTTCCAGATTCGAATTCATCTTTTCCAGAATCATCCGGACCAGCTCGAATACGCTTACCTGCGTCTCGTTGGAAAAGTTGAAGCTGGCGCCGCGCAGCTCGGGACATTGGCGTAGCCGTTCGGCGAGCAGCATGTATGCCGCCGCGCCGTCTTCCACGTAGAAATAATCGCGGATGAACTCTCCATCGGAGCGAATCACCGGGCGTTCTCCGCGCAGGATCGAACGAATGGTCCCCGGAACGATACGATTCCAGTTCAGATCGCCGCCGCCATAGAAATTGCCGCAGCGCGTCACCGCGACCGGCAGTTGATAGGTTTTGCCGTAAGCTTGCGCGATCAGATCCGCGCAGGATTTGCTGACGTCGTAAGGATGGCGGCCCTCCAGCGGCGTTTCTTCCGAGTACGGCAGCTATTCCTGATCGCCGTAAGCTTTATCGGAAGACGCCACGACAATCGATTTCACTGCGGGCGAGCGGCGGCAAGCTTCCAGCACGTTCCAGGTGCCCTGAATATTGCTCTCGAACGTCGATATCGGATTTCGATTCGCGATGCCGACGATGGTCTGCGCGGCCAGATGCAACACGGTGTCGATCTCGTATTCGCCCAGAGCGCGCTCTAGCAGATCGCGATCTCGCACATCGCCGCGAACCACTTTCACGCGATTCGAGTGGTCCTATTGCGAACCAGTTCGCTTTGCGGCACCCAATCGCGCACCAGGCAGACAACGTCTGCGCCGGCATCGCACCAGGCGGCGTACCAGCCAGCCGCCCACCAGGCCAGTCGCGCCGGTGACCAGAACGGGCCGATCTCGCCAGAATGCGGTCAGCTCACTTCCATACTTTCCACGGCGCTTCACCGCGGCTCCACAGCTCGTTCAGGTGCTTGATATTCGCGATAGGTGTCCATCGCGTAGAAGAAGCCTTCGTGGCGGTAAGCCATCAACTGGCCCTCGGCCGCCAGGCGCTCCAGCGGTTCTCGCTCGAGGATGCAGTCTGATCGCCGTCGCAGATAATCGAATACGCGCGCTCGAACACGAAAAAGCCGGCACTGGTCCACGCATCCGAACGCGGCTTTTCGATGAAATTCGAGCACCTGATCGGAATCGTCGATTTCGAGCATGCCGAAACGCGAAACGGGACGGAACGTAGTGACCGTGGCCAGCTTGCCGTGGCTCGTGTGAAACGCGAGCAGCTTGCGCAATGTCGACGTCGCCGACGCCATCGCCGTAGGTGACCAGGAACGTATCGTCGCCGACGTATTTCTGGACGCGCTTCAACGCGGCCGCCGGTCATGCGTTTCAAGGCCGGTATCGGCCAGCGTGACGCGGAAATCCTGCTCCTCGTGTTCGCCCAGTGATACTGAATGCTGCGATTCGCGGCCCAGGCAGACCGTGAAGTCGTTGTTCATGGCCTCGTAGTTCAGGAAATATTCCTTGATCATCTTGCCGCGATAGCCGAGACAGAGGACGAAATCGCGAAATCCGTGGTGGGCGTAAAACTTCATGATGTGCCACAGAATCGGCCGCCCGCCGACATCCACCATCGGTCTTGGGCGGAACTCCGTTTCCTCGCGCAGACGCGTCCCGAGGCCTCCGCACAGAATTACGGTTTTCATTGGACGGATTGCTTTCTATGATAGTGTGAGAAATCCGAGATAGTACTGTACTTCTCAGCCAGTTAGACCTACATCGGCAATCCGCAATCGATTCTTCAGTGCGTTCCATTTTCTGAACCGAGCGACGGCGAATCTGGATACTAAGAATATGGATACGCACGCCGCGCTCGCCCAGCTTGAATCCGCCATCGGCGACCCACGCGAGGGATTGCCCGAGGATATCTTCCGCTTCGTCACCCGGATCGCACCGATCGTGAACGTCGATTTATTGATGCAGGACGAAGCCGGCCGCACTCTGCTGACTTGGCGCGCCGACGAACATTTTGGCGCTGGATGGCATGTGCCGGGAGGAATTATTCGATTCGAAGAGACCGCCGCCGCTTCGAGTGAGGGCCTGTGCACGGGAAGAGCTTGACGTCGACGTGGAGTTCGATCCCACGCCGATTCTCGTTCTCGAAACGATCCGCGAAGAGCGGGAGCGAGGACACTTTATTTCGTTGTTGTATCGCTGCCGGCTGCTGACGCCGCTCGACGAACGCTTGCGCGCGGTGAGCGATCCTCCCCATCGGGGGGAATGGATGTGGCACGATTACTGTCCGTCGAATCTCCTCGTGGTGCATGCGCCGTATGCACTGTATTTTTCTGGAATTGAGCGAGCGGGCTGAGGGCCCGCGGCCGGCTCGTCAGCAAAACCGGGGCCTGCCCCCACACGACAGACTATTTCTTGCAAGAGAACAGTCGGAAATACTTGTTCGCGAAGATCGGCTCGCGCGACCATACCCAACTGGAGGGATCTCGCCACGCGGCGTCCGTGTCCTTGGCAACCACCACGTCTATGGGCAAATTCCCGCATGCGTTCTCGAAAGTCAGTGAACGCGCGTCGCTCGCGAAGAGTCCCGTCAAAAGTTCCACGATCGGCTGGCACTGTCTGGTATCGGGGGTAAATCCCGACGTGCATGTAAGATCTTCAGCGACTGTCTGCCGATTCCCGTAAAGTCCGTAAAACGTGTCTTGGTAAATGGGATCGGGATTCTGCTGAATGACGCTTCGCGGAGAAGTGCGCGCGTCTAACCATCGGTACGCTTCGCGGCTCGCGTAGGTGCGTTTGCCGAGTTGGTCGTCCTCGGACATCCAGGAGATCTTCGGCAGCGCTCCTTCGTCGGCCCACAAGGGATAAAAACGAAGAACGGCTAGATCGTACACGGTTCCGAGCGCTCCCAAAACCACAAGCGTCGCGACGAAGGGGCGTTCGCGGAGTACCAGACGAGGCGCGATCTCGCTGTCGGCCGTCGTTTCACGCGCGCGCAGCAGATCGGCGGCCCACAACAGCAAAATGAATTGCGCCGGAAGGTAACCTCGCCAGCCGAGGTCGTTGTTGGCGATCAAACTCGATTTGAAAAACGTGCAGATGGTGACGCTGACGCCCGCCATTGCAAAAGCGGCCCACTCCTGGCGCGTCGGAGTGCGCCTTTCGGACCGAAAGTGTCTCCACACGATCCCTGCGACCACGAAGAAGAAGCCCAGCTCCAGAAAATAATTCAACGGAAGCAACACAGCGCGCACAAGGAACAGTTGCCAGGTGTGATGGAATAATTTGCTCCAATCGATCAGTCCATCGAAGGCGCGAACGGTGAACACGACCGGCGATCCGCCTCCTCCGCCACCTCCTCCGCTTGGTCCGCGGATCTCCAGAAGATAAGGGATCGACGCCAGCGACGTGATCGCGCCCGCGACGAGGAGAGGCAATGTCTCAGGGATGCGGGAGGATGTCAGGCGCCATTTGTGTATCCAGGTGATGCAAATCCATAAGGCGAGGAAAACCGCGAACACAAGGGCGATGTAGATCCCCGCACCCACAGCCGTCGCGAGCGCAAATCCGGCAACCGCGCTCGAGATCGCCCAGCGTCCCGGGCGCGAGTCTTCCGGTATCTGCCACAGAATCAGGAATGCAGTAAGGCAGGCGATCAAACTGCACACGTAGTGGGGCTCCCACAGCATCGTGTAAAGCCATCCATCCACCTGCTCATTCCACCATTCCACCGACGGCGAGACGCCCTGGATATTGCCCGTGAAATACAGCCGCAGTTTCAAAAGCGCGGGAAGCAGATCGAGGCCCGTAATCCCCATCAGGCCGATCCCGATAAGAGTCCTCCTGTACAGGCCAGAGCGACCAAGCGGACTGAACAGCCGAAGGTATAGAGGAACCAGGCACAGCATCCCGATGCCGCACCACATGGTTCCTCCGATCAGCGCGTGGCGCGCTTCCACGAACGAGCCACCCAGTCGTTGCACGATCCCGCACTGGATGAGCCATAGATAGTGATAACGTAGCCCGACCGCGTGGCCCGGAAAGAAGAATGGATTTTGCGCCGGAACTCCGAAGGTGTGGACCGCGTTGACGAACGCCGTTCGAACCGCATAATCGAAGGCAATCACCGGATAGTAGAGTCGGTTTCCGATTTGGATATCCGCCAGCATGAACCCGGCGAGTATCAGCCAAACAAGCGCGGCACCCGCGATCATCGCTTGTGGGTTCGCAAAGGGCAAAAGCGGACGCAGCCTGGTTTTCCAGGCGCCGATGGAGAGAAATAAAACGTAAAGACACAGGAAGCCGTAAACAGCTTCGGCGATCTCCAGCGAGAACAGCCTCGACGTCAGATAGCTCAGAATCGGCCCGAGCGCGACGGAGAGAGGAACGCTCAGCGTCAGCCGGAACCATAACGTGCGATCCCGGAAACGCAGGACGTCACACAGCCATCCGAACGCGTATCCGGGAACGACGGCGACGACCGGGAACAGACTAAAGCTGATGAGGATTCCGAGCCAGTCCGCCAGCATGTAATTGTGATTCGGCATTTCTTCGTCGGGCGGAAATCGCTCAGGGAATACGCCATTCTCTCATCAAAACTCGTGCGGAAACTCTGCCGGCTCAGGCCTTCCCTCTCTCAGCCATCGACTTTCCTCGGAGCAACTTTAGTCTGCGTGGACTAAACACTCGTAGCTCGAAAGCTTACCTCCACGCCCTTATCTTTGCCAATCGAAATCCGGACATCAGCACGTTCTGAGGAGAGATTGGCGAACCCTCCTGAACTAGTAAGCAGGACCCTTTCAAACCGAAAAAGCCGCAAGGCACGAAGGCTCAAATTCGAGGCGGCGCCCCCGATAAGGCTCATGGCGGCTCGTGAAGGATACAGACCATGAAAACAGTTGCGACCGCGATCCTTGCAGCGATGGAACTCTTGTTCGCGCTTCCGGGATTCGCCCAGAACAGCTTGCTCCCCTCTCCCACCACGACCATCGCGGAGCTTCCCGGCAGTTACCTCCGCGGCTCCGGCGGGTTCGTATGAAAGCTCGGCGAGCAAGTACTTAGGAACTCCCAACGGCGACGCCACTTCAGGCCGCGCCTTGTATCGCTGGTCGATGGTGGCACTTGTCTCGGCCAACGCCTTCGACATCGCCTCCAGTTGGAGATTGCAGGAAGAGAACCCCGTGCTCGGCCGCGGGATGCAGTTCGGTGTCGGATCGATGGCAATTAAGTCCGGGCTCGTCGGGACGACGTTCGTGCTCCAATATTTCGCGATGCGTCACCGCCCCGACTTTCGAAAGCGCATCGCCTGGATTAATTTCGGGGCGAGCGGCGTGCTCAGCGGCGTGGCCGCCCACAACATGAGCTTGCGTTGAATGTGGCGCACCCGCCCACGCGTGCCGCGCCGAGACTCCTCTCGACGCCTGCTCCGCTCTTCGTCCAATCCGAAGGTATCGACACGTCCGGCACGGATCCTGCGGAAGTGTCGATACGGCACGCCATGAGCGTGCGCCACAATGCCCGGAATCCGCGCGTTAGCTGGTGTGTTGTTTCAGGAACGTAATCGTCCGCATCCAGGAATCTGACGTCGCCGCCGGATTACCGGCCAGATCCTGAAATTCCAGGAAGCCGTGCGTCGCGTGCGGATAAATGTGGAATTCGAAGGATTTCCCATACTCCTTCATATCCGCCGCGGTCGGTTCAGCCGCGGCCGTGACGCGCGCGTCGTCCTCGCCGTAGAACGCCAGAACCGGCGCTTTGAGCTTGCTGAGGGTTTCTTTCTTCGGAGTCGCGCCATAGTACACGACGGCGGCGGCGACTTCGGGATTCTCAACGGCGAAACGGAAGCTATTTCCTCCGCCCATACAGAAGCCGATGGTCGCGATCTTCCCGCTCCAACGCGGCAGCTTCTTGCCCCAGTCCAGCGCTGCCCGGTAGCGCGCCTGCTGCTCGTCGGGATTCACGCGCGCCGTCGCACGCATCACCTGATCCGTCCCCGAGAAAGAATCGTAGTTGCCTCCGTTCGGTCCGAGGCCCGAATGCAGATCGGGCGCGATCGCAATGAATCCCTGCACGGCCAGCTGATCGGCCAGCGCACGCTGCCAGTCGTCCATCCCGGGACCATGCTGCATCACGAGCACGATGGGCGCTTTGCCATCGCCCTCGGGATATTCCACCCAGGTGTGCAGCTTCACGCCGCCGGCCAAAGGAATATCGACAAATTCCTTTTTCAGCTTCGATTCGGTAACGATGGTATGCGCGTTAAATGTGCCTGCCGGAAGATCGGGCAGCTTGCCCACCGGATACCCGCGCGGACCGCCGCCGCCCTTTTTGCCCTGATCCTGCGCCATCAGCATGCCGGGCATGTTCATGTGCGACATATCCATTCCCATGGCCATGTGCATCGAATGATCCTCCGGCATGTTCGGATTCGCTCCCGCGATCGGATGATTGTTCGTCTGCACGGCGAGGAATGTCATCGCTTTCGGCCAGCCTCGCGTATCCAGCGCAAACGATCCCGAGCGGATACCTGCAATCGGCGCATCAACAACCGCGCTGAGGCGCCCGTCGGCGGGACTCAATTCGACGCTCAACGTCTGGCCGCTGGCGGCCGGAAGCGAGCTCGCGTATTCACGCGCGGCATTCACGCGCCGTTCGACTTCCATGCGATCCATATGATCGAGCGCAGAGGCGATCGCCTGCGAGTTGGCGAATGAATCGGAGTCGCCGCCGTTGGGCGCCATGCCGGAGAGAACGTCCGGCACCACGGCGATGTAGCCTTCGAGCGCGAGCTCCAGCGCCTGCGCTCGGCTCCATTCATCGGCGCTCTGTCCCTTGGTGGTGACCACCACCGACGGCGCGCGATCGGATCTCCAGGGATACGCCACGAAGGCGCGGACGCCTTTGCCGCCGACCTCCAAGCTGACCCACTCGCGATGCTGCTGCGTGTTATTCAAGAGCGCGTGAGCGGCGCTCTCGCTGAGCACAGTTGATTTCACCGCTGCGGAATTCATGGACGCGGCCTTGGACAAGTGCTGGCTGAACGGCTTGGCCCCCCAATAGAATGCAACGCCCGCCACCGCCGCCAAAGTAAGTGTCTCGGTAAGTGCCCGTATTTTCATCGTTAATCTCCTGACTTCCTTCGCGCCCCTCGAAAAAGTATACCTCTGCGCGAATGCAGCATCGGCTCCTGCTATCGTGGAGAGGAAGTTAGTCGGGCACCCGTTATGACTGTCGCCGTTAAAAACAACAATAAAGCGCCACTCGTCGTGCCTCCCGCGATTCGTCGCAAGGCTCGCTTCAAAACCGGCCAGGAACTCGAATTTCGGGTCTCCGGCGGCGTAATTACGATTCTGCCGAAGCCCCCGTGTGCCGATGACGATTACACACCGGAGCAGCGCCGCATCATCGACGCGCGACTCAAGGAAGCCTTAAAGGAAGTGGAAGCGGGGCACACCGCCGGCCCCTTTAAGAATGCGCAGGAAATGGTCTCCTCCTTAAAGCGTGAACTGAGGAAGCCGGCGACCAGGAGAACCAAACCGTGTTCTTTAGATGCAGGTTGACTACGACAACCCCAGGGTTGTTGCCGCGCTGAAGGCAGCCCCCTCGAACGTCCGGAACGCGTTCTTCAAACAGATCGGTTTTCTGGCCGAGAATCTTCGTCACCCGTACTTACGCGCGAAAAAGTTCGACTGAGCGCAAGGTCTGTGGCAAGCTCGCGTCAACCGGGATTGGCGGTTTTATTTCGTCGTCAAGGACGATGTATGCATCGTGCTCGACGTAATCCCGCATCCGAAGTAACGCGGACGTTTTTCCGCCCCTGAAAGTTGACACTCCCCACCCGCGCATTATCTTGGAAAAGCCAAGCGAACAGACGCGTTTGGCGAAATCAGGAGGCCTTGTGGATCGACGCCGTTTTATGCAGGGAACCAGTGCTTTTGGACTCGCCATGAGCGCGCAAGGGCAGACCACGCGGAAGCCAAGCGATGCCGCGCCTGCAGCGAAAGCCTTCTGGCCCGACGGAGCGCGCATGGTGATCGCCATCTCGTTGCAGATGGAAGCCGGAGCGCAGCCCGACCGCGGCGCGCCCAGCCCATGGGGCGCCCTCGACGTCAATTATCCCGACCTGCCCGGTGAAAAATGGTACGAGTACGGCATCAAGGAAGGCATACCGCGCCTGCTGGACATTTACGACCGCCGCAAGATCAAAGTGACCGCGCATATGGTTGGGCAGTCCGTGGAGAAGCATCCTGCGCTCGCGAAGGAGATCGTGCAGCGCGGTCATGAAGCCGCCGCGCACGGCCAGACGTGGGGGCCCTTTTACACGCTTTCGCTCGCGGAAGAGAAGGTGTATCACGAAACCGCTCTCAAGATCGTGGAGCGCGCCACCGGCGTTCGCCCCATCGGTTTCAACGCGCCGGGAATGCACGCCACCGCGAACACGTTCGGAATCTTACAAGACCTCGGCTTCCTCTATCACACCGACGATTTAAGCCGCGACGAGCCGTTCATTATTCCCGTCCGCAAGAAGCCTTTTGTCGTCGTGCCATACGCCTTCCAGTCGAACGACTATCAAAGCTATGAGAATCGCTGGCACGTATGCTCAGAATTCGCCAACGATCTCAAGATGGAGTTCGATGCGCTGTACGCCGAAAGTTCGCGCAAGCGGCGCATGATGACGATCACCTGCCACGACCGCGTCAACGGACGTCCGGCGCGCGCGAAAGTGATGGAGGAATTCATCGCGTATGCGCAAAGCCATCCCGGCACGGTTTTCATGCGCAAGGACGATATCGCGAAATTCGCGCTGGCGAGTCCACTCACGCCACGCGACGGCGATTTCTCATAGGATTGACAGCGGGCTGAGAGCCCGCTGCAGGCGAAGATCTGCTCCCATCTCTAGGTCTGCGATTTATCGATCCAGGAGTCGCGCGCCGGTGCGCGATACTCGTTCATCTTTTGGATCAGATCGACGGGATCGGTCGCCGAGATCACCAGCGACCGATACTCTGGTTTAAGGAAACCTTCCGCGACGGAGTGATCGAACATCGCGAGCAGCGTGTCGTAGTACTTCTCCGTATTCAGAATTCCGCAGGGCTTGTTATGCAATCCCAACTGCGCCCACGTCAGGATTTCGCAGAACTCATCGAAGGTTCCCCATCCGCCCGGCATCGCGATGAAGCCGTCGGCGAGGTCCGCCATCAGCGCCTTGCGCTGGTGCATCGAGCCGACGATGCGCAGATCGGTCACGCCCGTGTGCCCGACCTCTTTGGCGAACAGCGCCTCAGGAATGACGCCGATGACTTTCCCGCCCGCGGCGATGGCCGTATCGGCGAGAACGCCCATCAGTCCGACATTACCGCCGCCATACACGATCCCAATACCGAGATTCGCCAGATGCCGCGCCAACTCGGCAGCCGCCTCGGCGTACACCGGCCGAACGCCGGAGTTCGATCCGCAGAAAACACAGATGCGCTTCATGATTCGATCATGTCCTAAATGAAACCTGTTTGTGTCATTCCGAGCGGCTACGAGGAATCTGCCGGTCTCGCAGCGACAGAAAAAGAGCGGGACCCCCACCAGCGCTCGTGGTCACACAAGTATTAAAGCTGAAATAATTCCCGAGCCGTCCCCGAATACACGCGCTGCCGTTCCGCTTCGGTCATCGCCACGCTATCGAGCGCGTCGATATTGTATTGTGGATCGATCCACGGATGATCGCTCGCCCACATCAATTTCTCGACGCCCGCGAAATCCTTCGCGAATTGTATTCCGAGCCCAATGCCCGTTACCGTATCGAACCACACGCGCTTCAACGATTCGTGCGGGGCGCGCTTGATCCGATCGCCGCCGCGCTTCATCGCCAGCACCTGGTAATCCAGCCGTCCGATCAAATAGGGCAGGACTCCGCCCACGTGGGGGCAGACCAGTTTCAGATTCGGATGCTCCTCCAGCACGCCGGTGAGGATCAGGCGGCATAGAGCAATGGTCGTATCGAACATCATGCCGAGCGAGGCCACCATATCGAAATCCGGCAGTACTTCGAGCGTGACGGGACGCGCGGGATGCAAGACTACGGGCGTGCCGCGGCGCTCGGCTTCGGCAAACAACGAGCGCATGGGTTCTTCGTCGGGAAATTTCCCGCAGAGATTCGAAAACAGCAGTATCCCTTTGATCCCCGGCCTTGAAAGCGCATGGTCCATTTCCTTGAGCATTTCTTCACGGGATCCATACGGCAGCGCGGCGAGTCCGAAGAAACGTTTCGGATGGGCTTCGGCTAGGCTCGAAAGATGTTCGTTGTTCATACGTGCGACAGCGGCTGCTTCGACGCCGAAGAGTTCAGGCCCGGGATCGCTCATGCTGAGCGCGGCCATGGAGATGCCCATGCGATCCATGTCGGCGAGCTTCAGTCCGATATCGAGAATTTTCGGCAGCACCGGTCTGCGCCAGCCATTCACGATCAGCGTGCGCGCGCCGTTGTGCGTCACGACGTGCGGCGGCTCTTTGCGTTTCTCGAGAAACTCCAGAAAATCCGCGGAGAGAACGTGACTCTGAACATCGATGCGTTCGCGAACGGTATTCATAGGGTGCGGGACAGATCGGCCCTCGCCAATGGTAGCGAAATTCCAGTCAACCACGCCGCGACCGGCAGGCCCATTTCCTCGGTAGAATGGGCCAGACGGACAGATCATGATGAATCGAAGTTCTCTTGCCGGGATACGCTTCGCGTGCCTGATTTTCACGGTGACGGCCGGCGCGATATTTTCAAATGCGCAGCAGGCGGGACAGCCTGTGCCGAAAGGCGGCAACGCCGCGAACGGAAAGCGCCTCTTCAGCGCCTACGCGTGTTATCAGTGTCACGGCTATGACGGTCAGGGCAGCAACGCCGGGGCGAGGCTCGCGCCGAAGCCGCTTCCGCTAGCGGCAATGATCGCGTACGTGCGCAAGCCCAAGGGCGTGATGCCTCCGGTGACAGCCAAAGTGGTCACCGACGCCGAGTTGGCCGACATTCACGCGTATCTCGAAACGATTCCCCCGCCTCCCGACGTGAAAAGCATCAAGCTTCTGAATCAGTGACAAATCGCGTGAGTAAATCTAAAGCCTTCTTCCTCCCGTTGATTCTTGCGCTGTGCGCGTGCACGATCGCGTTCGCACAGGCTCCCACAAGGGCTCTAATCGGGGGTACGCTGATCGATGGTTTCGGGGGCAAGCCGGTCCATAACAGTGTGATCCTGCTGCGCGGCGAGCGCATCGAAAAGATCGGGACCGTCGAGACGCTGCCGGTTCCCGCGGCCTACGAACACGTCTCCACCGAAGGCATGACCGTGATGCCCGGCATCTGGGATATGCACGTGCACTTGCTGTACGGCGGCCATCCGAACGGCGGCGAATGGCAGCGGAATTTCCACGCGCAATATGGGCAGATCATGCCCGCGACCGCGAATCAGTTGCTGATGTCGGGCGTCACTACAACCCGCGACATGGGCGCGCCGCTCACCATGATTCTCGGGATGAAGAAGCGCATCGCCAGCGGTGCGATCACCGGCCCGACGCTGTACGCCGCTGGCCCTCAGGTCGCGCACGATTCTCCGGAAGGCCAGACTTTCCGTCTCGCCGTTTCGGGGGTCGCCGACGCGCACGCGAAGATCAAAGAGCTTGCAGCGGCGGGCGTCGACCTGATCAAGGTCACCGATCAGGAAACTTTGAGCGCCGAAGAAATGTCCGCCATCGTCGAGGAGGCGCACGCGCACAATCTACGCGTCGCGGCCCATGCTCGGAGCTTAGGCGAAGTTCGTCGTGGCCTGGCCGCGGGCGTCGACGAGTTCGAGCACATCAATCTACAGGACCCCGAATATCCGGCCGACATCATGACCGCGCTGCGCGCGCGGACCGCATCGAAAGTTTTGTACTGGACGCCGACTGTGAGTCTGCCTCTGCGCATGGAATATCTGCGTGACAATCCGGAAATGGTGGACGATCCGGCGACAGTCGCGGGCTTCCCTTCGGACATCGTCGACGCAATGCGCAAGGCAATTCTCAAGTGGGAGCCCAAGCCTGTTCCCATGGCCCGCGAAATTACGCTGCGGAAAATCGCCCAGCTTCGCGACGCCGGCGTCGAGTTTATCTTCGGCACCGATGCGGGCCAAATCGGCAATTCGCATAGCCACGCGATGTGGCAGGAGATGGATTCCTGGGTTCACGACCTGGGCATGGATCCGCTGCTCGTGATCCGCCGCGCGACCATCGCTTCCGCGATTTTCATGGGCGCCGACAAGGATTCAGGGTCGATCAGCGAAGGCAAGTTTGCCGACATTATTGCCGTGCAGGGAGACCCTCTACGGAATATGGATGTGCTGCGGAATCCCGTGCTCGTGATGAAGCGCGGTCGCAGATATAAGTGACGTGGAGCGGGCTTTAGCCTGCAACGGGGGCTTTAGTCCCCGCCCTATCGCTCGCTAGCCCGCTATGGATTTCCAGCTCTTCACCAGATGTTCCGCCGTGCGCCACGCGAGCGCTTGCAGCGTCTCCGTTGGGTTACGCGCTCCGTGCGACACCATCACCGATCCGCTGACGATGCCGAGATTCGGGGCTTCATGCGAAAAACCGAATGGATCGACCACGCTCGCGGCGGGATCCTTTCCCATACGCGTTCCGCCGACGCCATGCACGCTGAGGTTCGGCCCTTCCGGCGAACCGGCCGCAACCGCGACGTCGACGGCCCCCGCGGCGCGTAACCACTCGGCCGCTTTGTTCGAAGCGTAGAGGCTCGCACGAGGCTCGTTGATTTTTTTACCGCTGGTGATACGGCACACCGGGTCGCCGAGAGGATCTTTCACCTCAGGATCGAGATCGAGATACGTGTTCTCGTATGGCAGCGAATTGCACTGCGCGTAGCAGCCCACCCAACGTCCGGCGTTCGCTTTCAAATAGGCCTTGTATTTCGACCCCCACTGTGGAGTCTTTCCGAACGTCGGCGCAACCGACGCGGCAATGGGGTGCACTTCATGATTTACCGTCAGGCTCGCGCCGCCGATGAAGCCGAGGCCGGTGTGATCGAAACTATCGTCGGCCCAATCGTTCACCACGACGTTCTGCGCGAGCGCTCCGTACCAAATGTTCAGATCGTTGGGAAATAGCGCCGCCGTTTCGCGCGAGGCCCAATGCCCGATGTAATGCTTCCCCACTTGTCCGTGATTATTCGACAAGCCGTTCGGATACGCCTTCGATTTTGAAAGCAGCAGCAGGCGGACGTTCTCATACGTGTACGACCCGAGCAGCACGGCCTTCGCTGGTTGGAAATATTCCTGGCCGTCGCGAATGTAAGTCACTCCGGTGACCTTTCCGTTGTTATCGGAGACGATGCGCGTCGCTTGCGAACGCTCGAAAATGGTCAGATTTTTCGTCTTCATGGCCGCCGGAATGGTGGTGACCATGGTGGAGTTCTTCGCGCTGACGTGACATCCGCCGGTATCGCAGAAGCCATGATAGACGCAAGCGGAACGGCCTCCGTAAGGACGCGAGTTGATGGCCGCCGGCCCACGATGCGGATGCATGCCGACCTTGCGCGCGGACGTCATCAACAAATCGATGAACTCGCTGCCGCGCAGAGGCGGCATCGGATACTCACGCTTGCGAGGGCCTTCGAAAACATTTCCTGCCGGATCGATCTGGCCTTGCAGATTGCCAGCTTTTCCGGAGACGCCGACTTCGTATTCGATGGTGTCGTAGAACGGCTCCAGGTCGTCGTAGGTCAGAGGCCAATCTTCCACGGTCGAGCCTTCGGGGATCGCGCTCGCTCCGTAGCGGCGAATCGTCTCCGAGCGAACTTTGAAATCCCAGGGATGAAAGCGCCAGCTATTACCGTCCCAATGAATCGACGTCCCGCCGACCGCATTCATCATCGGGGGAACCGTGAAGCGGCGCGACGGCTGATCGGGGCCAGTACGAAAGGTCGGGATTTCACTCCATCCCTTGCGGCCGCCGACCATGCGGCGGATATTGTTGTGCACTTCATCGGCGCGAAAATCGCTCGGCTTCAACCAGACTCCGGCTTCGAGCGCGGCAATCTTCAGACCGGCGCGAGCGAGCGGCAGCACGGCGACGCCGCCCGCTGCGCCCAATCCGATGACGCAGACATCGACTGGCTTCAGATTAGTGGCCATGATTTTCTCCTCCGCCGTTGGATGTGTATGCGGATTTGTGATTCGGGGCGACCGGCTTGCCCATGCGCTGATCATCGGCCGTCACGTTGAGGCGCACGCCCGGATATCCGATCAGATCCCATCCCGCGAAGTTCTTGTTGCCGCCCCAGTAGGGATCGCAAAACATACCTTCGAGCGTCAGACGGCGCGCGCGCGTGAAAAACGCACGGAGGTTGTTCGCTTGACCACCGTCGATCGCCATCAGCACGGCGTCTCGCTTATCGGGAGAGAGTTCGGCGAAGGCCGCGCCTTGCGAAGTATGCGCGAATGCGTCCAGGTTCGCGAGTCCCGCCGTGAAGGATTGCTTTTCAGACTGGAGAAATTCCACGAACGATCGATCAATGTAGTCGGCCGCGCCGCTCTCCAGAGCGCCGGGTCCGTTCTCGTCAGTCGGGATAATGCGATCGATAAGGGCTTCCAGAATACGGCGCTGCTCGGGCAGAAACGCCGGTGCCGATTTCACTGTGGCTTGCACGGCCTGCGGAGCCGCTTGAATCGCGGAGAGGGGAACGAACGCCGAGCCAACCAGCGACGCGCCGAGTGTGACTCCGGCGATCATCTCGCGGCGGGTGAGGGAGGGAATGGGAACAACGTCGATATTCAGTTCAGGTGATTTCTGCGAATGCTTCTTCATCGCATCTCCTCTGTAGATCGTTTCCTATTGTCTAACAACGGATTGGTGGCAGGTCCCGCCCCCAACCGCAGTCCACTTAAACCTTTACGGCCAT
The DNA here is from genome assembly GCA_963765085.1 of Terriglobia bacterium. Lineage (GTDB taxonomy): Bacteria > Acidobacteriota > Terriglobia > Bryobacterales > Bryobacteraceae > Palsa-187. The sequence continues at coordinate 7,894 of CAVXVL010000022.1, read as the reverse complement.
GATGCGGAGCCTTCGATAATCCAGCGTCCAGACTCCATCGCGATAACGAGACTCGCGCATGACTTCGGACACCGCATGGAAGACGGCGATTGCTTGCCCCGAGTTCATTCCCGCAACGGCTCCCCGTGCGAAGACGCTGAGCCAATTCTCCATTCCATCCTTGCCTTCAATTTGTGTGGGACGGTCGAACAGCCGCGCCTGACGAACCTCCATCCCGTGACGCTCGAGCATCGACGCGTACTCCCCGATGGCCGGATAGAACCAAGGGATCGCGACTTGCGGCCCGAGGACTGCGCGCAGGGCGTCGACGACGGATTGAATATTGCCGCGGCCGCCCAGTTCGGCGACCAGGCGTCCACCCGGCTTAAACGCGCGTGCAATGCTCGTGCCGACGCCTTCGGAGTTTTTCACCCAATGCAGGGCCGCGTTCGAGAAGATCGCATCGACGGGTTCGGCAAGCGTGAAATTCGACGCATCGCCGTGGATGAATTCAATGGCCGGATAATTTGCACGCGCCTGCGCCAGCATCTCTGCGGAAAAATCGAGGCCGATCACGTGTGCACCGGCTTCCGCAATTGCAGCCGAGAGTTCACCGGTGCCGCATCCGAGATCGAGAATGCGCTCGCCGGGTTGCGCCGCGAGCAGTCCGAGCACGTCTTCGCCGAACTTAAACACATACGCGTGCCGGTTTTCGTAGCTGTGAGGATTCCAGGGAACGGTCATAAAAACTTCAGGAGACAGGAAACAGGAGACAGGAGTCAGGCGGGAGAACACGTTTGGGACAGTCCCAGTGCCACCCGTGCGCACGCCCGAGGGCGCTTCTGTCTTCGGATCGCATCGCTGTTCCTGATTCTATTCCGTCTCCTGACTTCTGTCTCCTGTCTTCTTATGGTGTTTTCGCGCAACGGAAGCCGATATCGGAAGAAGAATAGCGTTCTGGGATCGGCGTGGATTCGTAGGTAACGGCGGTGCTGAGCGGCGTTTGGAACGACCCACCGCGGATCTCGATCCACTTCTCACCGGCCGTCGGCAGGGGGTTCAGGAGCTGCGCGACTTTCGTGATCGCCGCGTCGCTGGGAGTGACGTCGCCTTCCACCATCTCCCACACATTACCGGCCATTTGGTAGGCAGGGATGGCTTGGAAGGATCTCACGGGCATCAATCCGTGTGTCGAGAGCTTGGTGTTATCACTCAGATTCGCCTGTGTCGGATCGGCAGTGTTACCCCACGGATACACACCGCCGTCGACGCCGCGCGCGATGCGCTCCCATTCGAGCTGCGTCGGTAGGCGCTTGCCTTGCGATTGCGCGAAAGCGCGAGCCTCGGCAACCGTAACGTTGACGACAGGAAGATCGGGCGCAGCCGCGACCGCGCCGGCACAAGCGATAGAGGTTGTTGACGTGGTGCGGCAAAACTCTACATAATCCGCATTGCGGACCTCCGTCTCATCGATGAAATAGGCGTTCAACTGCGCACTGGTTTTGCTCGACCCCGCGAGGAATGTGCCTTCGGGCACATACAGCATTCCCGGTTGCGCCGGAATTCTTCCGCGCCATACGTAGATCATAACCGCGACGGAAATCCCCACCATGGCTGCGATTAGGATAAGGACGAACATGCGGCTGGACTTTCCGCCACGCTCGAGGGAAGCTGCCCGCATCGCGCCTGCGTTCTCTGACATCGTTCTTTAAGGATAAACTTATATTTTTCGTCCTCCATGATCTATTCCCGTTCGGCCGAGTACGCGATCCGCGCTCTGATTCCGCTCGCGCAACTTCCTCCGGGTGAATTCGCGCTGGTGAAGAACGTGGCAGCCGAAACCGGCATCCCCTCGCATTTTCTCGCGAAGCTCCTGCAGGACCTGGCGCGCCACGGATTTCTGAAATCGACCAAAGGACCTCACGGCGGCTTCCGTCTCAACATTCCACCGGAAGAAATTTCCATGCTGCGGATTGTGGACGCGGTGGACGGCGCCGGCAGGTTCGACCGGTGCCTCGGCGGCGCTCCCGACTGCAAGGATCAAGCCGGCTGCGGGATGCACGATGGATGGATGGTCCTCCGGTCGCGTATCATGGATTACTTGGGGGGGACTTCTATCGCCGATCTGGCGAAAACCCTCGGCGAGAAGCGCCGTCTGCTCGCCCGGCCGCGCCGGCGAGGATCGCAAAAGATCGAGGGACGCGTCTGAAGTTCGGGGCAAGAGGTTAGGCGGGGAAACCCGGTTCTTAAGGAGAGAGCAATGCAGAATTCCGTGCTGGTGCCGATGGTGGTCGAACAGACGTCGCGCGGCGAACGCGCCTTCGACATTTACTCGCGCCTGTTGAAAGAAAATATCATTTTCCTGGGGACGCCGATCGACGATAACGTGGCGAACCTGATCATCGCGCAAATGCTGTTCCTATCCGCGGAGGATCCAGAGAAGGACATCTCTCTCTATATCAACTCGCCCGGCGGATCGATCACAGCGGGACTTGCGATCCTCGATACCATGCGACTGGTCGAGCCGAACATCGTGACGTATTGCGTGGGACAAGCCGCTTCGATGGCCGCCGTGCTGCTCGCCTGCGGGAACAAGGGCAAGCGCTATAGCCTGCCGCATTCGCGCATTCTGATCCACCAGCCGTCGATGAGCGGACTGGCCGGTCAGGCGACGGACATCGATATTTACGCGCGCGAAATTCTCCGCATGCGCGAAACGCTCAACCAGATTCTGGCCGATGCGACCGGTCAGGAAGTGGAACGCATCGCGCGCGACGTGGATCGCGACTACATCATGGAGCCGGCGCAGGCCGTGCAGTACGGGCTCATCGATCACATCATTTCGAGCCGCGCTCTGCAGCCGGTCGTGAAATAATCCTCTTACACAAACGCGGTTGTGGGGCCTGCTGTCGAATCCGAAGAAGGCCAGAGCAGGTCCCGCGACGGAGTTTTATCCGTAGCGGGCTCGGGATGATGGCTTCGTGGAGTGCACGATTTCACATGTCTTTCGCGGTGACCGATGACCGCGACTGAATCCGCCTCCTTCTTCCCGCGCGAGCATGGGGCCACGGCCATGCTGCTGATGCCGTTCTTGTGCGCCGCTATCCTGGCGCGGCAGGTCTCGCCGAAATCCATCGCGCTGGAAGCAGCGGCCTTCGTCGCCGTCGCGTTCGCGTTCGCGCTAAAAGATCCGCTGGTGGCCATTCTCCGCCAGCGTTTCGTATGGAAGCAGCCGCATCCCGAAGTGGCCGTCGCGTGGCGCTGGCTCGCCCTGGAGCTCCCCCTATTCCTGTCCTCCTGCGCGATTCTTTTGGTCTACGGCCCGTGGCGTCAATACCTCGTGCTTGGCCTCTGCGAAGCGGCATTCGGGACGCTCGCGGTGTGGATGAACATTTCCAACCGCCAACGTTCGGAATGGTTTCAGGTCGTGAGCGCGGTTGCCTTGACGGCCACGTCGCTCGCGGCGTGCCTGGCGGCGCTCGGCGAAGTTCCGGTGTGGGGTTGGGAGCTGTGGGTCTTGTGCGCGCTACAATCGACGGCCGGAATTCTCGTGATCCACGCACGGCTAGAAGCTCGCGTTTCGACGCACAGAACCGAGCCGATCTCAACGCGGGGTCCGGCGTTCGGCCAAAGTCGCGATCGGCGTCATGGTGGTTGCCGCGGCAGCCACGACGTATTTAGGTTATCGATGGACGATCCCCGCAGCTCTTCTCGTCGCTGCTTATGGGTATGGATGGGAATTGGGACGCCATACCGATCGCGCCGCATTGAAGATGCCGCTGACACGAGTGGGACTGCAGATGCTCGCGATCTCGATCGTTTACGGAGCGTTGCTGATCGTCGGATTGTGGTGAGCTACGCAGTCGATTGGCGCCCTAGCACTCGCGCGTCATCGCGGCCCAGAAAATCCATAGCGCCGTGCAGATCGCGATCGAAGCCAGGGGAAAGAACGGCGCCGTCAGCGTAGCGATGAGATAGAGCGGCGGACCCGCCCAGTAACTGCGGCTCAGCCTCTGCACCGTCGCGGGCGATGCGTCGGGGACGAGAACGCTCTCGCGGAATGCCGCTTGCCGCAGGAGCTGAAAACAGACGCTGATGCCGACGAAGAATCCGGCGTAGAGCGTGCACGCCGCGGGCGCGGCCGGGGTCCCGAGATATTCGGCCATCACGGCGGTGGGGAACGGGACCACGCTGATGAAGAGCAGAAGTAATCCGTTCACGAACATCAGTCGAACGTCGGCGCGTTGCACCATGCGGAACACGATGTGATGATGCACCCACATGATCAGCACGGTGAAGAAGCTGGTTACGAGCGCGAGGTACGCCGGCCACTCGCGCAGAAGAGCCTCCGAAAGCGCGGAGGATGTCGGAGGTCCGTCCATGTGCGGAACTTTGATTTCGAGCACGAGCAGCGTGATCGCGATCGCGAACACTCCATCGCTGAAGGCTTCGAGCCGCGAGGTCTCGCGCTCCGTGGTGGGTGGTTGTGCGGTCGGCGGCTCAGGCGTCATTGATCTGTCGATTATAAACGGCGAGACGACGCTATGTTTTGAAAATTGCGTTTAACCGCTTACGGCGTGCGCGGCTCGGGTGGGGTCGGCTCCGTTTGATCGCGGATCGGTGTGCGCTGCGGATTCGCCTGGCCGGTTCGTTTTCGCAAACTGATCCATCGCCCGCTAACACGGATGACACCGACCGAGCCGCGACCGCAGGAAGCGGTTTGCAATCCCGCGGTCGGCAAAACGTGCTTAATGCCCCATGCGCTTAGGTGATCGACCGGTGACCTTCTTCATGAGGAACGCGGCGGGAGTCATCAGCGCAAGGGCGCAGGCGAAGACGAACACGGCATCGATATAGCCGAGCATGGCGGCCTGTCTCTGAACGTCGGCGTAGATCATGCCATAGGCGCGCTGCGTGGCCTGCGCCATATCCAATCCCTGCGACACGAAATAGTGTGACAAGGTCGCGACGCGATCGAGAATCGAGCTCGACCCGGTGAGGTTCGAGACCAACACGTTCTGATGGAACTGCGAGCGGCGCGAAAGAATAATCGAAATCGACGCGATGCCCAAGCTCCGCCCAAGTTGCGCGCGAGGTTGGTCATGCCCGACACGTTATTGTTCTTTTCCGGCGGGACACCTTCGTAACACAGTGTGGAAATAGGGACCCACAGGAATCCAAGACCGACGCACTGATAAATACGCATCATCAGCGGGGTATAAAAATCGACGTCCAGATTCAGCGTCGTCATATGGAACAGCGAAATCGACGTCGCCGCAAATCCAAACGCGATCATCCAGCGGGCGTCGACGCGCGAGACCATGCGGCCAACGAGTGGCATCGTGATAATGATCAGCACGCTTCCGGGCGAGACACCAATCCGGCCTGCAGCGCCGTGTACCCCATCAGCGTTTGCAGGAACTGGGGGATCAACACCGTGGCGCCGTAAGTCCCGCGCCGAGCATGAACATCATCATGCACGCGACGGAAAAATTGCGAGCTTTAAACAGCCTGACAGTCGAGAACGGGATTGGCCTGATAATATTCCCAAATAATCGCGGTGACCAGACAGACGGCGGCAATGATCGCAAACGACACGATGAAGGGCGAACCGAACCAGTCTTCGCGCTCGCCTTTGTCGAGAGTCACCTGCAAGGCGCCGATGCCGATGGCCAGCAGCGCGAGACCGACGTAATCCACTTTGAGGATCTTCTTGCGCAAATCGGCGAGAAACGGTGGATCTTCCAGCACGCGCGCGCTCAGGAATAGAGACAGCAGCGCGACCGGAACGTTGATTAAAAATAGCCAGCGCCAATTATAGTTGTCGGTAATGTAGCCGCCGAGCGTCGGTCCGATGACCGGCGCGGCGATCACCGCCATGCCATACACAGAGAATGCCTGACCTCGTTTTTCGGGCGCGAACGTATCCGCCAGAATGGCCTGTTCGGTGGGAGCGAGTCCCCCACCTCCCAGTCCTTGCAGGATGCGGAAAAAAACCAGCACGGGCAAATTGGGAGCAAGTCCGCACATCAGCGAACTGATGCCGAAGATGCTCACGCAGGTCATGTAAAAACGTTTGCGGCCGAACTTCATGGAGAGCCACGCGCTGATCGGCAGGACGATGGCGTTCGCGACCAGGTACGAGGTCAGCACCCAGGTGGCTTCGTCCTCGCTGATGGATAAATTTCCGGCCATGTGCGGGCAGCGCGACGTTGGCGATGCTGGTGTCCAGCACTTCCATGAACGTCGCCATGGTCACCACCATCGCGATGGTCCAGGGATTGTGCGAAGGCTTCCACGGCGCGGGCGGCGCCGAAGGAGGCGCCGGAAGTCCGCTCCGGGAGTTTCGAGAGTGGTACTCATCTCGGGAACCTCGTCCTCCTCATTTATTTAATGGAAACCTCGGGCGTCACGGACATGCCAGGGCGAAGCTGATGATCGTCATTCTGACCGGGATCGAGCGCGATGCGGACGGGAACGCGCTGCACCACTTTCACGTAGTTGCCGGTCGCGTTTTCGGGCGGCAGCAAGCTCAAGCGAGCGCCGCTCGCTTCGGCCACATTCTCGACATGACCCTTGTATTCGCGCCCGTTTGCGTCCACTTTGATCGCGACTTTTTGCCCGTATTTCAGATTGCGAAGCTGAGTCTCCTTGAAGTTCGCGGTCACCCACAGGTTGGTCAGCGGCACCAGCGACATCATTTGCTGACCGGCCTGAACGTTCTGCCCGGCGTTCACGCTGGCTCTATCGATCACACCGTCCTCCGGGGCGGTCACGATGACGTAGGAAAGATCAAGCTCGGCTTGCTCCACCGCGGCGCGCTGCTGCGCGACTTTCGCCTCGGCCTCTTGCACCTTCGATTTCGTGATGGAGATCTGCTCGGGTCCGGTCATGGCCGCTTCCACATTGGAGTCGGCCTGCGCAAGTTTGGCCTTGGCCTGCTCCACGCCGACTTCGGCGGCTTGAATACTCTGCTGCGCTTCGATCACGCCCGCTTTTTGCGCCTCAATGGTCGCCTGCGACGCCGCGAGCGTGGTCTCGGCCTGATCGTACTGCTGGCGCGAAATTTCATCCTTCGCGACCAGCGATTTATAGCGCCCCACGTCCTGCGATGCGCGCAGCGAGTTCGCTTCGGCCACTTTCACGTTGGCTTGCGCGGAAGAGAGCCGGGCCTGCGCGACGGCTAATTGGCGCTCCGCGAACGACACGGCCGCGGCCGCATCGCGACGCGCGGACTGGGCGCCGGTCAGCGTGCTGCTGGTGGTCATGGACGTCAAAGGAACATCCGTCGCGAAGTATTCAGCGATGCCAGTGAGTTTTCCAAATCGGCGCGCGCCTTCGCGACGGCGACTTCGAAGTCTTTGGGATCCAACTTCACGAGTACGTCGCCTTTTTTCACAATCTGTTCTTCTTCGACGTACGTCGCGAGGACGTGGCCGGAAACGCGCGGGCTGATGGCGACGATGTCTCGATCTGCGCGTCGTCGGTGGATTCCACCTTCTGCAACTGCGTCCAATAATAAAAGCCTCCCGCCGCAAGCAACAAAACGACCACCAGGGCGATGATCTTCTTTCCTCCGTTCCTTTCGTTCTTCCTGTCACGTTGGGTTCGGCCACTCTTACTTCTCCGATGAACTGCTTCAAATTCGTTTCCGTCATTCCGATGGATCGCGCCAGCGCTACCTTCGCCAGATTGTGCGCGTACAACGCGCCGATCAGATTGTCCTGCGCGGCCGCGAGGGCGTCCTGCGCCTGCACGACTTCGATGTTGTCGGTGACGCCCGCCGTGAAGCGGTCGCGCGCCTGCGTCAGGGTTTGATCCGAGAGTTGAAGGTTGCTCTGTGCGACCGAAACCTGGTCGGCGGCCGATTGAAGATCGAGCAGCGCCGAGCGGATATCCGTATCGATGTGGCGCT
>CAVXVL010000021.1:0-11323 GCA_963765085.1 Terriglobia bacterium | reverse complement strand
CGCACAATGACGGTGGACATGCCGGGGTTCGACGTTGAGTAGAGGTATTCGACTCCGGGGATTTCCCACAAGAGTTTTTCCATCGGCTTGGTGACGCGTTCTTCCACTTCCCGCGCCGAGGCGCCCGGCATTTGAACGAACACGTCCACCATCGGGACGATAATTTGCGGTTCTTCCTCACGCGGCAGCTTCCACACCGCGAACACGCCCAACAAAAGCGACCCGGCAACCACCAATGGCGTGAGCTTCGAGTCGATCCATGCGTGTGCGAACTTCCCGGCGGGTCCGAGCTTTCGCGGGGACTTCGCTTCTCCTGTCACGGCCGCACCTGAACGGCGGCGCCGTCCATCAGACCTCGTGGAATCGGGACGATAACACGATCCCCGGCGGTGAGCCCGGAAAGCACCTCCACCTGATCCTTGGTTCTTTTCCCGGCGGTAATCAGGCGGTTGTGCGCCGCTCCGTTTTCGGCCACTAGAACCGACTGCAGTTGCCCTCGCTCACTCACAGCAGTCGCGGGAACGGTGAGCATCAATCGGTTGGCTGAGGCGAACATCGCTCGTCCAAAGGTCCCGGAGCGGAGCGCCGGCAGCGGCAGTAAATCTATCTTCACGATGTACGAACGGGAGGCGGCGTCCACGGCCGGTGCGATCTCCGAGACGCGCGCTTCGTATGTTCGATCGATTCCATCGATCGTCACCGAAACGGGTTGGCCCAACCGGATTTCCGGTTTGTGCGATTCCTCGATGGGCGCCTCCAGCCGGAATTCGCCTTCGCGTTCGATTGTCAGGAGTGGTGCGCCGGGGACGGTGAGCGTGCCTGGTTCCACGGACTTTGCCGCGATCACGCCGGCGAAAGGCGCGGTGATTTCAGCGTAGCTACGCGTGACTTGCGCAGCGCGAACTTCCTGCTGGACGCGGGCCGCCTGCGCATCGAGTTGAGCACGCCGGGCGCGAGCCATATCGTGCGCAGACTGCGCCGACTTCAGCTTCGCGGACGCCTCGTCGAACTCCTGGTTGGAAATCGATTTCTTGGCAAACAGATCCTGCATGCGCTTGAACGTAGCCTGTGCGAGATCGAGATTCGCTTGCGCCCCGGCCACGGCGCTATCGGCTTCCGGAACGGAACTGCGAACTTCCTCGAGTGCCGCTTCGGCGCGGGCGGTACCGGCATCCAGGTCACGGGCATCCAACGTAACCAGCGATTGGCCCGCTTTCACGCGATCGCCTGTCTGCACTTTGACTTCGCGCACATAGCCCATGAGCTTGGCGGCGATCACGGCGGAAGTCCGCGCTTGCACGGTTCCGGTGGCCTCGTACACGGACGGAAACTGCTGCTCCCTGACCTCGACGGTTTGGACCGCGACGACCGGCGGCGGGGCGGCGCGCTTGTCTTCTGGCGGGACTTCGCCGCACCCTGCCAGCACCATTCCCAAAGGAATCAGCCACACGAGCTTCCTCATTTCGCCGCCTCCATGACGATCGCCGAGTCCGGCGTCAGCGTACCCGCGGCCAACTCCAACATCGCCGCGGCTATGCGCTGGTCGCGAATCGCCTCCAGATGTCTGGTTCTCGCCTCGAGAACGGCCGTCTCTGTTCGGAGCAAATCCGTGACGTTGCTAATTCCCGCTTCGTAGCGATTTTGCGTGATGCGCAGACTTTCCTCCGCTTCCGCCACCGCCGCCTGGGCGACTTCGATCTGCTCAGTGGCCGCGCGCAGATCCGCATAGGCCCGATGCACCTGCAAGAGTATGGCGGAGCTCGCCCTGGCTTGTTCCGCGGCGGTGCGCTGCAGCGCAAACTTGCTCTCTTGTATCCGTGTTTTGTCGGCAAAACCGTTGAATAAGTTCCACCGCAGGCCGACGGATACGAGCCAATTGTCCGCCCCCCTGGTCACAAACCGCTGGCGATCGGCTTCAAAGGCTCCGTGCAGAATCACCTGCGGGAGCAGGTTGCCATACGCATTTTCCACCTCCGTCGCTGCCAGATTCGTGGCGAGCTTCGCTTCGCGCGCTTCCGGTCTTTGGGACAAAGCGCTTTTCTCTTGCTCCGGCAGTATCGCCGCTGGAGATTTCAGCGGAATCAGTTGACTGGTCAGCGTGTGCGGCGTCTCCAGCGGAAGTCCCATCGCGTCGTTTAACGCCGCACGAGCCACGTCTACATCCGCCTCGCGGCGAATGCGCTGCTCGCGGACGCCCGCTAAGTGCACTCGTATCGAAAGCATGTCGACGTCCGTGGACATTCCGGCGGCGCGGATCGATTGAGCCCGATCGAGGTCCGCCTCCGCCGAACGCAATGCCTGGGAGGTGGCGCTCATTTGGTCCACACTCAGCAGAGAGTCGTAGTAGGCGCGAATGACCTGCCCGATCACTTCCATCTGCGTACGCCTGCCCTCTTCTGCCGTCGTGTCCTTGGTTAACTCCGCGGAATGAACGGCGCGCCTGGTCTGGCCGGCACCGTAAAGTACCTGGTCCGCGGTGATCTGTGACTGAAAGTTGTTCAGGAAATCGGGATTGTTGAGGGAGCCGATCTCGAAGTTCTGGGCGCCGAACTGATGCTGGGTGAGCAACGAACTGAAGACGAATACGGGGTTGTCACTCCTTGTCCACGACTCTGCGTAAGTAACTTTCGGTAGGAGTCCGCTCTTCGCCTCTGACACGCGCATCTTGGCCGCGTTCCCGGCAGCGATCGAGGCTTCAACCGATTTGTTCTTCTCCAGCGCGAGCCGGACTGCGTCCTTTAGCGCTAAGGTTGGGTCCTGTGCCCCCAGGGGAATTACAGTGAACACAAGAGTTATCAAGACTTTTGTCATCAGGCTTGTTCTTATCGACGCAATTTCCCGGCCAACGTGACATCGACCGCCACATGATGAAGAAGATCGAGGGTAGCTGTCACCAGGATCCGGCAGCTACAGGTACAATCGAGAAGCTGAGTCTTTCTCGAATTGCGATAGCAGAATTTCTTCTCGCACGTCCGAAAGGCCCGGCCCGTTCGGAGACGTCTATCCGATCTGGGAATTATCGGAGGAATGACTGTATGCGTAACTCGATACTGATTGCATTGTTGGCGGCGGCCACGGCATTCGCGCAAAGCGGCGGCGCGCCACAACAGGAAGCGGCAACGGCAGCGTCATCGAAGGCCAAGGTTCTAAGCCGCGCAGAGCTTGACGAGTTGCTGTCGCATCCGGATCGAATTTTGTTGCTCGATCTTCGGCGGCCGGACGAGATTTCCACGATTGGGGGATTTCCCGTCTACCTCAGCATCCAAATCGGGGAATTGGAGAAGCATCTTTCGGAGATTCCCAAAGATAGGATCATCGTCACAGTATCCAACCACGCCGGTCGTGCGAGCCGGGCAGCTGATCTATTGAACAGCAAGGGATTCAACGTGGCGGGCGCCGTCGGAGCCGAGACGTACGAATCCGCGGGCGGCAAGCTAGTGAAGATCGAACCGCCGAAGCAAGCGCCTCAGAAGTAATCCCGATTCGCGCGAAATGCGATTTTACTTACCCACCAGATGGGCAGCGTCTCTTTCGTTTTCCGCACAAATCGAATCGAGCAGTTCGGTATTGAGAACGATGTATTCGACGACCTTCACCGTCCACGGTTTGATGTAGACCTTGGGATCGTCTACGCTCACGTCGATTTCCATGGTGCTGTAGTTCACACGCCGGAACCGTTCGGTGAGCTTTGCCGCGTTGGATAATGGACTGCCGTTGCGATCGAGCCACATTCCATCGCGGAGACCGTTCGTCCGCACGACGAGAGTGTCGCCTTCCCATTTGCCCGTGGAATAACCGTTCCAGGACGGCTGCGGATCTTCCGGCAGCGGTCGCCCGTCGGTGAAGATCTGCCGATAGCCCGCGTCGCGTTCGTTCAGAATTACGAGCAGTTCGGGGTTCTGAATGAATTTCCGGTACAACGGATCGACCAGCATGCGCGGCGCGCCGAGCGGCATGCAATGCGTCGGTGGATCGTCCTTTCCGTAATCCACCCTCCGCCGTTTTACAAGCTCCGCGGCCCACGGTTGATAGGGAAGGCCACCAGGAAGCCGCGCGCCGAAATCGACCCAGCCGACGTTACCGGCGAGCGGGTTGGTCCCTTTCGTCGAGTCCCCCTCGCATTCGCCCGCGACGCAGGACCCCGGAGGCTTCCCCGTGTCGTCTTCCCAAATACCCGATAGATCAGGTTTGCCGTCGGCGGTCCTGGGCGCGGGAGCGGACAGATTCGGTTTGCCATCCGCTGTTCGCGGGACGCGAGGGGTCGGATAGTGCAACCACTGTGCGCCTGCCACGGTACAGAAGAGCACCAATGTGACACACAACCGCTCTACCGCCGTCACTGAAAATGCGCGAAGCGCAATCGTATCCGATCCCATGACGGGTTTATGTTATCAGGGTTATGTCATCACTGGCGGGCAGCGGGAGGCATTACACCGTCGCCGGCGAGTCGCAGACGGCCGGCGGGGCCCGTCAAGACGGCGACGAAGGCCTTGCTCGAAGGCGACATGTCGTTGCGATGCCATAACGCAAAGTCTGTGGCCAGTGCAAACTCTTTCGGAAACGGTCCTGCCATGGCGTCTGGGTTGGACTGCAGAATCTCACTGGATTGCGATACTCCGATGTCCACTCCCTCTTCAAGGACCAACCGCATGGTCGCGAAGCCGTCACTAGCGAACGTAATTTTCGGGAGGACTTCGTCCTTCACGCCCAGTGCCTCGATCACTTTCATGAAGTGAGTCCCAACGGTCGCACCCCGAGCCGGATCCGAAACGGCAATGCGCTTGGCCGCGAGCAGCGCGGCCTTCAATTTTTCCGGACTGGAGACATCGGGTTTCACGGATTGGGGAGGCACCGCGACGCCGGCTACCGTGCTCCCCAAGAGGGTACTCGTCCCATTCTGGAGCGCGCCCTTGTTTTCGGCATCCCGAATCAGCGGTACGGTTGTGATCAGCAATGCCGCGTGGGGATCCGCCCGAAACTTTTGCGCCGTGGCGCCGGCAGTATCGAAAACCAGCGTCACTGTATTTCCCGTCGCCTTTTCGTAGTCGGCGGCGAGCGCGGTAAGGGGAGTTTTTACGACGGCCGCCGCGTAGATCTTGACGTCTTCGTTCCCTATTGCCTGCGAGAATCCACTGGCCGCTGTCAGCGCGGAAAGGAGCAAAAACGCGAGGAACATTCTTATCTTCATCGCTACCTCTCGTGACGTGAATACAAATGCAAGATAGCACGCATGCTTTGGCCTCCCGACAGGCGGAACATGTATAATCGCTCGTGGCAGCACGGCTGGAAAGCAATAAACTGCAATTCAGAACGACGTCTCAACTATGAACGTGAATTCCGGAACGGGAGCGCACATGCAAAAAAGCCAACGAATTTCAACGAAGATCATCGCCGGTATCGGCGTCGCAGTGTTGACGCTCATGGCGCAGGGCGGTGGACCCAACCCGACTTGCCGCCATTGCTCGGCCACCTATATTCCGGTTTCCGAATTGGAGGCCTACACAGCAAAGGCCTTGAAGTACCACTTGATCGACCAGCAAGTGCGTTCGGTGGATGTGGGGAAGGTCCAGGTGGGGATCGGCATGGTCACCCGCGGCAAGCTCCTTCCGGATCCAAACCGAAAAGGGGCAGTCGCCGAGCACGAACAGATCAGCGAGGTTTACCACGTGATCAGCGGTGAAGCGACGCTGCTCACCGGTCCGGATCTGGTGAATCCCGTGAAGAGACCCGACGACGAGAGAACCGTTCGACTGCAAAACGGTCCGGGATACAACGCCGATGTAATCCGGCAGCCGCTGGTGACGCACCTCAAGCCTGGAGATATGATTGTGATTCCGGCGGGGACGGGTCACCTGTTTACCGAGATTCCCGATCACATCACGTACATGATGGTGCGGATCGATCCCGACAAGGTCGTGCCCACCAAGAGCGAAGCGGAATCTCAAGCGGACCTCAAGGTGGTCCCGCCGCCCGGCAAACGCGCAAAGTAAAGCGAACGGGCGAAGTTTGCGGTTATTGCTCGACCGGCATATCGAGAGATTCGGACTTCAAAAGCAGGCGCACGTTCAAAATCGGCACAAGATACTTTTTCCGGGAGATGGAATGGAGCGATACCTCACCCTAGTCGATTGATCTCCGCGGCCGGATCGGCTTCACGATCTCACTCGCGATTGGAGCCAGATTTAGCCGGCCTTTCGTGCCCCATGCAATGATGATCTGAATTTCCTGTTCCAGCCAGAAATCTGGCATTGTCAGATCAGTGGGGTTGCGACGATACGGGCAACCCCGCGTCAGACGCGTAAGCTGCAGAGGAATGTTCACCAAGGGAAACTCGAGTAAATCCCGGGCGATGCCGGAGCCCCGGAAGGCGGCAAACGCAAGAGCCCCTGACATCGCAAAAGCGTCAATTCCCGACATGCTTGCGGCGCTCGAGGTGAACTCGGACGGCGGGCTTACGCGCGCGAGTGGACCTCCGCCGGAAGGAGCACGGCTACAGCGAGGTGGTCGAAAAGAAACGGCACTCGGACCTCAAATCCCTCAGTAAATTCTGGGGGATCTCAGCCTGGATGCTCGAATTGATCATGGCTTTGTCCGCGAAAGACGTGGTCAAGGAGCCCGGCGAGGTACTCTCATCGGGGTCCGTAGCGCGGCGCGGTGAAGGCAACGGCGTGGTGATGCTGACCGGGGCAAAGACCTACTTTGGCCGCACCACGGAATTCGTGCAGGAGGCTCGTCCGAAACTTCACATCGAAGCGGTCGTAGCTAAGTGTCCGGTGGCTCTTCGTCATTGTCGGCGCGCTGCTGGGCGTAGTGGTCGTGCTGTCGCTGATCCGCGGTGCGCCGTTCGTCGAGACGATTCCGCTCATGCTCGTCTTGCTGATGAGCGCAGTGCCGGTCGATCTTCCCGTCATGTTCACGGTCAGCATGGCTCTCAGGTGGCGGCATGATTCTGGCGGACCCCTAAAAAAGGGTCGACTTACCGGAATCTTCATGAAAGACCCGCAAACTCATCTGGTCTCGGCAGCTCGCATTGCCCGCGCGCTCGTAGCCGGCAGTCGGGGACTGAAGCCGCTTGCTCATAAGACGCGGTAGAAAATATTCGGACTTTGACGCGAGTCGAATCGAGGATCGTAGAGCCGTGGCGTGCACGGGGATCATGTGTTTGTCGAACGGCAACTGGCGAGACCGTTTGCGCGGTCGTTGGCGCTAGAGCGCGCGAGGGTTTTCCGAACACGGACGGCAGGTGTCGATTACAGTGGACATGGGTAAATCCAGGGTCTTGGCAACGTTTCGCCAGCTCTTGCCTTCGGCACGCAGCCGGAGGGCCTCGTCGCGCCGGAAGACGCGCCTGGGGCGCCCTAGGCGCGTTCCTTTGGCCTTTGCTGCGCGTACCCCGGCGCAGACGCGCTCCCGAATGATACCGCGCTCGATCTCGGCGAAGGCCGCGAACCGGTGCAGGAGGAACTTCGACATGGGGCTAAGTGTATAGGCAGAAGGCTGAAATCGCTCTAGTCAGGACCGTCCGTACTTCGTCTTCCCTAGCGGCGTTCCACAACGGATTGGCGTATTCCGGCAAGCCGATGAATCACCCCCTCCTGAACGATGAGGAGGAACACCGCCACTTCGATGATGACGAAGTCGCGCCGAGTGGAAAGGATTCCTCTTAGGGAAACGATCAGCGTTGTGGCGCCGGTTTGCCAAATTTCGCTCCGTCCACCGGAACGTTCGGTTGGAGCGAACTCAACTCGATGACTGACCGTCCGTCCGTCCAAGTCACTGTCCACTTGAACGGCACTTTGACTCCGTTAACCTCGCGGTAATCTTCATAGTCGACCTGCGTTGGATTCATCCCCACGATGGAATTGACCAGACGCACGGAACGTACCAGCAGGCCCGTTTTTGGGTCGAAGTATAATTTCACTGGAAAGCCGCCGGACGCCAGCCTCCCCTGAACGACCAGCGTATCGACATCGTTGATGGTAACGGGAAACCCCACGATCCATTGGGTGAAGTCCTGCTTGATCCGCGCGGGGAAAGCCAGCAGCGCGTCTACCCTGGCGCCGTTCAGATCGCCTCCACTCAACGCGACTAGTGGCACAGGGAAGCCTGGCAGCGTGAACCAACCGCGCTGCCCGTCGTAGGTTCTGGTGCTGTCCCCTTCGGACATATGCACGACCATGGTGCGTTGATTCGGAGCCTTAGCATATTCGTCCACCGGGACCTTCATCATGGCAGTGTCGAACCCTACATAGGTTCCTTTGGCCGTGAAGCTGGTTAGGCTGGCGACACGCTGAGCTCCGCCGATTGCTTGAATATACTTGTCCAGAATCTCATCGGCAGAAGGCTGGCGGGGGGCCGCCACAGTGATTTCATCCGGTTCCGGCGGAGGCGCGGAGCTGTATTGCACAGCGAGATCCGGAGTGACAGTAGGTTTGTCACCTCCGCGATGGCAGGACCAGCAAGTCACCTCCCGCTTCCCCCCGAAGTAGCTTTTATTGATGCCATTCACCATCAAGACCATCCTGCGCGCGGTCCGCTTAGGTACTCGGTCATCCTTTGCGTATGCGTCCCAATCTTCTTCCGAGACATGGCAATCGGCGCAGTTGAGGCCCGTGGAGGCGGCGAAAAAGCCCATGGTATCCATGAATTCCTTCACGGAAATTCCTTTCAGGATCTGAATATTTTTAAAGACATCTTCTGCCTTCTGTTCCGCCGCCTGGCTTTGTGCTGGTGGCGGTTGCGCTGGGCGTTGCGGGGCAGCCTGCCCGAAGGCAAGCACACCACCGAAAAAGCAGATCACCATGCTTACTACGCTAAGAAAGGCCGTTCTTTTCACTCCGAGCTTCACATTGCTCCTCACAGGGCCTCCTCACAACCGAAGAAAGAAACAGAATGAGACATAAAATCCGTCATGTTGAGATCTAGCGATGGAAAGGAATGAACAGGGAATCGTGCCCGGGGATGTGGCCGTCCACAACCTGTTTTTCTCATTCTCGTCAGTAATAGACGTAGGCGGCGCCCTGGTTAACGGCCGACTGATCGTCCTGCTTGCCGTTGACGCCCTTGGCAGCGCTATTTTCCTTTGTCGCGCCAGCGGCGAGCATTTTGCCGTCGCCATTCAGCGCAACCGAGATGCCGAACTCCGCGGCGGGCTGAGTGTTGGAAGCCTTGACGTAGGCCGTGGGATTCCAGGTCGTCCCGGTGCGGGTGTAAACGTAAACCGCGCCGGAGTCTTCCATGGAGGCATCCGACTGATTCCCGTTAACGCCGTTGGCACCGCTATCCTCGAGGTGCGAGCCGATGGCAATGGTGTTGCCGTCGCGGCTCATGGCCAAAGCCCATCCGAATTGGTCGTTCGCCCGCGGATTAAAGGCCTTCACATAAGCCTGCTGCGACCACTTGCCTCCTGCCCGCACGAAAACGTAGGCCCCGCCGACGGAGTCCGAAACGTCCGTCCTGCCGGCACGGATCAGGGCGATTCTATCTTCCGCGGCGGCGGCGACAAAGGTGTTGCCGTCGTCACTGAGGGCCAGTGTGCATCCGAAGTAATCCCCGACCTGGCCGTTCGTAGCGAGGACACGCGTCTGTTGTGACCACGTCCCATTGTTACGCGCGAAGACGTAAACGGCGCCTCTACGGCCCTCGTCATTGTACGCGCCCACGGCGAGAGTATCGCCGTTGCCGTTCAAGCCGAGGGCGTAGCCGAACAGTAAATTGCGCACCGGCGTGGTCCCGGGCTTGATGTAAGCCTGTTGCGACCAGGCGTTGCCGCTGCGGCTGAAGACGAACACCGCTCCGGCTTCCGGTGCATCCGTGTTCTTTTGGTCGCCGTTGATGCCGGTGCCGTTGCTGGGGTCGCTGGTCCGCCCACGGCAAGTGTGCGTCCGTCACCGCTGAGAGAGACTGAGTAGCCGAACTGGTAGCCTATATCCGGGCCGCCCGTGTTGGACGCTTTCAGGTAGGCCTGCTGCGACCAGGCAGCGCCAGCGCGCGCGAAGACATAGACGGCGCCCGCACCCGACATCGAACGGTCGCTCTGATTGCTATTAATGCCGGTGGCCGAACTGGCTTCTCCGGTAGAACCGACCGCCAATACGTTGCCGTCGGCGCTCAGGCTCAGGGCGTTTCCGAATTGAGCGCCTTCCGCCGTATTCGAGGCCTTCAGGTAGGCCTGCTGTTTCCAGCCATCGTGATCTCGCGTATAAACGTACACCGCGCCGGAATTGGTCGCGTGGTCTTTGGAGACGCCGTTCACACCTTTGGCGGCGCTGTCGTCGGAAATGGCGCTGACCGCGAGTGTGTTGCCGTCGGCGCTGAGCGCGATCGCGAAGCCGAATTGATTGCCCTTCGCGGCATTGGAAGCCTTCATGTAGGCGATCGATTTCGGCAGCCAGATTTCCTGTCGGCGCGGTGGTGGTTTTCGGCGGTTGCGGCTGGCCGCTCATCGGCATACGCGCTTGCGCGAGAGCCGGGGCTGACCAAGCACACCAGGCTGCCACCGTCAGGCCGAGCCCAGCAACACCCTTTTTTCTGTCCCTCATCGCACGACTCCTTTGGCAAGCGCCGACAAAATAACGAACCACCGCAGGCCCGGCGCGGGGAAGGGAACGGCTCCGCTTCACATCCCTGCCGCAAAGCACCCGCCTCAAAGCAAAAGCGCGATCTTGAAGACGACCTTAGTTCCGTGTTGCAGGCGGGGCTTGCTCGGCCTTAATACTGTTGTGGATGACTTTCCCGGTGTCCGTCATGATGATTTTACTCTCGTGGGAGAGGTTCATGTCACTGGAACCATTCTTGTTTTGCGGACCGACAAGCGTGATCTTGTCTCCCACATGAGAGTCGGTGCGGTTCCACCCCTCTGTGTTATGCAACTGCCCCGCTGACCCCAATTCGGCCTGCCACCGCCGGTCTTGCCGGTCTTATCCGTCACGTCGAAAAAGATCATCGAGTGAGGATTCACAAACTGAATCTCCACC
The DNA here is from genome assembly GCA_963765085.1 of Terriglobia bacterium. Lineage (GTDB taxonomy): Bacteria > Acidobacteriota > Terriglobia > Bryobacterales > Bryobacteraceae > Palsa-187. The sequence goes on along the minus strand of CAVXVL010000021.1, from coordinate 347 downwards.
ACGGTTCCCATCACGGTCACCGGATGGTCCTCGTCGTAGCGGCCCGCAAATCCATGGTGCGCCAGCGCGGGACTCGCGAACAGCAGAGCCGCAAGCGATGCGAGAAAAGAAGCCATTCGTTTGTTCTTCATTCGATTACCTTCCTCATGGGTGAGCGTTTCTCATGGTGCGTCGCGACGAATCACTCGGATATGCGCGACGTCATGTTTATACAAGCGCAATGATTCACTTGGGCGATCCGGAACTCGCCTTCCTACGGGATGTTACACGAAGCCCTTGGTTTCCGCAACCCACGGGACGAAGGCGGGCTTGTGCGGGTCTAGCGCCCGATGTCCACCATTGAACTA